>NZ_FBWL01000167.1 GCF_001517425.1 Clostridium sp. C105KSO13 | reverse complement strand
GATATGCCTTTTGAATCCGCCCTCAGAAAGTTGATTCTACAAGCAGCATAATCCGTTTTTATTATAACAAATTTTTCAGGCATAGCGACAGTTATGTCTATTTCTCATACTCTTTTTTCACTATTTAGTTCATTTTGGATAATATTCACTTTTCAATGTCCTGTTGCCAGCAGTGCTGGCATGATCAATCAGAATTCCGAGAGATCATTTGATTTTGGCGGCAAATACCGCATATAACGGTCTGCCTCAATTGTTATATATACTGGCTCACGACGGATATGTACCGCGGCAGTTTGCCTCAAGAGGAACAAAACTGAGCTTTTCCAATGGTATCATGTTTATTTATGTAATCTCGGCACTGCTGATTATTGGTTTCAAGAGCGAAACACATAGAATGATTCCGCTGTATTCCGTGGGTGTTTTTATTTCTTTTACTGTCGCACAGTTCAGTATGTTTTTGAAGTGGAGAAAGTTAAAAGAAAAGGGCTGGCAATATAAATGCTGGATTAACGGGATAGGAGCGATTGTAACACTGATAGTGTCTATCATTGTCTTCTCTACAAAATTTATAGATGGAGCCTGGCTTCTGGGGATTGCTATACCATTCCTTATGTACCTCATGTACTCTGTCCATAAACATTATGCTTATGTAGAACACCAGCTGATGCTGACACCGGATAAGTTCCACCCATACAGCAAGGTATCTTCCACACAGTGCATTATAATGGTACATGATGTCAACAAACCGTTTTTGAAAGCTGTAAACTATGCAAACTCTATCTCCAACAACGTCTCCGCTCTGCATATCTGCCGGCACTGTGAACATGCCGAGAAACTGCGGAAACAGTGGGATGAGTTTCAGGTACCGTGCAAACTGAGGATTATAGAAACCCCTTACCGCGATATTATCCGGCCCATGGATGAATATCTCTGGAAAAGAGAAAAGGCACTAAAGCCGGGAGAGAATATCTCTGTTATCGTTATTAAATTCATGATTGACCATTGGTACGATAATATACTGCATAATCAGACTACCTACTTTATCAGCCGTCACTTAAGTAAGCATAAAAGTATATCTACAGTCGTCCTGCCTTTCCATTATGACTTACATCATGTGGAAAAAGAAGAACGCTCTGCACTGAAAAATCAATAAAAGCTAGAAAAGCCGATACCTTTCGGGTGCCGGCTTTTCTAGTGACAGTTCTTGCAGCCTTTATGCTTCATTTGTACGTTTTCAGACTCGGCAAGGTCAAATCTTTACAGAAACATATCTGTTATCTTTTATATAAAATCTCCAGGGATAGTCCCGTGCTTCCTCCGTTTTGTCAATTCCCACTCTTTTAGCTGAAACTATATGAAAGTCAGTTCCATCCCCTTCTTCAATATACAGACTGCTTCCGCACAAATCCTCGCCATTGAGACTTTTATCAATCTGCAGTGCGGTGCATAATTTTCCGGGCCCGCTGGTCAGCCCGATGATCTGTTTCCTGTTCAGTTCATCGTATTTCTTTTTAAACCTGTTCTGAGACATGAAATTCAATCCTTCCACAGGTTCAAGTGCTCTTATGAGAACCGCCTGAGGGATTCCTTCTTCTCTGGTTACCACATTAAAGCAAAAATACATCCCATAAATAAAATATACGTAGGACACTCCTGGTTTTCCATACATCACCTCAACCCTGGGAGTTCGTCTCCCGCCAAAAGAATGAGCCGCTTTATCCACTACTCCCATATAGGCCTCCGTCTCCACGATTTTTGCGCATACTTTTTCTCCATTTAACTCATGAACCAATATTTTTCCCAAAAGCTCCTTTGCAACAATCAGCGTATCTCTGTTATAAAATTCTCTGGGTAACTTCTCCATCCTGAGTGTCCTCTCTAATACCTTTTAATCGTTTTATTATACCTCAATGTAATTAATTTTAATCTCTAAATACTAACTGCTATCTGTGCAAAAAGAAAAGGTATCCTGTAAATCAGGACACCATTCCTCCCAGCATGCCTCCTCCTGCACACAACAGAAAGGTTGTCAGTACACCCATTCCGCCTCCCTGTAGGGTATGATAGACACCCAGGGTAATCAGCAGCAACAGGGCAAAATACAGAACTCCTGTGGTCAGCCCCCATATAAATTTTCGTACCTTCGCCAGCTTACCGGCCAAAAAACCGCCTGCAAAAGTGGATATAACATAAATTGCGGTAATCCCTCCTGTAACTTTGCCTTCATCCAGGTTTAATTTATAAAGCAGCAGAGTCAGTAAAAGCAGAAGAATCCCAGTCACTATATATGCACACAAAAGTGACTTTAAAATCCAGACAGCCTTGTTCTCCCCCCTATGTTCATTTTTTACTCTTTTCTCCATCTTCTTCCTCCTCATCCAGAAAATGCATCAGTGTTTTGCACACCACAACTTACAAATCTTCAAACATGTCTTAATCAAACATATGTATTTTGGCATAAAAATATGACACACCGATATCCACGAAAAGCTCCGGGGGTTTTTTCGCTGAATAACGTGTGCCATTTCTCTTGGTGCGCCTTTTGCTGACTCTGCTTTTGACTACTGTTCCATCTGCCGTCCGAGAAATCCAGCTGCACTCATAGCAACCTTCTGCTCCAGCTCACCAAATTTCTTTTTCTCATCCTTATTCAAAAATACGACTGATCCAATGGCATCGCCCTCACAGAGAATAGGGCAGATTGCCTCTTCTTTAAACTCTTTCTCATCTGAAGTGATATTCGTATATTTAGCACTGTCAATTCCAGCCACCAGCTGTTCCCTTCCCTGAATTACTTTTTCCAGCTCCTTGCTGATAAATTTATCCTGCAAATCCTTTTTTCCACTTCCCGACGCGGCCACCACCTGATCATTATCAGTGATACATACTGTACACCCCATTGTCTGAGCCAGGCTTTCGGAATATTGACGTGCCAGTGTTCCCAGCTCTCCTATGGGAGAATACTTTTTAAGTATGACCTCTCCTTCTCTGTCTGTAAATATCTCCAACGGGTCGCCCTCTCGAATCCGCAGGGTTCTCCGTATTTCTTTCGGAATAACCACCCTTCCCAGGTCGTCAATCCTCCTTACGATTCCTGTAGCTTTCATATAGAAATTCCTCCATTTGACATCATAGTAATCATTAAAGCTGGTACTAGTATTTGTCAAATAGAGGAAATTATTCGTGCAGCTTACATTTGTCATTTTTAGCTAATACATTTGTTTATTGAAAATCTCACTTTATTCTGTTAAACTTTAAAGGATGCTAAAGATACAGTAAAACATAAAAGACCGGGCTAAAGTTTAAAGTCTGATCCTATATATTATGAAAAGGAGACAACAAAAAATGAGTAAAATCGATGAAGTGAGAAGTGCAATGGTAGCCGCAATGAAAGCCGGAGACAAGGAAAGAAAAGCAGCCCTTTCATTCCTGTTATCTTCTCTAAAGAACAAGGCGATTGACAAACGTACCGATTTAACGGAAGAGGAAGAAAACCAGATTGTGCTCAAGGAAATCAAGCAGACAAAGGAAACCCTGGAAATGACCCCGCCAGACCGCATCGACATTATTGATGAGTGTGGAAAGCGTCTGTCTGTGCTGGAGGAATATGCTCCAAAGATGATGGGAGAAGATGAAATTAAAGAAACAATCAAAGAAGTGCTGTCCGAGCTTGGAATAGAAACACTGACTTCAAAGGAAAAGGGCAAACTTATGAAAGAACTTATGCCAAAAGTAAAAGGAAAAGCAGACGGGAAGTTAGTCAGCGAAATTGTAGGAAATTTCATGAACTAAATAATGTGATGGATGCTCATAACGATGATTGACATCTTTACTGAGAGGATAACGTGTTTATTATGTTTTTTTTGATTTTTAACCAACTGATGAAAATGCTGCTGATTATGTTATTGGCTTTTGTCTGTTACAAACTAAAGATTGTAAGTCAGGAAGGAAATAAGTCCATTTCTAATCTGCTTCTGATGATTGTAAATCCCTGCCTGATTATCAGGGCTTACCAAGTGGATTATGATATCCATCTGGTAAAGGGACTTTTAATTTCCTTCGTTCTGGCATTTGCCGCCCATTTTGTTGCTATTTTTATCGCAAGATTTCTTGTGCCCGCCAAAAATAATCCTGATTATTTCCTTGACCGCTTTGGTTCTGTCTATTCTAATTGTGGCTTTATTGGAATTCCACTGGTATACAGTGTGCTGGGAAACGAAGGAGTGTTCTATCTCACCGCTTATATGGCTACCTTTAACCTGTTCTTCTGGACCCATGGGCTCAGCCTGATGGAGAATGGTTTTTCTCTGAAGCAGCTCAAGGAAGGACTTCTGTCTCCCATGATAATCAGCACCGCAGCCGCTATCTGTTTGTTTTTCGCGAGACTTCGGATTCCTTCCACCATTCTGGACTCTATAAGTTACGTCGCTGATACAAATACTCCACTTGCCATGATGGTTGCTGGTTTCTCTGTCGCACAGGCCGATCTAAAGAAAGTTTTTACCAACCTTCGTCTTTATTGGGTAAGTTTCCTAAAGCTTCTGGTTGTTCCAATGGCTGTCGCACTATTTTTAGCTTTGGCACGAATTGAGCATTCACTTGCTTTCACCACACTAATTGCAGCTGCCTGCCCTTCATCTGCCGCTATGACAATGATGGCGATTCGTTATAATAAAAACTACAAATATACTTCAGAAATCTTTTCGTTTACAACATTGCTATCTATTGTCACAATTCCTATGGTAACATTCTTTGCAGGTTTTCTTATAAAATAAGTGACTGTTCAGGAGGGCCAGCCCGATTAAAAACCGGACAAAAAGGAAACTGCAGACTTTGAAATCGAAGCCTGCAGTTTTCTTTTGGTTTATAATGCTATAGAATCACTTCACGAACGTTTAATATTAAATGTCTCTATTCCCGGATATACTGCCGCGTCTCCCAGCTCTTCCTCAATTCTCAGCAATTGGTTATATTTCGCCACACGCTCACTTCTGCTCGGGGCACCGGTTTTAATCTGTCCTGTGTTCAATGCCACGGCAAGATCTGCAATTGTAGTGTCCTCTGTCTCCCCTGAACGATGGGAAGCAATGGTAGTGTAACCTGCCTTATGTGCCATTTTAATAGCTTCCAGTGTCTCGGAAACAGTACCAATCTGATTCAGCTTGATCAGAATAGAATTACCACAGCCCAGGCTGATTCCCTTGGAGAGCCTCTCTGTATTGGTCACAAATAAATCATCGCCTACCAGTTGGATTTTGTCACCCAATTCAGCTGTCATCATCTTCCAGCCTTCCCAGTCCTCTTCATCCAACCCGTCCTCGATAGAGTAGATTGGGTATTTATCACAGAGAACCTTCCAATGTGCCACCAACTCTTTTGAAGTAAATTTCTTTCCTGATTTAGGCAGTAAATATTCACCTTTTACACCACTCTTCCATTCGCTGGAAGCGGCATCCATCGCAAGCACGAAATCTTTTCCCGGTTTATATCCTGCTTTTTCTACAGCCTCAAGAATACACTCGATTGCTTCCTCGTCGCTTCCAAGGTCAGGAGCAAATCCACCCTCATCACCGACAGAAGTTGTCAGCTTCCTCGCCTTTAGCAGCGCTGACAGAGCATGGAATACTTCCGTGCACCAGCGCAGGCCTTCACGGAAACTTTCTGCCCCTACAGGCATAATCATAAATTCCTGAACATCTACCGTATTCGCAGCGTGGGCACCCCCGTTTAAAATATTCATCATAGGTACCGGCAGCCTGTTCCCGTTTACACCGCCCAGAAAACGATACAGCGGCATGTCCAGCGCATTTGCTGCTGCCCTGGCACTGGCTATAGACACAGCGAGAATTGCATTAGCCCCCAATTTGGACTTATCCTTTGTCTTGTCTGCAGCAAGCATGGCCTTGTCCACCGCATAGGTGTCCGCCGCATTCACTCCTTTGAGTGTGTCAGAGATGATTTTGTTAATATTTGCAACAGCTTTGGAAACCCCTTTGCCGCCGAACCTGCCTTTATCTCCGTCTCTTAATTCTAGTGCCTCAAATTCTCCTGTAGATGCACCGCTTGGAGCTGTTCCCCTTCCCACTGTACCGTCAGCAAGATAGACTTCCGCCTCTACGGTCGGATTTCCTCTGGAATCAATAATCTCTCTGCCTACTACCTTCTCAATCTCTAAGTACTTCATATCATCACCCTTTCCTATGGAATTTAATATCCATATAATTGAATTTATCCATTTATAACTGAATTATAACATGAAAACATCAGATGTAAACTATTTTAATGATAATATTTCATCTTGTATATGATAATATTTCTTCTTGTAATAGGGAAATCAAAGTGCTAGAATATAGTGACATCTGATAGATTATTACTACATAAGGGGGGCTTTTACCATGGTATCCTTTAATTCTTTTAGTGCATTGCAGAAACAGCGTATATACAGTACCTGCAACATGACACTCGGTGCTGTTATATTTGCTTTTGGTCTGAATGTTTTCATTACTCCGCTTTCATTATATAACGGAGGCTTTATGGGTATTGCCCAGTTGACTCGTACTCTCGTCATAAGGCTGGTTCCTTTTTCCTTCGGACGGACAGATATTGCAGGTATTATATATCTTCTGATTAACTTACCTCTGGTTTATATGGCATGGAGTAAAATGGGAAAGGTTTTCTTTACCCGTTCCGTTATAACTATTATTATCCAGACCGCAGCACTCACCCTGCTCCCGATTCCTTCAACCCCTATTATTGACGACTATCTTACCGCCTGTGTCATCGGGGGCATCATAGCGGGTACCGGATCAGGTCTGATTTTAAGAGGCGGCAGCTCCGGCGGCGGCCAGGATATCCTGGGCATCTATTTTTCTAAAAAATTTCCAGGCTTCAGTGTAGGTAAGATAGGCATTATCATTAACATTTTTGTATACGGAGCCTGCCTTCTGGTGTTTAATGTTGAGATCGCAATTTATTCTCTCATTTACGGCGTGATTTACTCCATCGCATGTGACCGTGTACACATCCAGAATATCAATATGAGTGTTATGATCTTCACCAAAAAACTGGGTATCTCCAGAGCTATTATTGACCAGCTCGGCCGGGGTGTCACCAACTGGGACGGTTCAGGAGCCTATACGAACGAAACCTCCTACATTCTATTTGTAGTTATTTCTAAGTATGAAGTCAGGCAGTTGAAGAGACTTGTTCGAAGTATGGACCCCCATGCGTTTATGATTTTTACAGAAGGCTGCTCGATAGCCGGCAACTTCGAAAGGAGGCTGTATCCTTGATTGGGATACAGCCTTCAAATTTCCGATATTACCGGAGGAACTTCATACTGCTGACATCAAAAATTCCCGCTTCCGTCAATCGAAGCTCCGGAATTACAGTAAGTGCCATAAAGGACAGTGTAATAAAAGGATCCACCCCTTCCTGTACTCCCATATTTCTTGCTGTCTGCACCATCTCACTTGTTTTCTTCTGTACATTGGCAGCCTTATCCATACTCATAAGTCCACCTAAAGTAAGGGGCAGCTCATCCACAATATGATTGCCGGAAGCAATTACGTATCCGCCCTGAATTTCCTTTAATTCATTAATTGCACATAAAATATCATCATCATTATCACCCACCGCAATGATATTATGTGAATCATGAGAAACGGTCGTTGCTACTGCCCCATTTTTAATTCCATATCCTTTTATCGGGCAAACGCCTACTTTCCCATTCTTTCCATGTCGCTCGGCCACAACCAGTTTTGCATATTCAGAATCAGGTACAAACTCTCCGTTTTCCCCCGGAATACTTTCTTCTTTGTGCAATGTTAATAATTGATTCGGCACCAATTCTATCACAGGATTGACTTCCTTTTGGGGAAAAACCAGATCCTTCCGGTCCAGACTTTTGATCTTTACCGTTTTTAAGAGTGATTCGTCTTTTAACTCATAGTGAAAAGATTCAAGCCATTCCTCATCAACAACTTTTCCGCCCTTAATCACAAGGCTCGGCTCAGCTTTACTCAAGTCATCGACAACAACGATATCGGCCAGCCGGCCCGGGCCTATAGCTCCTGTGTTATTTATCTGATAGACCCTTGCCGCATTAAAGGATGCCATTTTGTACGCTTTTACAGCCGGAACCCCAAGCGCAATCGCCTTGCGGATACACGCATTAATATGCCCCTCTTTTTCAATATCTTCCAAATGCTTGTCATCTGTGCAAAACATACATTGCTCCAATGATACCCCAGCCTCCAGGAATCCTTTCAGCAGGCTCTCCAGATTTTTTGCACCGCTTCCTTCCCGCACCAGGATACAGAAACCGGCACGCAGCTTTTCCAGCCCCTCCCTGGCTGTTGCACATTCATGATCATTCATCACACCTGCTGCGCGGTAGGCCTGCACATCTTTCCCGGCTATTCCGGGCGCATGTCCGTCTATAATCCTATCAGAAAATGTCTCCAGCTTATCCAGCGTTTCCTTATGCTCATTAAGTACATCAACAAAACGCATCATTTCACCCAACCCAAGCACCCTTGGGTTTGCTTTATAGGGCAGCATATCTTCTGCCAGAAACTTTCCCGCACCGTTTGTGTCAATATCGGTAGCTGGAACCGAGGATGGCACCATAACATATGTATTTACCGGTATATTTTCGGATGCATCTAAAATAAAATCCAGCCCTTTCTTTCCGTTTACATTTACAATCTCGTGAGGATCTGCAATAATTCCTGTAGTGCCTGTGCGCACGATATGTTTTGCAAACTCTAATGGTGTTACCATTGATGATTCAATATGAACATGCGCATCAATAAAACCAGGAACTATATATTTCCCAGTGCAGTCAATTTCCTGTTCTCCGTGATAGTTTCCCACTCCTGCAATAATATTTCCTGTTATGGCCACATCTGCAGCATATATCTCCTCCGTAAATACATTTAACACCTTGCCGTTTTTTAGTACCAGGTCCGCAGGTATGTCCCCTTTAGCTATCTGGATTATACTTTTGCTCATACACAGCCTCCTTACTTTATTATTATATCAGTATATATTTCAACACAAATAGTACAGCCAGGACATACATGATAACACTGATTTTCTTTTTCTTTGCATTGCCCGTTGCCAGATTGATTATTACATAGGAAATAACCCCCATAGAAATTCCCTCTGAAATGCTGTACATAAAAGGCATTGCAATAATTGTGATATAGCTTGGAATTGCCTCTGTATAATCTTTAAAGTCAATCTTGGTGACAGAAGTGAGCATCAAAAAGCCTACCACTACCAGGGCCGGAGCCGTTGCAAAGCTTGGAATTGCCAGGAAAAACGGGGATAAGAACAGCGATAAGCCAAACAGAATAGCTGTAACTACCGATGTTAATCCGGTTCTTCCGCCTTCTGCGACACCTGCAGCACTTTCCACAAAAGTGGTGGTGGTCGATGTACCCAGTAATGCTGCAACAGAGGTCCCCACAGCATCTGCCAGCAGCGCGCCCTTTATCTGGGGGAGCTTCCCGTCTTTATCCAGCATGTCAGCTTTAGATGCCACACCAATCAGGGTTCCCAATGTATCAAACATATCAACAAACAAAAATGCAAACATAACAACTATAAAATCTAGCGAAAGTACCTTGCTGAAATCCAACTTAAGAAAGGTAGAACTCATACTTGGAATGCCAAAACCCGACGAAAAATCAGGGAATACACTGTACATTCCCAGTTCAGGGTTCGGCTGGTATAAGCCGGCAGCCTGGCAAAGCATTCCCAAGACCCATGTAATAATAATTCCCCACAGGATATTTCCCTTCACATTCTTTACCACCAGAATTGAGGTAATAAGAATACCTATGATTGCCAGCAACACTGTAATTCCAACAGTATGAAAGGAACCGTCTGCCAGAGAGGCCTTAAAGGAAAACACAGATACAAGAGTTTCTCCGTCTACAACGATTTTTGCATTCTGGAGTCCAAGGAATGCAATAAACAGCCCGATACCAACAGATACCGCATGTTTTAAATTCATAGGAATTGCATTGAATATTCCTTCCCGGACTTTGGTCAGGGAAAGTGCTATAAAGATGAGCCCTTCAATAAATACAGCCGCCAGAGCCATCTGCCAGGTATAGCCCATATTTAGTACCACAGTATACGCAAAATATGCATTAAGTCCCATCCCGGGGGCCAGCGCAAAGGGGTAATTGGACAACCCTGCCATTAAAAGTGTGGCAATAAATGATGCAAGAGCGGTTGCAGTGAATACAGATCCACTGTCCATACCTGTGGCACTCAAAATGCTGGGATTAACTGCCAGAATATAGGCCATAGTCATGAACGTAGTAAATCCGGCCATAACCTCCGTTTTTACATCTGTCTGGTTCTCCGATAAATGAAAAACCCTTTCCAAAACTCCTTCTTTTCCATTTGTTCCCATCCTCATCCTCCTTAATAATTTGAAACAATTTCAGGTTGCCTGATAAATGCTATGCATCTACACTATCTTTAATTCTATAGGATGATCTTTATATAAGCAAGTTCTTTTTAATGAGTTTCTGGTTAGACGGTTTTCCTTTAGCTACATGGATATGAATAGGCTCACCATAATCATTAGAAACCGCCTTTTAAATAATATTGTTGTTACTCTATGCCTTTATTGTACCATCTCTCACGGTAGTTGCCATGTAGTTTCTTTAGGGAAACATTCCAGTGCAAAATGTAAAGCCCTACTGCAACGCCGCAGGCAAGAACGGAAAAAATGAACTGTCTGAGTGACAGCCCGCAAAACATGGATTCCGTATAGTTACGTATTTCCTTATTTATCTTATCTTCCAATCATCTGCGCCTCCTTTGGAGCATAAAAAAATCGCCATCTAATTGTAAGTGACGATTTCTAAAACATATTTTGTTGTCATCTGATGAGCCAACTGTAATCCTTACGGCAGTCTAAAATATAATCGACATACACCGTGTCGTCTTGGATTTGATAGAGGACAAGATACCACTTTTCAAGGAACATTTTGTGATATTTGTTCGGTGTGATATATAATTCCTTAAATAACGGCAAACGCTGCGGCATCTGGCAGAGGGAACGCATAGCGGTTATTATATCTTTCTTTTTTGCCGCCGTTGCTTCTTTATTGACCTGTGCCATAAATCGGATGTGTGTTCCCAACATTCTTTTCGCTCTGTCGGAAACAATAACTTTGTATCTCTTGTTCTCTGCCATACGCTACACCTCTGCAATCACATCGTCAAGATAAGCGTCCAGTTCATCAAGCGTACAGCCGACTCTGCCTGCCATTCTATCTTCCTCAACCGCTAAGAGTTCCTCACGGAGCTTTAACATCTTTTCCCTGCGGTTGAACGTTTCAATATCCATAACAACCAAATCTCCCTCGCCGTTTTTGGTAAGGAAAACTGGCTCTGCGGTCTTTCTGCACATATTAGCAATCTCATTGTAGTTCTGGCGGATTGCTGCGGATGGACGAATATTCATAACAAAACCTCCTTGCGTTTATTAGATAGTAGTATTCTATCTATATTATACTTATTTCATACCATCAAGTCAACGCTTGCAGAAAATTTCATACTTTATTACGCAGTTTACTGCGAATCCGCCCGCAGGACATGAGTTACGGGGTGCCCTTGGGGTATAAATTACAGACCATCATTTCTCGGACAATACGGTATACCATTTTGACCGCACCAACTAAGATGAGCATATTGAAAATAAGCTCGCCTGCATAACTCCATACCATCGTGACCGCCGCCGCATCAGGATTGACCACTGGCGGGGCAGCAAACAGCTGTTACAAAAAGAGTACAGATTAAATTAATCTGGCGAATCATACATCAGATTGTTTTATCCTGTACCTTTTGTTATCATAGTCTGGTCACTATAAATAAAAAGCAGGAACCTCTCCGATCAAAGTTTGGTTTCCTGCTTTTACAATACAGTCATGGAAAACAATAAATTCTTTCAGTACCTCCGCGAGTTTCTTACCGTCTATTAGTTGAAGCAACGCAGGTGCAGCCAGAATACAATCAAGTCTTATTGGGATGCTTTTAATCTCTATCGCATTTTTTTGCTTGAAATCAAGGGCACGACTTCGCTCTTTTGCTATGTTCTTTTTTATTTCACATCTATTATACACTATTTTTGCTATTTGAGAAATTTCCTATAGATTAAAAAATAAGCGTACCACTATTTCTAATGATACGCTTATCGTATTTAGGTGTTCATCAAGGTCAATATATACCTTTACGGTAGTTTCTCGCCACTGATTCTTCCTTACATATTGTCCGTTCGCTTTTCGCCAAGCTGCTGCCTGCTCAAAACTAAGCGGTAAATCAAAGGAAAAGAGAACTCCTATCTACTTTTGATAGCTGCCTGTGCCGCTGCGAGTCTTGCAATCGGTACACGGAATGGTGAGCAGGATACATAGTCCAGACCAAGTGTATTGCAGAATTCTACAGAACTTGGATCTCCGCCGTGCTCGCCGCAGATTCCTACGTGCAGTTTTGGATTAACCGGTTTTCCTAATTCAACCGCCATCTCCATCAACTTGCCAACACCCGCCTGGTCAATTCTTGCAAACGGATCACTCTCAAAGATCTTAGCATCATAATATGAATCTAGGAATTTTCCAGCATCATCACGGGAGAATCCGAATGTCATCTGTGTCAGGTCATTTGTACCGAAGCAGAAGAAATCAGCTTCTTTTGCGATCTCATCAGCTGTAAGTGCAGCTCTGGGAACCTCAATCATTGTACCTACCTGATATTTCAGGTCACTGCCTGCTGCTTTAATCTCAGCGTCAGCTGTTTCAACAACAATCTTCTTCACAAACTTTAACTCTTTGATGTCACCAATCAATGGAATCATAATCTCCGGATTAACTTCCCAGTCAGCATGTGCTTTCTGTACATTGATAGCTGCGCGGATGATAGCTTTTGTCTGCATCTTTGCAATCTCTGGGTATGTGACTGCCAGACGGCATCCACGGTGTCCCATCATCGGGTTGAACTCATGAAGAGAATCAATAATTGTCTTAATCTGCTCTACTGTTTTGCCCTGAGCATCAGCCAGTTTCTTAATGTCGTCCTCTTCTGTAGGAACGAATTCATGAAGCGGTGGATCCAGGAAACGGATGGTTACCGGATTTCCTTCCAGTGCATCATACAGTTCTTCGAAATCTTTCTGCTGTACCGGAAGGATCTTCTCCAGTGCTTTTTCTCTCGATTCTACTGTATCTGAACAAATCATTTCACGGAATGCATCAATTCTGTCGCCTGCAAAGAACATGTGCTCAGTACGGCAGAGACCGATACCTTCTGCTCCTAGTTCACGTGCTTTCTTAGCATCGGCAGGTGTATCTGCATTTGTGCGGACCTTCATAGTTCTGTACTTGTCAGCCCATCCCATGATTCTTCCGAATTCACCGGCAATTGTAGCGTCTACTGTGGGGATTAAGCCGTCGTAAATATTACCTGTGGAACCATCCAGAGAGATTGCATCCCCTTCATGGTATTCTTTCCCAGCAAGCGTAAATTTCTTGTTTGCCTCATTCATTGCGATGTCGCCGCATCCGGATACACAGCATGTACCCATTCCACGGGCAACAACGGCAGCGTGTGATGTCATACCCCCACGAACTGTCAGGATACCCTGTGCAGCTTTCATACCTTCAATGTCTTCCGGAGATGTCTCAAGACGTACAAGTACGACTTTTTCTCCTCTTGCAGCCCATGCCTTTGCATCGTCTGCTGTAAATACAACCTTACCGCATGCAGCTCCGGGTGAAGCTCCCAGTGCACGTCCAACCGGCACAGCGGCTTTCAGAGCAGCAGCGTCAAACTGTGGGTGAAGCAATGTGTCCAGATTTCTCGGATCAATCATTGCAACAGCCATCTCTTCTGTAATCATTCCTTCGTCTACAAGATCGCAGGCAATTTTCAAAGCAGCCTGAGCTGTTCTCTTACCATTACGTGTCTGCAGCATATAAAGTTTTTTATCCTCGATAGTAAACTCCATATCCTGCATGTCTCTGTAATGATCTTCCAGAGTATGGCAGATGTCCACGAACTGCTCGTAAACTTCCGGCATAACTTCCTGTAACTGAGCAATCTTCTGAGGTGTACGAACACCGGCAACAACGTCCTCACCCTGTGCATTCATCAGGAACTCTCCCATGAGTTTCTTCTCTCCTGTAGCAGGATCACGGGTAAATGCAACACCTGTACCGGAAGTGTCTCCCATGTTACCGAAGGCCATCATCTGTACGTTAACCGCTGTTCCCCATGAATATGGGATATCATTGTCACGGCGGTATACATTAGCTCTGGGGTTGTCCCATGAACGGAATACAGCTTTGATAGCTCCGATCAACTGTTCCTTTGGATCATCCGGGAAATCATCACCAATCATCTCTTTATATTCTGCCTTAAACTGTCCGGCAAGAACCTTCAAATCCTCTGCTGTCAGGTCAACGTCCTGTGTAACACCCTTTTCTTCTTTCATCTTGTCGATAAGCTCTTCAAAATATTTCTTACCGACTTCCATAACTACGTCGGAATACATTTGAATAAATCTTCTGTAGCAGTCCCATGCCCAACGGGGATTGCCTGACTTCTCAGCAAGTATATCGACAACTTCTTCATTTAAGCCAAGGTTCAGAATGGTGTCCATCATACCCGGCATAGAAGCTCTTGCTCCGGAACGTACGGAAACAAGAAGAGGATTCTCTTTGTCGCCGAATTTCTTTCCGGTGATTTCTTCCATTTTAGTAATAGACTCTGTAATCTGTTCCATAATCTCATCATTAATATTCTCGCCGTCTTCATAGTACTGCGTACAAGCTTCAGTTGTGATTGTAAACCCCTGCGGTACCGGAAGACCTAAGTTTGTCATCTCTGCAAGGTTGCAGCCTTTACCACCAAGAAGGTTTCTCATGGTTGCATTACCTTCTGTAAACATATAAACCCATTTTGCCATGTTCCAATGACCTCCTAAATAATTTTTTCAAATAAAATAGCATCATGTCGCATCTAATAGTTTAATGGTTTTGTTAATCCCCGTCAAGCATTTTGTCCACTTATTAGCGTTATTTTCACATTATCTGCAAAAATCCAAAAAAAATAAGACAATCTGCCTTATTATAGGAAAGATTGCCTTATTTTGCGGGATTCTCTTTTTATTTTTTAAGTCCCATCTCGCACCTTACCTCCTTGAAGCACTTTACAATAAAATCTATCTCCTCTTTGGTATGGCTGGCACATACCTGTGTACGGATTCTCGCTTTTCCTTTGGGAACTACCGGATAGGAGAATGCCACTACATATACGCCCTTCTCCATCATGCGCTTTGCAAACTCAGCCGCTGTCTTCTCATCATAGAGCATAACCGGCACACAGGGATGGGTTCCGGGGATAATATCAAAGCCATTGTCCACCAGCAGCTTTCTATAATATGCAGTTACATCTTCCAGATGATCCCGAAGCTTAGTACTCTCATCGAGCATGTCAAAAAGCTCAAGGCTTGCACCCACAATTGCGGGAGCCACTGAATTGGAGAACAGATACGGACGGCTTCTCTGACGCAGAAGATCGATAATCTCTTTTCTTCCTGAAGTATATCCGCCGGACGCTCCTCCCAGAGCCTTCCCCAGGGTGCCAGTGATGATATCCACACGTCCCTGTACACCGCAGTACTCCGGAGTCCCACGGCCCGTCTTTCCTATAAAGCCTACCGCATGGCTGTCATCTACCATTACAAGAGCATTGTATTTATCGGCAAGATCACAAACTCCTTTTAAGTTACATATAATTCCGTCCATGGAAAATACACCGTCTGTGGCAATTAATTTTACTCTCGCACCGGCCTCATCCGCCTCTTTGAGTCTGGCCTCCAGATCTTCCATGCTATTATTTTTATAGCGGTACCTCTTTGCCTTGCACAGCCGCACTCCGTCGATGATAGATGCATGGTTTAGTTCATCACTGATAACGGCATCTTTATCAGAAAGTATGGTCTCAAACAGACCTCCGTTTGCATCAAAACAAGAGGAATACAGGATGGTATCATCCGTTCCCAGGAAGTCAGATATCCTTTTTTCCAACTTTTTATGGATGTCCTGAGTTCCGCAGATAAACCGTACAGATGCAACTCCGTAGCCCTTCTCATCATAGGTTCTCTTTGCAGCTTCAATCAGACGAGGGCTGTCCCCCAGTCCCAGGTAGTTGTTTGAACACATGCAGAGAAGTTCTCTGCCATCTTCCATTGTTACCTTTGATCCCTGAGGAGAAACAAAGGGAGCTTCCCCCTTGAAAAGGCCTGCTTCTTTGATTCCCTCCACCTCTTGTGAATAAATATTTAAAATATTGTCCTTGCGCGCCATTGCTTATATCCTTCTTTCTTTGTATTCCGCTGCATCTAATTACCCGTTTACACGTGACCAGTCTAATATAACCTTTCCGGACTGCCCTGAAATCATTGCTTCAAATCCTTTTTCAAAATCCTTAATATCAAAGTGGTGGGTAATAACTGGAGAAATATCCAGGCCTGCCTGCAGCATTGTAGACATCTTGTACCATGTATCCCATACCTTTCTTCCGTATATGCCACGTAAATTGAGGCCATTAAAGATTACCGTCTCAAGATCCACTACAGCATCTGTTCTCTGCAGACCAAGAAGAGCGATCTTTCCGCCATGTTTCATATTGTGAATCATTTCACTAAGCCCTGCCTGTGCACCGGACATCTCAAGTCCTACATCAAATCCTTCTGTCATGCCGATTTCTTTCATGACTTCCGTAAGCTTCTCTTCTTTGAGATTTACAGTTCTGGTTGCTCCCAGCTTCCTGGCAAGTTCCAGACGATAGGCATTAAAATCTGTCACAACCACATTTCTAGCTCCTGCAAATTTCACAATAGCCGCAGCCATACATCCAATAGGACCTGCACCGGTAATCAGCACATCCTCTCCAAGAGAGTCGTAAGACAGCGCAGCGTGGGTCGCATTTCCAAAAGGATCAAATATGGCGTACATTTCTTCCGGAATTGCAGGATTGCACGGCCATACATTGCAGGAGGGAATAACAAGATACTCAGCAAATGCTCCGTTTCGGTTCACTCCTACTCCCTTCGCATCTTTACAGTTCTCCTTGTGTCCCTCCAGACAATTCCTGCATTTTCCGCACGTAATATGGCCTTCTCCGGATACAAGGTGGCCCGGCTTAAACCCCCGCACGGCCTCACCTGTTTCCACAACCTCTCCGACATATTCGTGTCCCGCCGTCAGACCGACGGGTATCGTGTGCTGTGCCCAGTCATTCCACTGATAGATGTGTACGTCTGTCCCGCAGATTGCAGTCTTGTGGATCTTGATCTTGACATCGTTTGGTCCCACATCCGGAATGGGAACTCTCTTCATCCATAAGCCTTCTTCCGGTCTCTCTTTTACAAGAGCCCACATCAAACCATCATTTTGTGTTTGTCCCATGACAATAGCCTCCTAGTTATTTTTTCATCTTCCCCAGATGATTACCTATTAAGTATAGCATTCATTCTACCCATATACAATATTGTGCAAAATATTTCTATTGTGTATTTTCCTCTAACTTTTGTTCATTTGATTTGTAGATGCACCACTTTTGATAATGAAATATTGTTAAAATATAGTTTATATGGTAATATGCACAGTTTTATGTCATAATAGTTATGTTGGGGAAAACAAATCTAAACAAGAAAGAGAGGGATGTGGGTATAGTACCATGCTAATATATCCACGAGAAGAAAACATGAAAAAATTTTTTAACCCTGTTATCAAGATTTTTCAAAAATGGAACAGTATCAGCCTTATCAAACGGATTATCTGCGGATTGATTGTCGGTATCATTCTCGGACTGGTTGTTCCTCAGGCATCGGCAATCTCCATTCTGGGGACCCTGTTCGTCGGCGCTCTGCGGGGAGTTGCTCCTCTTCTGGTGTTCTTTCTGGTCATGAGTGCGCTGTCTCAGATGAGAAAAGGGCAGAAGACCAATATGACCTTTATTGTAGTGCTCTATATGCTTGGGAACCTGCTGGCAGCCCTTTCTGCAGTTCTGGCCAGCTACATAATCCCGATCACGCTTACTTTTTCAAAAAATACGAACACCACGGACATTGCCCCCCCCAGCGGTGTCACGGAAGTACTGACCAATCTACTGATGAATGTGGTGGACAACCCGGTAAATGCTCTTGTAAACGCCAACTATATCGGCATACTGGCATGGGCCATCATTCTGGGTCTCGCTCTCAAGAAAGCAGGAGACGGTACCAAACGTGCACTGGAAAATATATCCGATGCAATTGCTACGGCTGTTAAATGGATTATCAACTGCGCTCCTTTCGGTATCCTGGGCTTGATTTTCACAACCATTTCCGAACAGGGACTGCATGTCTTATTAGACTATGGCAGACTCATTCTTGTTCTGGTTGGAACTATGTTCTTCGTAGCACTAATTATAAACCCAATCGTTACCTTTGCCTGTACAAGAAAAAATCCATTTCCCCTGGTACTTACCTGCCTAAAAGACAGTGGTATTACTGCATTTTTTACCCGCAGCTCTGCTGCCAACATTCCGGTTAATATGGAGCTGTGTGAAAAGCTTGAACTAAGTGAAGATACTTATGCTATTTCTATTCCTCTCGGTGCTGCTATAAATATGGCCGGAGCCGCAGTCACTATCTCCACAATGGCGCTTGCAGCAGCTAATACTCTGGGAATTCAGGTAGACTTCATACCTTCTATTATTCTCTGTGTTCTCTCCGCCTTAAGCGCCGCCGGTGCTTCTGGAGTAGCGGGAGGATCACTGCTTCTGATTCCACTTGCCTGCAGCCTGTTCGGCATCCCGAATGATATCGCAATGCAGGTAGTCGGCGTTGGTTTCATCGTAGGTGTTATTCAGGACTCCTGCGAGACTGCCCTCAATTCTTCAACAGACGTTCTGTACACAGCCTGTGCAGAATTCAGAGACAGACGCAAACACCCTGAAGTATACACCAACATTGAAGAATAAGTATCCCCCCAAACGAGACAAAAACGGTTAGCCATTTCGGGCCAGCCGTTTTTGTATATCCTTTTGCAGGTATCCTTTGATACGCAGACGTTATGCTTCTTTCAGAAAAGCAATATAGCCTTTGAGAGCCTCGTAAATATCAGCCTTGCTGGACACCTCCCAGGGGGCATGCATATTCAGTACGGGGATTCCGCAATCGATTACATTCATACCATAATTTGCCATGATATAGGCTATAGTACCGCCTCCTCCTTTATCTACAGCTCCCAGCTCTGCAGTCTGTATAACAACCTTATGTTTATCCATAACCTGCCTGAGACTTGCCATATATTCCGCATTCGCATCATTTGCGCCGGATTTCCCGGCACTTCCTGAATACTTATTAAATACAAGCCCATTTCCCAGATAGGCAGAATTCTTCTTTTCATAGTACTCGGCAAACATAGGATCATAGGCGGCACTAACATCGGAGGAGAGCATATTAGAGTTTGTCATAGTCCGGCGAAACTTTATATCAGAGTAACCGCCACACAATTCTATCAATTCCGCCACCGTGTTTTCAAAAAATTTTGAGTGCATTCCGGTAGCACCTACACTTCCGATTTCCTCTTTATCAACCAGCACACAGCATGCTGTGCGTTTCGTCATTTTCACTTCCAGAAGTGCAAGCAGGGAAGTGAACGCACAGCTTCGGTCATCCTGTCCATATGCCAGTACCATACTTCTGTCAATTCCGCAGTCCCGCGCTTTCCCTGCAGGAACTATTTCCAGCTCTGCCGAAATAAAGTCCTCCTCTTCTATCTCGTATTGCTCCTGGAGTATTTTTAGAACCGTCTTTTTAACCAATTCAGATTCTTTCTCGTTCTTCTCAGCTGCCTCTGGGTAATTTCCTATCAAAAGGTCCATTTTTTCAGCATTAATGAAATCTTTTACCTTCTGTTCATTCTTCTCTTTTCCAAGATGAGGAAGCAGATCCGTTATAACAAAGACAGGATCTTTCTCCTTTTCTCCCAATTTTATCTCTGTTTTTGTGCCGTCTTTTCTGACTATGATCCCATGGATTGCTAAAGGCAGTGCCAGCCACTGATATTTTTTCACTCCCCCATAATAATGTGTATCCAGGTAAACATTTCCCTGCTCTTCATATAGGGGAATCTGTTTGACATCAATTCTCGGAGAATCAATATGTGCCCCCAGAATGTTCATGCCCTTTTCAAAAGGCTCTGCGCCTAGCTGGAACAACGCCACAGTCTTGTCCATATGGCAGGCGTATACTCTGTCGCCTGGTTTCAAAGTTTCTCCTGTTTCTAAGATTGTTTCCATATTTTTATAGCCCCGGGACTCTGCCAGTCTGACTGCGGAGGCGGCACACTCACGTTCTGTTTTACTGCAGTCCAGAAAATGACAATAGGCGCGGCTGATATCTTCCACACGTTTTCTTTCCTCTGTACTGTAATAATTCCAGGCATTTTTTCTCTCCATAATATCTTTCCTTCCTATTTCGGTTTTTTTATCCGCTAAGGAATAGTATGGATGATTTTCCCAGATTTATTCCATAAAAAAAGAGGCGTCAGATCAATTATATGTAAGTGCTTCAAAAGATAACGTCGTGTAATATCCGGGCAAATCCATTTCATTAAGTAAGCTTTGTCTCATAAAATAGGAAGAAATAATCCCTATTCCTGATATGGAAATTAATACCAAGATCGAAGGTATAACAATTACTTTTGTCTTGATAGACCCCCTTTTTCTTATTGTTTTTGTTTTAAAATAATCAGTTATTTTTGTCATGCAAACCCTCTTTCTACTATTATGATCAATTGCAAGACTAATTTAGACTCTCCTTCAAAAAGGGATCTAATTTACTTTTACAATTAACTTTTTCTAATATTATTTATTGCTTCGCTGCTTCATTTAGCATAGAATCTATGCTATGTAAGTGCTTCAAAAGATGACGTCATGTAATTCTACCGCAATGCTGCTATACTAAACCTATCATTTCTTGAGGCACTTTTTATGCTTATGGACCAACCTGCATTCTTCTGGCGGATTCTACTAATGTATAAAGAACGGCATTAGCGGCTGCTCCCTTAGGAGTTTGGGCAAAAAGCCTTGCACGTTTTGCTGTGGCAAATGGCTTTATATTTGCCTCGCATAAATTATTCGAGATCGGCAGCCGGCCATCCTCTCAAAATGTTTCCAGGTATTTTCTCTGGTTTTTAGAGTACCCCCTGCGGTTGTTAGATTCGTTCGTGGTAGAAAGAGCTGCTGTTTCTTCCACCCACGACAAAAAGGCATCAAGGATAGGCTGTGACGCATCCTGATGCTTCTGTCTCTTTTCTTCGCAAGGCAGATCCTGAATCTCTTTCTCAACTTTAAAGAGAAGATGGATGAATTCCCTGCCTGGTGCGGGAGTAATGGAAGAATGGGACCCGGATTTTCTTGAATTCCGGTTGCAAAACAGGAAAACATGCCAGATAGATTGCACTTACAAATTATATTATCAATCCGCCTCTTTTAATTAAACATTTCACCATCTTACTTCATAGCTTTTAAGAATGCGCAGTATGCGCGGTAGGCTTCATAGACATCGGCCTTACTGGCAACCTCCCAGGGAGCATGCATGCTCAGAACTGCCACACCTCCGTCGATAACCTCCATGCCAAATTGTGCCAGTATGTATGCGATAGTACCACCTCCGCCTACATCAATCTTCCCCATCTCAGTCATCTGAAATGCAACTTGGCTGTCATCAAATACTTTTCTCAGTTTTGCTATGTACTCTGCATTTGCATCATTAGACCCGTTCTTTCCTCTTGAACCGGTATGCTTCTTGATGACAAGTCCGTTTCCAAAGAAGGAAGAGGATTTCTTATCGTACGCATCTGCATACATTGGATCATAAGCAGCGCCTACATCAGATGAAATCATCGTAGAATTGGCCATTACATGGCGTAGCTTCAACTCAGAGAAAGCCCCAAGCTTATCCAGCATGTCTGCAACCGCATTCTCAAAGAATCTGGAATGCATACCTGTTGCACCCACACTGCCGATTTCCTCTTTATCTACAAGAATACAGCAGGAAGTGCGTTTTACATGGCCTACTTTCAGTATGGCAGCGAGAGATGTATAAGCACAAACACGATCATCCTGACCATATGCCATAATCATGCTTCTGTCAAGGCCGCAATCTCTTGCCTTTCCAGCCGGTACTACCTCTAACTCTGCTGACATCAGATCTTCCTTTTCTATATCGTAAGTTTCCTTCAAAAGCTTCAGAATCTGTGCGGCAGCGGCATCTTTCTCTTCACCTGTCAGCGGTCTGCTGCCTATGAGGATATCCAGATTTTCTCCCTCCACAACAGTGGCAGCTTTTTTGTCCATCTGTTTCCCGGCCAAATGAATCAGCAGATCGGTAATTACGAATACAGGGTCATCTTCGTTTTCTCCTACAGCTATGTCAACTTTGGTCCCGTCTTTTTTCACCACTATGCCGTGAATTGCCAGAGGCAGTGTCACCCATTGATATTTCTTGATTCCACCATAATAATGTGTATCAAAGTACGCAAATCCATCTGCTTCATATAAGGGATTCTGCTTCAGATCCATCCTGGGAGAATCGATATGAGCACCAAGGATGTTCATACCCTGCTCCATGTCATCCTCCCCGATGTTGAAAAGTGCAATGGATTTTCCCATCCACGCCGCATATACTTTATCCCCCGGTTTCAGCTGCTGCACGGAGGAAAGTTCTCTATATCCACCCGCTTCTGCCTGCCTGATGATCTCAGTTACGCATTCGCGCTCTGTCTTTCCTGTATCCAGGAAATTCTTATAATCCTCGTTTAAAGAATTCAGTTCATTTAATTGCTCGTCTGTATAAACTTCCCATAAATTTTTACCCATAATAAAACTACCTTTCTAATTGAAACACACCTTAAAAACGCAACTTCTCTTCAAAATAAGCTTTTAAATCTTCTATCTTTATTCTCTCCTGCTCCATAGTATCTCTATCACGAACAGTTACTGCATGATCTTCTTCCGATTCAAAATCATACGTCACACAGAAAGGAGTTCCAATCTCATCCTGACGGCGGTAGCGCTTGCCGATATTCCCGCGGTCATCAAATTCACAGTTGTAAAGCTTTGACAACTCTGCATATACTTCTTCGGCACCTTTGTTTAACTTTTTGGATAAAGGGAGGATACCTATTTTTACCGGTGCAAGTGCCGGATGAAAATGCAGGACAGTACGTTTATCTCCGCCCTCCAGCTCTTCTTCATCATATGCGCTGCAGAGGAAAGCAAGAACCATACGGTCTGCTCCAAGAGATGGCTCGATTACGTAAGGAACATACTTTTCTTTCTTTTCGTCGTCAAAGTAGGACATATCCTGCTTTGATACTTCCTGATGTTGGGTCAGGTCATAATCTGTTCTGTCCGCAATACCCCACAACTCACCCCAGCCGAAGGGGAATAAAAATTCTACGTCCGTTGTAGCCTTGCTATAGAATGAAAGTTCTTCCTTATCGTGGTCCCGATACCGCACTTCGCCTTCTTTGAGTCCTAAAGAGCTCAGCCAGTCAAGACAGAATTGTTTCCAATAAACAAACCAATCCAGATCTGTGCCAGGTTCACAGAAAAATTCAAGCTCCATCTGCTCAAATTCTCTTGTGCGGAAAGTAAAGTTTCCCGGAGTTATTTCATTTCGGAAGGACTTTCCGATTTGCCCGATGCCAAAGGGTATTTTCTTTCTGGAGGTTCTCTGTACATTTTTAAAATTCACAAAAATCCCCTGTGCAGTCTCCGGTCTTAAATAAACTGTGTTCTTCGCATCTTCGGTAACTCCTTGAAAAGTCTTGAACATCAAGTTGAACTGACGGATATCCGTAAAATTATGCTTTCCACAGGACGGGCAAGCGACATTGTGTTCCTCAATAAATGCTGTCATCTTTTCCTGGCCCCACGCATCTACCGCTCCCTCGATAGCAATATCATGTTCTTCGCAATAGTCTTCGATCAGTTTATCTGCTCTGAAACGTTCATGGCATTCCCGGCAGTCCATTAGAGGATCCGAAAAACCGCCCAGATGCCCTGATGCTATCCAGGTCTGGGGATTCATTAAAATCGCACAGTCCACACCTACATTGTACGGAGATTCCTGAATAAACTTCTGCCACCAGGCCCTTTTCACATTATTTTTCAATTCAACTCCTAGGTTTCCGTAGTCCCACGTGTTGGCAAGACCGCCGTATATTTCTGAACCCGGATACACAAATCCTCTGGATTTTGCAAGAGCCACAATTTTTTCCATCGTTTTCTCTACCATAATACATCCTCACATTCTATTCTTCTCGGTTGCTACCTATTATAGCGGTTTAGTTTTTCTTTTTCAAGCCTTAGAGCAGTGCCTCCAGTATTTCCAGAGATTTAAATCTTTTTTCGACATAAACCTCCCGGTAATGATCCAAAACATAAACCAACTGTCCCATCACTTCGCCTGACACTTTAAACGTATATAAGTTTTCTATCTTGCTGCTTTCTATGTACTGCATACTATATAATGTAGATTGTTCCAGAGGAATTCCATCAATCACATCTCCATCACACTCACAGCAGACAAGGCCGCCCTTTTTCACGCTAAAGACAGCCGGCCTTTCCTTATTTCCACAGACTACACACTGAAAAACCTCTGGGCCCTCTCCATTGATACAATAGGCTTTCAATTCGAATATACAGCGAACCAGCCTGTCGGGGATATGTTCATTGGACAGGGCACGCAGAGTCTGATAAAGAAGTTTCAACATTTCCTTCTCATCATTAAATTCTTTTGTATAATAATTAGTAAATTCAAGGAAATAAAAACCGTAGTATGCGCCGATCAGGTCTTCCCGAAGCTCCTGAAAATAGTTTGAAATATTTGCAGCCTGTATGGTGTAGGAGGAGCGGCCTTCGTACATGGTGAATTCCCCAAAAGTAAACGGATTTACTGCACCTGCCAGAGGGCTGTTGGGACGCCTTGAGCCCTTGGCAAACGCAGATACTTTTCCCTGTTCTTTTGTTAGGATAACAACTCTTCTGTCATATTCCCCAACGGGTGCCGTAGAAAGCACCATTCCTGTTAGTACGATCTGATTCACTACTGCTTACTCCCATGCTTTTCTCTTCTTTCTGTCCATCGTTTTCAGCGAATCCCCCCGCTTTGTAGGACAGATAATCCTTCACACTTCCGGTTTCCATAAATTTGTCCCAATATCTCTGTTCCATCGGATCACCCTCTTCTTATGTTATAGTATTAGATTCTCCGATATAAAGCTGCCCTATACCTCGTAAAATCTACCAGTAGATTTTTATCAAAATGCCTTGACAAACTGATTCTGGGCCTTATATCTTTTCTTCCCTGTACCCAAAATTTTTCATCAAAAAGTCACTATCACGCCAGTTTTTCTGTACCTTTACCCACAGTTTCAGATTTACTCTGCAGTCAAGGAACTTTTCTATTTCATAGCGGGCAGTACTTCCGATCTTTTTTAGCATACCCCCCTGCTTTCCGATAATAATCCCTTTATGGGAATCTCTTTCACAGATGATTGTGGCATCAATATGCATAACTTTTTTCTGCATTTTCATGCTGTCTATAGCTACAGCGATTCCGTGGGGAATCTCCTCCTGGAGACAATACAGAGCCTTTTCACGAATCAGCTCCGCCACAATCTGGCGCTCAGGCTGATCAGTGATGGTGTCCTCATGGTAAAACTGTGGCCCGTAAGGAAGGTACTGGAAAATCACTTTTATAAGTTCATCGGTGTTATCCCCGCTTCTAGCTGATACTGGCACAATGGCGGCAAAATCATAGACCTTTCGGTATGCATCTATGGAAGGCAGAATTTCTTCTCTTTTCACCATGTCAATTTTATTTATTACGAGAACAACCGGGGTCTGGACTTTCTGCAACCTCTGGGTAATATGCTGCTCTCCAGCCCCTATAAATGTGGACGGCTCTACCAGCCATAAGATTACATCCACTTCATTGAGCGTCTTCTCCGCAACATTCACCATATATGTGCCAAGCTTATTCTTTGCTTTATGAATGCCGGGTGTATCCACAAACACAATCTGCCCCTCTTCTGTTGTAAAAACTGTCTGAATACGGTTTCTTGTAGTCTGGGGCTTATTTGATGTAATCGCGATTTTCTGCCCAATCAAATGATTCATCAAAGTAGACTTGCCCACATTTGGGCGTCCGATTAAGGTAACAAAACCCGATTTATAATTTTCTTCCATTCATCCTCCTTAGAATAATACCTTTACTTCACCAAACATCTCTTTTTCCTCTTCTATCTTTTCTTCATTTCCGATTACACAAAACTGATTCGCTGAGAGAACTGCTTCTACTACCTTGGAAAGTCTGCGGATATCTTCCTGGTCTGCCTCAAGAATTTCCATACGTTCTTTTTGAATCATTTCTGCCGTCACGTGATTCATGTAAAGATTCATGGATCGGTCTCCCTTGGCTGCGGGGGTCATAGGACGGTCAATATTACTGATTGTTCCAATAATATACTTTGTCATATCTCTCTCGTCGACTGTAAAGTTTTTGAGATAATCTACTATACCTTCGTAAACTTCCATTGTTCTCTTCAGATTCGGATCCCGATAGGAGATAAAATATCCCTCACCAATTCGATTAAAGCTGCTCATGCATCCATATGCACCGCCCTTTACACGGAGATTCTGCCACAGGTAGTCGTAACTTAAAATAACTTTTAGTATTTGCAGAGCACCGTTATATACTGCGCCGTGATCAATGAAATTCCCCACCCTTGCAACATACTGAACCTTGGAGGATGTTTTCAGGCCTTCATTTCTTTTCTTACAGTGTATAACACAGGGTGAATTACCAGTCTTATCTTCTTCATGCAGGGATGTCTTTACCCTTTTAATTTGCTCAAATATAGGTTCCAGCCCTTCTTCCTCTGACGTATAACTGACCATCATGTTATCAGCCCGGAAAATGTTTACTGCAATCTCTTTTAGATTGGATATCAGCTCTTCTTTCCTTTCTTCAAAATTTTCTTCAACATCTTTTACAAGCTGATAAAACCCGATTCCATCCGTATCATCCTTGAATTTGGCCAGGGGGGAGTCGTAGGATAACGCGCGCAGGGCAGCTGTTGTATGGCCAGATGACTGAAAGCCCATCTGAAGCCGGGATTTCAACATAGAAAGGATCTCTTTCAAACGCTTCACATCCTCCAGCTTTGTTTCCATCATAATCTCACGCATCATTGTAAACATCACATCTATCTTTGGATACAGGGCTTTCCCTTTAATTTCAAAAGTAGTCCGGAACTCTTTTTCTTTTACTTTCGTCACATCGGCATACAGCTCCAGAGAGGAACCGATTCCTCCGGTATGGACATTGATTTCATTGAAAAGATCGCCATATTCATAGTTTGTCGTATCAATCAGCCCCAATACAGATTGCAGCAATCCAGCGTAAGGGAGCTTTTCCTCCGGAACTTCGGACAAATCAAACATCAATGTAACATATCCGATACCGTTTGTATTCACATTGTGGTGCAGCAGCTTGATGCCGTCCACTTCTTTTTCTTCATTGTATATGGGTGCAATCTCCCTTGAAATATCCTCTCTGTTGAGAACGGGTATCTTTTCAAGTTCTTCTTTCGGTGATTCCTCTTCCTGATAAGCCAGCAGCTTTTCTGTATCTTTTATCAGCTTGTCAATTTCCTCTGAGCTTAAACTTTCCTTATATTTCTGTAATTTTTCGTCCAGCTCTTTATCCAGCCGTACTGTGCGTCCTTTTTCCGGTTTTACAACAACTATGGAGGCATGTGTATTATCAAGAATATAGGTCTGAATCAGGGATTCAAAATAAGCTGTACCGATCTGAGCCTTCAGAAACTCAAAGGTAGGAATCGCCTGCATATGAATAAATGGCTTGTTCTCATCGTAAAGCCAGCTGTCAAATATCTGGAGTCCATACATTAGCCCCTTTGGAAAGTTACCGAAATCTGCTTCCCTGAACCGGAACTCGTAATAATTGATTCCAGCTTCCAATGCCTTCTTGTCCATTCCATTCTTCACAATATCTTTCAATGTATCTTCTATTACAGAAATGAACTTCTCTTTCTGCTCTAAATTTGCATTCTTTGCAACAACAGAGAAAATAGGCTGGTAAATTCCATTGTCATAGGAACCCATAATATCCTTACCGATTCCTGCATCCACCAGGGCTTTCTTCAGCGGTGCCCCCGGAGCCGACAAAAGTGCATAATCCAGTATTTCAAATGCCAAATAGAGCTTTTCATCAAGGCTTGTTCCAATCACTTTGTTGTAAGAGAGATACGTATTGTCCTCTTCTGTTTCCTCACTTGAAATAGAATACTCCATCTCAAATTCTTTCACACGGTCAAAGGGCCTCTGATATCCAATCTCCGAATTCACTTCAATCTTCTCAAACGAACTTAAATACTCCTTGTCCAGCCAGTTCAGCTTTTCTTCCATATCCATATTGCCATAGAGATAAATATAGCTGTTGGACGGGTGATAGTATTTTCTGTGGAAATTCAGAAATTGCTCGTACGTCAGCTCCGGAATCACCTCCGGGTCTCCTCCCGATTCATTTGCATAGGTAGTGTCCGGAAAAAGAGAATTCAGAATCATCCGGTCCAGCACTCCCTCCGGTGATGAAAATGCTCCCTTCATCTCATTATAGACGACACCGTTGTACTCCAGTCTGCCATCTGCTGAATCCAGCTTGTAGCTCCAGCCTTCCTGGCGGAAAATCTCTTCATACCGGTATATATTAGGGTAAAATACTGCATCCATATATACATGCATCAGATTCTGGAAATCCGTGTCATTGCAGCTTGCAATCGGGTAGACAGTTTTATCAGGATAGGTCATAGCATTCAAAAAAGTATTCAAGGAACCCTTTACAAGTTCTACAAAAGGATCTTTGACTGGGAAGTCCTTTGAGCCACACAGTACAGAATGCTCCATAATATGTGGCACTCCGGTGCTGTCAGTCGTCGGAGTCCTAAAACCGATTGAAAAAACTTTGTTATCATCGTCATTTTCCATCAGCAGAACACGAGCTCCGCTCTTTTTATGTCTCAGCAGATATCCTTTTGAATTTAAATCGGATAAGTCTTCTTTTTGTATCATCTCATATGTCTTCAAATCAAAAATTTCCATACATTACCTCTCCTTCATACGATTTCCTCATTATACCATAAATACTAAGCTCGTAAGTACCTCGCTAAGTGCTTAGGTATATGTCTTTCTAGGCTCGCAAATACCTCGCCAAGTAAGAGCATTATACCATAAATACCCTTCACAATAAAAGGGGCTGTATTTATTTAGTCTTCTTTGTCTTTTGCCCAGTCATAAGAATATCTTACTGCTTTGTTCCAGCCTTTTATCCTCTTGGTTCTTGCCGTGTCCCCGATCTCAGGTCTGAAGGTCCGATCCACAGCCCAGTTTTTTGCAATTTCTTCCTTGTTTTTCCAATACCCCACAGCAAGTCCTGCCAGGTATGCCGCTCCCATAGCCGTAGTCTCCACACACTGAGGTCTCGCCACAGGAACATTGCTGATATCAGCCTGCGTCTGCATAAGGAAATTATTTGCGCTGGCTCCGCCGTCCACCTTCAGTATGGATATCTCTTTCCCCAGATCTGCTTTCATGGCATCCATTACATCATTCACCTGATAAGCAATGGATTCCAGCGTGGCACGTATGATATGGTTCTTATTGACTCCCCTTGTCAGCCCCAGGACAGTTCCCCTGGCATACTGATCCCAATAGGGAGCGCCCAAACCTGTAAATGCAGGAACGACATAACAGCCATTTGTATCTTTTACTTTCTGAGCCATATATTCCGATACCTGTGCAGAATCAATCAGTTTCAATTCATCCCGCAGCCACTGTACGGCAGCTCCCGCTACAAATACGGAACCTTCCAGTGCATAGTTTACCCTGTCGTCCAGTCCCCATGCAATAGTGGTTACAAGGCCGTTTTCAGAAAAAACCGGCTTTTCCCCTGTATTCATTAAAAGGAAACACCCAGTTCCGTATGTATTTTTTGCTTCTCCTTCCTGGAAACAGGTTTGTCCAAACAAAGCTGCTTGCTGATCTCCCGCTGCCCCGGCAATGGGAATCGGCGCTCCAAAAAAGCTCACATCCGCTTCACCGTAAATACAACTGCAGAGTTTTGCTTCAGGAAGCATACTAATGGGAATGTCCAGCTCCTCCAAAATTTCTTCATCCCAGTTTAAAGTATTAATATTAAACATCATCGTTCTGGAGGCATTGGAATAATCTGTCACATGCACATTTCCTTTGGTCAATTTCCAGATCAGCCAGGTCTCTACCGTACCAAACAAAAGTTCTCCGCGCCGGGCCCGCTGCCTTGCTCCCTCAACATGATCCAGTATCCATTTTACCTTTGTCCCGGAAAAATATGCATCAATAACAAGTCCCGTTTTACGGCGGAACTTGTCCGTCAGTCCCTTCGACTTCAATTCGTCACAATACTCTGACGTACGGCGGCATTGCCATACAATAGCATGGTAGACAGGTTCCCCTGAATTCTTGTCCCATACGACTGCCGTCTCCCGCTGGTTCGTAATTCCAATAGATGCAATATCTGCCGCAGTGGCATTGATATTTTCCATGGCCTGCCACGCTACCTCCAGCTGGCTGGACCAGATTTCCTCTGCATCATGTTCCACCCAGCCCGGTTTAGGGAAATACTGGGTGAACTCTTTCTGAGCCATGCTGCACATTTCGCCCTTTTCATTAAAAAGAATACACCTGTTGCTGGTTGTCCCGGAATCCAGCGCCATTACATATTTTGCCATAATTACCTCCCTGTCACCACAATTATTCTTACTATACCACAAAATGTACCCTCATTATACATCTCTCTCCAAAATTTGTTAATAGTCCCATACAATCGAGTTGATGGGTAAACTGTTACCTGAAAACAGTATTTTTACTAAATTGGGGTTGAAAATTTAAGGACACGTGGATATGATAATAGTAAATTCACAGAAAAGGATGTTTTATATTATGATAAGATATTTTCTGAAAGAAAAATTAATTTCTCTTCCGGTATCTGCCAAACTACCAGAAAAATGCGGGGCTATTACAGTCCTGACTTCTGATGAGTATGATCAGCAATTCCGGGGGACAGAACATTACCGTATGCTTAAGGCCAGCCTTTCTCATATTCACTATTGCAAAGCCGACGTAATGAATGGTCTTACAATCGGCACCCTTTCGATTCCCCCCAGGGGAAAACAACAGAAAGGCTTTTCTTCATTTGTCTTTTATATGACAGATTCTGAATTAATATTTGTCGATGAACATAATTTTATTCCTCCAATCCTAAAGCAAATGGAAGATTATCCTTTGTCAGACGCAAGATCGATTGCTCACTTTTTTCTTGCTTTTCTACAATATCTGATTAAGGACGATGTTTTTTTTCTTCAACATTTTGAGGAAATGCTCACCCACCTGGAGGAAGACATCCTGAAAAAGAACGATTCTTCTTTTAACCGCAGAATATTGCTGATAAGAAAAGAACTGGCTGCCCTTGGAGCTTTTTATGAACAGCTCCAGGATATGGGGGAAGACCTGGAGGAAGGTCCGCTTTCTAAAACAAAAGAATCCGCCGCCCCCTTGTTTGGTCTGTTCACAGCCAAAGCCGAACGGCTATATTCAAACGTGCAGATGCTCAAGGAATATTCCATGCAATTAAGGGAAATGCACCAGACTCAGGTTGACATGCATCAGAACCAGATTATGAAATTTCTAACAATCGTCACCACAATCTTCATGCCCCTGTCTCTCATTGCCGGATGGTACGGCATGAACTTTACACATATGCCAGAGCTCGACTCGCCATATGGTTACATCATCATTTGTGTCTTAAGTCTCCTGATTGTACTGGTGGAAATCTGGCTGTTTAAAATAAAAAATTGGTTTAATTAACTCCTTTTAGATGCAAAGATAGGGCACTGAAAACAGAGAACCATTCCTCTATTTCGCAGAGCCCCATCTTTTTAAATTGCTGTTTTCCCTAAAAATCGCCTATATCTGTCAGCTGTAACCAATTAATTTTCTTATCCTTCATCTGCACTTTGCCAGAAATCATAGTATCCTTTTCCTGAGAATCTTTTGTTATTTTCACGTATGCTGTAAAAGTGTATCCGTTACTTTCCTTTTTCACCTCAACCCTTGACGCTTTATAGTCTTCATAGTTCATTTCGAGATTAAGTGATATAGTAGAATACTTTATAAAATCGTCTATTGCCTGATCATTTAAATATTTTCCATAGTACTCTTTTAAGACTTTTTTGGAATCTTTGGCTGCACTAGAGCTTGTATCTTCGTCATTCTCATTTGTACCAATATGAGTTGCATTTTCTTTCAGTTCATTATACATACGGGTGTTGCTTTCTGACTTAGTGAACCATTGACTCACAAAATCTTTAATCTGCTTAGTATCTCTGGGCAGGACAAAATAAATACCCACTCCGATTATTGCTATAATACAAATTGTTATGATTATTCTGAATATATTGGTTTTCGGCATGATTTATATCCTCCTGGAAATATAAAGCAACTGTACTAAGAAATCACCTGTATCTAAATTATCGTTTATAAAAATTGAAAACTTTCAAAAAATGGATCCGTCTTCCAATTACTAGAAAACCAAAGGCTATCTGTATACATTATTGTATAAGTAGTCACATCATACGGATAATTTACATATCCATAATATCCCAAATAGTTACTTTGATAGGGAACATTTTCACTAATGATTACATCACCACAATATGTACACTGTGTGCAATGCCCACCCTGAATTTTACGGACACCATCCACATAAACATCACCAAATCCGCGCGCGACCATTTGATGTTTACCACCGAAAACAGGACAAGGAATATACAAAGGTTCTGGGGATACATTCGCTGTTGGAGTTGTAAGCATGAGTCCATTTTCATCCACAAGTGCTTCATTAGGTTGTAAAAATCGACCAGTCTCATTGTACTCCTCAATCGTTTTGAACTTAACTCCCTTTCCTTGTGTTTCATCATGTGCAAAAGTAGTTATGCTAAAGCCAAAAACTAAACATAACATAATTGTAAAGCTAATTAATCTCCGTCTCACATTATCACATCCTCTCTTTTGTTAAAAGCATTCTACTAATTTCTCAAAATCAATCCCCTATTTGATAATAATATAACATATGTATGTAAAAAAGTAAACATAACTTAAATATTATTTCTATTATTTCAAAAAATTTTAATCTAAATATAGATTTAACTATTATTTTAAAATTATTCCTATAGCTTATCTTTTATGAAATGGATTTACCAATACGGCTTAATTGTAAGCTATACTTTTGAGTCAAAATATAGAATACTGATGCCAATTTCTGATTTCTCAACATAAATAAAAAATATCCCCATATAGGAACTATTCTATCTCCTATATGAGGATAATATTTCGTTACGTTTAGTTGGGGGCCTAAATTTTAAAGGCCTTTTTACAGCTCCACCTACATAGGGGCGGATTTACTACTTTTGCAACAGCCTTCTTACTCTTCGTCTCCGTAAAGTGTTACAAGTTTCTGCAAATATGCATATTTTTCTTTCGCTATCTTCTCATTCTGAGTGAAGAGATTTTCAGCTTTTTCAGGATTTGCTCTCTTGAGAGCGTTGTAACGAACTTCTCCGTTAAGGAATTCCTGATAATTCTCCATCTTAGGTTCTTTGCTGTCAAGGAAGAACTTATTGCCTTCTGCATCCGGATTAAATCTGAAGTTATTCCAGTATCCGCATTGTACAGCCAGCTGCTCTTCTGTCTGTGCCTTGCCCATACCTGACTTAATACCATGGTTGATACATGGAGAGTAAGCAATAATCACAGATGGTCCAGGATAAGCCTCAGCTTCTGTAATAGCCTTTACAGTCTGGTTGTAATCTGCACCCATAGCAATCTGAGCCACATATACATAGCCATAGCTCATAGCGATTCCCGCAAGGTCTTTCTTTCTGGTCTCTTTACCGCCTGCAGCAAACTGTGCTGTAGCTCCCAGATTTGTAGATTTGGAGGACTGTCCGCCTGTGTTGGAATAAACCTCTGTATCGAATACCATAATGTTGATATCTTCACCACTTGCAATCACATGGTCAAGACCGCCGAATCCAATATCATAAGCCCAGCCGTCACCACCGAATATCCACTGAGATTTCTTTGCAAGAAAATCTTTTGCTTTCAGCAGTTCTTTTTTATTTTCATTATCACAGTCACAAGCTTCCAATGCTGTTACCAGTTTATCCGTGGCTGTTCCGTTTGCAGCTCCTGATCTGAATGTATCCAGATATTCCTGTGCCGCAGCTTTTACATCCTCATTGCCTGAATTTTCAACAAGGTTCTCAACATAACCTTTCATTCTGCCTCTGATCGTGTTCTGCGCAAGCAGCATACCATATCCGAATTCAGCGTTATCTTCAAACAGAGAGTTAGACCATGCCGGTCCCTTGCCTGCCGCAGTTACAGTGTATGGTGTAGACGGTGAGGAGTTACCCCAGATGGATGAGCATCCTGTTGCGTTGGCAATATACATTCTGTCACCAAACAGCTGTGTAACCAATCTTGCATAAGGTGTCTCACCACAGCCTGCACACGCTCCGGAGAACTCAAGCAGCGGCTGTCTGAACTGGCTTCCCTTTACTGTAGTTACTTTAAATTTATCAACGACTTCCGGTTTTACAGGAAGCTGTCTTGCGTAATCGAAATACTTCTGACGTCCCACGTTTTCTTCCATGTTCTCAAGAACAAGAGCTTTCTCGCCCTTCTTTCCGGGACATACGTTAGCACATGAGCCGCATCCTGTACAATCATAAGCAGATACCACGATTGAGAATTTCATGTTAGGCATAGCAATCATGTCTAATGTATCCATTCCCTCAGGTCTGTTGGCAGCTTCTTCTTCTGTCATTGCAACCGGACGGATAACTGCATGAGGGCAGACATATGCACAGCGGTTACACTGGATACAGTTCTCTGGTTTCCAAATCGGAATATCTACTGCAATACCGCGCTTCTCGAAAGCGGCAGTTCCGGATGGTGTGGAGCCGTCTGCATAATCAGTAAATGCGGATACGGGAAGTGAATTTCCTTCCTGAGCATTTACTTTCGCTTGAATATTCTTAACAAAATCAGTGACATCCTTACCTGCTTCGTGGCCTACATGAGGTGTTGCAAGGCCCTCTTCGGCAGCACTCTTCCAGCTGTCAGGAACTTTAACTTCCACAACTTTCTTAGCGCCTGCGTCGATGGCTTCATAGTTCATCTGTACAATCTTGTCACCTTTTCTTCCGTAGGTAGCTTTTGCAGCTTCCTTCATCAGAGTAATTGCCTCTTCCTCCGGAATAATAGCAGCAAGTTTAAAGAATGCAGACTGCAGAATTGTATTGATACGTCCGCCAAGTCCGATTTCTTTGCCAAGTGCAATACCATCGATTGTGTAGAATTTAATATCGTGGTTAGCAATATAAGCCTTTACCTGTCCGGGTAAATGCTTCTCAAGACCTTCCATGTCCCAGGAACAGTTCAAAAGGAAAGTTCCTCCGTCCACCAACTCCTGCACCATGTTATATCTGTCAATATAAGACGGATTGTGGCATGCCACAAAATTAGCCTGGGTAATCAGGTATGTGGATTTGATTGGCTTCTTTCCAAAGCGTAAGTGAGACATAGTGATACCGCCAGACTTCTTGGAATCATAATCAAAATATGCCTGTGCATACATGTCTGTGTTATCGCCGATAATCTTGATGGAGTTCTTATTGGCACCTACAGTACCATCTGCTCCAAGTCCCCAGAACTTACAATTAATTGTTCCTTCCGGAGTAGTGACAAGGGGTTCCTTCACATCCAGTGACAGATTTGTCACATCGTCTACAATACCGATTGTGAATCTTTTCTTATCTTTATTATTAAATACAGCAACAATCTGTGCCGGAGTTGTATCCTTGGAGCCTAATCCATAGCGTCCTGAGAGTACAGGTACAGCATCAAACTTGCTTCCTTTAAGGGCTGCAACAACATCCAGGTACAATGGTTCTCCGATTGCTCCCGGCTCTTTTGTTCTGTCCAGTACACTGATTGTCTTTGCCGTATCTGGAATAGCGTCGATAAGTGCTTTTGCACAGAATGGTCTGTAAAGACGGACTTTTACAACACCGACCTTCTCGCCTGCTGCACGCAGATAATCAATAGTCTCCTCAATTGTATCACAGGCAGAACCCATGGCAACAATGACTCTCTCTGCATCCGGTGCTCCGTAGTAATTGAATAATTTATAATCTGTACCGATCTTTTCATTAACCTTGTCCATGTACTTCTGGACAACTCCTGGAAGAGCGTCATAATATGAATTGCTTGCTTCTCTTGCCTGGAAGAAGATGTCCGGATTCTGAGCAGAACCTCTGAGACATGGATGATTTGGGTTCAGGGCATGTGCACGGAATTCATCGATAGAGTCCATATTCACTAAATCTTTCAGGTCTTCATACTCCCAGGTCTCAATCTTCTGAATCTCATGAGATGTTCTGAATCCGTCGAAGAAGTTGATGAATGGGAGCTTACCTTCTAAGGCTGCGCAGTGAGCAACCGGTGCGAGATCCATTACTTCCTGGACACTGGATTCACAGAGCATAGCAGCACCAGTCTGACGACATGCGTAAATGTCGGAATGATCTCCGAAAATAGAAAGAGCATGGCTGGCAATTGCACGTGCAGATACATGGAATACACCCGGTAATTGTTCACCTGCTACTTTATATATGTTTGGAATCATCAGAAGCAATCCCTGAGATGCCGTAAATGTGGTCGTTAAAGCTCCGGCTGATAATGAGCCATGTACAGCTCCTGCTGCCCCTGCCTCAGACTGCATCTCTGTCACCTTAACAGTTTGTCCAAAAATATTCTCTCTTCCTTCTGTTGCCCACTCATCAATATGTTCTGGCATAACGGATGATGGGGTGATCGGGTAAATTGCAGCTACTTCAGTATATGCATAAGCAACATGAGCCGCAGCCTGATTACCGTCCATGGTCTTCATTTTTCTTGCCATATCTTATTCCTCCTTATAAATACGTTGTACAGTTATTTTATCACGTGTCCCTTTATTATATCCCTAATAATACCAAAAGTCCATAGAACGCAGATCGATTTTTGTTTATTTTGATGTACAAAAAGACGTATAAGCTCCAAGTCAAATACCCTGCAGCAAGCTGCAGGCAGGGTATTTGATCCTGGTATCATTCAATTATTAAAAAATATGGAAATTCACTACTAAGCCTGCGAACACTATGGAAACCATAGACAACAGTTTAATCAGAATATTGATGGACGGACCTGAGGTATCTTTAAAAGGATCACCTACCGTATCGCCCACAACAGCGGCTTTATGGGCGTCACTTCCTTTACCGCCGTGATTACCACCCTCAATATATTTCTTTGCATTGTCCCATGCACCGCCTGAATTGGCCATGAAAATTGCCATCACGAACCCCGATGCTGTTGCCCCTGTCAAAAGGCCAATCACACCGTTGTAGCCGAGAATCAATCCCGTGACAATGGGTGTAATAATTGCCAGAAGCGTAGGCAAAATCATTTCCTGGAGGCTTGCTTTTGTACAAATGTCAACGCAGGTCTTATAATCTGCTTCTGCTTTTCCCTCCATGAGACCTGAGATTTCCCGGAACTGCCGCCTTACCTCCACAACAATACTCTGGGCGGCCTTTCCTACAGATGACATAGTCAGCGCAGCAAATATGAACGGAAGGCAAGCACCAATAAAGAGTCCCACAAGAACAGCCGGATTCATGACACTCATGTCAAGCTTCACTGAGTCGCCGCCTACCTGCTGCACCTTTTCTACATACGAGGCTATCAGTGCCAGGGCTGTAAGCGCTGCCGATCCGATAGCAAAACCTTTTCCTGTAGCAGCTGTCGTATTCCCCAGTGAGTCCAGAGCATCTGTGCGTGTACGCACCTCTGCATCAAGTCCCGCCATCTCCGCAATTCCGCCGGCATTATCCGCAATCGGGCCATAGGCATCTGTCGCAAGAGTGATGCCAAGAGTGGACAGCATTCCTACTGCCGCGAGAGCGATACCGTATAGTCCTCTTGTGGCATCGACAAAGCCACCCGAAAAGCCATAAGCAGCCATAACACACACCGCAATAATAATAATTGGCAGAGCAGTGGACAGCATCCCCAGACTCAGTCCTCCTATAATAATGGTGGCTGAACCAGTCAGGGACTTCTCTGCCAGATTCTGGGTTGGTTTATATGTATCAGCTGTAAAATATTCTGTTGATCGTCCTATCAGCACACCTGCCAGTAGTCCTGACAGAATTGCAAAATAAATTCCAATAAACTCTTTGCCTAAAGTCACCCATACCAATGGGAATGCGGCTACAGCAATAATAACGGCACTTGTATTTGTTCCTCTTCCAAGGGAATGCAGCAATGTACTCTGACGGGTATCTTCGCCGGTCTTTACCAGAAGAGCCCCAATAATTGAAGCAATCACGCCCAGCGCCGCAAGAAGCATAGGTATTACGACAGCATTTAAACGGTCAACGGATTCAACCTTATTAAATGCAATTACCCCGAGTGCACATGCCGAAACAATGGAACCTACATAGGATTCATATAAATCTGCTCCCATTCCAGCCACATCGCCTACATTGTCGCCTACGTTGTCTGCGATAACCGCAGGGTTTCTCGGATCATCTTCTGGAATCCCTGCTTCTACTTTTCCAACCAGGTCTGCACCTACATCTGCCGCCTTTGTGTAAATTCCCCCGCCGACACGGGCAAATAATGCCATGGATGATGCACCCATACCAAAGGTAATCATTGCACTGGTGATGTCCTCAATAGGAAGTTTGAATACTGCACTTAAAACTAAATACCAGATAGAAATATCCAGAAGCCCCAGGCCTACTACAGTGAATCCCATGACAGAACCGGCGGAAAATGCCACATTCAAACCTTTGTTCAAACCTTTCTGGCAGGCCGCTGCCGTTCTTGCATTCGCCCTGGTGGCAATCTGCATTCCCACAAACCCGGACAACCCGGAAAAAAAACCGCCTGTGATGAATGCAAAAGGTACAAACCATGTAAGAAGTCCTGCCGCCGCCATAATAAGCAGAATACAGAACATTCCCACAAAAAATATAACCAGAATCCGGTACTGGCGCTTCAAGTAAGCCATTGCACCCTCGTGGATGGAAGCAGATATCTTCTTCATTGTATCGCTCCCCGCCGGAAACCTCAGAACCTTTTTTGCCCTGGTATACGCAAAAAGAAGCGCCGCTACCGAGCCAATCAACGTCAAAATTGCCAACATACTGTCCATGATGTCTTCCCTCCATTATCAAATTTTTCCTATTATAATAGTATAACTTTCCAGGGGAAATATCAACAAAAATCAACAAAAGGCACAAAAACAATAAGTAAAGTATAAAAGAACCGTAGTGGTTGTTACCGCTTACGATTCTTTCTGAAATAAATCACCAGTCCGCCGCAAATAATTACAAGTGCACCTGCCAGCAGCTGAGATACCGGAAGCCCAATTTGAGGCAGTAATAGCTGATCTGTTCTTAATCCCTCAATCCAGGCTCTTCCCAACCCATATCCCACAAGGTAAAGCAAGAATAATTCACCCTCGAATTTTTTATGCTTTCTATATAGGAACAGGATAATAAACAATCCGCAGCACCAGAGAGATTCATACAAAAATGTGGGATGCACCTGGATGTAGCTGATTCCATCCAGCACTTGAATATTCGCCCGCATAGTGTCTGTTACATCACTGCTCCTGACTGCGTCCAAAGGAAGCTGCATGGCAAAAAGGCTGTCCGTATATTCTCCGAAAGCTTCCCTGTTAAAAAAGTTTCCCCAGCGTCCCAGCATCTGCCCATTTAAGAGAGCCAGCGCTATGGTATCAAATATCTGAGGAGCTTTTAAATGCTTCACCCATGCACACACAATCACTGTAAGGGCAGCGCCGATCACACCGCCGTAAATTGCCAGCCCCCCTTCCCGCAGATTCAGAATATCCAGCAGGTTGTCCTTATACATATCCCAGGAAAAGGCAACGTAATAGATTCTTGCTCCCAAAATTCCGCAGATGACTCCGATAATCCCCATATCCAGGTAATCTTCAGGATTCTGTCCGGTTCGCTTCGCCTCAGATGTAGCAATCAGAAAACCAATCAGAATTGCACACCCGATAATAATCCCGTAATATGCAATTTCAAATCCAAAGATACTGACGGATTTTCCTACATGCTCCAGATGGACTCCTAAATGCGGAAAGTTAATATTATAATGCATGCCTCACGCTCCTTTCTAATATGCCAATAGTCAGGCATCAAACATTAAATCTAAATAAAATGATATCTCCATCCTGCACCACATAGTCTTTGCCCTCCAGTCTGACAAGCCCTTTCTCTTTTGCCAGCCCATGTGTACCGCACGCCATCAGATCATCATAGCTGACAATTTCCGCCCGTATGAACCCACGTTCAAAATCTGAATGAATCTTCCCGGCTGCCTGGGGCGCTTTTGTTCCCTTCTTAATTGTCCATGCCCGTACCTCCGGCTCACCTGCTGTCAGATAACTGATGAGTCCAAGAAGATGGTAGCTTGCTTTAATCAGTTTTTCCAATCCTGATTCTTCTAAACCTAAATCTTCCAGAAACATTTTCTTTTCATCATCATCCAGCTCTGCTATTTCCTGCTCGATCTGTGCACAGACCACAAAAACCTCACAGCCTTCCTCTTCTGCATATTTGCGGACGGCCTTTACACCTTCATTTGAAGCACCGTCATCAGACAGGTCATCCTCTGCTACATTCGCAGCAAAAATGACCGGCTTTGCGGTCAGCAGATTATAGCTTTCAAGCCAGGTTTGTTCTTCTTCATCATCAGAAGTAAAACTTTTTGCCATTCTGTTCTCTTCCAAATGAACTTTCAAGCGCTGTAAAAGTCCAAGTTCCTTCGCTGCTGTCTTATCATTTTTTGCCACTTTTACTGTCTTTGCAATTCTTCTTTCCAGAATCTCCAGGTCGGAAAAGATCAGTTCAAGGTTAATTGTCTCAATATCCCGCAGTGGATCAATGTTTCCGTCCACATGTACAATATTACTGTCCTCAAAACACCTGACTACATGAACAATAGCATCCACTTCACGAATATTAGCCAGGAACTGGTTCCCCAGGCCTTCCCCTTTGGAGGCACCTTTTACCAAGCCTGCTATATCCACAAACTCAATGGCCGCAGGAACAATCTTTTTTGTGTGGTACATTTCCCCCAGTACGTCCAGACGCTTGTCCGGCACCGTCACGACTCCCACATTAGGGTCGATTGTACAGAAAGGATAATTTGCAGACTCAGCTCCCGCCTTTGTCAGTGAATTAAACAGTGTACTTTTCCCAACATTTGGCAATCCCACAATTCCTAATTTCATTTTCTATATTCTCCTTGTATACACTTTTTGCACCTTAATCTTTGGTTTCCATCAAAATAACTACGCCGAAAGGAAACGAGATTTCCAGTTCATCTCCTACAATTTCGTTGCTGACGCACAGGCTGTCAAAGGGTGTCAGCTCATGATGGCTTAAAGGATACTTTGCACCCTTAAGGTTAAAATTCTCCACAGTACCTGCGAGAGGAAAAACAGAAAAATAAGGGCCGTAAGCCTCCTCCTTCTTCAACACAAAGTCTTCCTTCAGAAGACGTATCCGATTATGCGTATCCATAATTCTCGCATCAGCTCCGGCATCCAAAGCAATCTTTAGTATCTGGACATTTGCCCATATATGATCCACTCTTGTCCCTGTTCCACCCAGAATACATATATTTTGTCTGCGAAGATCCATACACAGTCTCAATGCGATTTCTGTGTCTGTCGCGTCCTTTACAGGGTTAAACTCTCGAACAGGAACCTTTGTCTTCTCTTTGTAATATGCGATGATTTCCTTTGGTACACTATCAAAATCTCCCACAATATAATCCGGCAGGATCTTGTGCTCATAAAGAAAAGCAAGCCCTCTGTCCACCCCGATAATCAATTCTGTATCCTCATCTCTTAGTATACCTGCAGCAAATTCTTCTTCCAGAAGACCTCCGCTGACAATTACTGTACGCTTACTCATTTTCCCTTAAAATCTCCATAAATCCTCTGACATTTTCCCCGATATCTCCGTGAAACACTGCAGAACCTGCTACAATTACATTTGCCCCGGCAGACAGAATTTCTTCTACATTTGTAAGATAAATTCCGCCGTCTACCTCGATATCAGCGCTCAGATTTTTCTCTTCCAGCAATGCTTTCAAGTCTTTTATTCTGTTCAGCGATTCGGGGATAAATGCCTGTCCTCCAAATCCGGGTTCCACACTCATGAGCAGGAGCATCTCCGCCTGATCAAGAATCGGAAGCAGGGCATCCACAGGTGTGCCGGGTTTTATGGAAACCCCCGCCTTCATGCCACAGGAATGAATTTTGTCCAAGGTCGCCTGTATATCCTCACACGCCTCCAGATGTACCGTCAGGAAATCGGCTCCCGCCTCCTGAAATGCTTCCACATAGCGAATGGGCTCTGTAACCATCAGATGCACGTCCATCACCTGCCGGCTCACTCCCTGAATAGATTTGAGCACAGGTATACCAAAAGAAATACTGGGTACAAACATTCCGTCCATGACATCAAAATGAAGATATTCTGCTCCATTATCCGCCGTTTCACGAATCTGCTCACCCAGTACTTTAAAATCCGCCGATAATATGGATGGTGCTAATTTGTTTTTCATCGCTCTAATACCTCTTTCTTTCCTGTAATTCCCGGTACATTTCCAAATAGTCATGATAACGTACTAAATGAATCTTCCCGGCTTCCACAGCTTCTTTAACAAGGCAGCCGGGTTCGTGCACGTGATTACAGCCGTTAAATCTACACTTTCCTTCATAGGGAGCAAACTCCCGGAAATAATATTTTAATTCTTCTTTGTCAAACTCATTGACATATAGAGAACTAAATCCGGGGGTGTCCATAATATAAGAGTTCTCATCTATAGCTATCAACTCCGAATGCCTGGTAGTGTGTTTTCCCCTGCCGATTTTTTCGCTGATACTTCCGGTTTCCATTTGAACCTTTGACTGCAGGAGATTGATTAAAGAAGACTTTCCCACGCCTGAAGGACCGGCAATTACTGTAGTCTTTTCCTTCAGCAGTTTCTTTACTGTTTCCAGGTTTTCCTCTTTCAAGGCGCTGGTAAAGATAACTTCATATCCACAGGTCTGATAGATTTCCCTAATATGGGCCAGCCCAGGCTGTGCGGCAAGGTCTTTCTTATTAAAGCACAGTATTACTGGGATTTCCTTGCTTTCCATCATCACCAGAAATCTATCCAGCAGATTAAAATGTGGTTCCGGGCTGGACACAGCAAAAACAACCAAAGCCTGATCGATGTTTGCTGCGGCGGGACGGATCAGCTCATTCTTTCGTGGCAGAATTTCCACAATATTCCCTTCTTTTTCAATGCCGTCAAGAACTTCGATGTCCACATCGTCTCCCACCAGAGGCTTTATTTTCTCTTTTCTGAAGATCCCCTTCGCCTTGCATTCATAAACACCGGATTCTACTACATGAACGTAGTAGAATCCGGCAATCCCCTTTATGATCTTTCCCTGCATAAATTTGCTGATATCCCCTCTTTTATTATTTCTCGAGCAGCGAGCCAAGCGGAAATGCAAGCATTTCGATTTGACTCTATTATTATCAGTTCCTACCCTTATGTCTGCCAAAATAATTGCCCCAATACGTTCACGGCTCTCCTGTATTCTTACTTGTATCTGCGCCTGAACCGTCTCCGTTTCCACTGCCGTCCTGAGATGAATCCGGTGTCTCACTTACTACAATGTCCACTGTTGTTCCCTTTTCGAGCTGGCTGCCAGGGGCTGCGCTCTGGGAAATCACATAACCTGGCGTAACACTACTGCTTTGATAGGTTACATTTCCCCCAAGACCGACACTTTCCAGAGCCTGTATGGCGGCTTCCTCCGTCATATTTGTAAGTGGCGGAACATCCACCATCTCCACCTTTGGCCCTTTGCTGACTACATAATCAACCGCGGTACCTTTTGTTACCTTTTTATTGGGCTCTGTTCCCTGGCTCATTACAATGCCTGCATCATATTCATCACTGTATTCTTCCGTAACATTGCCCGTTACCAGACCTGCAGCAGACAGTGCTGCATCTGCATCCGCGGCAGCCGATCCCGTCAAAGTGGGGACGGCGGCTTTTTCTACACCCAGACTTACCACCATGGTAACCCTGGAGCCTTCCTCTACTTCAGCTCCTGGGGACGGGCTGGTTGAAATCACCTTGCCCTCAGCTACTGTATCACTGTACTGTGCTTCAGAATCGGCCACCACAAGACCTGCATCTTCAAGAGCCTTCTGCGCTGAAGCCTCATCCTGCCCTACAACATAGGGCACAGGCACTGTCTTTACTTCTGCACCTGTACTGACAACAACATTAATCTGAGAGTTTTTCGCCACCTTTTTCTTTGCAGCAGTCTCCTGGCGGATAATAATTCCCTTATCATACTTGTCGGAAGCTTCTCTTCCCGACACATAATACCCCAGATTCTTCTTGCTCAGGGCAGCTTTTGCTTCCTCTTCTGTCAACCCGACCAGATTAGGTACGGAAACCTTATTATCAGTTTCTGTTTGAACAGAGCCTGGTTTTATCTTAAAAAGCCCTGCTGCCTTTCCTGCCATAAAAAACACTCCGATGGCAATGACAGCTGCCGCTGCAATCATGAGTATCTTCATGATTTTTTTCGTGTTCGGGTCTACATCATCTTGCTTTCTCCGGCTCTCTTCGTCGCCCTCTTCGCTGTCATAATTCTCGCTGTCATAATTCTCGCTGTCATAGTCATAATCGTCATCATCATAATCATCGTAGTCATCATCCGGATCATAGTCCCGATCCTGTACACGAGTCATCTCTTCGGTAGGCATAACAATGGTTGTATCCGTTCCCGAGCTTCGTGAAGGTATACTGACAAAATCCCCATCCGGATTTACCAGTGAACGTTTCAGATCCAAAATCAAATCCTGGCAGTTCAGATATCTGTTCTCCGGAACCTTCTGCGTAGATTTCATGATGATACATTCAAGACTATACGGGATATCCGGCACTTCTTTTGCCGGTGAAATAATTTGTTCCTGCAGATGCTTCAAGGCTACGGTTACTGTAGAGTCTCCGTCAAAAGGTACATGCCCCGTTATCATCTCATACATCGTAACCCCTGCCGAATAGATGTCACTTCTTTCATCCACGACAGCTCCCCTGGCCTGCTCCGGTGAAGTATAGTGAACGGAACCCATGATATTGCCGCTGATGGTTTTAGTGGCCGTAGTGGCCCTTGCAATACCAAAATCTGTTACCTTTACTTTTCCTTCTTTGGATATAATAATGTTCTGAGGCTTGATGTCACGGTGGATGATATGCTGATTATGAGCGGCCTGAATACCTGTCACCATCTGTATAGAAATGCTGATAGTTTCCTTTGCAGTAAGTTTCCCCTTTTTCTCAATATATTCTTTTAAAGTGATCCCTTCAACAAGTTCCATGACCATATAATACAGGCCACGGTCCTGTCCTACATCATAAACATTTACTACATTGGGATGCATCAGACCTGCAGCGGCCTGTGCCTCACTTAAGAATTTCTGTATAAAAACTTCGTCCGTGCGATAATCGCTTTTCAGCACCTTGATTGCCACATACCGATTCAGTTTATGGTCCTTCCCCTTATAAACATCCGCCATTCCACCCGAGCCGATCCTGCTCAATATTTCATAGCGTTTTCCTAAAAATACCCCTTCTTTTAACATTCACTCACCTCATCTGCAAACGGTTCTGTCAACACAAGCCCTATGTTATCTGTACCGCCGTTTTCTTTTGCTGCTTCTACCAGAGACTCTGCTGCTTCCACGATGTCTCTGCCCCCCTGTACTATGTGGAAAAGTTCATCATCCTCCACCATATTGCTTAAACCGTCTGTACACATCAAAATGATGTCTCCCTTTTTCAGACGGTGCTCATAAAAGTCTACTTCTACATTTTCTTTTGCACCGATTGCCCTCGTAATGATGTTCTTGTCCGGGTGATGTTTTGCCTCCTCAGGCTTTATTCCTCCCAGACGCACCATCTCCTCCACCAGTGAATGGTCCTTGGTCAGCTGCATGATACCTTGATTAATAAGATAAAGTCTGCTGTCCCCTACATTCGCAAAATACATCATCTGGTTCACCATAGTGGCTGCCACTACGGTGGTTCCCATTCCCTTAAGGTGGGAATCTTTGGAAGCTACTTTAATAATCTCCCGGTTCGCAGTCTTAATTGCATGGATCAGTGCTTTTTCCACATCCTGCTCCCGGCTCTGTTTCAATTCTCTTTTTAAAACTTCTACTGTGTATTTTGAAGCATAATCACCGGCCTGATGTCCGCCCATACCGTCGGCCACTACAAACAAATTTGGGAGAGGTCCTAAGGGATGATTTGTTGTATAGACATAGTCTTGATTTACTTGTCTTACCATGCCAACATCGGTAATGGAAAATGTCTTCATAGTTTACTCCTTTATTCTTTGTTTGTCTGCACAAACGTACGTCTGAGCTGTCCACAGGCCCCATCGATATCTGCACCCATTTCCCTTCTTATAGTAACATTTATTCCGCGTTTTTCAAGTTTATTTTTGAAATTTAACGCATTTTTCCTGTCAGGGCGCTCAAAAGAACGTTCTTTTATAGGGTTTACAGGTATCAGATTCAGGTGGCAGTTTCTGGGGGCCAATATGCTGATCAGATTTTCTACATCCTCGTTAGTATCGTTGACCCCGTGCACCAGACTGTACTCAAAGGTGACACGCCTCCCGGTTTTCTCGAAGTATTCATCACAAGCCGAAAGTACTTCCTGTAACTCATACCGGTTAGCCACAGGCATGAGGCTGCTGCGTTTTTCCTGTGTGGCCCCATGCAGGGAAAGAGCAAGGGTAATCTGAAGATGTTCCTCTGCCAGCTTAAGTATTCCCGGTACAATCCCACAGGTTGAGACAGTTACATTTCTCTGACTAATATGTAGTCCATGTTCATCTGTCAGCAGACCGATAAACCGCACGAAATTATCATAATTATCCAGAGGTTCTCCTGTTCCCATGATAACAACATTGGAGACCCGCTCCCCTGTCAGCTTCTGCATGTGATAGATCTGTCCCAGCATTTCCGAAGGAGAAAGATTCCTTGACAGACCACCGATAGTGGACGCACAGAAATGACATCCCATCCGGCACCCTGCCTGGGAGGAAATACAGACTGAATTGCCATGCTTATAGCGCATAAGAACGCTTTCTATCACATTTCCGTCATGTAGCCGAAACAAAAATTTATTCGTCCCGTCCAGAGCGGATTCCTGCCGTTCTACAAGCTCCACCGGAAGAATCAGATATTTTTCGTCCAGTTTCTCCCGGAGATTCTTTGATAGGTTTGTCATCTCTTCAAAGCTATCGGCAAGCTTTACGTGAAGCCAGTCGTACACCTGTCCGGCCCGAAACTTCTTCTCGCCCAGGAACTCCATTTCATTTTGCAGTTGTTGATATGTGTATGCGCGAATATCTTTCTTCATTATTTTGCGCCTTTCTTAACCAATCTCGCTATAAAAAACCCGCCACTGTCATGGATCCCTGGCAAAAGCTGGATACAGCCCTCTTCTTGCACAGCTTCCTGAAGCTTAGAACAGACTTTGTCACGTATAGACCCTAAGGTAAAGTCGGGATGCGTCTCCAAAAACCAGCGTACATTGTCCATATTCTCCGCCCGGTTGATCGTACAGGTGCTGTAAATCAGAGTGCCTGACGGCTTCACATACCGGCAAACTACATGGAGTATATCCCGCTGCAGCATGACAAGCTCTTTGGTCTTCTCTTCTGTAATCTTATATTTCAAATCTGTTTTTCGGCCCAGAACCCCCAATCCCGAGCAGGGCAGGTCCGCAATCACAATGTCTGCTTTTTCTACAGAAGACTCATCTAATATAGTCGCATCCTGCACTGCAGCCCCTATATTTATCAGCCCCATCCTGTGCATGTTTTCCCGGATCATCTCTACCTTATATTCTGTCAGATCCCTTGCCTTTACACAGCCGGTTCCTCTTAGCATATCTGCAAGCTGGATTGACTTCCCCCCCGGAGCAGCACACACATCTATAATATGATTACCATCTTTTGGGAAAGCAATTTCCCCCACAAGCATGGAGCTGATGTCCTGTACGGCAAAAAGGCCTTCCCGAAAACTGGAAAGGTCACCCAGATAATCATACCCTGCAATGGAAAAAGCATAAGGCAGATAAGGATGACTTTCGACTGTCACTCCTTCTTTTCTCAGCTTTTGTACCAATTCCTCCGGCGTGATCTGACTTGTGCTGCATCGAATCATCACCGGTTTTTCCTTCTGGAAATCAGCCAGTATTTTTTTCACTGTATCCATATCATATTCGGCCAGCCATTTTTTCAGGATCCACCTAGGCATGGAATATTTGACAGACAGCACATCCACAGGGTCTTGTGGGTATTTGATTGTGTCAAGACCACGGGCTGTACTTCTGAGCACGCCGTTTACAAATCCCTTCAAAGGCCCAAACCCCTTTTTAACTGCAAGCTTCACTGCTTCGTTGCACACTGCGGAATCCGGCACACTGTCCATATATTTTAGCTGATATACAGCACTCCGTAAAATATTTCGGATTGCGGGCTTCATTTTTTTTACCTTTACTTTTGAAAATTGATTCAGGATATAATCAATCTCTATCATATGCTCCAATGTCCCCTCTGTCACTCTTGTGATAAAGGCACGCTCTTTTTTATCCAGATACTGATATTTGCTTAAGGTGTTCCCCAGGGCAATGTGACTGTACACGTCGTGCTCTGTTACATCCAGCAGAATTCCCAGTACAATTTCCCGCTCATTTAAGGGCTTTGTCATTTAATATCCTCCGTTAATCTCTTCTGCGTCCACCGATCAAAAGCAGTCTTAAAAGCTGCAGTATCATAGATGCGGCACTTGCCACATAGGTCAGAGCTGCTGCTCCTAAAACTTCTTTCGTAGCACCTATTTCCTCAGAATAAAGCATTCCCGAAGTTTCTAATGCTTTTACCGCTCTTCTGGACGCATTGATCTCCACCGGAAGAGTTACAAGCTGGAATAGAACAGCCCCCGAAAACAGTAAGATTCCAAGGTTAATCAAGAGCGTAGATGCATCGCCCCGAATAAACAGGCCGATAATGATCAGCGGCCAGGCTGCAGCAGATCCCAAATTTGCTACTGGTACCAAAGCCCCCCTGATTTTCAATGGAAAATACCCTGCACTATGCTGGACTGCATGGCCGCATTCATGGGCAGCCACGCCGATTGCTGCCACAGAGTCTGACTGATAAGTGGCATCGGACAGGCTTAAAGTTTTGTTCCTGGGATCGTAATGATCATTCAGATTCCCCGCTATATGGCGTACCTGCACATCATATATTCCATTTGCCCTCAGTATGCTCTCCGCTGTCTCACGGCCGGTCAGTCCTGAATGGCTGCGCACCTGGGCATATTTATTAAACACACGATTTACCCTGCCCGACGCCAGAATACAGATTGCCGCCCCGATTAAAACTAATATATAAGTTGGATCATAATAATAATAAAACATAACAATTCCTCCGTTGCTGCATGCAAAATCGGGCCAGTGTACTAGGGAGTGAACAGTGTGCCCGTTTCCAGTGTATATCCCCTAAGAAATGCACTTGTCTCCATTCTCTTTTTTCCAGGAATCTGTAGTTCACTGATACGAAGCTGTCCGTCTCCTGTCTGTACTGTAAAGCTGTCTTTATCCACCTTCAGTATGGTTCCCGGTGTTTCCTTTTGTGTACTTTCTTCAGCGGGCTCAGCCTTTGCCTTCCATACTTTCAGCACTTTATTTCCCCAATGGGTGTAAGCGCTTGGCCAGGAGTTTAGCCCCCTTACCAGTCTCTCAATCTCGGTCGCCGCCCGGCTCCAGTCAATATTTCCCATCTTCTTATCCAGCATTTTTGCATAGGGCGTGGGACTTTCCCCCTGCCGTTCAAATATGGCAGTGCCTTCTTCCAATGCTTTCAATGTCTTTATACAAAGTCTGGCTCCTGCATATGCCAGCTTATCATGCAGGCTTTCTCCCGTCTCATCTTTTGCGATAGGTACCTGAGCCTTTAAAATCATATCCCCAGTGTCCAGCCCCTCGTCCATCTGCATGGTCGTGACACCTGTCACAGTTTCTCCGCTGATAATTGCCCACTGTATGGGGGCTGCGCCTCTGTACTTCGGCAGTAAAGACGCATGCACATTGATGCATCCGTAAGGTGTCATCTCCAGAATTTCTCTGGGAAGTATCTGCCCAAATGCCACAACAACGATGGCTTCCGCCTGATATTTCTTAAGCTCGGCTACGCATTCCGGTTTTCTCACCTTGATAGGCTGATAGACTGGTATGTCATGTTTGACTGCCGCTTCCTTCACAGGGGTATACTGCATCTCTTTTCCTCTGCCCTTGGGTTTGTCAGGCTGCGTCACGGCAAGGCACACATCGTGTCCCGCTTCGATCAGTGCTTCCAGGGTTCCTACCGAAAACTCGGGGGTACCCATAAATATCACTCTCATCTTATTCCTCGTCCTCCTCATACTGCACATCATGGAGTCCGTCCTCCACCCTGTCTACATACATCTCGCCGTTGAGATGATCGGTTTCATGGCAGAATGCTCTTGCCAGCAGGCCTTCTCCTTCTATCTCAAATTCTTCCATATCTTCATTCATGGCGCGGACCTTCACGTAATTTGGCCTTGTCACGATACCCCATTTCCCGGGCACGCTCAGGCAGCCCTCTTCGCCTGTCTGCTCTCCTGATGTCTCCAGGATCTCCGGATTTACCAGCACAATGGGACCTTCTCCTACATCAATGACTACAATTCTTTTAAGAACTCCAACTTGAGGTGCCGCAAGACCTACTCCCCTTTTTTCATACAGTGTGTCCAGCATATCATTGATCAGAATCTTTGTGCGAAGGGTCATCTTCGTTACTTCCTTGCTCTTTTTCGTCAGAATTTCGTCTCCAATTTCTCTAACTTCTCTGATTGCCATAGCTTCCTCCATTTTGTAACTGTTCAGAACCAAGCAGCGAGAAAACCATAGGTTTTCGAGTTTGGTTCTAAATAGTTCCCTTTCTACTTTATTCTAAAACACATTCATCGGATTGAAATCAAATTGTATCCGCATTTTTTGAAATCCCGTATTTATTTCAATGTATTGTTCAAGATAATCTTTTATCCTTATTAGTGTATCATATCTTTCTGCTTTCAGATAGAGAACTTTCCGATACACATCCTTTACTTTTCCGATGCCGGGACTTGCAGGTCCGATAATGTCTATGCATTTTCCTCTGCCGACGCGCAGAGCATATTCTTTTAAGTACCCGGCTCCTTTTTCCAGAAGCGCTTCATCCTCACAGGTTATCAGCACTGCCAGCAGATTTTCCGCGGGAGGATATCCCATCAGTTCTCTGTAATGAATTTCTTCTTCATAGAAGGCTTCGTAGTCCTGAGCCGCAGCCGTCACAATCCCATAATGATCCGGACTGTAGGTCTGAATCACCGCTTCTCCCTTCTTACTGCCCCGCCCGGCTCTTCCCACCGCCTGGGTCAGAAGCTGGAAGGTCCTTTCACCTGCCCGATAGTCATCCGCATAAAGGGACATATCCGCAGCCAGAACACCTGCCAGAGTCACATTTGGAAAGTCATGCCCCTTCACAATCATCTGGGTTCCCACCAGAATATCTGCCTCCCCGTCCGCAAATGTCGACAATATCTTCTCATGACCGTCTTTTTGACGGGTGGTGTCCATGTCCATGCGGAGCACCCGGGCGCCTGGAAACTGTCTTTTTACAATGTCCTCCACCTGCTGGGTCCCTGCCTTAAACTCTCCTATATGGTGGGAACCGCACGCGGGGCAGAGTTGCTTTTTTGACTCTTCATAACCGCAGTAATGGCAGACCATTTTGCCGCCCTTGTGGTAAGAAAGGGATACATCACAGTGGGGACATTTTATCACATGACCGCACTCCCTGCAGGAGATGAATCCTGCATATCCCCGGCGGTTCAAAAACAACATTGTCTGCTCCTTCTTATCCAGCCTATCAGCTATCAGGTTCTGCAGTTTACGGCTCAGGATAGAATGGTTTCCTTCCTTTAATTCTTCCCGCAAATCCACTGTATATACCTTTGCCATGTCCTGCATCCCAGAGCGGTTTTTCATTTGCAGAAGTGTATATTCTCCCTTTCTGGCACGGTACATAGCTTCCATGGACGGAGTAGCAGAACCCAGAACAAGGCTTGCCCCCTCCATATTTCCCCGGGCCTGCGCCGTCTCTCTGGCGTGATATCTGGGGACTTGCTCACTCTTGTATGTAGGCTCATGCTCCTCATCTATCACAATCAGCCCCAGATTGGGAAAGGGTGTAAAAAGTGCAGAACGGGGACCGATCATAACATCAATTTTACCTTCCTTTGCACGCACCATCTGGTCATAGCGCTCCCCTGCCGAGAGGCGGGAATTCATAATAGATACCCGATCCCCAAAATTCCGGTAGAACCGCAGGACTGTCTGATAGGTCAGGGCAATTTCAGGGATCAGAACAATGGCCTGTTTCCCCTGTACGGTTACCCGTCGTATCATTTCTATATACACTTCCGTCTTGCCGCTTCCGGTAACTCCATATACCAGATATGTGCCCCGCTTTCCCTGCCTGTAGTCTTCCCAGAAAGCAGAAATTGCAGCTTTCTGTTCTTCTGTGTACATGATACAATTTTCTTCCTTTTTCCCTTTTACAGGATTGCGATAAACCTGCCGGGATTCCAGAGCAAGTACTCCCTGTTCTTCCAATGCCCGCACAACAGAAAGTGTAATGTTAAGTTTCTTCGTCACCAGTTCATATTCTAGTATATTGTCATCCAGGAGTGCGGCCATAAGTCTGGCTCGTGCCTTCTGGTTCTTTTCCAGGTAATATTTTAGTTTTTGTCTGCCTTCTTCTTCGCTCAACAGAAGTCGTATCCGCTTCTTTATCTTTGCATTTTCCTTCCGTTTTATGGGAAGAACCGTCTTCAAAGCTTGAATCATGGTTCCCCCGTACTGTTCCTTCATCCAGGCTGCCAGAGCTACAAGCTTTCCTTCTATGGCTACGCCCTTCCGGGAAATATCCTGAATCTCCTTCACCTTCGCTTCGTCATATCCGCAGGTGTCCGATAATCCAATGACATACCCCTTCGTCTCCCGGTTTCCTCTCCCGAAAGGGACCAGTACCTCCATACCCACAGCAAGTCCTCCCTCCAGCCGGGAGGGAATTCGGTACTGAAATATTTTATCCAGTTTTTCATGTGTGATATCTACGATAATGTCCGCATACATGAAGTATGTCCACCCACTTTATGTTTTCTTTTATTTCTTCAGTTCGGCTAAAACTTCCTTAATCAGCACCCTTTCATCCATTGGGTGTTTTACTCCTCTGATTTCCTGATAGTCCTCATGGCCCTTGCCTGCCAGCACAATGACGTCCCCCGGCTGTCCATGCTCTATGGCATAACGGATGGCTTCCTTTCTGTCACAAATTTCCACATATTTGCCGTCCGTTTTGGAAATACCTGTTTTAATGTCATCTATGATATCCTGAGGTTCTTCAAATCTCGGATTATCCGACGTAATAATTGTCAAATCTGCCAGATGTCCTGAAACCTCTCCCATCTCATAACGCCGCTCCTTCGAGCGGTTGCCGCCGCAGCCAAACAGGCATACCAGACGGGTTGGATTATATTCCTTTAAGGTTGTCAGCAGACTCTCCAGACTCATAGCATTATGAGCATAGTCGATCATCAGGGTAAAGTCATCCGATACCTTAATCATCTCAATCCTGCCCTTGACCTTTGCCACTTTCAGCGCCTCCTGGATCTTTTTTGCCGGCACCTGAAAATGTCTGCACACTGCGATAGCTGTCAGGGAATTGTAGATACTGAATTTCCCAGGAATGTCGATCTCCACATCAAAGTCCATCAAACCTGTGACATGGTAGGCAGCTCCAAGATATCCCGGATGTGAGACCAGATGCGTATTTACTGCCCTTAAATCTGCCGTCTCTGAAAAACCAAAGGTCTTAGTCCTGCAGGTCGCACCTGAGAACACATCTTTAAAATATTGATCATCTACATTGGCGATTCCAAGCCTGCACTGTTTAAAGAGAAGTCCCTTGCATCGTTTATAGTCTTCAAAATCCCTATGTTCGTTGGGGCCAATATGGTCTCTGCCCAGATTGGTAAAAATCCCGATTTCAAAGGGAATCCCCGCTGTCCTGTTAAGCATCAGTCCCTGGGAGGACACTTCCATTACCACACAGTCACACCCCGCCTCAGCCATCTTTGCAAAATACTGATGTATGGTAAATGACTCGGGAGTGGTATTTGATGCCGGTATCTTTTCATCTCCGATAATTGCCTCTATTGTCCCTATGAGACCTACCTTATGGCCTACTTCCTCTAAAATAGACTTAATCATGTACGTAGTTGTAGTCTTTCCTTTTGTCCCGGTGATTCCAATAATTCTCATCTTCTCCGCCGGATACCCAAAGTAAGCTGCAGACATCAGGGCCAGAGCATATCTGGTGTCCGACACCCGGATAACCGTCACATCTTCAGGTGCCTCCACTTCCTTTTCCACTATTATGGCATAGGCACCCTTTGCAGCCACATCACTGACAAACTCATGACCGTCTGATACGGCGCCTGAAATACAGACAAATGCGGAACCTTTCTCCACTTTTCTGGAGTCATTCACCAAAGTTGTAATCTCAATTTCATCATTTCCCTGTGTCACTTCATATTCTAAACGTTCTAATAACTGAATCAGCTTCATCCATGTTCCTCCTTGTGAAAATCCTTCAAACGGATGTGTTATATAGAATAACACAAATAATCCCACCTTGTAAAACTTCTCAGGAAATTATTGTATCTAATTATGAAATATATTTTCCAAAAGGCAGTTTGCGAATCAGGTAAACACTCGCAAAGGACATCACCAGTAAAACAACTGTAAGCCCGGGAACGGCAATCCAGGCAGACAGCTGCTCCGGATTCATATATTTTTTGTAGGTATCCAAAAAAATAATATGAATCAGATAGATTCCTAAAGAACATCCACACCACAAATCTATCCATTTTCTTATATTGTCTTTCAGACGAATATCTCCATTACCAATCTGCATCATCAAAGCGAAGAAAGAGGCTCCGCTTATCATAATCAGCGGGCAGCCATATTCCAGGAACCGTTCATAGTGATTTCTGGTCTGATACGTAAACCACAATGTCATTCCTATATTTAATGCCGTACTTCCCAGGAAAATTCCCAGCAGCAGAGAAATATGTCTCTTTAATTCATCTCCGTATTTGAAAATGAAATGCCCGAGAAAAAAATAAACCATATATGATCTGTCACCGAACAGAGGCACGTCAAGATGTGTCTCTCTCTGTGTAAATGATAAAAAATAGGTAAATACTGTTGTCACTGCTCCTACAACGAGAAATGCTCTGTCCATTTTTTTGTCCATTCCGCTGCACATCACCTTGAAAAAAGGCATAATCAGGTAAATGGGGATGATTGCATAGAGATACCAGAGATGGGCTTCAACAGGCACTTGCAGTACATCTTTCAAATCGTAGGCCGTTCCCATGTAACGGGTATTAAAAAAATAATAGACTATACTCCAAAAAATCAGTACAATGAAGAAGCGCGTCAGTCGTTTACCATTTTTACTTAAAGATTCGTCTCTACTGAGCAGCAGCGCTCCGCTGAGCATAAAAAAACAAGGTACACAAACCCTGGACACCGTATCCAGAATAAGTGCAAATATGTACTCCCCCCTGCCAATATCAGCATATGCCCTGCAGTAGTAATTGGTAACATGAACGATAACAACCATCACGAATGAAACAGTTCTAATCAGTTCCATATTATAATTCTTTTTTGTCATAGTCACTCCTAGTCTTTTTTGGCAGCTCAATATCAAATATGGAGAGCCCTGCTTTTTTTCCCGTACATTTTATGGTCAGGTGGTTCCATGACCAGGCTGAGACACTTACGAAAGGCATTCGCAACAGGTGCCCCCGTGCGAATGCCATATTTTTTTGCAGGGATAAATTTGGCGAGAACCTTTTTATCCTTTCACCCCTGCTATCAGTTTACCGTCGGCAACATCGATTAAGATGGTGTCTTCTCTTCCTACATTCCCCTCCAGAATCAGCTTCGCCGCAAGGGTCTCTACGTTCTTCTGCAGATATCTCTTCAACGGCCGGGCACCATACATGGGATCATAGCCCCCCTCTAAGATAAGCATTCTTGCCGGTTCTGTCAGTTCAATGGAAACTTCTTTGTCTGCCAGCCGTTTATTTACGTCTGCTACTAACAAGTTAATGATGGCATAAATATTGTATTTCGTCAATGGCTTGAACATAATGATTTCATCCAGTCGGTTCAAAAATTCCGGTCTGAACCTTGATTTCAATTCGTTCATTACCATATCCTGACTGGACTGGTCAATTGTTCCGTCTTCCTCGATACCTTCCAGAAGGTAGTTTGCTCCAAGGTTGGACGTCATAATAAGGATTGTGTTCTTAAAGTCCACTGTGCGGCCCTGGGAATCTGTTATACGTCCATCGTCGAGCACCTGTAAAAGTATATTGAATACATCCGGATGTGCTTTTTCAATTTCATCAAACAATACAACGCAATAGGGTTTTCTTCTCACTGCCTCGGTGAGCTGTCCGCCCTCATCGTAGCCCACATACCCCGGAGGCGCTCCGATCAGCCTGGATACGGAGAATTTCTCCATATACTCACTCATATCGATACGCACCATATTATTTTCGTCATCAAACAAACTTTCTGCAAGTGCCTTTGCAAGTTCAGTCTTGCCCACACCGGTAGGCCCTAAAAATAGGAAAGAGCCTATGGGCTTGGACGGATCCTTGATTCCTGCTTTGGAACGAACGATTGCCTCTGTTACCAGCTCCACACCTTCATCCTGACCTACCACACGGTTATGAAGGGTTTCTGCAAGGTGAAGGGTTTTGCTCCGCTCGCTTTCGTTCAGTCTTGCCACAGGGATTCCCGTCCAACGGGAAATAATTCTTGCAATCTCTTCATCTGTGACGGCCTCATGTACCAGAGACAGATGCTTTGCCTTCGTCTTTTCTTCTTCCTCCTCCAATTGCTTCTGAAGCTGGGGAAGACGCCCATACTGCAGCTCTGCCGCCTTATTCAGGTTGTACTCTCTCTGAGCCTTCTGAATTTCCTGATTCACCTGTTCAATTTCTTCCCGAACCTTCTGTACTCTTTCTACAGTCGTTTTCTCATTATCCCACTGGGCTTTCTTCCCGGAATATTCTTCCCGGAGCCCTGCCAGTTCTTCCTGCAGATGGTCCAGACGTTCCCGGCTCAACCGGTCTTCTTCCTTTTTCAGAGCCTCCTCTTCAATTTCCAGCTGCATAATACGGCGTCGAAGCTCATCCAGCTCTGTGGGCATGGAATCCAGTTCCGTTTTAATAAGGGCACATGCCTCATCTACAAGGTCAATTGCTTTGTCAGGCAGAAATCTGTCGGAAATATAGCGGTTGGAAAGTGTGACTGCGGCAACCAGTGCACTGTCCGTAATCTTAACACCGTGGAACACTTCATAGCGTTCCTTCAGACCACGGAGAATGGAGATAGCATCCTCCACTGTAGGCTCCTCCACCATAACTGGCTGGAACCTTCTCTCCAGTGCCGCATCCTTCTCAATATACTGACGGTATTCGTTCAGTGTCGTGGCACCGATACAGTGCAGCTCACCCCGGGCCAGCATAGGCTTTAACATATTGCCTGCATCCATGGCTCCGTCTGTCTTGCCTGCCCCAACAATCAAGTGCAGCTCGTCGATAAACAGAATAATCCTGCCGTCGCTGTTCTTTACCTCTTCCAGGACAGCTTTCAGCCGCTCCTCAAACTCTCCCCTGTATTTTGCACCTGCAACCAAAGCTCCCATGTCCAGGGAAAAAATGGTCTTCTCCTTCAGTCCCTCCGGCACATCCCCCCTCACAATACGCTGGGCAAGTCCTTCTGCCACTGCCGTCTTACCGACGCCGGGCTCCCCGATGAGCACCGGATTGTTCTTCGTCTTACGGGAAAGAATGCGGACTATATTGCGGATTTCTTCATCCCTGCCGATGACCGGATCCAGCTTCTGCTCTCTTGCCTGCTCTACCAGGTCCTGCCCGTATTTCTTTAATGTATCATAGGTCGCTTCCGGGTTATCGCTTGTTACCCTCTGATTTCCACGGACTGTGGATAGAGCCTTAAGAAAATTGTTGCGGTTAATGCCAAATTCTTTGTATAATCCTTTCAGCTCTCTGCCTGCATATTTTAAAAGTGCCAAAAACAAATGCTCTACGGAAACATACTCGTCTCCCATCTGTTTTGCCTCATCCTCGGCATGGATCAGTACATTATTCAGATCCTGGCCGACAAACACCTGGCCGCCTTGTACTTTCGTCCGTTTGGAAAGAGCTTCCTCTACACGGTTCACAAACAATGTTCCCTGGATATTCATTTTCTCCAGCAATTTCAAAATCAAACTGTCATCCTGGCTCACAAGGGCATACAGCAGATGCTCCTGCGCAATCTCCTGATTGCCGTAATCATAGGCTATCTTCTCACAATCCTGGACAGCCTGGAGTGAATGCTGCGTAAACTTATTTATATTCATAAAAAGACCCCCTTTGTCGTTTCATGCTATTTGTTCTATTAACATTATAACAATATCACGAACAGTTAGCACTGTCAAGAGGAGAGTGCTAAAATAGTATTTTTGGTTATCTTTTTTTGTGTTATTCATTGCATTTTGTCTAATGTTACCATATAATTATAAATAAAGAATAAAATTTTTATAAAAAAAGGGGGACACTAATAATGATTAGCTTTTTAATTTGCTTGGTGCTGCTCATCGGAGGGTATTTTGTTTACGGTAAAGTTGTAGTAAATACGTTCGAACCAGATGACAGAGAAACCCCGGCAGTAAAAGTCAACGATGGCGTGGATTATGTTGTCATGCCGCAATGGAAACTCTTCTTTGTCCAGCTTTTAAATATTGCGGGTCTTGGTCCTATTTTCGGAGCTATGCAGGGAGCATTATGGGGGCCGGTGGTGTTTTTATGGATAACATTCGGGACGATTTTTGCAGGCGGGGTACATGATTATTTTTCAGGTATGCTTTCTGAAAGGAATAACGGCGCATCTATTTCTGAAGTCTGCGGCATCTACCTGGGTAACTTCATGAAAAATGTAATGCGTGTATTCAGTGTTGTTCTGCTTGTTATGGTGGGAACAGTATTTGCTGTTGGACCTGCAGGTCTCATCGTAACACTGTTCAAAAACGGAAATGTAACAGGTATTTTAGCAAGCCCTGAACTTTGGCTGTGGATTATACTGGCCTATTATTTCATCTCTACTTTTATCTCTATTGATAAAATCATCGGCCGTATTTATCCTGTGTTTGGAGTCTGTCTGATTATTATGGCAGTGGGGGTATGCTTTGGTATTTTTACAAAATCAGAATTTGTAATACCGGAAATCTGGTCTAATTTCGGAAACATGCATCCCAGTGCCACCCCGGTATGGAGCGTTATGTTTATTACTGTTGCCTGCGGTGCCATATCGGGATTCCACGCAACTCAGTCACCGCTGATGGCCCGCTGTATGAAATCGGAAAAGCAGGGACACTTTGTATTCTACGGCGCCATGGTTGCAGAGGGTGTAATCGCCTTAATTTGGGCTGCTGCAGGTTGTTCCTTATATGAAGTAACCGGCGGCTTAAGTACCGGCCTAAGTGATATTCTCGCAAATGGTCAGTCAGCTGCAATCTACGATGTCTGTTCCAAGACCATGGGAGGAATCGGAATTGCGCTGGCAATGATTGGTGTTATTGTCTGCCCGATTACTTCAGGAGATACTGCGTTTCGAAGTGCACGTCTGACTCTGGCTGACTGGTTTGGTTTTGATCAGACCAAATATGGCAAGCGGCTGCTTCTCTGCGTACCGCTCCTGGGCGCCGGAGCAATCATCGGTCATCTGGATTACACCATTATCTGGCGGTACTTTAGCTGGACCAACCAGACACTCGCAATGATTGTGCTGTGGACTGCAAGTATGTATCTGTTCCAACAGCAAAAGAACTACTGGCTGACAGCCGTACCCGCAACCTTTATGAGTGCTGTTTCCATGACTTATTTTGTATATGCACCTGAATGTCTGAATCTTGGAACGACAATTGCGTATCCTGCGGGAATTGTTCTTGCCATTATTTTCCTGGCTATTTTCATACGTGCCACAAGAAAACAAAAGAAACAGCCAGAGCCGGCCGCATAAAAATAACATAAAAGGGGGAAATATTTTATTTCCCTCTTTTTAACTAAATTTGTATTTTGAAAGTGAGAATTTTTATGATATTCAAACCAACTAGTCTGGGAAACTCCTCTCTGACCGATACTGTTCTGATCAAGGATAAAAAATCCTGTAAAAAGTTTGGTCCCTGTGGAGTCGGTGAAAAGGCCATCTATTTAAACAGTTTCTATTTTGATCGGAAGTACTATGTTCCATTCACTTCCGTAAAACGAATCTACAAACGAATTGCTATGAGCAAAGGTGGCTATACGGGAAAGGGAATGTTTGCAACTATTCCCTATCTGGTTGTTGTATTCGAAGATGGGAAAGAGAAACAGTGCATTTTCAAAGCAGAGGAGGATGTGGACCATCTTCTGAATTATATAAAAAAGGCCCGCCCTGACATAAAGCTTCACAGTGAACAGGCAGAAAAACGATTGTTGGAAAAAGAGAAAAAAAGAAATGCAAAAGCGGCTGCTTCCCTTTCACCAAAAGCAGAGGAAAGCATCCGTATCCTGGAAGACTGTACTTCTTACCTTGACAAGAATTCAGATCTATGCCTGGAAATGAGCGCTTCTGCTAAAATAAAACGAAGCTATGAGAGAAGAAGGCCTGCTTATAGCTGGGCAGCTCTTTTTATAACGCTTTTAGGTATTGGTACTCTGATTTATGGAATTTATGCACTTATCACTCATGCCGGATTTGGAATTTACTTTCTTCTGTTCGGGCTGACTGCTGTCTTCTTCTTTTCGGGTTCTAATGTACTTCCGACATCCCGAAAGCAGAAACGGCAAATAGAAGAACGTTTTGAACGAGCCGTGAACTCTCTTAAGTCTCTCACAAAGAACTATTCTGACTTTCCCCTGCCCGCACATTATGCACATCCCATAGTTTGCAGACGGATGATAAACATAATTTTAGACGGAAGAGCAGAAACTATCGGAGAAGCTTTAGAAACCTTAAAGGAAGATCTGCAGGCCATAAACTCCAGCGTATCTGTCGAACAAGAAGAATACGATGAAATCACTGCCATTAAGCCTATCTTTCTTATAATGAATTACGAATAGTACATAATGTCTCCACCCAGGCTTTTTGCTTATTTAATAGCATTCCTCAAATACCTTGTGGATTTCCTCATGGGTCATAATCTTATACCCTCCGGTGGATATATTGCAACTGTAAGCTATTTTGCTGAGTAGTGATCGGTCTGTAAGCCCCAGTTCCCGAAGGGTTGTGGGCAGACCGATTTCTCTGATAAAATCACCTAATGCTTCCACCCCAAGGCGTGCCAATTCTTCCTTCGATTTACTTTCAGCCGGAATTCCCCATACGTTCACAGCAAATTTTGCGAATTTTTTTGCTCCGTCTTTGCAGATATGGCGGTAATATGCCGGATGGAGCACTGCGAGCCCGCAGCCGTGGCTGCATCCTGTGTATGCGCCAATCTGGTGTTCCATCTGGTGACATTCGAAATCCAACTTCTTGCCCAGCTTTATAATCCGGATTTCTGCCATTGAAGCATCCCACATAAGATTGCTGCGGGCATTATAATCCGATTGATTCTGAATTGCCCTGCGCAGATTTCGTATCACATTTTTCATCAGAGCTTCAGATATATCATCTGATACATTGTCTTCATCCGGTCCGCTGAAATAAATCTCCATAATATGAGAAAGTATATCAAAGCTGCCTGCTATCATCTGCATTTTCGGCACACTGTACGTATAAACCGGGTCAAGCAGTGCAAACTTCGGATTACACTTTGCATAATCCCGTCCGGTCTTCACTTTCAGCTTTTCGTTGGTGATAACCGCATCCCCGTTGCATTCGCTGCCTGTACCAGCTGCAGTAACAATTACACCCAGGGGCAGCGGTTCAAAATCTACTGTGCCTGCATTGGCCCAGAAATCATTCCAGAGATCTCCCTCGTAAACTGCCGCCATAGCTACAGCCTTGCTGCAGTCCATAACGGAACCGCCGCCTACGGCAAGAATCAGGCTTACATCATTCTCTTTTGCGATTCTTTTACCTTCCAGAACCTTTTCATAAGTGGGATTTTCCATAATACCAGAAAACTCCACCACTTTTTTCTCACTTTCTTTTAAAATAGCAAGGACTTCATCATAAACACCATTCTTTTTAATGGAACCTCCGCCATAAGAAAGCATGACTGTATCCCCATATTCTCTGAGCAGGATGCTGAGGTTCTCCTCCACACACTTCTCCCCGAAATAAATCTTTGTTATATTTTCAAAAACAAATTTATTCATAGTCTTCTCCTTTTGGCAAAATAACTGTAAACCTGCTGCCCTGGCTAACCTCACTTTCGACCTTAACAGTTCCGCCATGGGCCTGTACAAGTGACTTTACAATTGTCAGTCCAATCCCGGTTCCTCCTGTTTTGCGGCTGCGAGACTTATCTGTTCTGTAAAACCTTTCAAATATCAACGGAATTTCTTCCTGTGAAATTCCGATTCCTTCATCCTCCACCTCCAGCATGCCGCTTTCCCCGGAATCATGAATAGAAATACGTATTTTCCCGCATTCATAGGAATACTTGATTGCGTTAGACAAAAGATTATCCAGAATCTGCCTGATTCTCTTCGCATCTGCGTAAACAGTACAGACATCCCCCGTTACACAACAAGACAGATTTTTTAAAGCAAGCTCCTGCTCAAAGCTGTCATGTACGGTGTGTGCCAGAGTCAGAAGTTCTACAGGTTCTTTCTCCAATGCTGCATACTCCTTCTCTGCCTGGCTTAACCCCTCCAAATCTGAAACCAGCTGGGATATTCTCTGTATTTCATCATAGCATCCCTGCAGGCGCTCCGGGGTAGGTTTCCACACACCCTCCAGTATAGCCTCCAGATGGGAAGACACATTTGCCAGGGGGGTCCTCAGCTCATGGGCTACATCTGTGGTCAGCCTTTTTCGCAGTTTCTCCTGACTTTCCAAAGATTCTGCCATTTGATTTACTGCCTGGGTTAATGCACGCAGTTCACTTGTGCCGATTTGAGATTTAAAGCGAATTTCATAATTGCCTTCCGATATCTCCTTCGTAATCTGTGTGGTTCTTGCAATCGGCCTTGAAATACGTCTGGCAAACACAGTTCCTGCCATAGCTGCCCCCAGTACAGACAGGATTCCTATTACAAAAAGAATATGATTTAGAGAATCCAAAAAACGGAAATCGTTTTCATTTAAAAAGTAAGGCCCGTAATAACTGATGTCTACATACCCCACAGAAGAGTTATTCTGATGCAGGTTATATCTGTGAGCGGCAAAATCCCCTTTCAGTCCAGGGCGGACTTTCTCCATCCGAGCACGGATAGTATCCATGACTTGATGACAGCGTGCCATGTCATGATTCTGTGCATCCCAGACAATTTTGCTGTCCTTGTCATACACTTTCATGATATACCCATCGTTTAGTGCGTACATCCCCACACCGTGAATGTAATCAACATTCCAGCCGTCCGCACGGGAATCATACTGAAGACTCAGACCCTCTGCAAGATTTTCAGAAAATTTCTCCTGCTGATTCTGAGCATACTTCTCAAATTGCCCGTTAATCAGAATGTTTGAGAAAATACTGACCAGAAAAATAGATATCAGGGCGATCAGTGCAAATCCGGCAGACATTTGTGTGCCAAGCTTTTGTTTCACTCCTTTTCACCCCCAAAGCGGTACCCCAATCCATGAACAGTTTTCACATAAACCGGTTTCTGAGGATTATCCTCAATCTTTTTTCTCAGATTTTTAATATGCGTATCAATCACACGATCACTGCCTTCATAGCTGGCATCAAAGGCAACATTAAGCAGATCGTCTCTTGTAAATACTTTTTGAGGATATTTCACCAGGGCAGATAAAATCTTCCACTCTTTTGGGGTAAGACTGATGATTTGCCCATTCTTTTTTATCTCTATTTTCTCGAAATCAACGCTCAAGTCTCCCTTGTTCCACAAAAACCTAGCCGCAAGAGGAACCGGATTCTCTGCCGTGCGGCGCAGTATAGCCTCCATACGGGCGTAAAGCTCCCTTAGACTGAAGGGCTTCGTCATATAGTCATCGGCTCCCATTTGAAGACCATCCAGCATATCCTCCTCCATGGTTTTCGCCGTCAGCATAAGCATAGGAACCCTGGACCTTTTCCGTATTCTTTTACAGACTTCCTCGCCGGACAAGTCCGGCAGCATCAAATCCAGGATGATAAATTCAATATTCATCCTTTCAAAAATATTCAATGCTTCACTGCCGGTTTCGGCAGTATATACCTTGTAATCCTTACTTTCTAAATAAGAGGAAACAACCTCCAGTATTTTTTGCTCATCATCCACTACAAGAATATGTCTTTCTTGAGCCATTACTTTCCCCCTGGTTTTTATACATTATTTTTGCCAAAACCACAATTGGGAAAGGTGCATATGTCGCATGACAGGCACAATCCACCTTCTCCCAGGACGGTGAAGTCTTCTTCCCTGAGCCTTTCTCCCGCCACCAGTCTTGGCAGTACCAGATCGAATATGGTCCGTTTTGAATACATTACACACCCCGGCAGTCCCATAATCGGAATGTCACCATTGTAAGCAAGCATGAACATCGCTCCCGGCAATACGGGTGCCCCATAGGTGATGACTTCATCCGATGCATTGCGTATAGAAAGTGGTGTTCTGTCGTCGGGATCCACGCTCATTCCCCCGGTACAGACTACCATCTCTGCCCCCTGACGCATCCAGTCCTGAATCGCCTCTGTAACCATCTTGGAGTCGTCATCGCAGAGTGTATTGCCTAAGACCTCAACTCCCCATTCTTCCATCTTCGTTTTGACCACAGGAGTAAATTTGTCTGTAATTCTTCCGTGGTAGACTTCACTTCCCGTAGTCACTATTCCGGCTTTCATTTTATGGAAAGGAAGTATCTGGAAAATTGGCTCATTCCCACAAGTCTCTTCAACCTTATTCATTTTCTCTTCTTCAATAACCAGGGGAACCACCCGCATTCCCACAAGCTTATCCCCCTTTTTGATCGGGAAATTTCCATGTCTGGAAGCAATGACTATCTGCCCCATAGCGTTGACCTGATTGAGCTTTTTGGTATCCACCTTAAGCAGACCATCACAATCTGCTCTCAGCTCGATTTTTCCTTCTTTTGCCTCTGTGGGTGTCATATACTTTCCCTGACATACTCTGCGCAGCACCTCAGCCCCATCATTTTCATGAAGCATGCCTTCCTGATTTTCCCACACATACAGGTGTTCCTTACCCACCGACAACAGTACGGGTATATCTTCCTCAGTCACAATATGCCCCTTTCTAAATACAGCATCTTTTGTTACTCCCGGGATGATCTGTGTAATATCATGACACAGAACGTTTCCCACCGCATCTTCTGTCCTAATTAACTTCATCGATAAAACCTCCTATATTTTCCAGATCCCTCAGCCAGGAATCTACACACGCATCACTGGGCATCCTCCAGTCTCCCCTGGGAGAAAGTGCCACTGTACCTACCTTCGGTCCATCAGGAAGGCAGGACCGTTTAAATTGCTGGGCAAAAAATCTTCTGCAAAACGTTTTCAACCACTTCAAAATCGTATCGGCATCGTAGCTGTCCTTGAAAGTGTAAAGTGCCAGTCTGTATATTTTTGATGGCTCATATCCAAACCGAACCATATAGTAGAGATAAAAGTCATGGAGCTCATAAGGACCCACCAGATCTTCTGTCTTCTGTGAGATATTCCCTTCAGCAGGCGGAAGAAGTTCCGGACTGACCGGAGTATCAAGAACATCGTAAAGCACCCTTTGAAGCCCCTCCATCTCTGCAGAGTCTGCCGCATATCTCACAAGGTGACGAACCAGAGTTTTCGGCACAGAACCATTCACACCGTACATAGACATATGATCGCCGTTATAAGTTGCCCAGCCCAATGCCAGTTCCGACATATCGCCTGTCCCTATCACCAGCCCGCCGGACTGGTTGGCAATATCCATGAGCACCTGGGTCCTCTCCCTTGCCTGGGCATTTTCATAAGTTACACTGTGATCCCCAGGGTCGTGGCGGATATCTTGAAAATGAATTGCCACTGCTTCTGCAATCGGCACTTCCCGAAGCTGTGCCCCCACCTGTCTGGCCATTTGACATGCATTTTGGTAGGTCCGATCTGTCGTTCCAAAGCAGGGCATGGTCACCGCAAGTATATCTTTCATATCTTTCCCCAGCATATCAAAGGCACGCGCTGTTACCAGCAGTGCCAGTGTAGAGTCCAAACCTCCGGAAATCCCCACTACCGCACACTTTGCATGTGTGTGAACCAGTCGTTTCTTCAGCCCCATGGCCTGAATCGTGAAAATTTCTTCGCATCTTCGTTCCCGCTCCTGCGTATTTGACGGAACAAAGGGCTGCCTGGGGAATTGCCTGGTCAATGTAGTTTCTTCTATTTTTATAGAAAATGGGACTCTCATCAGCTGACGCTCATCAGATATTTTGAAAGTTGTATTTTTGCGCCGTTCTCCCAGAAGTCTGTGCACATCTATCTCTGCATAAATAATGTCATTTTGAAATCTTTCAGCCTCCTGCAGAACAGCCCCGTTTTCCGCGATAAGATTGTGCCCCCCAAAGACCAGGTCTGTGGTAGACTCACCCTCCCCGGCATTGGCATACACATAGCCGGCAATCAGACGGGCAGACTGTCCCTGGATCAGTTCTCTTCGGTAGCTGTCTTTTCCAATGGTTTCATCGCTGGCAGAGCAGTTCACTATTAGCACGGCTCCCTCCATCGCTGCACGGATGCTGGGCGGCACCGGGGACCATACATCCTCACAGATTTCCGCAGAAACAACAAGTTCCTCCATTCCTGTGGCCTGAAACAAAATCTGTGGTCCGAAAGGAATGTGTTTCCCTTCAAATAAAATTTCCCTTGCAGTCACAGGACCGGGAGTAAACTGACGCATCTCGTAAAACTCGCCATAATTGGGAAGAAATGTTTTGGTTGTCAGGCCCAGCACTTCTCCCCGGTTCAGTGCCGCAGCCACATTGTACAGTTCCCCGTCCACACTGAGGGGAACGCCCACAAATACCAGTATATCCTCATCTTCCGTGAAAGCAGCAATCTGATGGAGCGCTGATTTTGCGGATCTTAACAACACCTCCTGGGTGAATAAGTCCCCACAGGTATAACCGGTGATACATAATTCAGGAAATACCAGGATTTTCGCTCCTTCCAAAGCTGCTTTTGAAATGTCCTCACAAATCCTTTTTGTATTGTACTCTACATCAGCAACCCTTATGTCCGGCGTGGCTGCCGCAACCTTCACAAATCCCTGTTTCATACATATCCTCCTATTTTAAAATGGCTATTTTAAGTTTTCACTACGATCTGCTTTTCTCCAAAAGCTCCCGCAGTTCTTCCACAGTGTAATTATATGCAGTATTACAAAAATGGCATTTTACCTCGATGTCTTCGCCATCATCAATCATGGACTGGATATCTTTTTTTCCGATACTGATGATCGCCTTCTCAATCCGCTCTTTTGAGCAGTTGCAGTAAAACTGTGCCGGAAGTGTGTCCACAATCTCTACGTCCAGTCCTTCCAGAACCTCTCTCAGCATTTCCTCCGGTGTATGTCCGTTGTCCAGCATTGCAGTCACGGACCGGATTTTCTTAATGTTTTCCTCTAGCTTATTTAAGACTTCATCCTCAATAAACGGCATCACCTGAACAATAAAGCCGCCGGCACACCGGACTGTATTATTTTTCTCCATTAAAACGCCCAGGCCTACGGAAGAGGGTACCTGTTCGGATGTGGCAAAATAGTACGTAAGATCCTCTGCAACCTCTCCTGTCTGCAAAATAGTCTGCCCTGAATAAGGCTCCTTGAGCCCCATGTCCTTAATGACATTTAGAAATCCCGGTCCCAAAGCACCGCCCACATCCAGTTTTCCGTTTTTCGGCGGAAGAATTACGTCAGGATTATTCACATAACCTTTCACGTTTCCCTGGCTGTCCGCCGTAACTGTCAATCCCCCGATTGGACCGCCACACTTTATCTGCAAAGTAAGCATGTCCTGCTGATTCTTCATCATCCCCCCCATCATCACTCCGCCTGTCAAAAGTCTTCCCAGAGCTGCCGTAGCCACCGGGCTTGTGTTGTGGTGCTGCCTCGCTGTCTCCACCAGCTCCGTTGTAATTGCCGCAAATGCACGTAGTTGTGTATTTGCAGCCGTTGCTCTTACAATATAATCTGCCATTATAATTTTTCCTTTCCTGCTATCACATAAATTCTTTCACTAATTTCAGAGGGTGCATCTCTGGTAAACGCATCATATGCTGCGAAAAACTTCATTCCTGCAGAAATTACCAGCTGCTTTATTTCATCCAGGGTATATCCCCGCTGAAAATGTGTTTCATGATATTTACGATAGACATTCCCATTCCCCGGTGAGAGTTCTTCATCCTTTATGAAAAGACTCAGCTCATACTCATTGATCCGCTCCTCTTCATAATAATAATTTTCCCAGATAAAGCTACATTTCTCCCTGTCTTCGGCGATGGTTGTATCTCCAAGGATCTCACGGTATTTATACTCTGTATTGAAATCAAAAATAAAAACTCCATCTGGATCCAGATAATTATGCACCCAATGAAACACCTGTTTTAAGTCCTTTGGCTGCGTAATGTAATTCAATGAATCACAAATGCTGAAAATGGCTCTTACCGTTCCGTACAGCTCAAACTCTCTCATGTCCTGCTGCAGATACAAAATATCATGACCGGACTTCTCTCTCTTTTCCAGAGCAATACCCAGCATATCAACGGAGTTGTCCACTCCAATCATATCATATCCAAGAGCAGCCATAAACTCCGTCATAGTACCCGTGCCGCAGCCCAAATCCAGAACCAGACCATCCTCAATATTATATTCTTCTAAAAATCCATGTAAATATGTTCCCCATTCCTCATACGGAACATTATCCATAAACGTATCATACACGGCTGCAAAACTGCCGTATGCATTGAATTCGTTCTTGCTGTCCATCTTATATAATACCTCTGTTATAGTATTGTTATTTCTTCTATCTCCGCTTTACTGCTTCTGAAAAAGATGCTCTTTGCCAACATTGCAGCTGCCACAGTAAAAGTAATTATAACACAAAAACTATTTAACAAAACATAATAAAAACATTAGACAGATATTTTATTATTGTCAAGTATACTTAAGGAAATTTCCATATACTTTTTAAAATGAGAATATTCTGACAATGGCCCTCAAAAGGGTCAGTCCCCCTTTTTTTCCTTGACACATCCGTCACAGCGTTCTAAAATAAAATAAAGTATAATTTAATTATTTCGGTAGGTGAGGCTACCACAGGGATTTGGATTTTCCTGAGATTGCTGCCGTGAGATTGTGGAGACACAATAAGCTGGTTAGCAGGCTATGTCGTGAAGGCATAACCTAACGCAATTGATATGCCCTGTGATGCTAAAGCTCGGACGATGTTTTTTCGGAACTTTTAGCTCCGTCATTGTTCAGGCAGTGATGGGGCTTTTTCTATTTGAATCATAAGCAGGAGGTGAGGTTATGGACGCGGATGCCGGTCATCAATCGAAGAAACTAGAAGAATTGCACAAAGAACGGAGATGTAATAATGATGGACAAGAATATTTTTGTAGAGCTCCTTACACAGCATCATTTTCAGGCAGTAAGGAATATTTTGGATGTCATGAACGAAGTGGACATAGCCTCACTTCTTTCTGATTTAGAGGACAAAGAACTGGCTCTTGCATTCCGCCTGATTCCCAAGGATAAGGCAGCGGAGGTATTTGCCAATATGAACAATTCCATGCAGTCTTATCTGGTGGAAATGTTCACGGAAAAAGAACTAAAAGAATTATTGGATGATTTATATATGGATGATACGGTAGATATGCTGGAGGAACTTCCGGCAAATCTTGTCACGCGTATCCTCAATGCCGTCAGTCAGCCTGACAGGAATATGATCAATCTCCTCCTGAACTATCCTGATGACAGTGCCGGCAGTATTATGACTACTGAATATGTACGACTTCGGCGGCATATGATGGTCTCCGAGGCCATGACACAAATTAAAAGAACTGGTATACACAAAGAGACCATTTATACCTGCTATGTTACGGATAATCGAAAGCTGGCCGGTATCGTGACGGCGAAAGATCTGATGACCGCTGATGACCATATAATGATTGAAGACTTAATGGAGACAGAGATTATTTCTGTCAATACTCACACAGACCAGGAAGAGGTGGCAGAGCTCTTCAGGAAATACGATTTGATTGCCCTTCCCGTTCTAGACGCCGATAATTTTATGGTAGGTATTGTTACCTTTGACGATGCCATGGATGTTATGGTGGACGAGGCAACAGAAGATTTCGCAAAGATGAGTGCCATGAGCCCAGGTGAAGCATCTTATTTTGAAACTTCCTCCTTTGTCCATGCAAAACGCCGTATCGGATGGCTCTTAATATTACTGTTTTCCTCAACTTTTACGGGAACTATTATTACGAAATATGAAAATGCATTCGCAGCAATCCCTCTGCTTGTTTCTTTCATTCCTATGCTGATGGATACTGGCGGAAATTGTGGCTCCCAGAGTTCTACTCTGATTATCCGCGGCATTGCACTGGATGAGATCCGCTTCAATGATATTTTCAAGGTTGTGGTTAAGGAATTTAAAGTTTCAATTATGGTAGGTGTTGTTCTGGCTGCGGCAAATGGGGTTCGTATTCTGATTATGTATCACAATGCCACAATGGCCCTGGTTATTGGACTTTCGCTAATGGTTACAATTGTTGTATCTAAACTGATTGGATGCATGCTGCCGCTTCTTGCAAAGAAGGTAAACCTGGATCCGGCAATTATGGCTTCACCGCTGATCACAACATTGGTGGATATCTGTTCACTTCTGGTGTACTTTAATATTGCAACCCACATATTTAACCTCTAACAGCCACATAGAAGGGCAGCCCCCTTTTTATATTTCTTTTATCCAGCCTTTGGGAGCCTCTATGTGCCCCATCTGGATGCCTGTCAGTGTGTCATACAGTTTTTGAATAGTCGCACCCATTTCTTCCATGCCGCTGGGGAAACAGATTTCTTTGCCGTGGTCAACTATTTTGCCTACAGGAGAAATAACTGCCGCTGTCCCGCAAAGCCCGCATTCGGCAAAATCTTTTACTTCCTCAAGATATACGGTTCTCTGTTCTACTTTAAGTCCCAGATAATGTTCTGCCACGTAGAGCAGAGAGCGCCTGGTGATGGAGGGCAGGATTGTATCGGACTTGGGTGTCACAACTGTATTGTCTTTTGTAATGAAGATAAAGTTGGCTCCGCCTGTTTCCTCTACTTTTGTTCTGGTGGCAGAATCAAGATACATGTTCTCATCAAAACCATTTGCATGAGCTGTCACAATTGCGTGAAGACTCATGGCGTAGTTGAGCCCGGCCTTAATGTCTCCTGTTCCCCGGGGAGCGGCCCGGTCATAATCAGAGACGCACAGGGTGAGGGGTGTTGCCCCTCCCTTAAAATAAGGTCCCACCGGTGTGGTAAACACACGGAACTGATATTCATCTGCAGGCTTGACACCGATAACAGAGTTCGTTCCGAACATATAGGGTCTTACATATAATGTGGCTCCGGAGCCAAAGGGAGGAACGTATGCCGCATTCGCTCTTATGGTCTTAACAACCGCTTCCACAAATCGTTCTGCCGGAAATGCCGGCATTTCCAGCCTTTTTGCGGAATCCACCATCCGCTGTGCATTGAGATCAGGACGAAAAGCTACAATGCGGCCATCCTCTGTTGTATAGGCCTTCAGCCCTTCAAAGACTGTCTGAGCATACTGGAAAACCCCCGCACATTCATTTAAAGTAATATTTGAGTCCTCTGTCAGACCTCCTTTATCCCATTTTTCGTCCTTAAAATTGGCTACATAGCGCTTATCTGTCGCTATATAGTCGAACCCCAAATTCTCCCAGTCGATATTTTTCTTATCCATCTGTAATTCCTCCTTTTATCGTTCCATCATGCTGATAGACTCTATTCCAACGCTGCCGCCTCGTACCACTTCTATATATTTGAACTCTCCTTTCATGAGCTGAACCACCGCGTCATTTTTTGTCGCTGTCTGAACAAACTCTAAAAGCAGGCTGTCCTTCCCATAATCAATAACTCTTGCCTTAAATGTCTCTGCAATTTGAAATAATTCTACCTTATCTGCCTGTGTACATTTTGTTACCTTTACATATAAAATCTCTTTCATCCTGACAAAGATATCTGTAAAATCAATCACCTTAATGACTTCCACCAGGCGGTTTAGCTGTTTCTTAATCTGTTCAAATGTTTCATCGTCACTGACTGTAGCGATGGTCATTCTAGAAACTGTAGGGTCCTCTGTTGTCCCCACTGTCAGACTGTCCAGGTTATAGGACTTACCGGAAAACAAACCTGATATCTTAGATAAAACGCCCACCTGGTTCTCCACATATAAGGAAATCCATCTCTTCTTTGTGCTGTTATCCATTCTCTAAGCCTCCTGATTCTATTAATCCATGATCATCTCTTCCAGAGTGCCGCCCGGCTGAATCATCGGGTAAACCATCTCCTCCTGATCAATGACAAATTCTATCAATACGGGAACCTTACTGCTCCTTTTCGCTTCCTCAAAGGCTGCGCCGATCTCCTCTTTCTCCGTAACCCGGATGCCTTTTGCACCATAACTCTCCGCAAGCTGTACAAAATTCGGAGTATACTCCGGCATTTCCTTTCCGTCTGTTCTGCGAAATAATGCACCGGATCTCAAGTTAGTCATTCCATATCTTTTGCCATAAAATAGTTTCTGCCACTGGCGTACCATTCCAAGATATGCGTTATTAAATACGCAGACAATAATGGGCAGTTCCTCAAGGACTGCCGTAGCAAATTCCTGAATGTTCATCTGCATTCCACCGTCTCCGGATATTACTACAACAGGGGTATCCGGATTGCCAAGTTTCGCCCCGATTCCTCCCGGAAAACCATATCCCATAGTACCCAGTCCGCCGGACATAATCATCTTTTTCTTTGCTGTGATTTCCGCATATTGTGCTGTAAACATCTGATGCTGTCCTACATCTGTCACTATAATCAACTCTTCAAACTGGTGGTTCATTTCATCAATAATATCCTTCGGTCCCAGATCTGCATGAGGCTTCATATCCAGCGGATACTCTCTTTGCCATTCTTGAATCTTATGCAGCCATTTTTCTGTATTGCAGGTTTCCACATACTCCTGCATCTTAGTGATTGCCTCACCTGCATCCGCTACAATGGGGACATCCACATGAATGTTTCTGGAAATTGCTGCTGTGTCAATGTCGATGTGCACAATCTTAGCAGATGGAGCAAATTCGTGAAGTTTACCCGTAATCCTGTCATTAAATCTGGTGCCGATTGAGAACAATAAATCGCACGCACTGACAGCCATATTCGCTGCATAGCACCCATGCATTCCAAGGTTCCCGACAAACAGCGGGTGATTTGTGGGAACAGCCCCCCTTCCCATTACCGTTGTGATTACCGGTATATTGGTCTTTTCCACGACTTCTGTGAAAATGTCATTCACTTTGGCTATATTTACCCCGCCGCCGGCTAGAAACAGTGGGCGTTTTGCCCTGTTAAGCATTTTAATTGATCTTTTCAGCTGCCCTATGTGAACATTTATACTTGGCTTGTATCCCCGTATATTTACCTCCGTCGGATACTCCGGACTGCCCACTTCTGCCATCACATCTTTCGGCAGATCCACCAGTACCGGGCCTGGTTTTCCTGTTCTTGCTATATAAAAGGCCTCTTTGATGATTCTGCCCAGATCTTCCCTGTCCCGTACAGTTACCCCATATTTTGTGATACTTCTTGTAATTCCTACAATATCCACTTCCTGAAAAGCGTCATTCCCAATCAGATGCCTTGCCACCTGCCCTGTAAAGCAGACAAGAGGTACACTGTCATAATTTGCTGTTGCAAGTCCTGTCACCAGGTTCGTAGCTCCCGGTCCGCTAGTCACCAGGCAGACTCCCACTTTTCCCGTTGTCCTGGCATATGCATCGGCCTCATGCACCAAAGCCTGTTCATGTCTGGGGAGGATTACTCGGATATTATCCTGTTTGTACAGTTCGTCGCTGACATCGATCGTACAGGCTCCTGGATATCCAAATACTGTGTCCACTCCCTCTTCCTTCAATGCCTTTACCAGCAGTTTGTTGCCTGAAATATTTCTCATACATACACCTCCTGAAAATGTTGAAAAAAACCCTAAGCTGTTAACAGCTTAGGGCGAATCTTCAATCCGTGTTACCACCTAACTTCAAAGAGTATTCTCTTTGCGCTCTGCCGGCACGGGACTTCTGTCCGATACCGCCTCCCTGTAACGTGGGAATTACGTTGAATCCTACTGAGGGCCCACCCGTTCGTTTCACTGCTCGAAGGCTACTTCCGCAATTCCGTTACGAAGACTCACACCGGCCGTCTCCTCTCTTGGCATCGGGTAATTGCGTACTCCTCCTTGTCACCGCATTTTGCAAATTTCTTTATTGTAGAAATTATATTCATTATAGTGTGTGATTTTAGCACTGTCAATGTTCAATTCTTGATGTTTTTTAATCTTGTGCCAGTTCGTCCGCACAGACATTGGATCGCTTATTCATCAGGAGAACAAATTCCATTTAAGTCTCACAGCCGATCAGCTTTTCTCTTATATGTTGTAAACTTATATTCCAAATCAAAACAAGTATTCTCCTCACTTGTCTCTGTCATTTCCCATTCTTTCTTCTCATCCAGGTTGGGGAAATAAGTGTCTGCCTGGAAGACATGATCAATCTTCGTGATATAAGCCGTATCACAGTAGGGCAGGAGTTGTCTGTAAATACTGCCGCCGCCGATTACAAAGATGTCCTGAGAATTGTACTTTTCCAGTTCTTTTAACAGTTCCACTAATGTATGGATAACAACTGCCCCTTTTACACGATACGTCCGGCTGGAAGACAGCACAATGTTTATTCTGTTCTGCAGGGGAACCCCCCCTGGGAAACTCTCCAGTGTCTTTCTTCCCATGACAATTTCCTTTCCCATTGTAATCTTTCGGAAAAACTTCATGTCGGAGGGGATGCTCACTAACAGTTTATTGCCATAACCAATGGCCCAGTTTCTGTCCACTGCCGCTATTAAATTCATAAATATTCCTCCCAGTTTCTATATATTTAAGGTCAGCATCTATCAGGTTACACTGCAATAGGTATGTTTTTTATCTGTGGATGTGTCTCGTAGTTGATTAATTTCACATCATCCCGAGTAAAGTCATAGAAATTTTTCACTTCCGGATTGAGCCAGAATTCAGGTGCCGGGAGGGGCTCTCTGGAAATCAGCTCCTTAACCAAGGGGATATGTCTGTCATAAATATGTGCATCCGCAATCACATGAAGGAACTCTCCCGCATTCATATCGCACACCTGCGCAAGCATATACAAAAGTACAGCATACTGACACACATTCCAGTTATTTGCCGCCAGCACATCCTGAGAGCGTTGGTTCAAAATCCCATTCAAAGTAAGCTTATCGCTGTTCTTTTCCTTTGTCACATTAAAAGTCATACTGTATGCACAGGGGTAAAGATTCATCTCATGCAAATCCTGGTGCACATAAATATTCGTCATAATCCTCCGGCTGTACGGGTTATTTTTCAAGTCGTATATTACTCTGTCCACCTGATCCATCATGCCTTCTTTATAGACATGCTTCACGCTCATCTGATAGCCGTAGGCCTTGCCGATCGAGCCGTTCTCATCCGCCCAGCTGTCCCAGATATGACTGTTTAAGTCACGAATATTATTAGACTTCTTCTGCCATATCCACAACAGTTCATCCACACAGCTTTTAATCGCCGTCTTCCTAAGCGTCAGTGCCGGAAACTCCTGCCGCAAATCATATCGATTTACTACCCCGAACTTCTTAATCGTGTAGGCCGGCGTATTATCCTCCCACACAGGACGTACCTTTTCGCCCTCAGTACTTGTACCATTTTCAAGAATATCTTTGCACATATCAATAAACACATGATCTGCATAACTCATATTAACACTCTCCTTTTAAAGGGGGTCAGACCCTTTTGCTTTCCATTTACCCGCAATTCTGAAAATTCACATTATGGATCTGCTATATTATAAAGTATTTTCTCCAGACCTCTGGTCAAGGCTGCAACTTGCTTTTTTGTCATGCCACGGGTCATCTGTCTGTCCATCTTTTTACGGTCTGCTTCCATCCGCCGCTGTATATCATACGCTTTTTCTGTCAAGTAGATATTCTTCCTGCGTTTATCGCTGGCATTTGGAACACAAAGTACATAGCCTTTTTCATCCAGCCTTTTCAAAAGCCCTGTTACCGTTGGATTTTTCAGACTAAGGTTGCGCTCTACATCTCTTTGACTCACTTCTTCCTTTTCCGTGCGAAACAGATAATCCAACACCGCACATTGGGATGCTGTTATTCCAATTGTCTTCAGCTTTTCATTCAGATCTTTTTCAAAAACGTTGTTGATCTGCTTAACAGTAAACCCAATTGGCTGGCTTCTCTGTTTCATGGCGTCTCCTTTCTCCGGACTGATTATATAGCTTGCTATGTACTTTCTATACATTGTTATACCATGGCAAAAGGGGCGTGTCAACTTACGCCCCTTCACAATTCTCATGTCTGAATTGTTACTAATATTCTCTGATAACGCTGCTAATGTCCTTAATACTGTCTTTTTCTTTCAATTCTCTCAGCGCATCCTTTAAGTGGTATTCTTTTACTTTTTCTGTCACGATAACTAATTCTGCTTCTGTATCCCGCGCACGTTTCTGTACAACTCTGGCAATACTGACCTTGTGGTCCCCGAAAACCGTCGCAATGCGCGCCAACACTCCCGGTTGATTTTTCACCTGCATTCGGATAAAGAACTTATTCTTTACGTCGTTAAAAATTTTGACAGGTAAATTCTTGTAACACGTGCAGCTGATCCGCCCTGTACAATGATACTGCAGATTCCTTGCCACATCGATGATATCTCCCATCACTGCACTAGCGGTAGGCAGTTCTCCTGCTCCTCTTCCATAGAACATGGCATCGTCCACGGCGTCCCCATGCACAAAAACAGCATTGAAAGAATCTCGCACGGAAGCCAGCGGATGTTCTTTATTCAGGAGCATAGGATAAACACCGACTTCAATCCCGTCTTCTGTACTGCGCGCCACTCCAAGCAATTTGATAACACTGTCGAATTCCCTTGCATAATGGATGTCCTCGGCTGTAATCCCAGTGATGCCTTCCGTGTAAACATCCCCAAACACAACCCTGGATCTGAATGCAACAGAAGCTATAATAGCGACCTTCCTTCCCGCATCCAGTCCTTCTACATCTGCAGTAGGATCTGCCTCTGCATATCCGAGCTCTTTAGCCTTTGCAAGGGCATTTCCAAAACTAACACCTTCCTCAAACATCTTCGTTAAAATATAATTGGTTGTCCCATTTACAATACCCACAACTTCAGAAATTGCATTTCCCGCCAGGCACTGCTTTAAGGGGCGTATTATTGGTATTCCACCCGCTACAGCCGCTTCAAACAGAAAATCACACCGATTGTCCGCAGCAGCATCTAAAAGTTCCTTCCCATATTCAGCCACCAGATCTTTGTTGGCAGTTACCACATTCTTTCCAGTATTCAATGCCTCCAGAATCATGGTCCGGGCCGGTTCAATGCCTCCCATAACTTCTATGACAATCTGAATCTCCTCATCCTGTAAAATATCCTTCCAGTTGTCTGTCAAAAGGGATGTATCTAAGCCTTCTCTGGGCTTATTCCTATTGCGTACAAGAATTCTGGTAAGCTCTAGCTGTGCACCTATGGTATGTTCCATCACATCAGCACGTCTCTGTATCAGCTTATAAACACCGGTTCCCACTGTACCAAATCCCAGCAGTGCTGCTTTAATCTTCTTTTGTCCCATATTCATACCTCATATTGCTCTTTATTCCCGGTTTGCCTCTTCACACATGAACTTCTCCAGTTTGTTCGCAGATATTCCCAAAACATAAGAAAGTTCACTATAGAGAGCATTTTCTAAAATCTGCTGATACTTCTTATCTATACTGGTAATTCCCCCAGTACCCTCTGCGCGCTTATACAGCGTTCTTAATACTTTGGCCCATTCTTTCGGGTTATAATTGGAAATACATGCCTTATAATCCTGCTCACGTGTTTTTCCATTTTTAACCCAGGTCTCCCTGATATTGTCTGCATCGTGAATCAAATCAAGTGCCTCGTTTTTAGTTAAAGGCCTGCGTATATTCTCTTTGTCATCTGTCGGAATATAGGCCCTGTCTTTAGAATCTCCCATGGACTGTAATGTGTAATACTTCTTCTTCCTGTCCACAAAAGTAAAATCCAACACTCCAACATCTTCTACCTTATATATCCCCTTGCTTTTGTATACTACGACATCTCCTAGATTGATCTGCATATTTCCTCCTTCTCACAAACTTTCACTACTTAACCGCAACTGCATCTTTTTCATATTTATACTATCAGGATTACTCTTTCCATAGAAAACACCACCTTTTAATTTCTATACATATCTTACCATTTTTTTACTTTTTTGTAAGGACAGTACCAATCTAATTGATTTGCGCCCCCTGCATCCACTCCGTCAAATGATCTCGTATATATTTTTTTTATTTTGTGAAACTAAGGGTACTATAGAATCTGAAGAATTTAAGGCTCTGTTTGCAGAAACGAATTTGTATCATAAGTTTCTTGTAATTATTCAGAACCAAACTTGAAAACCTATGGCTTTCTCACTGCTTGGTTCTGAACAGTTACAATTTCTTACAGAAAAAGTGCTGTGATCCCTGTAAATAAGGCATCAAGCACTCTTAGTAAAAGAGCGATAGACGGGATTCGAACCCGCGACCCCGACCTTGGCAAGGTCGTACTCTACCAACTGAGCCACTATCGCGTATGTTGTATGTTTCCTGACCGGAACAATAATTACTATACCACATGCAGAAAACATTGTCAACATATTTTTTTATTTTATTACTGTTCCCATACTTATTGTTGTCTGTAATTCATATTCTCTGTTCAGCACCAGAATATCTGCATCTTTCCCTTTTGCCAACATTCCTTTTTGCTTCAGCTTGAACTCCTCTGCCTGATTCACCGAACTCATCTTCACTGCTTCTTCCGGGGAGGCCCCTGTAAACTTTATCACATTTTGAAAAGCCTGAATAAAGGATAATACACTTCCGGCTATAGTCCCGTCCTCCAGCCGCGCCGTATGATCCTTCACATATACTTTCTGTCCGCCAAGTTCACTTATTCCCTCCGGCAGACCTTTTGCTCTCATGGAATCTGTAATTAATTCAATGCCTGCACAGCCTCTGACCTCAAAAGCCAGCTTTACCATTTCCGGCACAATATGTATTCCGTCGCAGATGAGCTCTGCCTTTACCCCCGGCGTCAGCAGGCCAAAACCTGTCACCCCCGGCTCACGATGTTTCAATCCTCTTTGCGCGTTATATAAATGAGTCACATGTCTTGCACCACTTTTTAAAAGCTGCTCATACGTTGCATTGGAATGTCCCACGCTTAACACGATACTATGGGACTTACACCACTCTTCAAACCCGATTTCGGCTTCTTCCGGAGCATAGGTAACAATACGAATCAGACCACCGCTTATCTTATTCCATCTGTCCAGCACCTTTTCATCCGGTTTTTTTATAAAAGCCGGGTCCTGGGCCCCTTTAAATTCTTTTGAAACAAAGGGTCCCTCCACGTGGACTCCCTGAATAATGGGAGTCTTCTTCGCCGCATCGGCTATGTTTTTCAGAGCTGCTTCTATCTTCTCATAAGTCTGCGTCATGGTTGTACAAAAGTAGGAAGTGATTCCTTCATTTTTTGCCATTTTATGAACCATCTCCCGGATTTCTTCAGGGGATGCATCCATATTGTCCAGACCGTAGCCGCCATGACTGTGTATATCAATAAAACCGGGAATCAAAATGTCGCCTTCTGTGCCTTCCTCCATATCGTCTTTTTGAGCAGCAAAGTTGTTCATTTCTCCAATTTCTGCGATTTGTCTGTCAAATCGGATAAATCCGTCAGGAATGGTTTTTTCTCCGGTATAGATTTTTTTGTTTTTTATCACTTTCATTTGTCTGTACCGCCTTTCGTTTCACATATTGGGTTGAAAATTCGGCCATTTATTTTACTTTTCAGAATTGTATATTTCCAGTCCCAGCTCATGAAGCTGCGCTTCATCCACCTGACCCGGGGCTTCTGTCATCAGACAGGAAGCATCTTTGATCTTTGGGAACGCCATAACATCGCGGATACTGTCTTCCTTTGCCATGAGCATCACAAGTCTATCCAGCCCGTAAGCCAGTCCTGCATGCGGCGGAACTCCATATTTAAATGCATCCAGAAGGAAACCGAACTGGCTATGCGCCTGTTCCTTTGTAAAGCCCAGAACCTCAAACATTTTTTCCTGTATATCATTCTGATGAATACGGATACTTCCTCCGCCGATTTCATTGCCGTTTAATATAATATCATACGCTTTTGCGCGGACTCTTCCCGGATCAGAGTCAATATACTGCCAGTCCTCCTCCATAGGCATGGTGAAAGGATGGTGCATTGCCAGAAAACGATTCTGCTCATCACTCCACTCCAAAAGAGGAAATTCTGTCACCCAGAGGAATCTGTACTCATCTTTATCCAGTATTTCCAACTGTCTTGCTATTTCCAGGCGCAGATTGCCCAACACATCCCAGACGACTTTATTTCTGTCTGCGGCAAACAAAAGTAAATCTCCTGGCTCACCTGCCATAGCCTGGATCAGATTCTGCATTTCTTCCTCCGTCATAAACTTCGCAAAAGAAGATTTTACTGTGCCGTCCTCCTGGATGGAAACATAGGCAAGACCTTTTGCGCCAAAGTCTTTTGCAAAATCAACAAGTTTGTCTATCTTTTTGCGGGGCATGCCTCCCTGTCTTTTTGCATTGATACCACGGACTGTTCCGCCATTTTCTATAGCACTCTTGAATACAATAAATTCACTGTCCTTCACAGTCTCTGTCACATCTATCAGCTCCATGCCAAAACGGATATCTGGTTTGTCTGAGCCATAGCGGTCCATTGCCTCCTGCCAGGTCATTCTTTGAATAGGGAGCGTTACTTCTATATGCAGTACTTCTTTAAACAATTTTGTCAGCAATCTTTCGTTGACATCAATCACATCGTCTACATCCACAAAAGAAAGCTCCATATCAATCTGGGTGAACTCCGGCTGCCTGTCTGCACGCAGGTCCTCATCACGGAAACATTTTGCAATCTGAAAATAACGATCATACCCAGAACACATTAAGAGCTGCTTAAACAGCTGCGGAGATTGGGGCAGCCCATAAAAACTCCCCGGATGAATACGGCTGGGAACCAGATAATCTCTTGCCCCCTCTGGTGTACTCTTTCCCAGTACCGGGGTTTCAATTTCCAGAAAACCTTCCTCGGCTAAAAACTGGCGAGTCAGGGTGGCAACCTTGCTTCTCATCATCAGGTTTCTCTGTAAATCCGGTCTTCTCAAATCCAGATACCGATACTTCAGACGGAGTTCTTCTTTCGTTTTGCTATTTTCCTCGATAGGAAACGGCGGGGTCTCGGATTCAGAAAGAATCCGCAATTCCTCAGCTCTGATTTCAATCTCCCCTGTTGCCAGATTTTCATTCACAGCACCGCTTCTCTTTTCTACTTTACCCACAACAGCTATTACAAATTCACTGCGCAGTTTTGCTGCCCGCTCGATCAATGCCAGCTTCTCTTCCCCCTCAAATACAATCTGAAGAATACCTGAGCGGTCTCTTAAATCTACAAAAACAATTCCGCCCTTATTGCGGTTTTTCTGCACCCAGCCCATTACAGTTACATTTTCTCCGACGTTTTTACCGGACAGCTCACCGCAGCGGTGGGTCCGTTTTAACCCCATCATTGACTCTGCCATTCTTATCATCCTCTCCAAAGGGGACACTCCCCTTTACACATTTTTCGCAATTTACTTACTCATTATCCCGGTAACATTCCATGATATCACCGTATCCTTCTTCCTTCAGCTGTTCCTTCTGGAACTTTTTGTTCTTTTTCATGTTAACTATCAAAACCTGCTTTCCTGCAGCCCTTTCTTCTTTTGCAAGATTCAGAATCTTGAGCATTCCTTCTTTTGACATTCCTTTTTCCATCAGAAATGCTTTCTTATCTTTGCCGGTGGGAATCTGAAACCCACGCTCCTGAAGAAGCATGACGATTCTTTCAAAACCAATGGAAAATCCTACAGCAGGTGTATTTTGCCCGGTAAACTTCCCAATCATTTCATCGTATCGTCCGCCGCCGCCCACAGAGCCTCCAAACTCGTCCATAGAAATTTCAAATATGGTTCCTGTGTAATAAGACATCCCCCGGACAAGTGTGGGGTCGAAACAAATGTTAAACTTTGCTTCTTTCGCACTTTCTACACTGGTAATAATCATTTCGAGCGAATCCGCTGCATCATCCGCAAGAAAGCCTTCCAGTTTTTCTTTACAGTAACGAATACCCTCCACATCGTTCGTAATCTCTTTGAATAACCGGAGATATTTTTCAACCGCTTCTTTTTCATAGCCACATTCCTCTAATTCTGCTGCCACGCCTTCTAAACTGATTTTATCCATCTTATCCAGTATGATAAATACAGTTTCATAGTCTTCTTCCTTAAAGCCACTGTAGTCAGCCATTGCCTTTAAGAACCGCCTGTCATTGATGCGGATGGTGAAGTTCTGAAAATCAAGCTTACCCAAAAGCGTGGAGGTTGCAAGTATCAGCTCAATCTCTGCCAGATTGCCGGGCTCTCCCAAAATATCGATATCGCACTGCATAAATTGACGGAAGCGTCCTCTCTGGGGTCTGTCCGCCCGCCATACATTTCCCATCTGTAATGCCTTAAAAGGTGAGGGAAGATCATTGGCATTGTTGGAATAATAACGGGACAAAGGCACCGTCAGATCATAGCGAAGTCCTCCGTCCACCAGATCACCTTCCGTCCGGGCAGTATCAAGTTTCAGCTTTTCCCCTCGCTTTAGAATCTTGAAAATCAATTTTTCATTGTCCCCACCCTGTTTACTGCACAGGTTTTCTATATGTTCCACACAAGGTGTCTCGATCGAGGAAAATCCAAAGGACTTATACGTGTCCTTTATAAGTCCGATTACATAGTCTCTGATTTCCATTTCACCGGGCATCATGTCCTTCATCCCCGTGACTGGTTTCTTCTTTAATGCCATAGCCATTTTGCTCCTTTTCTCTCTATCATTTCGTCGATACGCCTGATATATGACTCAATGTCCTTTACATTTTCTATTCTCACCAGATTACTCTGCTTACCGTTCTCCAGCGTGATCTTATCAGGAAAGACTATCTTTGTAGAAGCGCCTGCACCTGCCGCGAGAATCGTCTGCTTTTCTTCCATAATAAGTATATTGTATATTCCGGCTTTGTCAACCTTCGCGTAACCCACATTCTCAAAATTTCCTGCCATGTTTTTTTGCCGGTACAGATAATATGGCTGCAGGCCCATCCGCTTTGCTGCATCGGCACCTGCCTCCACCATCTGTGCAATTTCCGAATGTAAATCTATCCGCCTGTGCTCCTGTCCAAACTTTGCGGCCCGTTTGATAGCAAGCGCATGGATTGTCAAACTGTCCGGCCTTAAGCTTTCTATCTGCTGCAGTGTATCCTGCATGTCCACTGCATCCTCACCTGGCAGACCTGCAATTAAATCCATATTAATGTTATCAAAGCCCAGCTCCCTTGCGAGATAAAAAACATCCTTTACCTCCTGCACTGTGTGACAGCGCCCCACTTCATCCAAAGTCTTCTGCTGCATAGTCTGGGGATTTATCGATATTCTGGTCACCGGATGTTTTGCAAGAACCTCCAGCTTCTCCCGGGTAATGGTGTCCGGTCTCCCCGCCTCAACGGTAAACTCCTGCAGATATTCATAGGAAAAAGTAGAATCCAGCAGATTAAGAAGTCTTTCCAGCTGCTCTGCCTCAAGGGATGTTGGGGTCCCGCCCCCTATATAAATTGTATTAAGTCTCTTCCCACGGGCAGCCTGTCCGATAAACGCAATTTCCTTACACAACGCATCCACATACAGATCCATCCGGTCTGCCCACCTGTCAAGAGGTGAGGAACCGAAAGAACAATAGGAACAGATACTGGGACAGAAAGGTATGCCGATATACAGGCTGTACCCCCGATCATAATCCACCTTCTGCAGCAGTTCTTTTTCCCGCCGGGCAATCTCACAGCCTAGAACAGCCTTTTCCATGCTGACACTATAAGTATCATTAAGAAACTTTACAATTTCTTTATCACTTATTCCATTTTCGATCATCTGCATAATCAATTTAGTGGGTCGTATACCTGTCAGCATTCCCCATGCTAGTTTTTTCCCAGTTTCTTTGCTTAAATACTCATAAATAAGTTTTGTCACATGGTGCTTTGCCTCCTGTCTGTCCAGGCACGCCCTCACCTCTGATCCGGGAATGGAAAAGCAAGAACCCTCTTCCAACACTAATTCTGCCAGAGGTTCTTGCCTTTCATCCACCTTCTGCCTGATTTCCGCATTGGGGAAAAAGGCCTTTACTACATGATATAAATTATAACTATATAAAGTCTCTTTACTGCTGATATCTATTGTCATCCGTTTAGCAGTCTTCCTTTCCTCTTATAAAAACGGGTTGTGAGCCTGTTCAAAGTCAATGGTAGTCTCATCCATGTGACCCGGATAAACTTTTGTCTCTCCCGGCAGGCACATTAACCTTTCCTGAATAGAATGGATCAGCTGGCTGCTGCTTCCGGTCGGAAAATCAGTTCTGCCTATGGAAGCACGAAACAAGGTATCCCCACTAAACAGAACTCCCTCTGACTGGATGTAATAACAGCACCCTCCGGAAGTATGTCCCGGTGTATAGATTGTTTCTATCTCCATTCCTGCTACAGTCAGTTTCTCCCAATCTTTCAGATAACACGCATCGGAAAAAGTGTAACCCGGCCCGTAGGTAACCGAGGAGTTTAAGGAAGCGTCTTTTAGCAGCTCTTTCTCGGCCTCATGGGCATAAACCGGAACAGGAAATTCCTTCAAAAATCCATCAATCCCCAGAATATGGTCAAAATGTCCATGGGTCAGCAGAATTGCTTTCATATCCAGGCCCGAACTTTTGATATGATCCACCAGCTTTTTCGGGCAAGCCCCCGGATCTACCAGAAAGCACTCATTTGATTCTTCATTCTGCACAAGATAACAGTTTGTACTTATTATGCCAATTACAAATCGCTCTATTTTCATCTCTTCCTACCCCGCTGTTCTTTCTATATCCATCACGCCTTCTACCTGACGCAGTTTCTCAATAATTCTGTTCAGCTCTTCCCGTCCATGAACAATAAATCCCAACTCTAAAGTAGCAGTTCCTTTTTTACTGGTCCGGACATTCATAGACTTGACATCAATCTGCCCCTCGGTAAATAGTCTGGTGAATTCCAATAGAAGACCCTTTCTGTCATGAGCAAATACCTTCAGCTCTGCCAGATACTGTCCGCCACTGTTCTCTGACTCATCCGTTTCCCACTCGGCATCAATCAAACGTTCCCGTTCTGAACCAGATAAATGTATGATATTGACACAGTCAGTTCTGTGAATAGACATTCCCCGCCCTCTTGTCACAAAACCAACAATTTCATCACCAGGAACCGGATTGCAGCACTTTGAAAAACGTACCGCCATATCGTTCATGCCCTTGACTACAATTCCGCTTCTGGACCTGGCCACATGTACCTTCTGACTGCCGGCCTCGGATAGTCTTTCCAGAATCGTTTCATCTGTTATTTCCTTTTTGTGCTCCTTCTCATATTCCTCCACAAGACGGTTCACAATCTGGCCCTCTTTCAGGCCGCCGTGGCCAACTGCCGCCAGAACTGCATCCCAATCCTTAAATCCATATTTTTGCTGTACCACCTGCTGATATTTAGGCTTTAAAACATCCGAAAGGTTAATAGTTTTTGCCTTACAATAGGTTGAAATCAGTTCCTTTCCACGGATAATGTTGTCTTCCTTAAACTCTTTTTTGAACCACTGATTAATCTTGTTTTTTGCCTGGGTACTCTTTACAATATTCAGCCAGTCCCGGCTCGGCCCCTTAGAATTCTGAGAGGTCAAAATCTCAACCCTGTCACCGTTTTGAATCTTGTAATCTATATTTACCAGTCTTCCGTTGACCCTGGCACCTACCATTTTATTGCCCACTGCGCTGTGTATGCTGTAGGCAAAATCCACCGGTGTGGAACCGTTAGGCAGACTTTTCACATCTCCGTCGGGAGTAAAACAGTATACATCATCGACAAACAGATCCAAATCTCCTTTTAAAAGGCTTAAAAATTCCCTGTTATCCGACATGTCTCTCTGCCATTCAAGAATCTGGCGCAGCCAGCTTAACTTTTCCTCTTCCTGGGCCTCCACACTCTTGCCGTTTCCTCCCCCCTCCTTGTATTTCCAGTGGGCCGCAATTCCGTACTCAGCCGTCTTATGCATCTCTTCCGTACGGATTTGTATTTCGAAGGGCTGGCCGGAAGGTCCCATCAAAGTTGTATGAAGGGACTGGTACATATTGGCTTTGGGCATGGCAATATAGTCTTTGAAGCGCCCCGGTATGGGAGTGTACATCTCATGGATAACTCCAAGAGCCGCGTAACAGTCCTTAACAGAATCCACAATAATGCGCACAGCAAATATATCATACACTTGGTCCAGTGTCTTATTCTGATTAACCATCTTTTTATATATGCTGAAAAAATGCTTTACTCTCCCGTAAACCTTGGCGGTGATGTTGGAATTTTTCATGTGAGTGGATACCTCTGCCACAATCTGCTGCACAAATTCCTCACGCTCAGTCTTGCGCTCGTTCAGCTCTCTAACCAGATTATAATAAACCTCCGGCTGATAATACTTCAGAGATAAATCATCCAGCTCCGTCTTGATCTTAGAAATACCAAGCCGGTGAGCAATAGGAGCATAGATATCCATGGTCTCTCTGGCTTTTTCTTTTTGCTTAGCAGGCGTCATATACTCCAGAGTTCTCATATTGTGCAGACGGTCTGCCAGCTTAATGATAATAACACGTATATCCTTGGCCATGGCCAAAAACATCTTGCGCAAATTCTCCGCCTGCACTTCAAGCTTATCCTGAGAATAAGACAATTGTCCTAATTTTGTGACACCATCTACTAGAAGAGCAACCTCGTCACCAAACTCTCTTGTCACGTCCTCCAGCGTCATTTCCGTATCTTCCACCGCATCATGAAGCATCCCAGCCACAATCGTCTCTTTATCCATCTCCAGATCAGCCAGGATAATTCCCACCCACAGAGGATGAATAATATAAGGCTCCCCGGATTTACGTATCTGTTCCTTGTGAGCTGCCTTTCCCACACGGTATGCTTTCTCAATCATCGTAATATCCGCGGACGGATGATATTTTTTTATTCGGTCTATCAAGGACTGATACAATTGTTCAGGGTCTTGATAATCTTCCGGTGCTTTCACGGTATGTCCTTCGACAACCTCTAAATTTTTGTTCAGCAATTCGTATTCCGGAGTTCCAGCCATATCAATTCCCCCTTTCTCCTGTCGTAAGTGTCATAGATAGAATTAAGTATACCATTATTTTTTCAGTTTTCAAACTATTTCCTTATTTAAATCCGTAATAGTCCGGCCATAGGAGACTATTGATAGTTTACTACCGTAATCTGAAGATTCTTCACGCCCCTATATTCATTGACAGAAGGATAAAATGTAAGCGACAGCTCCTGTTTTTGCTCCATATATTTCAGGCATTCATGAACTTCTCCAAAGTAAACAGCCTGCAGTCTGTTCCCGTTTACATCTTCTGCCTGGAATTTCAGAACATTTTGATTTTTTCCGATAATTCTTGGATTAATCACTTTCAAGTGTTTTTCTGCAAACAGAGGCCTGGGATTTCCCTTTCCAAATGGCTGCATAAGCTCTATTTCCTCCACAAGAGTTTCTGTAACATAAACAAACGGAAGCTGCATATCAATGGATACCTTTGGAAGCAGGTCATCCGCAGACAAATTGGAAAGCTCGTTGATGCTTCTCCTGAACTTGTCCACATTCTCCTCCTCAAGAGATAGTCCTGCCGCAAGCTTATGTCCCCCGAACTTAGTAAACAACTCCCGGCAGCGGCACATCTCCTCAAACATATTGTAGACAGGGGTGGAGCGGCCGGAGCCCTTTACCCCCCGGGCTCCCCGGGTGAGCACAAATGTCGGGCGGTAATACTTTTCTCTTATTCTGCCGGCAATAATCCCTGCTATACTTTCGTGGCAGTCGGGAAGATAAACGACCAGCACCTTATCTTCCTTCAGAGGGCCCTCCTCAATCTGCCTCACCGCTTCCTCTACCCCTTTTTCCGTCATTTGCTTTCGGCTATCATTTAATGCCTTCAGATCCTCTGCCAGCATCATAGCATCTCTGCAATTATCCGCCATCAAAAGTTCCAATGCCCGCTTTGCCGTATCCAGCCGGCCGCTGGCATTGATGCAGGGTCCCAGCACAAATCCGATATGATACGCCGATAACCTTTCTACGGAAATTTTAGTACATTCAATCAGCGCCCTCAGGCCATAATTATGTGTACGCTTGAGCATTTCCAGACCTTGCTTTACAAAAATCCGGTTTTCCCCGGTCAGATCCATTACATCTCCTACCGTCGCAATTGCCACATTTTCCATTAAGTAATCGATATCATCCACATCTCTTAGCATTACTTCGAACAGAACCTCAATCAACTTATAAGCAACCGCTGCCCCGCACAATTCTTTGAAGGGATATTCGCAATCCGTCCTATGAGGGTCGACCACCGCATCCGCCCGAGGCAAAATATACTCTTTTTCACCACCGTCTTCCAAGTAGGGAACCTCATGATGATCCGTTACTATCACAGTGAGTCCCTGCTGCCTGCCGTAATCAATCTCATCTGCCGCCGCAATCCCATTGTCACAGGTGATAATTGTATCAATCCCGTCTGCCAGGGCCCTGTCGATGAGGGCTTGGTTTAATCCATATCCATCCCTCATACGGTCTGGAATATCGGTATCCACATTTCCACCCAGCTTTGAAATTCCTTCCTGAAGCACATAAGTTGCATTTACCCCATCTATGTCATAGTCCCCAATGACCCGGATAGGCTTGTCCTCCCGAATCTTTTCCGAAAGAATCTCCACGGCCTTGTCCATATCTTTCATAAGTATTCCGTCGTATAAATCAGCAATTGTGCCATTTAAATAGAAATCAATCTGCTCATCTCCAATCAAATCCCGGTTCCGTATCAGCCTTGCAAGAATAGGAGAAATATTGTATTTCCGGGCAATCTGGTTAAAATCCGCTTTCTTCATCGATAGGAACCATTTTTCCACCTTTTGTCCTCCTCATAAAAAAAATCCACAATTTACCCTTCTAAATATAACCAGAGGACAAATTGCGGATATAGTGTGCCGCTGCCGGCAGCGAAGCCTACAGTCTGTCCGCCAGCGCTGCCTTTATCATGATTGCACATTCCACACGTTTGCGCTCCATTTCACAGCTGACATCGTAGGTATTGTTAATTGTACCGTTAAACTTATAAGAGTTTGCCATACAGCCGCCGCTGCAGTAAAACCTTGCGAAGCAGTTCCGGCACTTATCCTTGGAATAAACACTGCAGCCTCTGAATTCATCTGCAATCTCCGGCTTTACAATGCCCTCGTCCACGTTTCCCATGAGGAACTCATCCTGTCCCACAAATTGATGACATGGGTATAAATCCCCCCAGGGAGTAACTGCCAGGTATTCTGTGCCCGAACCACATCCGGACAACCTCTTAGCCACGCAGGGACCACCCTCCAAGTCCAGCATAAAATGGAAGAAAGTAAATCCCTCGCCTTTACGTTCTCGTTCCACCATGGTCTTCGCAAGTACATCATATTCATGAAAAATCTGAGGCAGGTCGCTTTCTCTGATCGCATAGGGGTCTGTCTCCTCCCCCACAACTGGTTCAATAGAAATCTGTTCAAATCCCAAATCCGCAAAATGCATCACATCATTAGAAAAATCAAGATTGTCCCGGGTGAATGTCCCTCGTATGTAATACTTCTGCTGGTTCCTGCTTTCTGCCAGCTTCTGGAATTTCGGCACGATCAGATCATAGCTGCCCTTTCCATTTCTGAAGGGGCGCATCTTATCATTGACCTCCCGCCTACCGTCCAGGCTTAAAACAACATTGTCCATCTCACGGTTCACAAACTCCTGAACCTCATCATTTAAAAGGACTCCATTCGTAGTCAGAGTGAAACGAAAATGCTTGTTGTACAGCTTTTCCTGCTCCCGCCCATAGGCTACCAGCTCCTTTACCACCTTCCAGTTCATCAACGGCTCTCCGCCAAAAAAGTCTACTTCCAGATTCCGTCTGCTTCCGGAACTGGCAATCAGAAAATCCAGGGCTTTCTTTCCCACTTCATAGGACATCAGGGCCCTTCTTCCGTGATATTCTCCTTCCTCTGCAAAACAATATCTGCAGGCCAAGTTGCAGTCGTGGGCAATATGAAGACACAGAGCCTTTACCACCGTCTTTCTCTGCTTCACTTCATCGATATAATCTTCATAAATGTCTCTCGTAAAGAGCCTGCCGGCCTCTGTCAGTTCAATGACAGCCTCCAGAACGTCTTTTAAGTCCTCTTCACTGTAAACCTGTCCAAAATGCTCCAGAAGATAACGATAAGTATCCTCATCTTTCAAAGTCTGTGGAGTATGAAATGAATTCATAGTTTCCAGAGCTTCCATTACATCATATGCTATCTTGTCCACAACATGGACAGCTCCGCTGTTCACGTCGAGGACAATGTTATATCCATTATTTTGGTACTGATGTATCACAACAGTTCCCCCTTTTCTTAATATCCCAGGCCGCCCCAAAAGCGCCGTCCCGCCAACAAACACAAGGCAGCGGCTAAAGCCGCTGCCCTTAAAGCCACATAGCTATATTTTATTACAGCAGTTCAGCAGAATCAAGCTGATAGCTGAACTGTCACACTTAGTACAGCTTATCGCTTCTGCTCGCATGTCTGGTTTCCAACTGTGCAGGATGTCTTACACGCTGACTGGCAAGATGTCTGACATTCTCCGCAGCCGCCTTTTTTTACTGTATGATTCAATGTCTGTGTGTTCAGTGTTTTAATATGTTTCATAATGAATTCCTCCTATATTTATACTGCAGGCCTCTTTTACCTTAAAATATTATAGCATACCGCGTACGGTTTTTAAAGTAATTTTTGTAATTTACGGCATCAAGCTGATGGCTGAACTGTTCCAATTAGTACTTGACACAGATGTTATAATATAAATGTAACAAAGAAATCTACTTAACAAAACCTGTTTATTTTTGAGGCTGCTAAGTAATGGATTCAGAATTTTGGAGGAAAAGATAAATGAATACTTTAAAAGCTGAAAAACGAGACATGAAAACAAAAGCCAAACGACTAAGAAGAGAAGGATTTGTTACCGGCAATGTATTTGGACGGGAGATAAAAAGATCCATCCCAATCCAGATTGAAAAAGGCGCTGCAAAACGCCTGCTTAAAACCAATAGCCGAGGAAGTCAGATTATGCTGGATTTAGATGGACAATCCATGGATGTTCTGATTAAGGAAGTTGATTTTGCACCAATGGGCAGCTCGATTTACGAGATAGATTTCCAGGCCCTGGTCAGCGATGAAAAGGTTAATTCCGTTGCAGAAGTAGTTCTTCTGAACCATGAGAAGGTAGTGGCCGGAGTTGTACAGCTGCAATTGCGTGAAATTGCATTCAAAGCACTTCCCTCTGCGCTGGTTGAAAAAGTCTCTATCGATGTAGGTGATATGAAGATTGGGGATACCGTTAAAGTAAAGGATCTGGATATTGCAGTAGATAAAGATATTGATCTAATTACCGACGTAGATGCCGATGTTGTAACTGTCACCGAAGCACGCAATGCTCCGATAGACAGCAATACTGATGAGGATACAGTTACCGCAGAAAGTACAGAAGTTTAATTTTTATAAAAGGTAAAGTAGATAATGCCACCTGTGTTTGATATGATAAAGATATCACCCGCAGGTGGTATTTCTTGCCTTTCGTATCATGTCATGGGGTGAGGAAAATGAATCATATATTGGTTATTGATGGCCACGCTTATATAAATACATATTTCTTGAGTCTTTCCATGGCCTCTTTCACCAGTTCATGAGGCAGAGCCAGATTCACACGGATTGCATACTCCCCGTGAAAGGGTCTGCCATCCTGCCAGATAACTCCGACTTCTATTCCGGCTCTGAGAAGTTCATCCAGGCTCTTCTTATGCTCCTGGCACCACTTTTCACAGTTCAGGAACAGCATATAGGTTCCCTCCGGCTTCCCCAAGGACACACCTTTAAAATGGCTGGTAATATAATTGTAAGAATATTCTACATTTTCCCCGATTACCTGTCTCAGCTCATCCACCCATTCTCTTCCCTCCGGTTTATACGCACCGATCAATGCATGCATAGAAAGGACATTACAGGAATTATAGTGAGAAGCGCCTGCCAGCTTTTCTACTCGATCCCGCAGATAAGAATTGTATATCACATGATAAGCTCCGATCAGTCCCGCAAGATTAAAAGTTTTGGAAGGTGCATATATGGCAGCTGTCCTGTTTCTCGCATCCTCAGATACGGACTGCGTTGGAATATGTGTATAGTCCGGCAGCGTAAGGTCTGCCCATATCTCATCGGATATTACTACACAGTCATACTTTTTATAGATCTCCAGCGCTCTCTCAATCTCCTCTTTGTCCCACACTCTTCCTGATGGATTGTGAGGGGAGCAGAAGATAACACAGTGAATATGATGTTCTTCAAGCTTTTTCCCCATGTCCGCGTAGTCCATGCGCCAGATACCCTTTTCATCCTGCTTTAAATCACTCAATACAATTTTTCTGCCCAGATTTTCTACCGTCTTTGTAAATCCGATATAAGTGGGTGAATGCAGCAATATAGCCTCCCCCGGAGCTGTAAATGCCTGAATTGATGATGAAACACAGCCAAGCACGCCGTTCTCATACCCGATGTCGGTTTTCTTCATCCCTGTCATCCCAAATCTGTCCCTGTGCCAGCTTATAATACTTTTGTAATACTGATCAGATAAACCAAAGTATCCAAAATGGTGATGTTTCAGCCTTTCTTCCATTTGATCCAAAATAGTCGGCAGTGTAGGAAAGTTCATATCGGCAACCCACATGGGAATTTTCGCAAATCCTTCTTTTACTTCCGCTCCTTCCACAGGAATCTGTTCCACAGCCATTGCATCATGACCGGCTCTGTCCATAATCGTTGTAAAATCGTATTTCATATTAATCTGCTGTCCTCTCTATTGCTTTTTCTCTTAGTCCGGATTTTCTTATAAAAAGCAGAGCTGTCCAATGCTCTGCTTTTCGTATATTACTATTCTGCCTGTTATTTTTCCGGGGTTGTATATACCAAAGTACCGCTCTGATAAACATCCACCAGGTTATTGACCGCCTTGATGTCCTCAGCCACGTTGCCCTTCACTACAATCATATCTGCCTCCAGCCCTGCTTTCAGCTGTCCCATTACATCTTCTATTTCAAGCACTTTTGCCGGGTTAGATGTGGCTGTTTCAATAGCCTGAAGCGGTGTGATACCATACTCTACCATAAGCTCCATCTCACGGTTGATAGGGAGCGGAGGAGCCTCATACAGAACCATGTCACTTCCGGTGCAGACTGTCACGCCTGTATCATAGAATTTCTTGAAATTATCTTTGTACGCATTGTAAGCCGGCTCAAAGAAAGCCATATCTTTTATTGCTTTTGCCGCAATTCTGTCTCCACTGTCATATCCCGCCTCCAGCTTCTCTTTGCAGAACTCATAAAGAACAGTATAGGCTGTCATCGTCGGAACCCATGCCTGGCCGTTTTCTGCCATCTGCTTTACCTGCTCATATGTAAGGAATGTTCCGTGTTCAATGGTGTCAAATCCAGCATCTATTGACATCTGAAGGGCCGGTTGAAGACCTGCATGCACTGCACATTTTACGCCTACCCGATGAGACTCATTCACTGCTGCATTTAACTCTTCCTGGGTAAATTCCGGTGTACTCGTTCTACTGCTCGTTAAAATCTTTACCCAATCGGCACCGTCACGCAGCTGTTTTCTGATTTCTTTGCGGATTTCCCACTCGCCATCTGCCTCTTCAATTCCGTCATCATATCCGTGGCCGCCGGTCATGCATATGCCTGCATCGGAGTGAATAATTCTCGGTACTTTTACATATCCCTTCTCGCCTGCCAGACGAAGCTGCTTGCACAGATTGTGGGGAGAAGACAAATCACGGACAGTTGTAATTCCAAGACTTAGTGCGATCTGTGCCTGCTCCTGAGCATAATAGGCAATCATATAATCATCAAAATTAAACTGATCCGGCTGACTATAATAATATCCAAAATGTACATGCATGTCGCAAAGTCCCGGAAGAATTGTCACATCCCCGTAATCCTTCACTTTATCCTCCGGATACTTACTCACCATCTCATTTTGGGCGCCTACATCCTGAATCTTTCCCTCTTTGTTCACAACTACCGCTGCATCTGTAAGATGTGTTTTTCCGTCTCCTGTAATCAAATGCTTTCCACAATAAATCATTAAACTGCCACCCTTTCCGGACATTTCATATTAGTGCACTGTCTTATTGATATTATGCTGAAGGCCAATGAGACAGCACATCAGACATTCCCCATGCCTGCAAGGCTGTTATTATAGTTTTGTCTTGCTTTGTCCATGTTTTAACAATATCACATTTGACAAGAATTTTCAATCTCTGCCGCTTATTATTCCACCTCTCTTTCCGGTTCTGCTTTCATACTTTTGAGGGTCCTTACATTCACTCCGTTGACTTCTATATGATCATCCACCGCGATTACAAGGCACTGTCTTCCGTCGATGACACGGGTATCCACCAAATCCGTTCTCTCCGGATTTACTTTAATAATAACATCTGGTGTCTCAATATTAAATTTTCTTGTCTCCGTAATATTTGATGCTAATAGAGAAGCTTTCTCTCCCGCCGTCTCCTCAAAATTCTTATCAAAGCTTTCCATGTTTTCATTGGGAACACCACTTTTTTCAAAAATCTTCTTCATATCTGTCTTGTCCAGTGCCAGTGGTTCAGGTTCTTCCTTGTGCTCCTCTATCATTTCATTCAGCGTTTCATGGATATTACGAACCGTTTCATAGTCACCATCCTCACCCAGAGTGTCCTCAATCAACATTTGAAATGTCTCTTTCTGGGTATCCGCAGACATAGGGGTTTTTGCCCCCAGGACATCTTCAATCAGTTGTTCCTGCAAATCTTCTGATTTCTTTGTATAGTAAAGTACCCCGTGAATATCCATGTTTCTATCGGTAAATGCAGGGAATAAGAACCCCTTATCCGGCTTGTCCACTATCCAATCCCGGATTCTGTCCTGGATCCGGTTATCCTCGGTATTGTAATAAAGTCCCGGTTTGGACAGGGCTACCGGACAAATGCTGCATAAAAGATACTCGTACACATTATCAGACGCATCAAACATTTCAATACCGTCAGAGGATTTGCCCGGAATATCATACGCAGCATGAATTAAAACAATATAATAATTTTCCTCATATATGTAGCTTTCTATAATCTTATCATAGAACTCCTCCAAAAGCCCGTCATCTTCCAGCTTGCTGTCTCTTAGCTTTAGCAGAAATTCCTGTGTGCCCCCCGGCATCTCCGAATCCAGTGGGAACTCCATATGAAGCATATTCTTTCCCATTGTTCCTGACAGCGTCTTCTTGAAAATATCAAAATACTTAAAGGCTTCCTCCTCAGGCAGAGAGAGAAATGCATCTCTGGACTCCATTCTCTTATTTTTTTCATGGTCCACATAGCAGCCGCAGATACGGGTGATGGCACAATCAGCCGGAGTAAACTGTTTTCTGATTTCAAGTACTTCTTTCTTATTCATTTATCTTCCCTCTTTACACGTTTTTAATACAGGGATGAAAACACCCCATTTTTCTATTATAAACGGAAAAACAGGGTAACTCAATAGAATTTTCTCAAAGTACCTGTTCATAGGATGCCTGCCCGGATATTATATCGATGAGTTTTTTCTTTCCCACCCAAAACTCATACCGCACCCGGCATATCGGGCTCTCCTTAATCATTCGTTCCATGCTTCCCAAAGCCGGCGCCCTAAGCTTGAAAGGATGCTCATCCAGTCTTGTAACCTTCAACAACTTCCGACCTTCCTTCAGTGCAATTCTTCCATCTCCATATACAGGAATTCTTGCTCCGTAATAAGTTCCAAGCCGATACTCTTTCCTATTGTAATGGATGGCACAGATACACCCTCTGAAACTTTTTCTCATGATAGGAACGTCAGCGGCAGATACCATAATACTGTTTTTATCCCCAAACCAACATTGTGTCCAAAGATAATCCCTGGGAAAAGACCGGCCCCAGTCTGTTTCAATATAACCCTTGCCGCCTGTAAACTTAATAATTTCTCCGTTAATTTTAAGATTTCCTTTCAAACTGTGACACATACTAATAACACCATGGCTGCACTGCATAAGCGGAAGAAATCTAAAAAACCCCATAATATCGCCCCGGATTTTTTGAAACCCTGAATAAGCAACTTTTCCGTGAACCGAAAGTTTCTCATTTTCTATATCAATAGATATCCCCTTTTCGGAAAATATGTTTTCTCCCAGCTGCACCCTAAACTTGTTTCTTTCAACTTTACACTCCTTTGTAGGCCAGGGCAGATACCACGCTCCGTCATTTTTACCGTCACTTAGTAGTACCTGTAAGGAGGCACTCCATTTTCCATTCTTATCTGCATGGACCGCCGGAATAAATGCAATAGTCTTTTCCTCGATCTGATGCTTTAAATACCAGCCCTCAAAATATGGAGAATGCTTCTTGTCTCCATGAAAATAACGAGTCTGCATCTTAGTTTAGCCTCCCTGCCTATTTTCCTACAAAGCTACTATTTTAAAATAACCTTCATTTCTAATATTTATCCCTTTGTCAGCATGTATGGCATTCTATATCTTCCTGTGCAGGTTCATCCAAACGTCTGCCCATAAAGTCAAAACGTGAGCCGTGACATGGACAGTCCCAGCTTTTTTCCACTTTGTTCCATTGAAGCTGACACCCCAGGTGCGGGCATCTCGCCGATACCATATACACCCTGCCGGATTCATCCTTATATGCACCGTACTTTCTGCCATCGTGTTCAATAATGCTGCCTTGCCCCGGACGCAGAGCTTCCAGCTTATCTTCCGGCGCTCCTGCCGCCCGCTTCATCAATCCAGCTGCCGCATGACCGCTTTCATTGAATAACGGCCCCACAGAAGTCTGCATATGAAACCGCAGAGGAGAAAACACTTCTGCATATTTACTTTTTCTTTTGCAAATAAGGTCGGACAAGAGCATAGCTGACACCATTGAACCTGTCATTCCCCATTTCTTAAACCCAGTCGCCACATACCAGTATGGCCGATTTCGGCTGTACTGCCCAATATAGGGTATTTGGTCCAGCGTCATGCAGTCCTGCGCAGACCAGTGGGCAGCCTCGGGACATCCCGGCCAGTATTCATCTGCCACACGCGTTAAATAATCATAGGGATTTTCACATATCTTTTTACCGGTACGGTGACTTCCTCCTCCCAGAAGCAGATATTCTCCCCAGTGTCGGAGAGAAACTCCATCTTCATCAATACCATAATACATACCGTCCAGTATACTACCGGATTTTACCGCCAGAACATAGCTTCTTTCCTGATGCATGCGCAGGAAATAGTAGCCTGGTTTATTCTGAAATGGATAATGACATGCGAATACAATATTCTCCGCATGTATTTCTCCCGAATCCGTTTTCACTACATGCCCTTCTACAAACTTCACTTTTGTCTTTTCATATACAGTAACATCTTCTGCCAGACTATATAAAAATTTCAGAGGATGGAACTGTCCTTGTCCCTTGAATTCTAATTCCTGTTTTACTTCAAAGGGAAGTCTTGTCTTCTCTGTAAGTTCAGCCGTGATACCGACCTTCTTAGCTGCCTCAAATTCCCGCTGCAGCTTTTTTGTATTTTCTTTTGTATATAAATAGGCGGAACAGTCTACCCAGTCTACATCATCTTTTAACATTCCCGCAAGATTTCGATATCTTTCAATTGCCTCCTGATTTGCCTGGGCATATTGTTTTGCCTTCTCCAATCCCACGTCCTGCAACAACTTTTCATATATCAGACCGTGTTGGGAGGTCACCTTTGCAGTTGTGTTTTTCGTCTGCCCGCTACCGATTCTATCTGCTTCCAACACAATACAGGGTATCCCCGCCTGGCCTAAAAAATAGGCGGTCAGAATTCCTGCCATTCCACCGCCGATAATCACCGCATTGGTGCGTATATTTCCCTGGAGTGAACAGCGCATTTTTCCAGGTGCAGACTCACTCCAAATAGATTTTTCAGACATACTTCTTCACCTCAAGATTAGCATGTACCAGATGAATAGAAATATACGCTCTCTGCTTTTAAAACTAACTAAATTTCACTCTTTCTCTTCCTCCTCGGCATGGAGCAGCCGCCTGGCATTCTCCACGCGCCTTTTGGATGGAGGTTTTACGCCCTCCAGCGGATAGGTAAGCCCCAGTTCCTTCCACTTATATGTCCCAAGTGTATGGTAGGGGAGAACTTCCACTTTTTCTACATTATGCAGCTTTTGAAGGAAGATATCCAGCTTTTTTAAATACTCATCTTTATCACTTCGTCCGGGAACCAGAACATGCCTGATCCATACAGGCTTTCCGATTTCTGACAGATACTCTGCCATGTCCAGAATATTGCTGTTTGTGCATCCTGTCAGTATTCGGTGCTGCTCCTCATCTATATGCTTGATATCCAGCAATATTAAATCTGTGTATTTTAATAATTCCTGAAATTTTCCAAAAAACGGTTCATTTCTTGTGAAGGGATTACCACTTGTGTCCAGCGCAGTGTGAATCCCCTCCTTCTTTGCTTTTCGGAACAACTCAGTCAGAAAATCTATCTGCAGCAGCGGCTCGCCCCCGCTTACGGTGATTCCCCCTTCACTCCCCCAATAGGAACGGTACTTTCCGGCTTTGGTCAGAAGTTCATCTGCTGTGTACTGTGTGCCGGAATGCATGTTCCAGGTGTCGGGATTATGGCAGAACTGGCAGCGCATTGCACAGCCGCTCATGAAAATCACATACCGCACACCAGGTCCGTCTACGGAACCAAAGCTTTCCAACGAATGAATATATCCTGTCAATTCTTTTTGTCCTTTCATAATCTTCACCTCATATTTGATAAAATTAGATTGTTGTCAATCGCAAAAGGGTCTGACCCTTTTGCGGAAGGGGTCAGACCCCTTTGCATGGTGGATCAAACCTTTTATATCTAGCTTACAGCTTTACATTTCTGCGTGGCATGTCCTGGAAATAACATCCATCTGCTGTTCACGTGTCAAATCGATAAACTTCACTGCATACCCGGACACACGGATTGTAAAGTTGGCATACTCTTCTTTTTCCGGATGTTCCATAGCATCAATCAATTTTTCTTTTCCGAATACATTGACATTCAGATGATGTGCTCCCTGATCAAAATACCCATCCAGCACATGAGTCAGATTGTCAATACGTTCTTTAGGATTGTGTCCCAATGCTCCCGGACTGATTGTCTGTGTATTTGAAATGCCGTCCAGTGCATCTTCATAAGGAAGTTTTGCAACTGAGTTCAGAGAAGCTAATAGTCCATTCTGTTCTGCACCGTAAGAAGGGTTTGCGCCCGGTGCCAGGGGCTCCCCGGCTTTTCTGCCATCCGGAAGTGAGCCTGTTGCTTTGCCATATACTACATTAGAAGTAATGGTCAAAATTGAAGTAGTAGGTTCTGAATTTCTGTAGGTATGGCATTTTCTCAATTTGCCCATGAAGGTTTTCAGCAGCCACACTGCAATATCATCTGCACGGTCATCATCGTTTCCGTATCTCGGGAAGTCTCCCTCTGTCTTGAAGTCCACAGCTGCACCTGACTCATCACGGATTGCCTTAACTTTAGCATACTTGATTGCACTTAAAGAATCAACCACATGAGAGAAACCTGCAATTCCTGTTGCAAATGTTCTTCTCACGTCTGTATCAATCAGAGCCATTTCCGCAGCTTCGTAATAATATTTATCATGCATATAATGAATCATGTTCAATGTATCCACATACAACTTAGCCAACCACTCCATCATCTTGTCATACTTATCCATCACCTCATCATAATCCAGATATTCAGAAGTAATCGGTTTATATGCCGGTCCCACCTGTTGTCCTGACTTCACATCCAGGCCACCGTTGATTGCATAGAGCAGACATTTTGCCAGATTGGCACGGGCACCGAAGAACTGCATTTCCTTACCTGTCTGTGTGGCTGATACACAGCAGCAGATTGAATAGTCATCCCCCCATACCGGACGCATAACATCGTCGTTCTCGTACTGGATAGAACTTGTGGCAATTGAAATGTGGGAAGCATATTTCTTAAAGCTCTCCGGCAGTCTTGAGGAATACAGCACTGTCAGGTTTGGCTCCGGTGAAGGTCCCATGTCTTCCAGGGTGTGAAGAAAACGATAGTCATTTTTCGTAACCATAGGACGCCCGTCCTGCCCGATTCCTGCTACCTCCAGGGTCGCCCATACCGGATCACCGGAGAACAGTTCGTTATAGGAAGGAATCCTTGCAAACTTCACCATTCTAAATTTCATAACCAGGTGGTCAACCAATTCCTGAGCCTGGGTCTCATTTATCAGACCTTTTTCCATATCTCTCTGAATATAAATATCCAGGAATGTAGAGATACGCCCAACACTCATAGCTGCACCGTTCTGTGTCTTAATCGCTGCCAGGTATCCAAAATACAGCCACTGTACTGCTTCTTTTGCATTTTTTGCGGGCTGAGAAATATCATAACCGTAGACTGCTGCCATTTCTTTCATTTCTTTCAGAGCCTTCAGCTGATCTGCCACCTCTTCACGGAGACGGAAATCTGTTCCTTTCATTCCGTGTCTTTCAGTTTCGTTGAAGTCTTCCATCTTCTTTTCAATAAGAAGGTCTATTCCGTAAAGCGCAACCCGGCGGTAGTCGCCCACAATACGCCCTCTTCCGTATGTGTCCGGAAGCCCGGTGATAATTTTATTGTGACGCGCTTTTTTCATTTCCGGGGTGTAAATGTCAAATACTCCCTGATTATGTGTCTTATGATACTTTGTGAAAATCTCATGCAGCTTTTCGCTGGGCTGATATCCATAAGTTGTGCATGCCTGTTCTGCCATCTTAATACCGCCATAAGGCATAAAAGCTCTTTTCAGCGGCTTATCTGTCTGAAGCCCTACTACCTGCTCTAAGTCTTTTACTTCTTCATCAATATATCCTGGCCCGTAAGCTGTCAGTCCGGAAACCACCTCAATCTCCATATCCAGAACGCCGCCTTTGGCACGCTCTTCTTTCTGAAGCTGCTGAAGTTTGCCCCATAATTGGTTTGTCGCCTCTGTAGGTTCTGCCAGGAAGCTTTCATCTCCTGCATAAGGAGTATAGTTTTTTTGTACAAAATCACGAACATCGATATCCTCTTTCCAGAGTCTTCCATTAAAACCATCCCATTGTTCATACTGTTTCATATATAAGATCCTCCTCCGATAAATGCGGGTTTTCTTTGATTTCACGCACAGTATAACATCACATTTTGCAAAAAACAAGAGCAAAATGAAAATAATTATCATTTTGCTCTCTTGTATCTAATTTTATGCAATTTTGTTAATAATGCATAACTATCGGGATGTGGGCTGCCACGGGGCATCATGGAAACCGATGTTCTGCCTTATGAAGTTCATTTCTCTTTATTTTTCAGTCCATAGTAAATTTTCTCAGCAGTAACGGGAAGTTCTCTTATCAAAACACCGGTTGCATTCTGTATAGCATTTACAATAGCCGGAGGTGGGGTATTTATTACAATCTCCCCTATAGATTTCGCCCCAAAGGGTCCGGTAGGTTCGTAGCTGCTCTCAAACTCAACGCGAATCTCTCCTACGTCTAAACGGCTGGGAATTTTATACTGCATAAATGAGTTGCTATAATTCTTTCCATTTTGGTTATACACAATATCCTCACAAAGTGCCATGCCGATTCCCTGGGCAATTCCGCCCTCTGTCTGAACTCTTGCCAGATTGGGGTTCATCACGGTTCCACAGTCTACCACTGCCACATAATCTATCATTTCAGCCTGCCCCGTCTCCTTATCTATCTCTACCTCGGCCATGCCGACCATAAATGGGGGAGGAGATACCGGAGATGAAAATGCCTCGCTTGCGTACAGTGCTTTTTCATTATTACACATCACACGGTTGCCGATTTCCTGTCTGGCTATGCTTTCTCCGGTTTTTAAATTCCAGACCTTTTCCCCGTCAAACTCCACATCCTCCGGAGCACAGTCCATGAAGGCCGCTCCTCTGTCACAAATTTTTTGCCGCAGTGTTTCACAGGTCTTAAGTACAGCCATTCCTGTCACATAAGTTGTGCTGGATGCATAGGAGCCGCAGTCATAAGGGGAAGAATCTGTATCTACACCGTGTACGACAATTTCCTCCATGCTGCAGTCCAGACATTCGGCAGCTATCTGAGCCAGTACGGTATCGCTTCCTGTTCCCATATCTGTAGAGCCTGCCATCAGAGTGTAGAACCCATCATCGTTGATCCTGATTTCCACGGATGCCGTGTCCAGAGCGGCAATACCGGAGCCCTGCATAGCCATAGCTACACCTACGCCGCGGACTTTGCCGCCTCCCATATCCCGGCAGGGATATTTATGTTCCCAATCAATCATCTTCTTTGCCCGCGCCAGGCAGCGGTCAAGGGCACAGCTGTTTGCAGTCTCTCCATAGTAAGCGGGCATAATCTGCCCCTCCTTCACCATGTTCATTTCACGCAGCACAACCGGATCCATGCCAAGTACCCCGGCCAGTTCATTTACGGCGGACTCCACCGCAAATATGCCCTGGGTTGCACCGTACCCCCGATAGGCTCCAGCAGACATCACATTTGTATAAACCACATCATAAATGAAGCGAAAAGCCTCTGTTTTTCCATAAAGAGGAATAGATTTGTGCCCCGACAATCCCACCGTGGTCGGCCCATGCTCTCCGAATGCCCCGGTATTGGACAGGGTATACATATCGATTCCCTTTATAATTCCACTCTTGTCAGCCCCAATTCTGACCCGGACATCCATCTCATGTCTGGGAGACGATGCGATAAAAGATTCCTCCCGGGTAAATATAATCTTTGCCGGTTTTCCAGTCTTCCAGGTAACCAGCGCCGGATAGACTTCGGTAACCGCAGTCTGCTTTGCACCGAAACCTCCGCCGATTCTGGGCTTGATGACTCGGATCTTTGACTTTGGTATATCGAGAGCCGTCGCCAGAATACGGCGTACATGAAACGGAATCTGGGTGGAGGATATTACATTCAATCTTCCATAAGTATCCAGATGGGTATAAGTGCGGAAGGTCTCCATCATGGCCTGCTGGTTAGCCTTAGTATGATAAGTTCTGTCCAGTACATAGTCACAGGAAGCCAGCACCCCCTCGATATCTCCCTCCCCCTCTTCCTCATGTGCACAAAGGTTTCTTTTATTATCAGCACCCACAGGGAAAAGGCTTTTCCAGTCATCCTCCGGGTGAACTAAAATAGCATTGTCTTTCGCCTTTCGAAAATCCAGCAAAGGCTCCAGCAATTGGTATTTTACTTTAATTAGTTTTAAAGCTTTGTTTACAGCTTCCTTGCTGCTTCCCGCCACAATCGCCACAACATCCCCTACAAACCTGACTCGCTGATCTAAAATCAGTCTGTCATAAGGGCTTGGCTCCGGATATGACTGACCTGCCATAGTAAAGCGTTTATCCGGGCAATCCTTGTATGTCAAAATGCATTCGATTCCGGGTACTGCCAATGCTCTTGTCAAGTGGATATCTTGAATCAGTGCATGGGCATGAGGACTTCTCAGCAGTTTTACAATCAGGCAGTCCGCCGGTGCCAGATCATCGGTATATACCGGTTGTCCTGCAACCAGTGCCCGGCTGTCTACTTTAGGTACAGGCTGATTTACCACTCTCATGAATGCACCTCCTTTTTTCTAGATTCCATATATTTACATATAGCCCGCAGCTGCCCCATATATCCTGTACATCTGCACAGATTTCCCGAAAGATATTCTTTAATTTCCTCCAAACCGGGATTCTCCAGTTCTTTCATCATGGCAAGTACATTCATAATAAATCCCGGGGAACAAAAACCGCATTGCTCCGCTCCTTCCGCTGCGAGAAAGCTTCCAAACTCCTCAGCCTCCTCTTTCACACCCTCCAGAGTCGTAATCTGCTCTCCTTCTATGCTCAGCGCAAGTACAGAGCAGGAAAGCCGCGATTTTCCATTGATCCAAACGGTACACAGCCCACAGTTAGTCGTCTCACAGCCACATTTTACACTGTGACAGCCCAGATTTCTCAAAACATCCAGCAGCACAGTATCTCCTGCCGCCTCCGCAGTCGCCTTTTTTCCATTTAATGTAAATTCCACCGTCATGATTATTCCTCCGTTAAAATTGCATGCATTGAACGCCTAATAAGAACTTCCGCCAGATGCTGACGGTACTTGGCGCTCCCCCGCATATTCGTACCATAGTCAAAGCCTGCCGCCGCCACTGTGGCATAATCCCTTAGCTGTTCGTCAGAAATATCTTTTGGAATACTCCATTCTTTTTCCAGAACCTTTGCTTTCATAGGCCTTGCCCCCACAGAAAAATACCAGGTCTCTTTCCCGTGCACCGGACCTGTCACAACAGCACACGTCAACACCGGAAAATCCGTTTTTGTCCGGCGCACCGCGTCATATTTAAGTTTCCTGTTGCTTTTCCTTATGATAATCGATACAAGAATATCCTTGTCCCGTTTTCTATTTATAAATTCAGACAGTCGGATAGTACCCCCATCATACAATTCCACAAACGTATCCAGAGCCAGCAGACAAGTCAGCACGTCTGAAAATCCAAATCGCCCGTAGACGCTGCCTCCCACAGTCGCCTGATTCCTAAACTGTACTCCCACAATATGCCGTACAGATTCCGCAATAGAATCACCGTACAAAACCTTGAGCCCCTCATGAAGCTCCAGCTGACGCAGCGTACACATAGCCCCAATACGGAATACATGATCCGTCTCCTCAATCTGATCCAGTCCCAGATCAGACAAATCTATCAGCGTCTGAACTCTCGCATTTCCCAGCCGCATCCAAAGCATGCCACCCATAATACGGGCATTTCTGGCCTGGTTTAGCTCATAAGCCTCCTCCAGGGACCTTGCCTTCACATAATTATTAATCGTCAACAAAACAATTCTCCTTCCATGGTACGCTAAAAAGGGTCAGTCCCTTTTGCGGTCCGTTTTCAGAATATTCTAAAAATTATCCTCTTTCCCAAGCCTGACACTCTCCATTTCTTTTGCCAGCTCATCCGACATATAGTCAAAAAGATAATTTCTGTCCTCGGCGGGACGTCCCAAATACTCACTTCGTATTTCCTTTAACATTAGTTCTATTTCATCTTTCAGTCCCTTTGCAGAGAGGCGCTGTGCCCCCTGTCCCATGATAATGACCTGTTCCAGGGCATCCGATGTGGCCACTGTAACATCATATTGTCTGTTCATATTGCGGACTGTCTTTTCAATGTATTGATCTGCCGTCTCGGCTTCTTTTGTATACACCACATTAATATTGTGATACTTTTGCACTGCTCCCGGATTTTCTGCTACTTTATAGGCATCAAACACCAGGATCAGTGTACAATTTCTATACCCTTGATAATTGCATAAAATATCCATCAGCTTGCTTCTTGCGCTTTCCAGGTTTATTTCTGCCAGTTCTTTTAATTCATCCCATGCAAAAATAATATTGTATCCATCAACCAGTAAATATTGTTCTCTTTTATTTTCAGGTTCAGCCAGCTCCGGCGCCTTTACAGTTTTAGGCCGGCCGTCGGCCATTCTTTGAACCGGATCCGGTGTTTTTCTATAAATAGCGTCCAGTTCCGCCTCCGTCAGCTCTATTCTGGAAACAGAAGAAGGTACCGGTTCATAAGCATGCCTTTCCTTCTCCGGCAATGAACTTTTTAGAGGACTCTCCACATGCATATATTCCTCGACCTGATTCCATTTCACAGCAAATCCTGCTCCATGGGCACAGAATACGGAACCTGTGGGATTTTCTAAGTCTGTCTCTGAGTCATAGCCCGCCATGTCTATTATTTCCTCTGCATTATGGCAGGTTTCATAGCCCTTCAGGCTGCAGAACAATCTGCCCCTCCCTCCAGTGTAAGAGAGAACCTCTGTCTGATATCCTCTCATAGTTGCTACAGGTACAGTTCCAGTGAGAACAGACATATCATGCTCCAGCTCCGGCTGCTCAAAATTTCCGTACATTTTTTGCATATCCGACATGGCCCGTCCAATATTTTCAACTGGAATCTCCAGCCGAAACTCATAATAAGGTTCAAGCAAAATACTTTTAGCTCTTTTCAGCCCCTGCCGGACAGCCCGGTAAGTTGCCTGTCGGAAATCTCCGCCTTCCGTATGTTTAAGATGGGCGCGTCCGGCGATCAGGGTGATTTTCATATCTGTAATCTCTGCACCCGTCAGAACTCCCCTGTGCTCTTTTTCCTCCAAATGTGTAAGAATCAGCCTCTGCCAGTTCCTATCCAGCATATCTTCACTGCAGTCCGACACAAACTGAAGCCCTGAGCCTCTTTCTCCTGCTTCCAGCAAAAGATGTACTTCCGCATAATGGCGAAGGGGTTCAAAATGTCCCACGCCCTCTGCTTCCCCTTCTATGGTCTCCTTATAAACAATGTTTCCCGTGCCAAATTCTACATTTACACCAAATCGTTCTTTGATAATATTTTTCAGAACCTCTGTCTGAACCTCTCCCATCAGCTGTGCATGAATCTCTCCAAGCTGTTCCTCCCAGACAATATGCAGCTGAGGCTCCTCTTCTTCCAATTGCCTTAAGTTTTGCAGCATGCTATGTACATCACAGTCAGGGGGAAGCTGTATCTGATAGGTAAGAACCGGTTCCATAACAAACATGTCCAGCCCCTCCTCCGCGCCGATTCCCTGACCTGGGTAAGTATGCTCAGGCCCTGTAACTACACAGATCCCCCCCGCGGTCACTTCCTGTACTATTTTATATTTTGATCCGGAATAGATCCGGACTTGATTTATTTTCTCTTCTATATCAGGAAGGATATCCTTTACCTTCAAAATGCCGCCGGTCACTTTCAGATAAGTCAGCCTGTTTTCCTGCTCATCCCTGGCAATCTTATAAACCTTGGCGCCGAAATCCGAAAGATATTCTTTATTTATCGTATACTCCCCCAGGCCTTCCAGCAATTCTTCTACACCCTGTGCATAGAGTGCCGAACCAAAATAGCAGGGATATACCTGTCTTGAACATACCGCCTCTGCTACAGACGATTTCTCTATCTGTCCTGTTTCCAGATATTCCTCCAGCAGTTCTTCCCCGCACAAGGCAAGTTCTTCAAACCATTCACTGCTTTTACCTTTTCGGCCAGAAGCTTCACTAAAGTCAATGCACCCTTCATTCAGGCGTTTCTTCAGTTCCTTTAAAATGGATTCCCTGTCTGTTCCGTCCTGATCCATTTTATTCACAAATATAAAGGTAGGAATCTGGTATTGCTTCAGCAAACGCCAAAGTGTCGCTGTATGTCCCTGTACACCGTCTGACCCGCTTATAACTAGAACAGCATAATCCAATACCTGAAGAGTCCGCTCCATCTCGGCAGAAAAATCAACGTGCCCCGGCGTATCCAGCAAAATAACTTCTATATCTTTCCATAAAAATACAGCTTGCTTGGAAAAAATTGTAATTCCCCTCGCACGCTCCAATTCATATGTATCCAGAAATGCATCTTGATGGTCCACTCGACCTAGCTTCCGAATCTTTCCGCTTAAGTACAGCATACTTTCTGACAAGGTTGTCTTCCCCGCATCTACATGGGCCAACAGACCCGTACAAATACGTTTCGTTGGTATCTTTTTTTGTGTACTGTCCACTTTTGGCCCCTCCTGTCTATGAATAATATTGAAATATTATATCACAGCAAGCATTGAAAGTCGATAAATGTCTCACAAAATAAAAAGTGGCTGCCAGCAAAGAAATAAAATATATCTTGAGCAAAAAAGTCTGAAAACCAATACATGTTTTCAGACTTTTTATTAATTGGGCAACGTTAACATGATTTTCATATACGCTTTGAGCATGTTTACTGCAGGCCCACTTAATAATTATGAATAAAAAATTTTCTTTATCTCCTTATAGGATTGTAAAAGTATTTCTTTTGTAAGTTCATCAGGATAATTATAAGGCTTTCTACACATGGGATTATCAATAATACCCCGCTTGTATAGAATAATTTTCTCCATAGCGACAAAGCATTCAATATCCCTTTGTATAAACTGCATATGTGGTAAGAACTTATTATATAAATCGATAGCCCCTTCATACCCTATGCTTTTAAACTTTTCGTAAATTTTTACATAAGGCAAAAGAGTTGCCACACCGGGCATGACGGCACAAGACCCTCTTTGGAAGGATTCCAACATGTTAATCCCACCATTTCCGGTAATAATTTTTACATCATTGCCCATGGTCTTAATTAAGCTAGTAATGACAGGGCCTACCGGATCTGCTTCTAATTTAATATATATATCATTTATAGATTTTCCAACCTTTTCAAAGAATTCCCGATCAAGGTCAAAGCCTAAAAGTGCAGGTGCATACTGTATAATAAGGGGAACAACTGCATCTTTCGCCACATCAATAACATGACTAGCAATCATGGTTCCTGACGGAGCCGCAAAACTTGGAGGCATCAGATTGATTGCATCCGCTCCCCTCTTTTCATAATATTCCCTTTCCTGTATTGCATGATAGGTTCCATGATTACTTACTGTTGCAACTACCAGTATTCTATCCTTACAGTGGTTAATGGCAATTTCAAAAAGTTCCGTCTTTTCTTCCCAACTTAATTTATAAAACTCTGCTCCGGCTGCAAAAAGACAAACTCCAGAGGCACCCTCGTGTATTGCCAGATCTAGTAGTCTTTTAAAGCTTTCTATATCAATTTGCCCTTCGGTTTTAAAGGGTGTTGGTATAACAGGTAATATTCCCTCTAATTTCATACTAAATCCTTTCCATATTTCTGGTATTTTAATGTTTTATAATCATGACTTGGTAATATCCAGTTGGGTTTGCTTTTATTGATCCATTCTAACATTGCTTCGCATTCTGTTCCATTCACTGCAAGTCCAACAGGAGTATTATCTTTAATATTTTTATAAGTCATTACTGTATCACCGGTTATTATAGTAGTGATTCCATTATTATGAATTGTTACATATTGGGAGCCATAGGTATGCCCTCCGCAATAATCAATGGTAATTCCAGGTAACAATTCCTTTTTTCCATTTAGTAAAAAGACTCTATCTTTTGAATTATAAAAGTCTTGCAGGTACTCGGGTGAATAAATATCAGGATGTTCCTTAATCCCCATAAGTTCTCTCGACTGGCAATAAATTTTCGCATTGGGAAAAAGGCTGCAATTGCCTGCATGATCCCAATGTAAATGGGTTAAGATTAAATGTCTTACCTTAGTTCTATCTATTCCATTATTTTCTATGATGTCAAAAAAGGTCCCCTCTCTCTTTATCTCCAATCCCATATCGTTATATATCTCTGGAGTTGAAAAGCCACAGTCAACCATGACAATTTCATCTTCACAACTTAGTTTGTATATTAAAGAAGGTACCATTTCACTATTAGATACATCACCATTTCTGTATTTAATATCATCTCTAACCATGCCAAACTCACCCGCAAGTATTGGTGTAACATTCCAATTATACATATTTCTCACCTTTTAATATACAGGAACAAAGTTGCCTTTTTCAACGGCGTCTATGTCATTGTATGCATATTTTTTAACTGTTTCTTCTTTAAGTTCTACGCCAAGTCCTGGAAGATCTTCAATCAAGTTAACATAGCCGTCCTTATATGTAATTGGTCTTATTAACAATTCTTCTCTAAGTGGATTTAAAGTTTGATCATGTTCCATTACAAATGCATCAGGCTCTGATGCCATAAAATGCATGTTTGCCATAAACCCAACACCGCTTCCAAAAATATGAGGCGCCATCCGCATATGATACGCAGATGCAATAGCTGCAATCCTTTTGCATTCTGATATTCCACCTGACCTTGTTACATCTGGCTGAATTATATCTACGCAGTGGTTTCTGATTAACTCCAAAAAACCATAACGGGTAAATTCATTTTCTCCTGCAACTATAGGAATAGTTGTATTAGCATTTAAACGCTTAAATCCATCAATGTCATCAGGATGCAAAGGCTCTTCCAACCAGAACAAGTTGCATTCTTCCAGCTTTTTACACACTTGAATTGCTGTGTCATAAGTCCACGGAAAATTAGTATAGCATTGCCCTGCATCTACTAAAATTGATGGGCCAGTTCCTACTTTATTTCTTAATTCTTTTATAAGGGATATATCCTCTTCTATATCTTCATTTCCGATCCTCACTTTGAATCCAAAGTATCCTTTTTCTACATACGAAAGACCTTCTTTCGCAAGGTTTTCTATAGACTTCGACATGCCCCCGCTTGCATAAACTTTGAATTTTGTTCTGTACTTTCCGCCAATCAAATCATACACCGGACGTTCTAGTATTTTACCTATTACGTCATATAAAGCAATATCTATACCACTTATGACCGTAGAAATTACACCTTTTCTTCCATAGTGACAAGACTGAATATACATCTTTCTCCAGATCTTCTCAATGTTAAAAGGATCCTCGCCCAATAGCATTGGTTTAAAACGCGTTTCAATCATAGCTTCAACAGCTCTGGGTAGATACGCAGACTCTCCAATTTCTCCAAGCCCAGTATACTTATCATCTACAGTTACTTTTACCAGTATACAATTTCTTTGCTTTGTTTCTCCTCCAGACCATTTCCATTTTTCTGTTTCCTCATATCGGTAACACAGTAAAATAGTTTCTATATCAGTGATTTTCATAATTCCTTCCCTTTCGCTATTATAACTACTTTTTTATCCTTTATAGCCCTTTGTATGCTTTTGTATAACCGGCAGACGTTACCTGCATCCTCCATTGTCGACAACGGCTCTTTCTTATCTATGATACAACTATTAATAAACCAATCTAACTGGGCATCAAACATTTCCTGATACAATGGCTGGTCATATCCACCTGGAAGAGTTTCTACATAATCAAGCCTGGAAAAATTCATACTTCCCTTTGTCCCCATAATTTTAACTTTAAAGGTAAAAGAATCTGCAGAATAGTCATCTGCTGCCCAGCTTACGACAATTTGTACCAGGGTACCTGTACTATATTTAAAATTTACTATGACCTGTGGTCCCCCTGTTTCAATATCCTTTTTATCAAATTCCCCTTTAAATGCACTTACTTCCAGAGGCATACCAAGGAATCCCAGCATCATATATAGCTGATGACATAAAACATCCTTCTCCGGGCCTTCATATTTCTCAAACAAATCTGGTTTCATATAATATGTTTCTGACAAATATAAATACGTAGGAACTCCTAATTTTCCATTGTTAACAGCATTCTTCATACGTGCAAGTTCTGGCAGATATATGTAGCTATGTCCTGGTACACAGACTACATTTTTCTTTCGTACCTTTTGAATCATCTTTTCAATCTCTTCTTCACAAAAACTTACAGGCTTTTCTACCAAAATATGCTTACCAGCATCTGCACACTTTATCACATAATCAAAATGTGTTTTGGGTGGAGTCAATATTAGCACAGCATCAATTTCTTCTGCTTTGCAAAGCTCCTCAGTTTCCATAATAGGAATATTATGTCTCTTACCAAATTCCTGGGCTCTTCGGCCACCGGCTGCTGCAACCAAGAGACAATTCTCACATTTTCGAATGGCTTCAACATGGTTTTCAGCTACACGTCCACAACCAATAATTCCTACCTTTATCCTTTTATTCATCTTGCTACTCCTTTACTGCTCCCATAGTAAAACCTTGTACCAAATATTTTTCCAAATAAGTAAACAGAATCAACCCAGGAATACATGCGATAACAGAACCTGACATAATCTGTCCCCAATCTACACTTCCATGTTGTCCTTGCATAAGGGAAATGCCTACAGTTAACGTACGCATTCCTTCAGTACGAGCAAATGTCAATGCATACAAATATTCTTGCCATGACAAAATAAAGGAAAACATGGAAACAGTAACAATTCCTGGTGCTGCAAGGGGCATAATAATACGAAATAGAATTTTTAATCTTCCACACCCATCAATTCTTGCTGATTCTTCCAGAGAAACAGGTATGGTATCAAAATAGCCTTTTATCATCCAAGTACAAAATGGCATGGCAAAGGTTGTATAAGCAATAATCATGGACAAATGTGTATCAAGAAGACCCATTTTGCTCATAATTGTATACATGGGGATTAAAAGCAACATACTAGGAAACATTTGTACCACAATTAAAACCGAAGAAAAAAAAGTACGCCCTTTAAACCGGAATCTAGAAATCCCATAGCCCGCAAGCATTGCCACAATTAAGGATATTCCCATGGTGCACAGTGAAACAATTAATGAATTTACAAAATAAATTTTAAAATATTCTCTATTCCATATCTTTACGTAATTTTGAAAACTAAATTCTCTTGGTAACCATTTTGGTATTGCTGCAAATATCTCATCTGCCTGCTTAAACGAGGTAGATATCATCCATAGAAATGGCAAAATCAGTATAACCGTAGTCACAAGGATTACAAATGTAAGTATTATTTTTTGTACTTTTCTTTTTTGTTCTCTATTCATTTTCTCACCCCTCAAGTGACTTTTTAACATAAAATATACAAGGTACAATCAAAATTAACATCATGATTATGGCTGCAGCAGACGCATAACTTGTCTGAAATGTCTGCATAAATAATCTATAAATATAGATTGGCAGGGACATAGTTGCCTCTCCCGGTCCCCCCTTTGTAACTACTTGTATAATTTCCAATTGATTAAAATTCCATATGGATGTTAGTATCGCTGTTATCATGGAGATGTTTTTAAGCGCTGGAAGGGTAATATAGCGAAAACACTGTGCCCCTTTTGCTCCATCCACCTTAGCTGCCTCATATAGGTCCACAGAAATTGCTTGCATTCCAGCAAGCAATGTAATAGCAACAAAGGGGATGCTTTTCCAAATGATCACCATGATTACCGACAATTCTGCCAGCTTATTTTCAGATAGCCAGGGCAGATTGTAATCAATCAGCCCTATGCTTTTGAGTATGTAATTCATCATTCCATAAGATTCATTTAGAAACCATTTCCAAATGATGCCTGCGATAGCATTTGGTATGATCCAGGGAATTAGTACCAGACATCTAAATATTTTTTTACAGTAAATATCTTTATTTAGAATCACTGCAAAAAACATCCCCAGCAGCATCTCAAACACCAGGATTGCCAATGTCCACACAATAGATTTCCTAAGTGCTTTGAGAAACATCTTATCGTGAAAAAGATTTATATAATTTTCTAACCCTACAAAATCTTTCTGTGTTATCTTGATTAAGTTCTCATTATAAAAGCTCTTAAAAAGTCCTGTCAAAACGGGATAAATCAATATAACGATTATTAATAGGGCACAGGGTAAAATAAACATATACGGTGACAATTTGTTCTTCAACTTATTATTCATAATTAATTACTCTTCTCCATGCAATTCTTTTAACTGTTCATCCAGAGTTGTTATACCCTCTTCAACATTTATATCTCCCATAAGCATCTGCTGAACAGTTGAATTTCCATACATACTGGTTAGAGATTGCCAATCTGGGTCAAGTGGTGGTGCTTTTAAGTTATCTGATTCATCAAGGAAAGCTTGAAGTTCTTTATTATAGTTTGCTTTTGCATATTCAATAAAATCCTTTGTATATAACATTCCTCCAGCTGCATTACAGAATTCACCCACAAGTGTAAGACCTTTAACGTCACTGTCTGTATTGTAAAAATAATCAAGAAATTTCCACACTTCATCTTTATGTTCAGAAGATTCTAATACATTGAAAGTATTGGGATACCCTCTATATGCGGTTGCACTTGGTCCATCAGGAAATACTGCCACACCAAATTTTCCTTCAAGATCAGGTCCCTTTTCTTTTACAGAGTCTACAACCCAAGATCCATTTTGCATCATTGCTACTTCACCTGATACAAATGCATTTGCTGCAGCTTCCCAGTCATAGTCTACTACACTTTCTGGAGCAATTTTATCCTTTTGAACCAAGTCTACCATAGTCTGTGTTCCTTGGATAGCTTCTTTACTACTCAGATGAGATTTCCATGCGCCGTCCTCATACATGGAAATGTCCGCTCCACCCATATACATAAAATGTGCCCAGTATTCAGATGCATTTTCTGCTTGAACAGGCCATCCATATCCATACTGATCTATTTTTCCGTCCCCGTCCGTATCCTTTGTACTCACCTGCCGCTCCTGCAATGCTCGCAGCAATTTTCCTTGAAAGTTAATGGGTATTTCGGATATCTCATCCAAAAATAAGGTCCCATGATGTGCCTGCTCGAAAAAGCCCATTTTTCCACCTTTACGGCTGCCTGTAAACGCCCCTTCTACATAGCCGAACAATTCACTTTCAAGTAAATTTTCGGGAAGTGCAGCGCAGTTTACTGCAACAAACGGGCCATTCCTTCTCTTACTCCCATTATGAATGCCCTGTGCAATCAGTTCTTTTCCAGTTCCCGTTTCTCCCACTATCAGAATGTTAGATGACACTGATGCATATTTATTAGCGATTTTCACTGTATTATCCATTAATTCACTTTTTCTGATAACATCAGAAAGTTTATAATTTGCAACAAGTCCCTTGTCTGACAATTTCTTACGGATTTGTGATTCTATCTGTTGAATCTTTTTAACTTCCTGACAGGTGATTACCACGCCTGTGGGTGTGTTTCCCACTATCACCGGCATGTAATCAATCGAAAATATTGTATCCTGTACCTTCTGTAATTCATTATAAAGCGGCTGTTTTGATTTCATCACCTGATAATATGCTTCAGCAAAAAAAGGATAACTTTCCTCTATCTTTTTACCATGTACAGCGCCATTATTTTGAAAAATCATTTGAAGAATTTTTCGATTAACCAAGGCAATCTCATTTTTTATATTGACATAGATGATTCCCTCATTTGAGGTCTGGTTAATCGTCTCATAAATGCTCCGTCTTTCCCGCTCTTTATAAATCGTATCTCTCATAAGGATTGCCTCGTGCATAATCTGCAGAACAGCTTCTTCGCCGGTCTCTATTGTAACGGTATTAATATTTTCACTTCCTGCCGCCGTCTTTACCGAGTATCCGCCAATGACTGTATCATATTTATTTTCAGCTGCTTTCTTTATTGCCTTCGTTACATGGGAATAATCAGCAACTTCCTGGACCGATACCTCCATATTAAATAGGTTGCTTAAAATTTTTTCGTCATGACTATATGTAGAAGAAATGATAACTGCTACTTTTTTGGAATCAAACTTTCTTTTTGCTTCCAATAACGCTCTCATGATATCATATCCGGTAATTGGTATCTCTAAAACCGGTATGTATGGAAATGTTTTTTTTAAAATAGCTGCACTATGACCTCTTCCAATTATAAGATCATGCTGTTCGTCTCCAAGCGTCCTTTCTATTTGTTCAGCCCTGATTACTCGAATATCTACATGACAATCCTCTTGTTTGAAATAGGCCCTATAAATTTTTTGAGCCACCTGTCCCAACTCAGGATACGGAACTATCAGCAACACGCTAAACATAAATCTCCACCTCTATGACTTTACTTTCTTTACTTTTGTTACATTTTGAGACCCTGCTTATACAATTTGTATGTTTCCAACTGTGATAAATCAAGATCATCTAAGGAGATATAATTGCCTTTTTTTACATCCTTTTTTAGTGTCATACCATCCATAAGATAAAATGGAGCAGCATTTTCTCCTTTTTCCCTTTCAAGGAGTTCCGGAGTCAGTCCTTTTATCGAATGATGATGACCTTCCACTTTTAATACTGTCCCTTTGTATATGTGGGTCTCTGCAATTGCGGCCATAATGGATATCTGCCGGCACTCCGGATGTGTTCCGATTCCCATTATATCACCAAGGATAATAGATACCGGGGTTTCCAGTCCCATGTAATGATATGGATAATAAATGCAGGCATATTTTTCATTGTGGCTCACAACGTGCCCTTTTGCCTTTAAGATATCCCACACCTTTCTGTTTTCACATTTCACAATAATAAATTCCCCACCACAGAAGCTTGCTTCATCTTCACCGCGAAGATTATAAAAAACATCTATTACACCTTTTCGCTTTAAAATGCCGCCGTCTTCCTCTGGAATAAAAATATTTGCAAGTTCACTAATCTTAGCAATCGGATAGTTCATCGTCGGAGCAGATGGCAGCAAACCTGTGATATTAGATACAAGATTCATCTCACAGAGATCTGCAGAAACAACTTCTGTATACTTTCCCAGAAGTTCTTGACGTCCTCTCAATGTTTCTTTTCCTTTAAATCTCCAATATTCAAGCATCTCAGGCATCTTTATCTTCATTCCGCTTCCGTCTGTATTAGAAAGTATCCCCGTTTCCCTATCCCAGACAAAATCATATTCACTGGATTTTCCTGCCGCGATTACCTCCAGTCCCAATAACGTAGCCCAGGAATAAAGATCTAAGAGATTGCGAGGCTGATCTCCATTAGCAAGTGCATAGACTGCACCATTTTGGGCCGCCACTTTATTTAGAACAGGACCGCATACGCTGTCTGTCTCCTTTGATACCATGTAAACATTGATTCCCCGTTCCAGTGCCAAAAGTGCTGCATCTGCACTTACAGCCGTATTGCCGGTGCATTCTACTAACGCTGTGATTTTACATTCCATAACTAGCCGATAATCGCTGACGATTAAGAGTGCTTTCTCATCGATCTGATTAATGCCTTTCTTGTCTCTGCATAATATAATATCTCTTTCACCGTATCCAGTTTCTTTTAAAACTTCTATGCACTCTTCCGGATGTCTGGAGCAGATAACCCTTAATTCCATCCATTTGATTTTTGGAATCTGCGCTAATAATGTATACCCATACCCCCGTGTAGCCCCTATAATCCCAACTATGGACTTTTTCCCTGAATTGACCTTGCATAAGTTTGTATAATCCATATTGTAATTTTCTCCTTTCACTGCTATTTCGCCGCAATAACTACTGCCTAAGGACGAAATACAATTTTAATGGCTGTGTCGTCTTTATCTGCCAGTTCAAAGCCTGCTTTTAAATCATCCAGCTTAAATTCATTGGTAATAAGAGATTTAACATCAATTTTTCCCTGTGCAATCGGGCGGAATACTTCCGGTGTCCATACATATCTCTGCTGCCAGGTATGATGTACCAGACAAGTGTTAATAAACTCCAGACCATCATCATGCCATCGGGTGATATTCAAGGTAATTGGTTTTGTAACCCAGCTATAAAATACAAATTTACCATTATGCTTAATGATTTCACTTGCCAGGTTAAAAGACGCTTCTGTTCCGGCAGCCTCAACAACGACATCTGCACCGCGGCCATTAGTCAAATCTTTTATGAATTCAACAGCGTTTGTTTTAGCAGAGTTAATCGTAATGTCACATCCAAGTTTTTTTGCGATTTCCAATTTTCCATCTAACACATCAATCACTATTACCTTATAGGCACCCTTTTGTTTTGCACACTGGGCGATGATTTGACCTGCAAATCCGCCTCCCATGACAACTACAACATCGCCTAACTGAACCCCGCTATTTAACCCTGAGTACATTGCACAGGCTGTCGGCTCCCCCAATCCCGCGATATCCATATCGATTCCTTCCGGTACTGGCTGGAGCTGAAATTCCTTTGCGGCAAAGTACTTTGCAAAATTATTATTCCAGCCAAAAGCCATTACTCTATCACCGACCTGAAATTGAGATACTTTGCTTCCCGCTGCTACAACAGTTCCTCCACTCTCATGTCCCAATAAGAATGGAAACTTAGGATTTTGCCTGTATTCAGCTGTCTTAGGTGGTAAGAAACCTCTAAAGAAACTCTTATCTGAACCGCAAATCCCCATTAGATGATTTTTAACAATAATATCGTCTTCTCCACAAACTAACTCTCTTTCAATTAATTCAATATTATAAGGACCATTCAATCTGGCTGCTTTCGTAATAAATTTTTCCATGATATATTCTCCTCTAATTTGTTTTAATTATCAGTGACCTATTAAATACACTTAAATTATACTTGTAAAGTGCAGTATGACCGTTACAATAGAACAGACGGCACCTGCTATTGTGGACGCTCCGCCCACCCCTCTTAAGCCTTGTTTAACATCCATATTAGACATTGATACTGTTACCCAGAAACCACTGGAATTTGCCTGCTTAAACATAAGTGCTCCTGAAGCACACGCTAAAAATGCGGCTAACGGAGAAACTCCAATTGTGTCAAGCATTGGCTGAACCAGTGCTGCAGCTGTCATCACTCCGAGTGCATTAGATCCTGTTATAACGTGTATCAGAGCCGCTATGACGATTGGAACTAAAATTCCGGGCAAATTTAAACCCACAACTCCATTTGCAATTTTATCTGCGACACCTGCATTTTTAATAAAAGCTGCCAGTGCGCCGCCCATTCCGGTTACAAGAATCGGCATGGCTGCTGATCTGATGGAATCTTCTACCCAATCATTAAGAACTTCTTTTGCCTTCCACTTTTTACCTGTTAATAATAATGCTAAAAAGCATCCTGACAATAATGCAGGTGTGGGTGATCCTATAAAGGAAAAGAATCCGGCAGCTTTAGAACCCGGCGCTGTATTGCTTATAATAGTATTCAGCATAATTAAAATCAGTGGAAGTATAATGGGCATTATCGAGTTTGCCAGACCTGGTAATTTTATCCCCTTTTCAGCCTTTTTTGCTGCTTCCACGTACTCTTCTTTAGGTAATACCGGTGTCTTTAAGGTCTTGCAATATAAAGTGGATGCAATAACACCGGGAATAGATACCAAAATCCCCCAAAGTATTGCCTCTCCAATAGGTACTCCCAGTAATCCTGCTGCCGCTACCGGCCCCGGCGTAGGCGGAACCAAAGAAGCGGTGACCAATGCCCCTAAATATAGTGCAGTCCCGAAAGACATCATAGATGTTCCCGTTTCAACAGCAAGCGTAGAGATAATCGGTATTAACAAAATAACTACTGAGTCAGCAAAAATTGGAATACCTAACAGTGCCGAGCTGGCCACGATGCCCCAAATAATATGCTTGCAGCCAAACAATTTTATGGAGGCTTTGGTTATTCGCACCGCTGCTCCGGTCTCCTCCAAAATCTTTCCAAGTATACATCCAAGTAGAATTACAATTGCTATATCATCGATTGTATCAGCAAGCCCCCTTTCAATAGTCGGCATAATATCGCCCCAGGGGGTTCCCAGGGCTATTGCTAAAATTAAAGATGTCAATAAAATACTTATAACAGGATGAACCTTTGCCTTGGAAATAAGTGCAATCATGATAAAAATTGCAATAACAAACACAATCAATATATAGGCTGTTGATTTAACCATATTGACCTCCCAAAATATTATAAGATTTTCGTTGTTTCTTTCACATCATTAGTCCCGGGATTATATAATAATGCAATCATAAAATTATAAAGCAAAAAGTGTGCCAGTTTTCTATTTAAAGACAGATTAGTGTATTTGCCCGTATTTTAAGTCCCAGAGTGCCACAATCTTTCCTTATAATGTTGCAGCGAATCCATTGTATTGCAACATTATACGATCCGTGTTGCAACGTTATGCAATTTGTTGTAGGAACAAAAAATAACTCAAACTCAATCAAAGTAAACTGATGAAAGAAGCTCTGTCACTTTTTGGAACAGAGCGGGACATGATTCTGGAAAAATGAAACTCTTTGATAGGAAACAAAGGTGAAGAGTAAAAAGTATAAGCAAAAACGGGCATCAGCAATTGATGCCCATTTATACAATTTACTGGATAAATTACTTATAATATTGCTGATTGCAGGTGTACTGGTATTCATCTTCTATCCGCTATTATGTATCGCCGGCCAGAGTTTCAAAGGACAGCTTTATTCTCTAAATTCCTTGGATTGGCGGCAGCACTTAGCATCTGGACTATGGGAAGAAAAAAAACTGGATATAGCCCTCTTGCAAGCATCTGCCGATCTGGGAGCTCCAGGCTGGATAAAAGTGCGGCTCTGAATATGCTTCTGCTGATTCCTACCATCATTGTTTTCAGATGGAATATCTGAAATCAGTTGGATTTGAAGCATACAAGGATGCAGCAATCAAGGAAATATCGGGTGGTCAGCAGCGTGTTTCGCTTATTCTTTCCTTGATCACAAGACCGAAAATACTTCTTCTCGATAAACCGTTCAGCAACCTGGATGCAAAATTACGTGCAAAAATGAGGAGGGAAATTCTAGGAATATCAAATCATTTCGCAGATGAACATCGAAATGTTGTATGCTGCCGCCCGGAGGAGCTTGTATTTTCAGAAGGACCGATAAGAGGAATCATTCTGCGCAATAAATTTCTGGGTTTTTACATGCAGTGTTATATACAGGTCTCAGATGGCACGGAGATTATTGTGCGCACAGGCAGAGAAACTTTAAAGGAAAATGGAAAGAAGTTTTTCTTCAGGAGAAATGATTAATGACCATACAAAGATTATAATAATATATCTCTTTGTATGGTCACTTATGGCAAAAGATTGATTTAATGAAATTGTTCTATATGATTATTTAATAAAGCTCACATGTTTGCAGATTTCTTCGATTGCTTTATCTTTTCTTTCATTGAAGATTACTTTGTTCTCTTCGAATAAATTCCGTCCTTCTGTATCAATAGAAACTATTAGCGGTCCGAATTCTTTCACACGGCAGTGCCACAACGTCTCCGGCATACCAAGATCACGCCACTGTGCATCTACAATTTCTTCCACTTCTGTAGCGGCTAAAACTGCATTTCCTGCAGGAAATACACAATGAATTGCCTTATAGTTCTTGCATGCATATTCTGTGTTCGGTCCCATACCGCCTTTTCCGATAATGACCTTTACACCTGTCTGCTCAACAAATTCTTTCTCGAACTTCTCCATACGCATGCTTGTGGTTGGCCCTACAGCTACCATCTCAAATTTATCGTCTTCTAATGAGCGAATAATTGGACCTGCATGAAGAATTGCTGCATCTTTAACATCAACAGGCAGTTCACGTCCTTCTTCAACTAATCGTCTATGTGCTACGTCACGACAGGTTGTCACGCTTCCGTTCAAATATATAACATCTCCAATATGGATATCAGCCAGATCCTCAGCTGATATTGGTGTTGTCAAAATTTTTTTTCCATCTTTCATTTTCAGCATTATAATGTCACCCCCGAATGTGTGGTAATTTTATAGTTGAGATCTTTATCAAAAATAATGTGACCGCGTCTGTGTGACCAGCATCCAACATTAACAGCAACACCTATTGTGGATGGATGTCTTGCTGTATTTTCAATGTGGACACCCATAACAGAATATTTTCCACCCATACCCTGTGGTCCAAGGCCAATTGAATTGATACCATCTTCTAACAGTTTTTCCATGGATGCAGCACGTTCGTTTTCGCTGTGACTTCCCAGAGGTCTCATCAAAGCTTTCTTGGAAAGTAAAGCTGCTGTCTCAACAGAAGTTGCCACACCAACACCCACAAGTAGAGGAGGACATGCGTTCAGTCCATAAGATGTCATCACATCCATAACGAATTTTGTAACACCTTCATAACCGGCACCCGGCATCAGAACCATTGCTTTTCCAGGTAGTGTACATCCACCACCAGCCATATAGGTGTAGATTTCACACTGATCACTATCTGGTACAATATCCCAGAATACAGTCGGTGTGCCTTTTCCGACATTCTTTCCTGTATTGTATTCATCGAATGTTTCTACACTATTATGACGAAGCGGCGCCTCAACAGTTGCTTTGACAACTGCTTCTTTTAATAGTGCTTCCAATTCTCCAATCAACGGAAAGTTTGTCCCACATTTTACCCAAAACTGAAGTACACCGGTATCCTGGCAGCATGGTCTGTTAAGTTCTTTTGCCAGGGCCTGATTCTTTTTCATTGTTTCATAGATTACTTTAGAAAGCGGACCATCCTCTTTCTCTGCAAGCTCGTCCAGCTTTGCACTAATGTCATCTGGAAGCACTTTTCCAATATAAGACACGAAGTTTGCCATATAATTGGTAAGTTGCTCTACCTGTTCTTTCTTCTCCATTTCTTTACCTCCTATTGTTTTTCATGTATTTTACTATAATTATCATTTTCCTTATGGGAAGAATGGGAATGCAATCGGAAGGATAATCATACTTACGACTGTTGCAATGATAATTAAAGGAAGACCTGCTTTTACAAAGTCCATAAATTTATATCCGCCTACTCCAACAACCATAGTATTTGCAGGCATTCCTATCGGCGTTGCATATGCACAGGACCCACCAATCACACAAGCCATCAGTACAGCTCTTGGATCCGCTCCCATCCCCTGGGCGATAGACAGACATATGGGAACCATAAGTGCTGTAGTTGCTGTATTTGACATAAAGTTCGACAATACACAGCAGAGAATAAACACAACAAAAGTCAGAATGTATGGTGACGGATTATCTCCCAGTGCTCCGATTACCTTATTGGCAATCATTTCACCTGCTCCTGTTTCTTGTAAAGCAGCAGCCAGAGAAAGTGTTCCTCCAAACAGAAAGATTGTCTTCAAGTCAATAGATTTCAGTGCATCTTTTTCTGAGATAACACCGGTCAGTATCAATAATAATGCTCCAATTGCACCGGAAACGCTTAATTTAATACCAATTTTGTCTTCGAAAATCATAGCCAGCACTGTCAAAACTAAGATAATCAGTGATAACCATTGTTTCCATGGCGGAACATCGCTAAAGTCTTTACTTGTATCAAAGGCACCGTCATCTGCCACATCATGGTTTGGAAGCAGTTTATAACCAATTGTTGCATAAAATATAATGCCCGCGATTAAAATTGGCAATCCTACGATTCCATATTCAAAAAAGCCAAATTTTAATCCCATATCCTGCAGTGCACTCTGTGCAATCAGATTACCCGGCGCACCAATCAAGGAGAGGTTGCCTCCCATTGCAGCGGCAAATACAAGAGGCATCAGTAATCTGGATCTTTTATATCCTGACTTAGCTGCGATACCGATTACAACAGGAATTAACACTGCTGCTGTACCTGTATTAGACAGAAACCCGCTCATCACACCCACGATTATCATGATTGCAACAATCAACATGCGTTCTGTTTTGGCAAACCTCGTTACAATACCACCGATTTTGTTTGCCATACCTGTTTCAAATAATGCACCCCCGACAATGAACATTGCTACAAATAAGATCACATTGCTGTCTATGAATCCTGCAAAAGCTGTGTTGACATCCAGTACCCCTGTTACAACCAATCCAATGCAAACAATCATGGAAGTAACTCCGAGCGGAATCTTTTCGAATACGAACATGACTACCGCAAACAGAAGAAATAGTAGAGTTATTATAGATGGACTCATTTGTTTTCCTCCAATTCCTTTTTCATATTTAATAATTTATTACCACTGACTAAATCATTTTAGCCATTGGAAATATCAAAAAGCAATATGACGGCCGATTTATTACCTTTTGCTATTCCTTCATTATAGTGATTGCTCTTATGTTTGTACATTTAATAGAAGTAATACCCTTATAAAAAAAATTAATAAGATTCATTTTTTCAGCATTTAATCTAAAAACATGATATAATGCCAGTCAATAGCAATCATTTATTAGCGATTTTGTCTATACTTGCTGTCAAAAAATATTTTAAAGAAAGAGGAAATGTTATGAAAATCACTCAATTAGAATATTTTTGTGCTGTCAGCCGATACCACAGCATTACCCAAGCAGCACAAAAGCTTTACGTCACACAACCTGCAATATCCACTGCAATTCATGAATTGGAAAGAGAATTCTCAATTAGTTTGTTTACTCGTTCTAAAAATCATATGATTTTAACAAAAGAGGGCGAAATATTCTATCAGAAAGCAAACGAACTGCTCAATACCTTTAATCAGACTTCTTCTGAACTCTATGACCTTGGCAGACAAATCAATCCAATACGTATAGGCATTCCGCCAATCTTGAGTACCATATTCTTTCCAGACATGTTGATTGAATTCCACGAAGAATATCCTTACATTCCAGTAGAACTATTTGAATACGGTTCCATCCGTGCTACAAATCTAGTTCAGGAAGCCGTACTGGATCTTGCCCTGGTAAATATGAATTATTATGAAGTGGATAAATTAAATTCTTACGAAATTCTTTCTGACAGAATTGTGTTTTGCGTATCTCCAGAACACCCCCTGGCGAAAGAGAAGGAAGTGACCATAGAAATGTTAAAGGACGAACCGCTCATTATGTATAATACAGACTCTGTACAAAACACTACCTTAAATTCCATCTTTGAACACCTTCGGGTAAAACCAAATGTCATTTTACGTGCCAGCCAGCTATACACGATTGAGAACTTCATTAAAAACAACTTAGGGGGAGCGTTCCTTTACTCTTCTCTCCTGAAAAACATACCTAGTTTAGTGGGCATTCCTATAGTCCCAACAATACAGCAGGAAATTGGGCTTGTATGGCAAAAAGGGACATATATTAACAGTAGTGTAGAAAAATACATTTCATTTACGAAAAAATATTCGGCTAGAATTTATAAATGATTGCCATAGCTTCTTAATCTGCACAGGGTATTTTTTGTACTAACTGCATTTTCCGTGTTTGAGGAACAGATAACGCTTGCTGTTTCTCACCTTATTACATGGTTAGAGCGTCAAAAGAATAGCTTTGACATCTCGTTATATACTTTGTACCTTGAAAAATTAACACATTTATTCTTTTGCTCATGCAGATACCCGTTTTTCTAAATTACAGGTGGTCTCCCTCCTCCTTTTTAGCCTATTTCGACGTTTAGAGCATAACTATCCAAGCCTTGCAGATATTTGCAAAACTTCTTGATGTTCAGAGCTGCTATTTTGCATCCAGTGAAATATCTGTATCTGGTCTTGCCTCGAACTGGCATGTGATAAACTTCATATTTCCTGCGAAGGATAGATGGAATGGTTTCGATTCCATTCCGAAAAGCTGATATGACTTTGAATTTCTTATTGGTTCTTGTTCTCTGTTGGAGTGATCTGCGTTTACTGTTTGCTGATAATACTTTCTGGCAGGTTCGCTTATGCCGTTTAGGGTTACATTTATCCCGATACGGACAGCTCTCACAGTTGCTCCTCTCAAAAGAAGCAACACATTGTCCACTTTTTACATTATAGCTGCAGCTTTTTGGTGTGAATCCTCCGAGACACTTTGTAATACGGTTTTCCTGTTCATTAAATTCAAACTCTCCATTTATACGGATATCATGCTGCGCTTTTTAGATGCAGGTGGAAACGAATGCTGCCAGAACCTTGCAAAAAGAACACTTGCTATTGATTTGGATATTTATAAAAAAATTCCCCGAAAGATTCTCGTTGTATCCGGCAGCCATAAAGTTTATTCTCTCCAGGCTGCCCTCAAAGGTAAATTAGCTGATACACTAATTATTGATTATTGGTTAGCGGAAAAACTTCTGCAACTTCAGACCTGAAAAGCATACTTATCCAATTTTTTTTCTCCAGTTGCCTGTATCACCTTCAGCGCTGCATCTAACATTTTTAAAAATTCTAACGCAGTCATTTTTTCTGCGTGGGGGATTGATTCCGATTTTGAGGGCTGATTCTGAATAGGAGGATTTACTCAAAGATGCATGCTGTACACCAAGTTTAAAACTTGAAAGAGAGACAACGGAGTTATCAGGATAGTTATATAAAGAATGGAATACAGCGGCGATGGTTCATGGCCAATTTGGGGTGCTGCCTTTCGTGCAGCGGGAAAATATGCTGAAGGGAGCTATAGCAAGCTGAGTTGCCCAAATCCGGCTGCTATCATGTTCTACCCATCCAGAGAACTCGCCACTTTTTCTTAAAACATCTATGATTGAATGTACTTAGAGCCACTCTGTTCCCACTCTAATGAACTTCCGTCCCCCAGAAGGAGAATTCTGCTGTCTTTAGGAATCTCTAAATTCTTAATAGTTAATTCTGTTGATATCTCTGAAGAAAGTATAAATACATACAGTGCATCCGGCTTCTCTGTGTAGCGGACTCCTAAACCATCAGCTGTGATGCCTTCCTGTTCTCTCCAGCACCTGGTTCCATAAATGGCCTCTCCATTTTTCTCCAGCCAAGCTCCGAGTTGAAACAATGGCTTTTTCTGCATCTCCGGAATAGTTCCATCCGCCATTGGACCAATATTTAACAAAAAGTTACCATTCTTGCTTACGACATCCACCAATGTTGTAATCAACTCCGTAGCAGACAGCATATCATTCTCGTCCTCTTCCTTGTTATATGCAAAGGACATTCCGATTCCTCTTGTCAGTTCCCACTTTTTTTCACGATATTCAAATTTCGTTGTATACTCTGGAGTCGAAAAGTCGTGGTGATCATCATTCATCATCATTCCCTCAAGGCCAAGAGTCTTCATACGTTCGCCAGCTTCCTCAACCCATTTGTCAAGTTGAGCCTCTGCATCCTTTTCCGTATTAAGATGAAATTGCTTCCATCTATCATTAATGACTCCTTCAGGTACCGTATTATAATAATCTGCAAACATTTTATTCAAATTATACTGTGGCGGAAAACCGATATCATTCCATAGAATGGAAGGATGGCATTTCTCAATTAGCTCTTTCATTTGGGCCACTGAATATTCACAGTATTCGTTGGAGGCCAAATGCTGACCTATAAAAGTTCTAACATCTAAAATAGGCTTTTTGAAAAATGTCCAATCAAAGATACCTGAATAGTAATATCCCATCTTCATATCTCTTGAACGTACAGCATCTGTAAGTTCTTCAACGAAGTTTCTATTTGACTGATAATCAGGCATACTTGGATTTTTCACTTCACTGGGCCACATACAATATCCATCATGATGTTTAGTAACTAAGACTACATACTTGGCTCCAGCCTTTTTGCATACATCAGCCCAGTCATTCATGTTTAGGTTTTTATTGGCTTTCTCAAAGTCCTTCTGAAAATCGTAATAATCCGAATCCTTTCCATAAACTTTGTAGTGATACCTTTGAGTTGAACTTCCTTCTATACGGAGTTTATTCAAATACCACTCTGAATAGGGAGATTCAGTCATAGAAGACTCAAAAGTGTTATCTTGTTCGGTCATTTCATTTAAATTATTTCCCTTTTTTGCATAGGCCGGTACAGAGTACAGTCCCCAGTGAAAAAAGATTCCAAATTTTGCATCATTGTACCAGTCCGGAATTTCATGCTTCTCGACAGATTCTAATGTTGGTTCGTATTTCATGTTCTTATTTATAGCTCACAGAGCTATTCTCCTTTCCTCGTTGTTTAATCTTTTTTTCTTCTAGTTACAATAGTAATAACAAGTACAGCCGCTGAGATTACCATTTGCCAATAGGAATCTACCCCATTGATAGTCAACCCATTTGTGATTATAGTCAGAAGTAATGCTCCAAGCACGCTACCTACAATGCTCCCAGTTCCTCCTTCCATAGCGGTCCCGCCGAGGACTGCAGCTGTAATAGAATCCATGTTCATATTTATTGCAAGATTGGGCTGCCCGGTCGACAGCCGGCTTGTCAAGATTATACCAGCCAGTGCTGCTAAAAAGCCGCTTATAACGAAATAGAGTACTTTGTATTTGTTCACAGATATACCTGCAAGCCTGGATACCTGATTATCTCCACCAATTGCCAGTGCATATCTTCCGGCCAGAGTTTTGCTTAACAATATCCAGGCAATTATTACAATTACAAGCATGACAATAACCTGAGTAGGAATTTTAAGTATTGTTCCTCTTCCAAGAAATTCAAAATCCTTAGGCAAACCATATACTGCAGTTCCACCAGTTACCAGACTTGCAAATCCAGTGCATGCACTGTTCACTGCCAAAGTGATAATCATAGATGACAAATTAAACTTAGTTGTGAGAAACCCATTCAAAAGCCCAATTGCCGCTCCTAAAATAAGCCCTATAAGCGCTGCTAACGGGATACTTATACCAGATACCATAATCTTAGAAACAACCATACCTGTAAGACATGCCACACCAGCCACTGACAAATCAAGTTCACCGGCGATCATAATAATACTGACGCCCATAACAACAATAATATTCACAGATGCCTGTCTGACAATGTTCATTTACAGTACTCTGCCTAGGTTACTATATAAAAAGCTCTAACAAATAAAAAGCACGCATAGGGGCCCTAGACTGGATATGTATTAAGAACCCTTTATGCGCACAATAATTACTTAGCGGCACGCTTGAAAAGCAGTAGTAAATTTGATATACTACCTTCGTTGCGTGGTAAAAACATAAGGGTGATTTCCTTTAGTCGGGCACCTTTATACCTAAGTAAGTGGTTGGCGCCGCTTACTCAGGCCACGTGACTCTATTTTATTGAAATTAGAGCCTTTTACCATATTAATAACACAAATGTTAAAATACTCTTTTGACATTCATTACCATATAATGTTCAAAATGACAACTACTAAATGTCAAGATGGAGGACATTATGTTTAAAAATCATGCTAAAGACGGTAAAAAAAACATATGTGGCAAAAAAATAAAAGAAATCAGAACGAATTTACCCAAAAAGACATCTCAGAATGCCCTGTCATCTTTACTGCAGGTTCATGGACTCGATATTGATAAAAATGCCATCCAACAGATTGAGAGCGGTCAAAGATTTGTCACAGACATAGAACTCAAGACAATTGCCAAAGTATTAGATGTAACCTATGAAACATTGCTGGATGAAGAATAAAGGGTAGTACCTGCTAAGCAAAAACTACCCAATACTCTATAAATATCATTGTACTACAAGTTACTCGGTAAGAGCCTCTTTCTGCTATCATAACTCTTTTTCAGATTTAAATAACTGATTATATTTTAATCCTATCTCGAAATCAGCAGGCATATCCAATGGTGCTCGAGCAACCCAGTATGCTATTTTCTGCCAGCCCAGTACACCGGTAAAAAGCACCCTGTGTGCGTCAGCCTGAACTACAGCAACATTATCATCTAGTTTCTCTTTGGGAACTGCGTCTGTATCCTGCAGATGCGTAACACATAAACGATTATGATATTTCTCCAGATATAGGTAATAATTGTCCTGGCACATGATACTTGCATACCTGGAGTCGTATGCTACCTGCTCTCTACTACTATTTTTTACAACCTTTTACTGAAAATCTGCTACATTATCCTTGCTTATAACGGAAACTCCGGTATCCACATCTTTTTCCGTAATTTCTTCACCATTTATAACCTTTACTGCCGCCTTCATGCCTTCTGAACCCATTACATCAGGATTCTGGCTCATGACACAGAGCAGGGAGCCGTCTTCGATTAATGACAGAATTGCGTCTGATTTATCAAATCCGACTGCAATCACTGAGCCGCCGTCACCCTTAACAGCGTTTCCTGTACCTACAGTTGATCCTTCATTCGTTCCGAAAATACCAATACAGCCATCTGTGATATAATTGTCGGCAATGTCCTGTGATTTGGCTGTATCCCCTTCACCAAACTGTGTTTCCAGCAGTTCATATTTTGAACCCTCAAATGCCGAACGGAACCCCTTTTCACGATCTACCGTCGACTGAGTGGCCGGATTGACACCGACAATGCCGATTTTTCCTTCGGTTATATTGGCGGCTTCCAACCCTTTAATCAACTCTTCTCCGGCGGTTTTGCCGGCCGCCTCATTATCAGTTGCAAAAGTCGCCTCAGCTTTAGTGTTTGCCGGTGAATCGACATAAATAATCTTAATACCTTCTTCTTTGGCTTCATCAAGTGCCGAGGTAATGGCATCCGGACCATTTGCAGCAATCATGATGGCATCGGCCCCATCGGCAACTGCATTATTGACCCGTTCTATCTGCTGTGCATCGTCCTTTTTGTCAGGAGCCATCCAGGCATAATCAACCCCGAGTTTCTCAGCTTCTTCCTTTGCTCCCTTGTCAACGCTTACCCAATGCTGATCGGTGCTATCCATAGTGATAAGAATGACTTTTCCCTTTTTTTCACCACCCGAATCTGCTGAGCTGCTTTCCTCTTTGTCTTTTCCGCCACAGCCTGCTGCCAGTGTTCCTGCCAGTGAAGCACAAAGCAGAATAGTTAAAAGTTTTTTCTTCATCTCAAAATACCTCCCTTTTTATATTAAAGCGTTTGCTTTAATTACTTTTTTTAAGTTTTGGTTTACGTCCCGTTCTGATGATGACGTCAAGCAGCACTGAAACAACAACTATAACACCGATGACGATATTCCTCATTGCAACTGGAGCACCGGCAAATTGGAGACCATTCTGCAGTACACCCCAGATTGCTGCACCAATGATAGTACCTACCAGAATGCCCTGTCCCCCAAGGGTTGATACGCCCCCGATAACGGAAGCGGCAACTGCGTACATCTCATACATGTTGCCGGCATCCATCGTTCCCATACCAGCGGTCGCACAGGTAATAAGGCCGACCGTAAAAGCACAGAACGAACTGACCAGATAGGCCTTAACAGTTGTTGCTACAACATTAACTCCGGAGAGCCCTGCAGCATCAATATTGCTCCCGACAGCATAAATATGTCGTCCGGTTCTGGTCCTGCTGAGTAAGAAATTAAAAATCAAAAATAGCACCAATGTGATCCAAACTGTATTGTAAGTACCCAGAAGCTTTCCATAATAAAAGAAATCACGAAAACCTTGTGCAGCTTTGCCAATTGCGTCCGTATTGTAATTATTATTGACGATTTGAGCAATCCCTCTGGCTGTCTGCATTGTACCAAGAGTCGCTATGAATGCCGGCAGATGGAACTGGGCAACCAGAAGACCATTGATAAGTCCCACTGCCAGGCAGGCAGCCAAAGTAATGAGAACAGCCCCAGCGGGAGATATCCCCTTAGTCATCAGAGTTGCCGAAATCATGCAGCTCATGCCTAAAACTGAACCAATGGACAGATCAATATTTCCTGTAATCATGACATAGGACTGACCAATACCGACTAAAAGAATCGGTGCGATCTGGCGCAGCAGGTTCCCAACATTCCTGCCGGAAAAGAAGCTCGGGCTTAATATACCAAAAATGACACACATGATAATCAGTCCGATTGTCACCGTAACTACCTGCCCCATCCCCCGAATGGATAGAATTTTTTTTATCATAGCACTTTCCCCCACCTATCTGCTCTTTTCCATCTTGTTTTCAAATTTAGTTGCATACATCATAATTTTATCCTGAGTAGCTGCCGCTGTTTCCAATTCACCGGTCATCCTTCCGTCACACATAATCAGAATGCGGTCACTGACTCCCATAAGTTCTGGCAGTTCGGAGGATATAAATACCACGCCGATTCCTTCTTTTTTCAGCTGATTCATTAGATTATAGATTTCAACTTTTGCAGCTACATCGATGCCTCTGGTCGGCTCATCAAAGATAACTACCCGGGATTTCCGGGCCAGCCACTTGCCAAGAACAACTTTCTGCTGATTTCCACCGGAAAGTGCTGCGGCATTCACTTCTGTGTCAGGTAGTTTTATCTGCAGCTGATCGACCATGCTGTCGGTCATTTCCATCTCCTTTTTCTTTTTCACAACTCCGGCTTTGTTACAGATGATATCAAGATTTGGAAGGCAGATGTTATCCTTGATACTTAGATTAACACAAAGTCCGTCCTTTTTTCTGTCCTCTGGAACCAGTACGATTCCGGCTTTAATAGCATCAATGGGGCGATGGATTTTTAACTCACGGCCATCCAAAAAAACGGTTCCTGATTCCTTCTGATCGATTCCGAAGATAGCGCGCGTCGTTTCAGTCCGTCCGGCTCCCATCAGCCCGGCAATCCCCAGCGTCTCCCCTTCATACACATCAAAACTAATATTTCGAACCAGCCGCCCGGCATTGAAATCCTTTATTTCCATGATTTTACTGCCCTTTTTACAGCTGACACGTGGGAACTTTTCCTTAATTTCACGACCGACCATATAGGAAATAATTTCTTCCATGTCGGTATCAGCGAAATTCATTGAAATTATGTACCTTCCATCACGCATAATACTCACGCGGTCAACAATGTGCTGCAATTCTTCCAGCCGATGCGAAATATAAACTATCCCGCGGCCTTCCTCTTTTAGTTTGCGGATAATAACAAAAAGGTCATGGATTTCTTTTGAGGTCAGTGCTGAAGTCGGTTCATCCATGATCAAAACCTTAGTATCCATTGACAAGGCTTTTGCAATTTCCACCATCTGCTGTTTTGATACCGGCAGATTCCCAACAATCGTTTTAGGATTAATGTCGATGTTAAGCTCATCGAGAATTGCTTTCGCTTTTTTGTTCATTTCCTTATCGGCCAGGGTCCCGCCCCTGCGAACTTCCCGGCCCAGAAAAATATTTTCGGCAACAGACAGATGAGCACACATATTAAGTTCTTGATGAATAATAGCTATTCCCAGCTCCTGTGCTTTTTTGGGAGTCAAGTCAGGCTGTTCGGTACCATTAACTTTCACTTCTCCTTCATCCCTTGTATAAACACCACTTAGAACTTTTACCAAAGTGGACTTACCGGCACCATTTTCTCCAAGCAGCGCCATGACTTCGCCGGATTTCAAGTTAAACGAAACATCATCTAAGGCCTTTACACCCGGAAAAGATTTGCTCACGTGATTCATTTCAACAATATATTCCTGCACGCTCTTCACCTTTTCTTTCTTTTCTGTACTATTTTCCAACCTGCGGATATTCATTGCACAATAAACGATATGGCGCCTCATCCTCTTCGATTTTTGGGAATCTTCCCAGTACTTCATAAAAGTGATTGTCATTATTATCATCATTGCACATGGACACTTCGCCAATCAAAATATCTCCGGTGCCCGGCACAGTGTCAAAATCATGGTACTGATGAGGCCAGATAGTGATACTCTCACCTGGCTTCAGTTCTACACCAGTACCGGCCTTTACGTAATAGGAGCGGCCGTCAGAATTAACGAGTACATCAGTATCATCAAGAGCACCATCTTTGTCATTATAAATGTGAATTATTAGAGTACCGCCTCCGCGATTAATGATATCTTCTGATTTCGTCCAATGAAAGTGCATGGGGGAATGCTGACCCTCATTCAACATTAACAGCTTCTCTGCATACACTTTTTTATATTTGGGATTGTGCTGATTTCCGTTTCGCAGGGTAATAAGGGCAAATCCCAGTTTATCATAATCACCTTGTCCGTAATCGGTGATGTCCCAGCCCAGCATGTTATCACGTATCTCATCGTACTCGGTTCCCTTATTCTTCCATTCTTCCGGCGCCCAGGAGCAAAATGGAGGCAGATGAAACCCATTATCACTAATTAATTTTTCCATGTGTTTGATTACCTTGTTGATTTTGGATCTTTTCATATTTTTTCTCCTCGTCTTGTGACAACATTTCTTTATTATTTTATTCAGGATAACATTAGATAAGTCCTAAAAAATGCTGCAATAACAGGGTGGCATAAAAACAAAGTAACAGCCAGCTCTGGATCTATCCATAACTGGCTGTTACTTTTTGTGATAGTTTATTTTTCCCATGAATTTCGTATAGCATCAAGTAATTCCATTACCTTTAAGCTATCCGCAAGAGGCATTTCGTCACACTCTGTCTTTCCTTCTTCAAGTGCTCTTTTACATGCTTCAACCTCATACTCATATCCTGTAATTTGTTTTGGTACCGGAATCTCCCGAATAATCTGATGTTGTGTGTTATAAACTGTAATCTTTTCACAATTGTTAATGTTCTGAATTATGATATACCCCTGATCCCCATATATACACCCAAGCCGGTCAAGTGCAGCCTGCATGTTGGCGTGAAGCACTGCACAGCGGCCGTCTTTCCATTTCAATGTGATACTGTCCATTGCATCCACACCTGTATCAGCCATTACTGCATCTGCGGAAAATGAATCGTAATCATCCCCAAAGGCCATGAGCGCAAAGTTAATTGGATAAACAGCTAAATCGAGCAACGCTCCGCCGCCTAATTCCGGTCGCTTCATCCGCTCATTATGACCAACAACATACCCGAGATTTGCAGTCAGCGACGTGACTTTTCCTATTGTGCCATCTGTCACAAGATCTCTAATCATTTTTCTGGAAGGCATATATCTTGTCCATATAGCTTCCGCCAAAAGCAGGTTCTTTTCTTTTGCCAATTCAATTACTTGTCGTGTTTCCTCTGCATTCATCATAAATGCTTTCTCACACAGCACATTTTTCCCATTTTCCAAACAAAGTTTTACATTTTCATAATGGCTGGAATGAACTGTCGCAACATATACCAGATCAATAGCCGGATCCTGAACCAATTCCAAATATGATCCATAAGCCTTTACAATACTGTGTTTTTTGCTAAATTGCACCGCTTTCTCAATTGACCGGGACGCCACAGCCTCAATCGTAACGTCACTCATTTGAGCTACTGTGTCCGCCATAGACACAGCAATTCCTCCCGCTCCTAAAATTCCAATTCTCATCTCTTTTTGTTCTCCTGTTTTAAAGAATTTCGCGTTCTGCCATGTAAGACTCCAGTATATCAATACTTAATAACTATATCAATGCGAATATACATTAATTACATAATTCGACATTATTTTTACATCGATTAAGATATATTATCCATATGTGTTTGTTTTTGATCAATGGAGAACACAAAAATAAAAGCGAAAGGATATCGGAAGGAAAATTTGTTCTACTTTCTCATTGAAATCTTTCGCAGAGAGGTGGGTTTAAAAAATGATTTTATTTAAGAATGCAGAAGTTTACGCCCCTGAACCGCTTGGTAAAAAGAATGTTTTGATTGGAGCAGGGAAGATTCTAAAAATTGCGGATTGCATTGAAGGAGATTACAAGGAGGTTGATATGCAGACAGTGGATGCTGCGGGCAAAATCCTGACGCCCGGTTTTGTAGATCAGCATGTACACGTGATGGGTGCAGGCGGCGAGGCAGGTTTTGCCAGCCGGACTCCGGAACTGCAGATTTCAAATATTGTCGTCCATGGCATCACCACCGTGGTCGGACTGCACGGTACTGACGGAACCGCCCGCAACATTGAGGCACTGTATGCCAAAGTATGTGCCCTGGAAGAAGAAGGAATTACTGCACGTATGCTGACCGGATCCTTTGAGATGCCGTCTGCTACACTTACAGGGTCGGTTCGTAGAGATTTGATTCTCATCGATAAAGTCATCGGTGCAAAAACAGCTGTTTCGGACAGGCGTTCATCACAGCCCACACGTATTGAAATGGAGCATTTGATAGCAGAATCATATACCGGAGGGCTGGTTGGCGGAAAACGTGGCTATACCCATATACATATGGGAGTAGGTGCCCGTAAATTGGACATGCTCATGGATATTATTAAAGAAACGGAGCTGCCGCCCTATCTGCTTATCCCAACTCATGTTAATCGGGACAAGGACCTCTTTGAACAATCGATTGAATTTGCCAGGTTAGGTGGAACTATTGATATTACAACTGGAATCGGTCCTGAGTATGGGACTGCTGAAGCGGTAAAGCCCAGTGAGGCCGTTCACCGGTATCTCGATGCGGGAGTAGATATTGAACGTGTTACCATGAGTTCTGATGCCAACGGAAGTATGGCGGTATATGATGCCCAGGGAAACTATATCGGATTGATTGTCACCACTGTTGAAACGATGCATAAAGAATTTAAGGATTTAGTACTTAAAGAAAAAATACCTCTGGAAACAGCTCTGCGGGTAATCACTTCCAATGTTTCCCGGGCAATTGGGATGTATCCGCAAAAAGGAACAATAAAAGAGGGGGCCGATGCCGATCTAGTACTGATGGACTGCGATCTTGAAATCAGGGAAGTTTATGCCAGGGGCAAGTTGGCCGCAAATGAAAATGGTGCGCTGCTGCACAATGTATTTGAGCATTCTACTATGATGTAAGATTCACACTAAAAATAGGAGATTAGAACATGAACGAAAATAAAAAAGGGAAAACCTTTCCCAAGCTTCTTATGAAAGAACCACCACATACGTACTTACTAATATTTACTATCCTTTTCATTTGCGCCATATTGACCTACATCGTTCCGGCCGGCCAGTTTGATATGGTGAAAAACGACGCCGGGCGGGCTATATTGGTTCCTGGAACCTATCATCATGTAGCTTCCAATCCAACAACACTGTATGAGTTTTTCAACGCCATTCCCAGCGGACTTGTGGAAATGGCCTCTTTAATCTTTTTTGTAATGATTGCCGGAGGATCCTTTTCCATCATAAATGCAACCAAAACATTGGATATTCTCATCAATAAGCTGGTTAAAGTATTACAAGGGAAAGAACGCTGGGTCATTTTTATGGTTATGCTTCTGTTTTCCCTGTTAGGCGGCCTTATCGGCTTTGATTCAGAATGCGTTATATTCGTTCCCATATGTATCGCACTGGCGCGCAGAATGGGGTATGACAGTATTACCGGTGTTGCTATGGTAGTCTGTGGTGCATTTGTGGGTAGTTCGGTCGGAACCTTCAATCCTTATGCTACAGCCGTTGCACAAGGTATCGCAGGCCTGCCGATCTTCTCAGGTGCATGGTATCGAATAATCATGCATGTAATTATTTTGATTGCGGTAGCACTTTACACAATCCACTATGCGGAAAAAGTCAAGAAAAATCCAGCAAAAAGTTATTGCTATGAATTGGAAAAATCATTACCTGACACAGAAGAAAATATAGAATATACTTCCAATACGAGCTTTTCTGTTCGCAATATTCTTGTATTGATCACAATGCTCACAGGGTTTAGTATTATTATTTACGGTGCAATACGTTTAGGCTGGTTTGCGAGTCAAATGGCCCCCATCTTTTTAGCCATGGGTATTGTGGCCGGTGTAGTGGGTGGAATTAACGGAAACGAAATATGCAGAACATGGATAGAAGGAGCACGCTCCATGATATTTGCATGTCTGGTTATCGGCCTGGGCCGTGCTGTATTAATTGTTATGGAAAACGGTATGATTTTCCACACTATTTTAAATGGATTGTCCGGCATCCTGCAATTACTGCCTTCATCTCTGATTGCCGTAGGTATGTTTTTTATTAATATTATAATCAATTGCCTTGTACCTTCGGGCAGCGGAATGGCTGCACTGGTAATGCCGCTTATGGCTCCCCTGGCACAGATGACAGGAATTACAGCACAGACTGCAGTTATTGCATTCCAGTGTGCTGCTGGCTTTTCCGATATAGTGATCCCTACCAGCTCCACAACCAACGCCTGTATTGGAGCGGGGAATATCGGGTTTACGCAGTGGTTCAAATTTTCCATCAAGTTAGCATTTTTAGAGTGGGCGTTAAGTATCGTGTTTATTGTAATTGCAACGATAATACAGTTGCAGTAAATAAGCTTGCTGTAATGGATATCAAAACGCTTGCAGTTCTTATATTATGATAGTTGTAAGAACTGCAAGTGTTCTACTTTATCGCTCCGCTTTAAAATTTTCCTTTAGGAATTATCATCTCTGAAGGGTATGTTATAGAATTTCATTCGCTAAACTTCTCATCCACTTCACATCATCTTTAGACAGGTCAATCTGGATAGCTTTACTGTTTTCTTCTATCTGGCTGACTTTAGAGCATCCATTCAACACAGTAATATAATCTCCCTGTGCCATTACCCAGGCTAATGCCAGATTTGCGATACTGCACCCATACTTCTTACACAGTGGCTCCCACTTTTCCAGCATATCCATTACTTTCTGCATGGCTTCCGGCTGGAACCATTTTTTATTTGCCTGTGCGCCTTTTGGCCGATATTCTCTTGTATAATATCCACTCAGCAACCCTTGCTCCAGTGGAGAATACGCCTGAAATGTAATCCCATTCTCCCGACAGAACGGAAGTAATTCTTCTTCTGCCTGCCGATCCAAAATACTATACTTTCCCTGTACAATATCGAGTTCTCCATAATTCAAATATTCCTCAATATGTTCCCTAGATAAATTGGCTGCTCCGATTGCTTTAATCTTTCCCTTGGTTTTCAGATTATTCATAATTTCCATCGTCTCGGAAACTTGCGTATGGTATGGTTCCACTGACTGCCAATGTGTCATGTACACATCCACATACTCAATGCCAAGGCGCTCCAGACTCTCTTCAATTTCTAATTTAATTGATTCTTTTGAAAGATTCTTATACAACTGTACATCGCCAATTTTATTAAACAGGCTCCCCTCTCTGTCCCATACGATTCCACATTTAGTAATCACATAAACGGATTCTCGCCCAATTTTCTCCAACGCTTTGCCAACAACCTTTTCACTGTTTCCAAAATTATATGCTGGTGCTGTATCCAGCAGATTTACTCCCAATTCGATGGCTTTATGAATCGTATCCACACACTCTTTTTCATCGCGGTCACCCCAGGCCGGTCCACCACCAATTGCCCAAGTTCCCATTCCCAGCTTTGGAATCTGCACATTGGTTTTTCCAAGTCTTATTGTCTGCATCTTATTCATCTCCCGACATTTCGTTGATTAATTTTCTGACAGCAGTAGCGCTATATGCCTCACATGCAGTACTAGCCAGCTTTTCCGCCTGTTTCTCACTACAGTTTGCAAGTATTTTTTTCACTTTTAAGACTGAGGACGGATTCACGCTATATTTACGCAACCCCATTCCAAGAAGAAGTGGAATTGCTTGAATATCTGCTGCCATCTCCCCACACAAGGAACATGGTTTTTTCGTCTTATGACATGCCTGAATTGTGTTCTGAATTAAACTTAGCACTGCCGGATGAAAGTAATCATATAATCCAGATATCTTCTCATTCTGCCGATCCACCGCCACAGTATATTGTGTCAGATCATTGCTTCCTATGCTAAAGAAATCTACCTTCTTGATAAAATGTTCAGCCATGACCGCCACTGACGGTACTTCAACCATCATCCCTGTCGGAACTTCCTGATCAAATGCAACTCCTTCTTTTTTCAGCTCTTCTTTTACTTCTGCAAGAATCTGCAACACTTGATCCAACTCTTCCATACAACTAATCATCGGAAACATAATTTGAATCTTACCATATACACTTGCACGAAGAATTGCCCTTAACTGTTCTCTTAATATTTCAGTCTGATTCAGGCAAATTCTAATTGCCCGATATCCCAAAAATGGATTTTCCTCTTTTGCCAGATGCAATGATTCAACTTCTTTGTCTCCGCCTATATCCATTGTACGAATCGTGACCGGCATCGGTGTTAATTTTTGTGCAACACTCTTATATATAGAAAACTGTTCCATCTCTGTAGGCAAATTTTGCTTATTCATATATAAAAATTCTGTCCGAAACAATCCTACTCCATCTGCACCAACCTCAAGCATTCGCTGTATTCCACTGATATCCACAATGTTGGCAAGAAGCTGAATCCTTGTACCATCCTTTGTTTCTGCCGCCTTATACTTATAATTCCTCATCACTCGCAGTTCATCCTGATATTGTAATACATCTTGTTTTGCTTCTACAATTTCCTGCTCTGATAACCCATACCTTACACTGCCCGTGGAAGCATCCAGGAAAATATTCTCTCCATCTTTCAGACCTTCTACGTCTACGCAGCCTACAAGTGAGGGGATTCCCATATTCGCAGCGAGAATACATACATGCGCTGTCTTTGACCCTTTAGTCATCAGCATCCCTTTGATATGCTTTTCATCGCCATCCGCCAAAAGAGATGGCGGAATATTTTCTCCGACCAAAATGACATCCTGTTCCAGTACTGAAAGATCAAAAGAGTGTATGCCAAGGATCTCATAAATAAGCCTGTTCCCTACATCCCTGAAATCTTCTGCACGTTCTGCAAGATATGAATCTCCCAGTGATTCAAGCATATCACACTGCTCTTTCACACATCTGTACACAGAGGCTTCTGCATTATATCCTTCATGAACCGCATTTTGTATATTATCAAGAAATACCTGATCCGTAAGCATCGTTTTCTGCATATTAACAATATCCAGTTTCATTGTAGCATCCAGACCCTGGTAACGGGCTATCTTATGCTCCATATCCTTTGCAATTTCCGCAATTGCTTGTTTCACACTTGTAACCACTTCTGCTTCTGTTCCTGTTCGTTTTGTCTCTGGATTTACCTTTGGTGGTTCCTGAATTACCAATGCTTTTCCTACCACTTTTCCGTCAAATGCAGTGATTCCTTTTCGTACCATATCAATTACTCCTTCAATGAAGCAATAAATTCACACAGATCGTCTACGGCATGCTTTTCATCCGGTCCTTCTGCCTGAATCGTAATTGTTGTACCCGCCCCAAGACCTGCCGATAGCACTGTAAAAATACTCTTCGGATTAACAATCACATTCTCTTTAATCAACTGGAGGTTTGATTCATATTTTCCAGCTTTTTGCACCAACAGTGTCGCCGGTCTTGCATGTAATCCCATAGGATTGGTAATCGTAATCTCTCTTGCATACATAGCTGGTTCCTTCCTATACTTTTTATTTATTTGCGCAGATCCGTATCCAATCTTTTAATATCTCTTTTACATCCTTTTTCGCAGATGCCATAATATCAGCTGTATGTGTTGCAGGTCCCATATTCTGAATTGCATCGCCAATTGACTTAATATAAGTATAACGGATATGCGTTCCCACATTTACTTTTCTAATGCCACCATTTATTGCTTTCCTAACATCTGCTTCCGGAATTCCAGAACCTCCGTGAAGTACCAGCGGAATGTTGACATAAGCATGAATCTTTTCCAATAATTCGTAATCAAGCTTTGGTGCATGTTTATAAAATCCATGCTCACTTCCAATAGATATCGCCAGTGCATCCACACCTGTTGCCTCTATTAACTTCTTCGCATCCTCAAGACCTGCAAATGCAGTTTCCGATGTATATCCTTCATCACCGGCACTTTTTATCTTTCCAATTTCAGCTTCCACATGAACATTTTGTTCATGTGCGTAATCAACCACTGTTTTTACTTCTTTTATATTTTTCTCAAGTGGCAGATCCGCCGCATCAATCATGACTGAGTTATATCCGTTATCTATCGCCTTCAAACATAATTCTACACTGTGGCAATGATCCAGATGATAAATAATCGGAGTCCTGCTCTGTTTCATCGTAACCTGCGCTACTGCACCTAACTTTTCAATTCCGATTGCTTCAATTACTTTTGGAAGACAGGCAATAAATATGGGTGTATCTGATTCCTGTGCAGCTTCCGCAATTGCCGACATATCCCAGAAATCCGAATGATTAAAATGAGGAATTGCATAGCATTTCAATTCTGCATCTCTAAACAGTTCTTCAATCTGTTCTCGTTCTATAATCATAGCTAATCTCCTCCTGACCAGTTACCAATTAGTGAAAAAATAATTTCAATATCTGAAGTAATACAAAACCTACATGTTCTCCAGTATTAAATAACGTATAGTTGCCATCTGGATCTGCAAGTCCTGCACCTACTACTGCCGGTGTAATCAAAGGTGTCAGACTGGTTGCCATAAAGAATACCAGTGCTACCATGACCATTCCTATTATAAGTGCACGAAACATATTTCTCTTTGATGTGATTATCGGTGCCATCATCATATAAGACAGATTGGTAAGACCAATTAGCGGTAATACACGGTTTTCTGGAAGTGCAACTGCCATAAGCAGGGAAATCGGTACAAACAGAAGACCCAATGTAATCATGTCCGTATCACCAACCAGAAGCGCAAAGTCCATACCAATTCTGAACTCACGATTTGGAAACCTGGCTGTCATAAATTCACGTGTTGCTGTGGCAATTGGTGACAAACCTTCCATAAGTATGGAAATCATTCTTGGGAGTAGGAACATCGCTGCCGCCATCGTCATACCTACATTCAAGCACTGATCCCAGCTATACCGAGCAAGCAGTGCCAATCCTCCACCAATAATAAATCCTATCATGATTGGTTCCGACAAAAAGGAAAATCTACTCGGAATTGACTTTAAGTTAAAGTTAATTTTGCGTACACCCTGGATATGGTCAATCACCCAGTCAATTCCCTGACCAATCGGGACCAGAATTGGAAATGCCATTGTACAGAAGGATAAGCCTCTATATTGTTCGCCACAAACTTTACAGATTATTTCCTGATTGCGGTCTGCAAGAAGCAGGTTTATTACAGAATAGATGACACCTATCAATAACCCAATGAACATATTTCCTGAAATAATGGTTCCCAAGGTTCCAATAAACAGATAATGCCAAAAATTCCAGATATCTACATTCAAAGTTTTGGTAAAATTAAAAACAAGCATAATAACATTTATCAGAATCACTCCTGCAAACATCATAAGTACAAATCTACCATCGCTGAATGCCATTGTTGATATAACCGGAACACCCAGGTCTACCGCATCCAGTTTCAGGCCCCAGAGCTGCTGCAGCTTTTCAACCAGAGGGTTCATCGTTGTACCGATCAATCCCGCTGCCAAAGAAATACCCTTAAATCCGATACCCACTGTAATTCCTGCACGTAAAGCATCACTGGCTTTCATCTTGAATATCATACCCATAATAAACAAGATAACCGGCATCATTACAAATGCTCCAAGAGCAACTACCTTATCTAGTATCATAAATACTATATCCATATCTTTTTCCTCTCTTGATTTTAGGCATTACCTTGTGTTTTTAGATATTCTACGACATCGTTAAACAGTTGCTGTGACCCGATTCCTGTCAAAAGCGGAACTCCTGAAAACACTTTTGCCCCGCCTGAATCCTTGATTGAATTAACAGATACTGTCGCCATAATTACCTGTGGTTTATACTGAAAAATCACACCGAGCGATTCTGCCACACTACAGGTTCTAATCTGACATGTAATACCTTTTTTCTCTAATCCCGTCTGTAATGTCTTTGCTACATGTGTTGAGGTGGCAAGGCCCGCTCCACAAACCGCTAATATACGATATTTTTGAGCCATAATTTATTCTCCTTTTTATTGCTCTATTCTTGCTATACTGCAATACCTTTCAACATTCTTTCGCGAAGAATCTTTACTGCTTCATCCGTAATTGGATTCATCTTGCCTGCCTGCATCGTCCAATAAGCAAGCTGTGCACATTCTTCGATATATTCTGCTGCCGAAAATGCACGATCTAATGTCGGACATGCTGCTAGAAGCCCATGATTCTGTAATGTACATACCATTTTATCCTCACCAAGTGCTTTTACTGCTGCCTGCCCAAGTTCTTCAGATCCTGGAAGCTCAAATGGCGCAACCGGTACCGGTGCATATGGTGTTGAGGGTGGCATCATTGGTGGAATTTCCTTTTCTAAGATGGAAAATACAGTTGCAAACATTGAATGTGTATGTACAATTCCATTTAGATTCTTTCTTGCGCGATAAATCGCAGTATGCATCGGCGCTTCTGAAGAGGGTTTAAATTCTCCATCTAACAGCTCTGCATGTAAAGAAATTGCCGGGAGTTGCTCCGGCGTCAGCTGATCGTAAAAAATTCTGGTTGGGGTAATAATTATAACATCTTCTCCCGGTACTCTCATTGACACATTTCCTGCAGTGCCATGAATCAGTCCTTTTTCCAGGCATTTTACAGCTATTTCCAATACTTTTTTTCTTGTTTCTTGATACTCCATTTTTTCTCCTTTACCTTTTGGGTTCTGTTTTGTCGTTAAATATATTATAGCGAACTACTTTCCAAAGATAAAACCAACCTGTTCCGCATGGCAAAGGAAGAAATAACAGGTGATTTTCACAGCACTTATGCCAGTTTTTTTATAAAGTCGTTAAATTGCTCTATCTCAATTAGCTTTCTGACCTTTTCCTTATCCCACACAAGCTTTGATGTAAGTTCAAAAAAGCTATTCATATACTTCATATCGCTTCCACGCACCACAAGAAGAAAGATTAATCTCGCTTCCAGATTTCCCCATGGAACGGAATTTTTTAGTACTGCAACTGCTATTACTGTCTTGTACGCGCATACTCGGATTGGATGTGGCGCAGCAATCTTATTCGCAAATATCGTAGGAGCAATCTTTTCTCGTTCCAACGTATTACCTAACAGTTCTTCCGATGCATATCCTTTTTTTACTACTTTTCTGCATAGAAACTGAAGAACACTCTCCCTGGAATCCATCTCCAACTGCGGGAAATATAACTCTTCATCAAAATACTGTTCTATTCCATTAGACACTCCTGGTACTACAGCTTCCCTTTTTAGTTCCCCTATCTTTTTGTTAATTGCAAGTACATCTTCGGATTCAAGCATTGGAGATATTGTGATTACAGGTATTTGAACCTCTCGGAATATATTGGATGAGGTTGTCGTCACTATCATCGCTGGTTCCTCACTAATTATACGCTCTATATCGTATACCGGATAAGGTCCGCTAATCTCCACATTTGTATAAAGTGAATGCAACTTTGCCATTAAAAGCCGAATTACTGCCAGGTTCATATTGCTGCAGACAGCAATTTTAAGATCACTTCCAGATTCTCTATTCTCCAAGCGTTCCAATGCAGCTCCCAAATGTGCCGCAATGTATCCTAATTGATTTTCATTAAGTTCTATTCCAAGTGCTTCATAGAATCTGCTAAATATATAAGTAGAGAGCTCAAACACAAACGGATACTGGTTCTTCATCGTTTCTAAAAGCGGATTACCTTGATGTGGACTGTCCTTTCCAAATTTAATCGAAAATCTTATATGCAGAATCAAATCTACGAACAATTCCTCATCCTTTGTCAGATCCAGCATAAAATCATTCTTAATGTCATTTAACATTTCTTCAACAATAACTAGGTATCGCGGTTCGATTATTGCTTCTATTTCTTTTTTACTAAAACGATCCACTTTCATCATTCTTACATCACTTAGATGACATGTTAGTAAGATCATTTCCTTCTCGGGATACCTTACCTTCATATCATGTTCCAGTAGATTCGTCAGTTCCTCTGCAATTTTCCAAAGCATTCTTGGTACAGATTGCCGGGTTTTGCCACACTTCATCGTTACCAGGCAACCTTTTTGTATTCTCATGCACTGAATATAAAGATACAAGACCAATTCCATCATATCTTTATCCATCAGCTGCATTCCTTGTTTCGCCAATACATGGCAGATATGCTTCATCAAAATACCTGTATGTTCGCGGTTTAAAAAACCATATTCATCTTTCAGCATCTCTCCAGACTGCTCTTCCGATATGACAATAAACTTCCGAATTAGCTTCCTTCGCTCTTCTTCTTCACATTCTGTATATATTGCATTTTTCTTACGCCTGACTGCATTTTGGACTCCATCTGCAGCACACTGCACATTGATACTTTTTATAGTTGCCTCCAATGAAGTTCTACTAATGAAAAAATCTTCTTCAAGATCATCCAACATGATTGGCTCATCTACTGTAAGAATTTCCAATGCCAAATTACATAAACGCCCTTTTGTAGTCTCATTTACATTCGTCTGCTCCACTTGTTCGAGCAGTTCTTTTCTATACTCACTGACCAATAAATATCCTTTTCCGCGCACAGCTTCAACATATGATTTCGGATATTCCTTGAGTGCCTCGTTAAGGTTCTTCACATCATTACGCACTGTGCGGTCTGTAATTCCAAGTATATAACCAATCTTTATACCTGTCATCCAATTATCACTCGATAATAATAGGCCTAACATTTTTTTCTGTCTTTCTATCAAATACATCTACGCATCCTCTTTTACCCTCATTTCAAAAAGCACTCCCTACAACTCATCCAGCCTACAGAGAATGCTTTAAATCCTATTTTTTTATAGACACTACTTTGTATATTTCATCTGCATTTTTTGCATTTTTTATAATGTTCATTATAGAATCATCTCCTGCAACCTGCATCAGATATTGAAGAACACCTGTCTGTTTATCCGCCACCTGTAACGCAATGCAAAACACAAAATTCACCTTCACTATAGACTCCGAATTTACCATCTCGTGAAACACTGCCCCTTGTTTGATTCTTACGATGCTAATACAAGGCTCATTTACATGCCCGGGATCTGTATGCGGTATTGCTACCGGGTAAGGCATCATTGCCAGCCCTGTAGGATAATTCGCCTCCCGTTCAAGCAAAGCCTCACCAAAACTTTCTTTTACATATCCCCTGTCTAACAACTTTTTTCCAATAATATGAAGTACCTCTTTATCCGTATACTCCTTATCATCATCAATAAAAAAAATTGTATCTTTTCTAAATAATGATGAGACCTTTTCCATCCATAATTTCTCCTTTACCTTTACTTAAGAGTCCCTTTTCTTTACTCTAAGTATAGCGCCAGCATTCTTGCTCAGGCAAACCACTCCTTTCCTTAGCCATTAGGAAAAGCATAAAGGTCCTTGTACCATTTTATGTTTGATTTAACTTGTATATAATTTTTTATGTTTGAAAAATATCTGAACCAAATCACGCATGCTGCGTGATAGCCCTTTCTTAACTTTTTGTCTGTCGGTGTTGTACTGGCAGACTTTTTATTTTACAATCATCTCATCTTAGATAAAGGAATAGCCCCACAGATGAGTGC
>NZ_FBWL01000166.1 GCF_001517425.1 Clostridium sp. C105KSO13 | reverse complement strand
CTGTCATCCTCGCAATCAGCTCCGGGCCGGATTCTCCATCCACCATCTGTCCCGGATAGTTCTCAATCTCATCTGTGATGGCAATCTGACCGCCGTCCTGACCTTTTTCGATGATCAGCGTGGAGAGACGGCTCCTGCCTGCGTACAGCCCGGCAGATAATCCTGCCGGACCTCCTCCTAAAATAATTACATCATAAATCTTATCCATTTTTCTCTCTTCCTAGTCCTCAAATATTGTCTGTCCGTCTACCTCTGTCGTTAAAGCTCCCAGAGCTTTCATAACAATTTTACGTCGAAGCGCTTTTTCTTCGTCTTTCTTCAGAGACGGATTCCCAAGTGGATGTGGAATTGCAATTGCCGGAACAATTCTATTTGCCCCTACTGTCATGGAAATCGGTGTTACTGTACAAATGTGCACAACAGGCAGCCCTACTCTCTCCAGTTCCTTAACCATCGTTGCACCGCAACGAGTACAGGTGCCTCAAGTAGAGGTCAGGATAACTGCATCCACACCGTCAGCCTTCAACTTCTGACCAATCTCCGCGGCAAACGCTTTCGCAGAAGCAACCGCTGTTCCATTTCCCACAGTTGTGTAAAACAAATGATGAAGTTTTCCGATGACCCCTTCTTTTTCCAAATCCCGGAGTACATCAATAGGCAGTACTCTGTCTGCATCCTGATTTGCATATACCGGATCATATCCGCCATGAGCCGTTTCATAGGTATCCTCAGTCAGGTCGGTTACTCCTGTAATGTCATACTCACCATAATGAGATGCACTGGAGCTTTCTATGTGATCCGGATTTCCTTTCGGTACGATACCACCGGAGGTGACAAGAGCAATCTTTGCATGTGCCAGATCCTTTACTGCAGGATTAGGATCTACTCTGTCAAAATTCGGCATGGGATATTCTGTCTCAAAGGGTTTATCTGCCAGTTTTTTAAGAAGCATATCAACAGCTCTTGCTGAGCCTCGCTTTTTCTCAAAAAAGTTAACTCTAATGCCATTTGGCATATAACCTTCTTCTGCAGATGCACCAACAGGCTCACCCTTCCCAAGCTTTAATGCCAGAGGTGCCATTTTTGCTACTGCCCCACGCATGCCGGCTGCATTATTTTTTGTAGCAATCATATATACATGATTTTTAAACATATCTGCTCCTGGGTTCTCGACATACATGCCGGTAATAGCAGGAATCCCCAGTTCTTCCTGTACCGCTGCTGCAATCGTACCACATGCCACACCGTAGCGTCCTGCATTAAAGGCCGGTCCTGCAATAAAAACATCTGGATTCTGTTCTTTCACCATAGCTAATATATCTGCTTTCGCCTTCTCCAGATTTTCATTAAAATAAGAGTCTCCGCACACTATTGTCGCTATAACCTCTGCCTCATCTTTAAAACTTGCCGCAAATGCCAGTCCGGGGCCAACAGTTTCTCCGACTCGTAATTCTGCCGGATAGTCAGCTTTTTCTTCTCCGCCTATCTGAGCGAAAAACTGGTTAATATAATGAACAACTTTTATTTTTGCCATTTTCTCTCCTCCATTCTACCTTGCACTCAGTTTATTGAAACCTGTCTCGTTTGTTGCACCTGTGATAACCTGCAGCTCCACTTCCAAAGAGCCGTCCTTATGCAGAGTTTCTTCACTTGCTCCTGCAATTTTTGTAATATAATCGAGAGTCCCAATGACTTTGTCAAGTTTAGGAAGGATAACAACCTGGTTTGCATTTCCTCCTGTAACTACTGCATCCGCCGCAGCATCAGCATCTGCAAGAGACTGAGATTTTCCATCCCGTCCTGCATACTCGTCCGTGATAATAACAGTTTTAATTCCTTCTGCTTCAATCTTCTTGCAGTTCATGATCAAATCTGTATCCGGGTTCCCGAATCCTTCCTGGGATACAATTACTCCGTCAAGATCCAGCATTCTGCAGAGCTTTGCAGTCCAGTCTGAAGAACGCTGTTTATCTGCCAGGTAAACATTTTCATTGGTAATAATCTGACATACAAAATTCAGTGTCTTTCCATGTTGGTCAAACAAATCATGTACAACCGGATTGTTTAGATGTACATAAGTAGGATTCTTATCACATGCAGATACACAGTTGCCGGAAACAATTGCTCCATCCATTATTTCTGTAGGGCTCAAGATTGTTGGGACAATCTTTTTTGCATCGACTCCATATACATAAGTATCATGCAGAAGGCCCTGACTCTGCAGCATCTGTACATATGCCACCCTAGGAAGTTCCGGATATTTTTCGATACCTTCTTTTAATCCGAAGGTTTCATATACCTTTGTTTCATCCGGTGTCAAAGTGCGTGCTAATTCCCCAATATAAACAGCCACCCTAAAACCTGCAAGTCTTACCGCTTTTTCATATTCATGAGGCTCAATTCCCTCTAGAGCCTCACACACCATAACAAGATTCAATGTATTAGAAAATGGTGTGTAATCTGCACCCGGTCCGGTCATGTCAATGACGCCTTCCTGGAATCCTACAATCTTACCGGCCGTCACTACAGCCATTCCCTTTAATGCATATGTCTTTCCTTCTCCAACTGTATCTGTTTTCGAGATAATGCCCGGGAAGATTCCCCCTCTTCCCTCAACCTTAACCCTAGGCTCAATTACATCTTTTACCGGCGTGATTCTGACTGACTCACCCGGCCTCGCAATATCAAAGGATACGCTTTTTAATTTTTCATCTTCAAGCGCAGTCTCTCGGACAGCCTTCTCGGACACATAAAGAATCCCGTCCTCAATTCTGGACTCCTCAGCAAAACGGATATCCGTTATGTGAATATACCCCATCTCTAATTTCACTTGCAATTACCTCCTTAAAATGTACTTTTTTAACCACAACGAACTTAAAACTTCTCTCAGCAAACCGCAATAATGCTGTCAGATTTCTGCTGATTCCAGCGCACTTTTTAATAAAGTCCAGTCAATCAATTGAAAATCTTTATATACCTCTGCCCCATATAAGTCTGCTTTAAACGAAAACTTTCCACAGGCCTCAATCGCATTTTCAATGAGTTCCAAAGACTCTAAATCTGGCTTCATCTCCTTTCTCTTTGTAATAATTATAGACTTGTATGGTGTTTCCTTAGGCTTTACACTTCCAGATAACGGATGTGATAAAAGCCGGTGTCCCTCATGTATCCGGTCTCTGACCTTTTTTAAAATTTCCTCATAGGAAATCTCATGATAGGCAACGTAGTGTGTCTTTTCTAGTTTCCCCAGAACTAATGGATTATTCGTAATAATTTCAAAATTCTCCCGGGCCATTTATACGTCTCCTTTCGGTGCTTTCAATCCTTTTTATAGACATGCCTAAAAAAAAGACAGAGACACACTTTAATACAAATGCGTCTCTGTCTTATGACCTGAAAGATTCTTCCTTCAACAGGAATTGCTTCTTCGGTGTCAAATAAACAACTTTCCAGAGTCTCGTCAAATTTCAGTCCTTTTACCTGAGAGCTTTTACGCCTGTTCCCCTTCGGTTCCATAATCAAATATGGTCTCTCCTGAAATTATCAATCGAAAATATTATCTATCCTGTCTATATATTAACATTTACTATTGTATTTATCAATGGATGATTTACACATAAACTACAAAACTTTTTTATACACTTTTGCTAAATTATTCTGCAAACTTTCTTATTCTAAGGCTTACTCCAAGTTCGTCTGCCAAAACCTTGCTGGCTTCTATCTGCTCGCTAGTCAGGACATCTACAATGGACACTTTTACCTGTGGAATTATATCCCGGCATTCTATTATAAAATCCTGCATAGCTTCAAACGCATTCTCAAACCTGGGCTGGGTAACCTTCATGTATTCATCCTTTGTCGGAGCATTAAGACTGACAGATACAAAGTCCACCACACCGGCAAGAATGGGAACGATGTCTTTATTGTGGTAAAGGTTTCCAAGGCCGTTAGTATTTACACGGATGGACACTCCATATTTTTCTTTCGCATATCTGGCCGATTCTATTAAACTTTCCAGCGCACAGGTTGGTTCGCCATACCCACAGTACACCAGTTCACTGAAACATCCAAAATCAAATTCATCCATTGCAGCCTTGATTTCCTCCAGCGTCGGATCCTTTTTATGCCAAAGAGTATTAGCATCACCTATGCCGTTCACGTGACTGCGTATGCAGAAACTGCAGCGACAGTCACATAGATTAGTAATATTCGCATACACCTGTTCATTATAAGTATATAAAATATCAGCCATTCTCTCCTCCATTTTTATTCTTGATCTGTTATCTTAAGTTTAACATCTTCTGGGTTTTGGTTTTAACCCGAGCCTTATCCATAGATGCTCCTAATATCAGAAAAATTAGTGCACTTCCCATGGACTGTATTATACTCCCGGGCAAAGATATCAAGGCCGTCTTGAAGGAGCTGAATAAGATTCCTTCTGTCAGGTAATATCCTGCTGCTGTAATTGCCGCAGCAATAAATGGTGCTGCAATATTTCTTCTTGCCAGGATTCTTCCCCCCCTGCTTGTAAAAGGCAGGGTAATCAGTGCCTTTATTATAATCGTAGCCGGTGCCCACATTGGCGCCGTCAGCAAGTCTGCCACACCACCTCCGATAGCTGCTGCCGCCAATGCATAGGGTCTTGGCAAAAAAACAGCCGCCATATAAATCAGAGTATCTCCAAAATGGATATATCCTCCATTTGCCCCATATGGTATATGACAGATGTAGGCCGTCATCACCGTAATCATAGCTGCAAACAACCCTGCTGTCGTAATTTTTGTTGTTCTGTTCCTCATCATTTTCCCCCCTCCTTATATGAGCATTCTAAGATATTTTTCATAATTTACACCATCATTTCGTGGGACATTCTCTTCGGCCGAATCTATAATGGACTTTTCAATAAATTTGCCCGCCAGTTCTATGCTATCCTTTATCTTATCACCTCTTGCCATCCCTCCTGCTATGATGGATGCAAACAAGTCCCCGGTACCGGAGTAACTTCCTCCGACATATGGAAAGGCCGAAATGTAAGACTGCGTTTCTGTAACAGCTAGATTCCCCATTTTTAAAATACCATCATCACCATCCAGAAAATGAACTCCTGTCACGACAACCGTCTTTAATCCCCCCTTTAACATATTTCGGGCCAGCTGTCCAATAATCTTTAGTAAATGCTTTTCATCTGTCATCTCCTGAATCATTCGGTAATCTGTATTTGTCAGCAGGCAAAGCTCTGTCAGATTAGGTGTTATAATATCTGCACGTACCGCCAGCTCTTTCATTAAACCACACATATTATCGGAAAACATATCAAATACTTTTCCGTCATCACCCATCACAGGATCCACTAAGAGAAAACTCTTTTTCTTATGGAACTTATCAAGAAAGCTAAAGATGTTCTCAATCTGTTCTTCACTTGCCACAAATCCGGTATAAATACCGTCAAATTCTGCTCCCATTTTTTCCCACTCAAGTTGGAAATAGTGCATTCTGTCTGTATAGTCATCACAATAATAACTGGGGTATCCCGTCTGTGCACTTAATACTGCCGTCGGCAGGGGACAGGGCTGCACGCCCATAGCAGCTATTACGGAAATAGCCGCTGTCAGCGAGCAGCGCCCAAAACCAGATAAATCATTGATGACAGCAATCTTCTTTGTCATGTTCAACCTCACATAGTATAAAAAACTTTATTTTATTACTGTCTGCTATCATAGCACGATACTGGTTTACTCTAAATGACCAGTTATTGATATTTTAACCAGTCCAGTTGAAAAGGGTCAGTCCCCTTGCAATAATTATATGTTTGATATTGCATCGTATATTTGATATCATGATGTTAAATATAAAGGGGCAATATCATATTTGAAAAGGTGGAAACTAAATGGATACTCAAAACAAAAAACATCATCGCCGTCCCAGATATAAGGGGACTTACCCAAAAGCTTTTAAAGATAAATATAAGGAACTGCACCCGGAGTTATATGCCGATACTGTGGCTAAGGTAATCAATAAAGGGAATACTCCCGCAGGCATGCACCGTTCTATCTGTGTGAAAGAGATATTAGAATTTTTGCAAATCACTCCAGGCCAAGTCGGATTAGATGCCACCTTGGGTTATGGGGGACATACTTTAGAGATGCTTAAATGTTTAGATTCGAAAGGGCACCTGTATGCTACTGATGTAGATTCTATCGAACTGCCGCGTACAAGAGAACGGTTAGAACGTCTGGGTTACGGCCCGGCGATTTTAACAATCAGGCAAATTAACTTTTCCAGTATAGATCAGATTGTCTCTGAATCGGGCCCTCTTGATTTTATATTGGCAGATTTGGGCGTCTCTTCCATGCAAATAGATAATCCCGAAAGAGGTTTTTCTTTTAAGACAGAGGGGCCATTAGACTTACGACTCGATTCATCAAAGGGGATTTCTGCAGCAGAACGTCTTAAGACGGTTTCAGAAGATGAGTTACAAGGTATGCTCTCGGAGAACGCAGATGAACCCCATTGTGCAGAAATCGCTCACGCCATCGTCTCCGCGATAAAAAAGGGAACAGACATTACAACGACAAACCAGCTCCGGAAAATGATCGAAGATGCTCTGCAGTTCATTCCGAAAAAAGATAGAGACCATGAAATTAAAAAATCCTGTCAGAGATGCTTCCAGGCACTGCGGATTGATGTCAATAGTGAATTTGAAGCACTTTACGAATTTTTGGAAAAACTCCCTGACGCCCTAGCTAAAGGCGGGCGCGTTGCCATTCTTACCTTTCATTCCGGCGAAGACCGTCTTGTCAAAAAATCTTTTCTACACTTCTGCCGCGAAGGTGTCTATAAAGAAATAGCACCTAAAGCTATCCGTCCATCGGCAGAAGAATGCAATTCCAACAGCCGTGCCAGAAGTGCAAAGTTACGGTGGGCTGTTAAAGGGGACTGATAAGCTGGTCATCATATTTCGTTGTATGTAAACATCCGGAATTCTCAGTCCTTGCTCCTTTCATGTAATTAAAAATATTTGCTTGTTAAATGTATGATATAACATGCTTATGCTTGGGTGATTAAGTGAGTACAGGGGAAAGAATAAGGCGGGCGCGAAAGCAAGCTAGTTTATCACAGGGACAACTTGGAAAGCGTGTCGGTATATCGCAGCAGCAAATAGCCGCAATATGAAAACGGAATCAGAAACCCCAAAATCGAAACTTTAAAAAAAATTGCTAATGCTTTAGACGTTACACCGACTGAATTTTTAGAGGATGAACTATTTGATGCTACTGATTCTCCTGACGAATCTGATGCATTAAACTTAATGGATAAAAAACTTGAAGGAATCTTGAATGATGAAAAATTAACCAAAGAAGAGAAGGAATCAAAAGCAGAAGAGCTTTTCACTCAATTTAAAATCATGGAGGATTTTCATAAAAGTAATGTTGATGTAGCTATATTGTTTGGTGTAAAAAATGGTATGGGCATTGACATGGTAAAAGTATATGTTGACATACTCAACGAAAAAGGGCAGTTCAAAGCCATCGAGCAGATTGAACTGCTATCCAGAATCCCCGAATATCAGAAGAACAATAAGAATAAAAAAGGTTAGTTTCGCTTTTTTGAACAAAAGAAACGTTTATCCCATTTTTGAGAAAAAGATTATAAATGGGGCGTTCTGTCACTTTTGTCACTTTCGTAACCCTATATCATAATCAGAAAATCATTGCTTCTTTTGTTTCTACTTTCTGCCTGATATGGGGTCGGTAGTGGTGACCTCACCACAAAAATTGCACTCAGTTAAACGTACATGGACAATAATATACTTACCCAGAGAGCCGATGGGGCGATTGCCAGTTGCCGGATATTAAGAAGGGAGCTGGTGCTTATGGTTACATATAGTGATTTATTCACCTTTGTAATGATGCTTTGTGCTGTGATAACTCTTGTTGTTTATATCAAACGCAAAAAGTAGCGCCCCCATCCCGGTAAGATAAGGCGCTACTTATAGCAAATCATTTTACCGGCGGCTGGGTGTATTCTAGCTATCGGCTCTCTTGTTAAGTATATTATAGTCAATACTGTTGGAATTGTCAAACTCTTTCAATCGTTCCCACGCCCGCCCGGCAAGAATGAAAGGAAGAATAATATGCCATTCTTCAAAGACCGTATCATATCCGATATAGGCCCGGCTGATATAGCGGCTTGGCAGAATGAAATGCTCACAAAAAGTTAAGCAGCACCTATATACGTGATGTAAACAATCATTTAACTGCTATTTTCAATTATGCTGTTGAATACGTTGGCTTGCCGAAAATCCCCTGTAAGAAGCCCATAGGCTCCACTAAGGCCGGAAGCGTGAACTTCTGGACACCGGAAGAATATGCCCTATTTATAGACCAATGCCGAGATGATATTAAATTCTATACGGCCTTTGAAATTTTGTACTATACAGGAATGCGAAAAGGGAAAATGCTTGCCCTAACACTGAAAGATACAGACTTTACAGAGAATAAAATCTCTATTACTAAAACGCGTTATCGCGTAGCGGGAAAGCACTTGACAAATCCGCCAAAGACAGGCAGCGGCGAAAGAGTTGTTGATATACCCGAATTTCTCACAGAAGAAATAAAGGAGTACATTTCACACCTTTATAAACCGGGTCCGGAGCAGCTCTTTGAAATAACTGCTGACCAGCTCCGCAGGGTTATGTTGAGAAGAATACAGCAAGCCGGGGTAAAACAGATTCGTGTGCACGACCTCCGCCACTCTCACGCTTCACTGCTAAACAACCTGGGGGGCGAACCCGGTATTGCTTGCTGAAAGATTGAGGAGAAGGCAAAAGAATAGTATCAATTTAGTATCAACTCAACTCTTAAAATAAGCCGAGGACCCTATTTATAAGGTTCCCGGCTTTTATTCTGTTTAAAGCATCTCTATAAATGCAGCTATTCTGGTTGTGAGCTGCGCAATATCTGCCTGGGAATAATCTGTTTCAACACTGATATAAGGTTTCTTCTTCTCTTTATTCACAAATCTCTTAATCTTCATGGACTCTACTGCATATGGCTGACAGGCCTGCAGTTCCATATCTACCACTGCGTCAACCGTATATTCATCAATCATCTGATCCAGCAGCTTTATCCGATTTTCATTGGGACTCATACACGCACAGCCTATGTTCATGTATTTCCTGGATAAAGCCTCATAGACATCGTCGATAGACTCGTCCACATTCTCCTCAATTGCTTTGGCACCGGTACAGTTTTCATACGCAACAACAACACCGCCGTTTTCTTCTATGGCTTTAACAACCTTAAGCGTCGCCCCGCCCATAGGACATCCTGTTACCAGGATACGAGGCCTCTTCTCCTGAACGCTTCCTTCCGATTTGATTTTATTGATTAATTCTTCCATCTGTGCCGGAATGCTCTCCCGGTCGAAATTAAACGTCAGGCCTACTAATGTATTCAGCAAATCTAAGCCAGAAATTGGTACCGGATCCTGCTTCATCAATGAATACAGTTCTTTGATTGATGTGCGCTCTTTATTTTTTATTCGAATTCCTCTTCGAATATCATCCTCCGTGATATCGATATGAAATACTTCTTCAAGCTTTTCTTTCATTCGAATAATTTCTTTTCTGAATAGTTCAATGCCGGCTTCACTGACCCTGTTAGGCAGTTCCATTACATATACCGGCTTAAACTCTCCCAGATATTCATACATTTTTTTCTTACCGTCACATGTTGTCTCACCTACTACCAGGTCGGAAAAATAGAAGAACGGACATTTGTCTGTTTTTCCAAAACCATAACTTGATTTGATCAAGGGGCAAAGATTTTTAGGAAGATCCTGCTCTGCCGCTGCAATTGTTTCATCTGAAGTGGCACACAGAGAAACCACTGCCGCATTCATGGCTACTGCAAGCTCCTGCGGGAAAAAGGTACAAAAAACACCGATTACAGGTTTGTCCTGATCCTTTATCTTTTTAACGTTCAAAAATGCTGTCTGCCGTGCCTCGGCAAAACCCTCAAATATTTCTGGTAAATTCTTCTTTACTTCCATTTTCTTATGTCCTTCCTTATTCTTTAATATATTTTGCTGCAGGAATCAAGGACTTTTGATCCCGAAACCTACGGATTTACACATACTTTGTTCCGTCTGCAAATATCAAGTATTTTTCGTCTAAGAAAGGTGCAGAAAAAACAGCGTGTATACTGTCCCCTCCCCACCGAAAGAGTTCTTCCCTATATAAAATGATCGAACAGCAGGAAAGACAGATGTCCGGTAAATAACCAAAAAATGCATATGGCTTTTTGAATCGCATTAGTTGGTTGTCCATTTCAACAGATACTTCTTTAACATCTCAAAAAGCTGCATCACAACGACCAGTATAAAGACCATAAATAAAAAGCCACACCATGTTTTATCATATAAGCCAAATTCTGCATATTTTTTTACAAAAAACCCCATACCGTACTGTGCCCCATACATCTCTGCATACACGAGCATTACAAAAGTGCTGCGAAGTGAATTAACAAAGCCCGCTAATATTGAAGGACTAGCTGCCGGCAGGATGACTTTTGTTAGTTTTTTTATTCCATGAATCTCCAAAGTGGCCGCCTTATCTAGATAGTGTTTATCAATGGTCATGATGCCTGTTATTGTGGCAAAAAGAGTTGCCCACACAGTACCATAAACAATTAAGAAAAGTGATGCCACCCAAAAATTGGGAGATAGTAATAGCGCAAATGGAGACAATAGTATAGAAGGCACCACACTAAAAGTGTATATAATAGGATGCAGAGCATCTCTTAAGCGACTGTTCATTCCCAAAATCGTACCGAATGTTAACGCTATAAGCACTGAAATCAAGATAGACGGTATCATTAATTTAAAGGAAGAAAACATATTCAGCAACAAGAGCCCTTCGTTTTCAGAAAATGCCCTTTTGATAGCGTTCACTTTTGGAAACAAATATGGATTAGCCAGGCCACTTTCCGTCACATAAATATACAATAGAACGAGCCCTAGATATATACTTATCGTAAGCCAGTATTTTTTAAAAAAGGATTTTACTGCACTCATAGAAAACTATCCCCCAATTATTATATGTATTTAATGCGTAGCTTGTCCTACCTATGCTTTATCATTTTCCTCGAAGAATGTCTGCATTTTATTATAAAATTCTGGGTTTTCATTACCATATTCTTCTGCAGCCTCTGCCAAAGCCTTCTCATATAAAACAGTATTAATGTGATCTGAAATATTAATTTTTTTGGATTTTTCATCCAAAAACCCTGTTTTATCCAAAACATCCCATGCCCGGACAACCGAGTTCTTAAGTGGATCTACGCTAACATTATAATGTTTGTCAAGCATATAAGCTGCCACATATTCTTCATCAGCATTGATTTTTTTTGCATGCAGTTTAACAGCTTCCTCCTTACTGTCTTCGTAGTAAGCCTGTGCCCTCAACAATGCCATCATTGCATGCTTGATGGTAATAGGATTTTTCTCCAAAAATTCTGTCGGACATTCCATACGGCAGCAAGAGTAATTTGGCATCACATCGCTTTGGTAGCACATGATATCAACATCATCCATGTTCTTCACAGTATAAGTCTGTCCGGTACCCATAAGGGCATAGTCCACTTCACCTCGAACCACTGCTGCTAAAGCATCATTGTAATCTGTATATGTTACCCAGTCTACTGCCTCAAGAGGATTGTCATACCCTAAATCCATGATAGCTCCAGTAAATGCAAAATAACTGGGGTTACAGGCAAATTTCTTTCCAATCAAATCTTCAGGTCCATTCCATTTAGTACCTTTTTTTGCAATAACAGGCATACACCCGGTTACCATGTGGCCGCCAAAAATAGTTAAATCGACTCCAGAAGCTATCTGCTGTAAAGGATTACTTGTCCCAGCATTGGAGACAACATCCACCTTACCTGTAGATAACATAGTCATTGCATCAGCATTAGCGTCTGACTGAATATATTCGATAGTTAGACCCTCATCTTTAAAATATCCCTTTTCCTCGGCAATGGTAAGAAGAACATTACCACTGGTACCACAATTCCACCTAATCACATTTGTTTCAAGGGTATCTCCTGCGTTTTTCTTTGTTACAGAATCCTTTCCCTGAGCAGAGCCCGAATCGGTGCTTCCTCCACCACAGCCCACCATACCAAGAGTCATGGATATGGCTAATAACATTGTTAAAACTTTCTTTTTCATTACATTTTTCTCCTCTCTACTTATCCCAATATATGTATAGCAGGGTTTTATCCTGTTAATACCATTTAAGAAACACGCACTGTCACATCTTCATTAATTTGTCGAATCAATGTGTTACGTAACTGAAGAATGTCAGGGTTTTCAAACTGATTTTCTCTGGTAGGATGTTTATCTCCCGGGATAATACATTCATAAATTATATTACTGGGTGACTGCCCAAGCACTATAATTCGATTCGCCAACAATAATGCCTCGTCTACATCATGCGTTACAAAAAACACTGTTTTTTTGGGTGTTTCCTGTGACCACAAATTAAGTACTAAATCTTGTAATCTGGCACGTGTTACTGCATCTAGTGCGCCGAAGGGTTCGTCCATCAGTAGAATCGGAGGATTTATGCCAAATGCCTGAGCAATTGCACAGCGCTGCTTCATGCCACCGGACAATTCTTTTGGTAACTTTCGGTACACGTATTCGTCCAGTCCTACTGCATCCAACATTTTCAATGCCAACTGTTTCAACTTCCTTTTATCCTGTTTTGGAAAACACTGTTTTAATGCCAGCATAATATTCTCACCTGCTGTCATCCATGGAAACAGGCCATAATCTTGAAAGACAACACCTCTTTTCAAGCTAGCTCCCACAATAGGTTGTCCCTCTATCAGAACTTTCCCGGCGGTTGGTTTTTCCAACCCTGACAATAGACGCAAAAATGTACTCTTTCCACACCCTGATTGTCCAAGGATACATACAAATTCTCCTGCATTTACTTCCAAGTTTATATTTCTCAAAATTAATTGCTTATTCTCATAAGCAAAAGATAAATTGTCAACCTTTATACATCTCATATATTAAAAATTTCTCCTAACTTTTAGAATCAATTACAAAGTACAGTATAAGTCTTATAATGGCTTTTGGCTAATTGGTATTCCTTATAAATTTAGAAGTCTTATTATTGTTTTCTATTATTGATGTGCGGTACGGATTTTCAGTGTAGTACTCAGGGGACAAACCTTGACGACTGTCATTACCGGTTGTATAATGCTTCAAAAAGGAGGGAATTTAAATGGATTCTTTTGAAAATATCATGACTCGAAAAAGCATCCGAGAATATAGCAGCCGACCTGTCAGTAATGCCGACATAGAGAAGATTCTGAGAGCCGGAATGAGCGGACCCAGCTGTGTGAATGCGAGGGACTGGGCTTTTTTAGTAGTAAAGGATAAAGAGCAGCTGGAACTTATGGCTGATGCCAACGGAAAGTATGCAGCTCCTCTTAAAAATGCTCCGCTCGGTATATTGATCTGCGGTGATCTAAGCCGTGCTTTTAAGGAAGCAGAAGACTACTGGATTATTGACGGTGCTATTGCCGCACAAAATATGATTCTCTGTGCCCACGGTCTGGGTATCGGTTCTGTCTGGCTTGGAACCTGGCCCCAGGTGGAGCGGGTAGAAAACCAACGAAACCTATTTTCCCTGCCCGACCATATAATCCCTCATTCAGTGATTGCTTTCGGGTACCCCGATGAAGATATCGATCTCAGCAAACCCGATACCTTTGAAGAAGACCTGGTCCATTACGAAAAATGGTAACCCGCGTTTATTCATCAAACGTTTCAGTTCCCCATATTCCATCGCTTTTCTCCTGTTTACTTCTATATCTCCTGTCTTTTGTTTTTACAAAGCCATTTCTGTTCTTTCATGAAAAAAGATTTTACAGGTCGATGCCCAACACGTTTTTCACAACAAGTCCAATGCCAAACGTAATCACTGAAACACCCAGGCTGATCGCAGACATCAGAAGGAAGTTTTTCTTGAATGCCCTTCCTTTAGCGATTGATATATAGAAGTTAAATGCCGCAATGATGGCAATAGCGATTATCAGTGTGATTATCAGTGCTGCAATATAGCTTTCCTGGGGCATTACAAGATATGGAATAATCAAAAGCGCAACTGTAATTAGATAAGCTAACCCGGTATAAACAGACGATTTCGCAGCATTTTTCTGGCTCTGCTCACGGGACGAAAGATAACCGGAGGCTGCCATGGACAGTGTGGCCGAAACACCTGTAATCATTCCTGCCATCGCAATTACATGTGTATTCTGCATTGCCAGAGTGTATCCTGCAAGCGCACCTGTTAGTTCTACAAGGGCGTCATTCATCCCTAAAACAATATCACCAATGTATTGAAGCCGTTCCTCGTCAAGCATGTCCAGTAACTCCTTTTCATGCCTCTCCTCGTCTTCCAATATTCGGGGAAGTTCCGGTATCTCTGAGATTTCTTTCTCATAAACCGCAATTCCTTTGTCTTCATTCCTTTCAAGGAATTTTATAATGAAAGTATATCCCAAAATACGCGCTAATAATGCAAAAAAGAACACATAGAAACTATTAGGTTTCATACTCATGGTCGAATACTTTCCAAAAGTTTTGGCATGTTTCCATTCATCCTTAGATATAGCCATCAGTATTTCCTTTTCTTTCTTGTCCTTTGTCATTTCAGCTATTTTTTGATATAATGCAGCTCCCTGCACCTCATTCTTTTGAAGCTTTTTAAAATCATCTTTGGTCAAAATTGATCATCTCCCAATTCTTTCATTCTTTAAAGTTTACTTCTATATTATACATACCCTCAGAGTATACTGCAACAGAACAAAAACGCAAACAGGGAGTATATACTGATTGCCATTTTCAGTATATACTCCCTGAAGATTTTCTTTTTTATGATTGCAGGAGCACAAAGTGCGTAGCAATCCGTAAGTATCAAGGGTCAAAATCCCTTTTGATCCTTACATCTTATGACACTTGTATCATAACTTTGCCGCTTCTGCGGTACTCTGATTTCACGAACACATCTGCAATATTATCAAGAGATACTATATTTGTAATGATGCTTTCCACATCAACTTTTCCTGAAGCAAGTACCTGAATCGCTCTTTCAAAGGTATATGGATTAATGAACGAAGATGTAATGTGCAGTTCTTTCCTGAAGATGTCATCCGGCTTAATGGAAAACCCTTCTTCAGGTGAAGACAGGCCGAAATACATAATCGTCGCACCTTTTCCTGCAAACCGGACTGCATCTTCCTGGGTATGTATATTTCCGACACATTCTATTACTGCATCTACGTTCTCGCAGTTTGCTGCGAGAAACTTCTCCATGCCTTCCTCGAGAGGATTCACTGTTAAATCGGCCCCCAGCTTCAATGCAAGGGCTCGCTTCTCCTCCACTGGTTCTGACAGAATCACTTTGGAAGCCCCTGCATTCTTTGCAAGCTGAAGCATAATAATGCCGATGGGACCGCCGCCCATCACAAGAACAGTATTCCCCGCCTTGATATGGCACAGGTCAATTCCGTGAATACAGCAAGACATGGGTTCTGCCATCGCTGCTTCCATATAACTCAAACCGTCAGGTACCTTATAAACCTGTTTCTCCCGCATAATTACGTATTCTGCGAAGCCGCCGTCAACTGTGGTACCTACACCTATATTATGGGTGCAAAAATGCTGCATCGCATTTTTGCAGAAGTAGCACTCACCGCACATGTCATTGGGATCCCCGCTTACCTTATCTCCTACTTTAAACTCCGTAACCCGGCTTCCGATCTCTGCCACAACGCCTGAGAATTCATGGCCTGGTATCAGCGGAGGCTTTACTGCAAAAGCGCCCGGATCACCGTTATATATATGTACATCTGTTCCACAGACGCCGCAATACTTTACTTTAATTTTAACCTCGTTGCCTTCAAGCGCTCTCTCCGGAACCTCTTCTACCCTCAAATCATGGCGCCCGTGATATACTGCTGCCTTCATAACATATCCCTCCATTTATACACTGTTCAGAAACTCATCAATATAAAAAAGTGCCGCCCCTGCCGCTGTCGCTTCTCTTTTAAATCTGCATTGGAACAAGTAGTCTTTTGCACTGTCGCCAAATGGATTGTGCCTGTCTACCCGATCACACAAATCTTCCATATAGTCTCCGATATAAGCACCTACATACCCTCCGACTATAATCACACCATCGAAAAGTATCCGCATATTATGTACAGCTATTGCCAGATTATCCAGATACTCATCCCACAGCTTTGCTGCTTCCCGGTCCCCCTTTTTAAGCTGTACAAAAAACTCTTCCAGGTTCCCCCCAGTGTACTGATCCAAAATGCAGGCCCTGCAGACGGTATCAAAACATCCGTATCTGCCGCAGTAACATTTTTCTCCACCCTTGGGAACAACCACCATGTGGCCAATTTCTCCGCCCTTTTGGCGGTCTCCTTCATAAATTGTCTGGTCAATAATAATAGATCCGCCTACACTGTTGCTCAAGCTTATGTAAAATCCATTCTTTACTCTGTGATCCTCCCATATCTCTGCGTACCCCGCTGCATAAGAATCATGTAAAAGACGGTTATTATAGGGGATATATTTTGCAATCTCTTTTCTGGTCTTTCCCGTAAAATTCAATGTCATACCATAGAGAACATTTTCTCCGTCATCTGATACTAGCCCCGGAACACCGATTCCAACCCCCAGAATATCCTTATCAGAAATGCCTGCCTGCGCCTTCACTATTTCCACCGCTCTGCCGATTTTCTTCAAGTACTCATCATCATCCAGGTTAAACGGAACCCGTTCTCTTATAATCCCCTTTATATCCCCTGATAAATCCACTGCAACAGCATTTATATGATACACCGTGATATAAACACCGATTGCCATCTTTGCATTCTCAATGTAAGTATAGGCAGTCGCATTGCGGCCGCCTGTGTTTTTGATTTTTCGAGATGTATCAATAAGTTTTTGCTTTTCCAGATACTGTAAGTTTTGAGTGACCGTAGGAAGACTCAACTGCAAAGCTACGACAATATCCTGCTTTGAAACCGAATCATTTTTCCGGATATACTGATATACGGACTGCCTGTTATTCAGCTTGATTACATTGGGGCTGATTTTTCCTCTGCTCATTTTGTCACCTAATTTTCGTAATATTTGTTCTGCCCTTCAATAAAGCGCTCAAAGTTATACTAATATTAAGCAAGTTTTCTGTCAACCTCTTTAGCAAAACTCATCAAAAGATCGGAAGAATGATACTTTATATAGTCTGTCTCTTCTTCTGAATACAGTCAAACCCTACCGCAAAAGCAAGTACAAGTCCTTTTACAACCATCTGTACATAAGAACTTACATTCATCAGCACCATACCGTTGGTCAGTGCGCCGATAATCAATACACCGGCAACAACATTGGATAGTTTGCCATAACCTCCGGTTACGGATACTCCTCCTAAAACTACACAGGTGATAACATCGAATTCATAACCAAGACCGGCAGATGATTGAGCCGAATTGGTCCGAGACAACATTACAATACCTGCAAGGCCTGCAAACAACCCTGACAGTGAATACACTAGATATTTCACACGGCCCACAGGTATTCCGGACAGCTGTGCAGCTTCTTCATTTCCGCCTACCGCATAAAAGTAGCGGCCGAAATACGTCTTATTTAATATGAAGCTGCCCAGTGCAAAACAGATGATCATAATAATAACCGGGACAGGTATGGGACCCACATAACCCTGACCGATAATCTTAAATTTCTCTGTAAATCCATTGATTGGTGTACCACCGCTTATGATGAAAGCAACTCCCTTAAAAATGGTCTGTGTCGCAAAGGTTGCGATCAGGGCCGGCATCCCCACTGTGGACACCATGAAGCCGTTCAAGGTGCCGATCAGAGTAGCAAGCACGAGGGATAGAAGAATGGCTATATACATGTTCATTCCACTATGTACCATAAAGTAGGCGCAAATAGTATTTACAAAAGTAATAATAGAACCTGTCGCCAAGTCGATTCCGCCCAGTAGAATTACAAATGTCATGCCAATGGAAGCAATTCCATACATAGATACCTGGCGTGCAATTGTAATCAGGTTATTTGGTGTAATAAATCTGGTGTTTGCAATGGTAAAAGCAATAAACAAAACCACGAACACAACCCAGATTGCCTTATCTTTTAACTGATATATCGCTTTCTTTTTCATACTGTCTGCGCCTCCTTGACTGCTGCTGATGCATATGCCATAATTGTATCCTGCTCAAAATCACATTTATCCAATTCTCCTGTTATGCGGCCATCCGCCAGCACAACAATCCTGTCAGACATTCCCATCAGTTCCTCCATCTCAGAAGAGATCAGCAAGATGGTTTTTCCTTCCTCTTCGACTAGATGGTTCATCAGCTTATAAATTTCATATTTTGCTCCAACATCGATACCTCTGGTCGGTTCATCAAAGATAACCAATTCTGAATTTGCTGCCAGCCATCTAGCCAGAATTACCTTCTGCTGATTTCCTCCGCTCAGGTTCTTTACCAACTGTTCTAAGGTAGGTGTTTTGATTGCCAGTTCATCCTTATATTTTCTGGCAATTTCTTTCTCCTTTTTTGCATCGATCACGCTCAAGATAGAATTTCTCTCATATACTGCCATATTGATATTGTTTTTTATTGAAACTCCCAGCATAGCTCCGTGGCGTTTTCTGTCCTCCGGCACCAGTGCGATTCCTAAATCTATTGCATCCCGTGGACTCTTTGGATTGATTTCCTTTCCGTCCAAAATCATTTTGCCTGATATCTTCTTAGCAGCTCCAAAAATTAAATGGGCCAGTTCCGTGCGTCCGGCCCCTACAAGTCCTCCCAGCCCAAGTATTTCGCCCTTATGAATCTGAAGATTAATATCCTCATCGCCATTTCCGCAGACATCCTGTAATTCCAGAACTATTTCCTTCTTGTTGATACAATCCTTCCGTTCCGGGTAAGATTCTGTCAGTTCACGGCCTACCATCAGATGAATAAGCTCTTCTACACGGCTCTCCTTAGTCATCAGTGTTTTCACATATTCGCCGTCACGTAAAACCACAATCCGGTCGGACAGGCGGTATATTTCCTCCAGTCTATGAGAGATGTATATAATAGAAATACCCTCTTCACGTAAACGTTCTACTACCTCAAACATATTTTCCACTTCTGCGCTGGTCAGAGGTGCAGACGGTTCATCCATAATCAATATTTTTGCATCCTGTTGAATGGCTTTTGCAATCTCGACCATTTGCTGGTAGCCAACTGTCAGATTCTTCATCAGCGACTTGGGATTAATTTTAATGTGCAGGCGTTCGAATGCTTTTGCGGCTTCTTTTTCCATCGCTTTCTTATCAATAATGAAGCCCTTTTTGATAGGTCTTCCCAGAAACAGGTTTTCTGCGGCAGATAATTCTGCTACATTATTAAATTCCTGATAAATAATAGCAATTCCATTTTCTGCTGCCAGCAGAGGTGTCATACTTGTATGCTCACTTCCATTTACCACAATCTTGCCGGAGGTGGGGATAACCGCTCCGGAACATGTTTTTATCAATGTTGATTTCCCGGCGCCATTTTCACCGATCAATGCCAAAATCTCGCCCTTTTTCAGTTCAAGAGAAACATCCTTCAGTGCAACAACGCCCGGGTATTCTTTTCTTATATGCTGCAGCTGTAATACATATTCTTCATTCATAATGTACCCCCGTTATTGGCAGGAGGCGGCTTAAAAACCGCCTCCCCAACTTTTGTTTTACTATAAATCTTTTCTTATTCGTAATCTGCAAGATATTCATCGACATTGTCTGCATTAATTACTACGAATGGTCTGAATATGTCATGGTCGCCACCTTCAAATTTTTCTCCTGATAAAACTTTTTCATACATTTCTACACAAGCTTTTGCTGTTCTGGCATTGGAACCTTCAAATCCTACTGTCGTGTTGGAAGCTTCATTGCCTGATTTTATTGCCCGCATCTGCTGCTCTGTAGCATCACCTGAGAAGATACCGCAGTCTTCCGGAATTTCATTCTTGTAGTGGGTAAGCAGTGCCTGATTGGCTCCGATGTCAGCACCTGCGCCGATCGTTACAAATACTTTACAGTCGGGATGTGCCTGGAGTACTGTCTCAACGTTTGTCTGAGCCGGTCCTGCCTCAAGCCCCTCAATCGTAGCAACTATCTCATATTTACCTTCTGCAGCCTTTAGTCCTTCAACAATACCATTTTCTCTTTCCAGTAAGATTGGAGTCTGAGGATATCCGATGACACATACTTCTGCTTTGTTGTCCTCTGAATAATGCTCATCAATAAAATCTGCTGCCGGTTCTGCAATTGTCTTACCAAGCTCTGTATTGTCAAGAACCCAGTTTACAGTTGTATTCTCCATCTTGTCATCCCAGCACATTACCTTAATTCCTGCGTCCAACGCCTGCTGGCATACCTCCTCAATTGCACTTGGGTCAGAGGGATGAACCATGATCATGTCCACGCCGGATGTAATAAAGTTCTCAATCTGACTGATCTGCGTTGCTGAGTTGTCTTTGCAGTCAATAAGTGTATAATCCCAGCCTTTCTCCTTTAACAACTTTTCAACTTCACCGAACACACCTGCCCAGTAGTCATTTTCCAGGGATTGAAGTGTAATACCTATGTTGTACTTGCCATCTCCCTTATCTGCGGTGTCCTCTGTTTTCGCATCGGAACCGGAATCCTCTTTCACAGGGGATTTGGTCGTACACCCTGCCAGCATGGAGAATCCCAGTACCACTGTTGTCAGCACCGCTAAAATTCTTTTTTTCATAAACATTTCCTCCTCTTGGAATGATTTATTTTTTACACTTCCGTGTGTAAAAACTTAAAAGCTTGTAAACGCGCCGTCCACCACAATATCGGAGCCTGTAGTAAAGCTGCTCGTATCCCCTGCCAGATATACACAAACAGACTGCAATTCTTCCGGCTTTCCAAGTCTTCCCATGGGTGCCATTGCATTCCACTGCTCAATCAATGGCACAAGGTGAGGTGCATTATTGATCAGCTCAGTTCCTATGTATCCGGGACTGATGCAATTTACACGTACACCCTTCTTCGCCCACTCTACTGCAAGCGATTTCGTCAGCATGATAACACCTGCCTTGGATGCATTGTATGCACACTGGGGCTGAGGCACATTGACAATGTGACCTGACATAGAGGCAGTGTTAATAATCGATCCGCCTCCGTGCTTCAGCATATACTTTCCTGCTGCAGTAGCTGTAAGAAAAACTCCTGACAGATTAATATCTACAACCCTTTTCCAATGTTCAAATGACATCTCATCTGCCGGCTCGTTGATACAGATTCCTGCATTGCAGAATGCTGCCTCCAGTCCGCCCAGTTCAGAAACCACCTTTGCAACCATTGCATCTACCTGGTCAGGTTCTGTCACATCCGTCTTAACTGCTATTACCTTGCGTCCGGTCTTGTCGGCAAGTTCTTTTGCTGTCTTCTCTGCCTCATCAATATCTACATCCACAATAGCCAAATCTGCTCCTGCTTCAGCAAATGCGGTTGCCACACTTTTGCCTATTCCCCGGGCTCCTCCTGTGACAAAAATATGTTTTCCGTCCAATCTCATTTTTTCAATAATACCCACTGCTATTCGCTCCTTCCGTTCATGAAATAACGCACCATAAGGTTTGTTACACTATTAACAAGTAATTTAGTAAAACTATTTTATATAATTAATTATAATTTTATTATAGATTTTTTTTAGAATTATGCAATATGTAAAAATACACAAATATTCACGTCCATTTTTATGCTATTTATCTAAGATATTTATGTTTATGTCTTGGCAGGAGAGGCAATCCTGTATAGGACATGTCTTATATCTCCCTCTATTCTGCTATTTTTACTACTGCTTTTACAATCCTGGCTTTATCTTTTACACTTTCATCCATAGCTCTCTGGATATCATTGAAATCAAAAATATGAGTGGCGATTCCCTTCAGATTCACTTTTCCCTCTGCCACTGCCTCTATTGCCATGGGGTAAATATGTCGATACCTGAAGACTGTCTTGAAAGTAACCTCCTTGTCCAGGGCGAGACTCATGGAAAGATTCATCTTGCCTGTCTTACCATATCCCACGAGTACAATATTAGAGCCTTTTCTCACAACTTCAATTGCCTGGTTTGCAGTAATTTCCGTGCCGGCAGTCTCAACAGCCAGATCAAATCCTTCACCCTTTGTTATCTGTTTTGCAGCTTCAATCACATCCTCCCGACTTGCGTTGATGACACCTGTGGCACCCAGTTCCAGAGCCTTTTCCAGACGTTTTTCCATAATATCTACCACGTAAACCTTGGATACTCCGCAGGCTTTCAATGCCATCATGGAAACCAGTCCGATACAGCCGGCACCGAATACAACCGCACATTGTCCAGCGTGGGCATCTCCCTGGCGCGCAGCATGGAACCCGACTGACAGAGGTTCAATCAGCGCCCCCTCCAATGTGCTCACATTATCCGGCAATTTAAAGCAAAGCGTCTCAGGATGTGCCGCATATTCCTGGAACACACCGTCTACAGGAGGCGTTGCAAAGAAAACAACATCCTGGCAGAGATTGTATTTTCCCTCTCTGCAGAACTTGCATTTTCCGCAGGTCTTTCCCGGCTCCAGGGCAACCCTGTCCCCCGGTTTCAGATACTTAACTTTCTTTCCGACCTCCACGACAGTGCCCCCCGGCTCATGGCCCAGTACAAAAGGAGGCTCTACCACATAATCTCCTATTCTTCCATCTTCATAGTAGTGCATATCACTTCCGCAGATTCCCACATACTCAAGCTTTACAAGGACCTCCTCGTCCTTAGGAACAGGGATTGTCTTTGTCGTGTATCCCATCTTCCCGATGCCATTCATAACCGCTACTTTCATTGTTCCTTCCATTCTTGCTTCTCCTTTCGCTTTCCCAGATTATTTTAAATGCTATTCATAAACTCTTCGATATAAAAAACAGCCGCTCCTAGAGCCGATGCTTCATTTTGAAATGTACATACGGAAACGTAATCTCCCGCCCCTTCAAAAATATTCCTTTTAGCAACCTTATCCCGGAGTTCACCGAAGTAGGGCTTCATACAGCTTCCGACATAGCCTCCGAGAACTACTTCGCAGTCGAAGCACATTCTCAGATTATCTACTGCAATGGACAGATTTTCCAAATATGTATCCCATACCTGTTTTATCTTTGGATTACCCTGCTCTAATTCTGCAAAGAATTGCTCCAGCTGACCATTTGTCTCATCCGCCAGGCGCAGAGCAGAACAGTACGCATCCACACATCCCTTCTTTCCGCAGTAGCATGTATCTCCTTCGGGATGTATGGTGAGGTGTCCAAACTCCCCGCTGTGCCAGTGATTTCCTATGTACATACTTTCAAATACATTTGTAGAATCCGAATTATCTTCTGTAAAATCGGAAGAATTCTGAAACAAAATTGCGCCTCCAACTGTATTGCTCAATGACAAATAAACTATGTTTTCTTTTGAGAACCCCGAACCCCACTCTGTAGCCGCCGCAGCACTGGCATCATTAAGTAGAATGCAGGGATAAGAAATATAGCGGGAAAACATATCCCCTGCCACATCATATAAATTCAATGCCCGAGAATATGTAATATAATTTCTTGGCATATCCACTATTGCCGGAACTGAAATGCCAACACCGGCTATCTTCTTACGATCAACCTGCTCCTTTTCAATAAACTCCTCCAACACTCTGCCCAGAGTCTTAAAGTATGCATCCTCAAATACAAACTTTTCCCGCAGGCGTACATTTGCTTTCACGGTCTTTGTCAAATCTGTCAGTACAATACCGATATGGTTCTGTGTAATATCAATCCCCAACGCAGATCGGATGTCCTTACCCACCACAAGAGCCTTAGGCTTCCTTCCCCCCGTCGACTCTAATTCCCCCGCGTCCTGAAGTACCCCTGCCTCATTTAACTCCCGCACAATCTGAAGAACTGTGGGACCGCTCATGTGGAGTGCCGAAGCCACCTCGGGCATGGATGTCTTTTCCCTGCTGTTAATATAGCGGAAAACCCGGTTCCGATTTAATTTTTTTACCTCTGAGTTGTTTTTACTTTTCTTCATGATGCCTTCTTTTCTGCCTTGTTAAACCTTAAACATTACTTTCTACTTTAATAAAATACCTAATAAAGTGGTTGCAATAACAAAGTAACACCTTTGCACAAAATTATCAATGTTTTAATCTCAGTTTTTATGAAATTCATCAGCTTATACAATTTTGACCTTGAAATTTCAGTACATTTTTCTTATTATAACCATTGTATCTCCGTTGTCTTATATACGATATATACCTGCCGCCTCATTTATGCCATAAGGGGTTGATATCATGCTGCACGGCCAGTTCCCAGTTCGTGTCAGAGTAATGACACCGTTCTCTTTTGCATTTTCCGTTCCCGCAATTCCGGTGTCAGAAACGAATTTCCCTGGTAATGACATACTTTCTGCCCAGAATCACACCATCATAATCCTTCTGACGCATCCATTCCCGGATTCTTTTTAATGTCTCCATATCGCATCCGCCTATTCCATCTCATGATTGATGCAAACCTTACCGGTTTTTCCTGTTGCAAATAGTTCAAATGCTTTATCCGTTTCTTTTAGCGGAAACCTGTGTGTAATGATGTCGGAAGGATGGATTTTCTTTCTATCTAAGAATTCCACCAGCCTCTCCATATTTCCCACAGAAGTCACCCATGAGCCGTGAAGTGTCAGGTTCTTGTGAAGCAGAAGGGGACTTGGCTCAAAGGTTACAGTTCCCTGCTCCCCGAGAAAAACAACATTTCCCCACATTCTGGCAGCTTCCAGACACTGGTGCCTTCCGATGCTGCTTCCTGAGCAGTCAACTGCAGCCTCAACGCCCTTTCCATCTGTCAGATTCATCACCTCACTGACTGCATGTTCACCGCCCTGCACAACCTCATCTGCCCCGATTCTCTTTGCCATTTCCAGACGTTCGGGTGAGATGTCAACCCCAATAGCTTTCGCCCCCATTGCTTTGGCAAGCATAATTGCAGCCTGTCCCACAGGCCCAAGTCCCATAACCATGACGATATCTCTGCCGGAAACATTGGCTCTCAAAAGACCTTGATAAGCCGTTCCAAATCCGCAGGCTATCATGGCCCCGTCTTCATATGTCAGGAAATCCGGAAGATGCATACACGTACTTGTATCCGCAACCATATATTCTGCCAGTGCACCGTCCCTTTGCCAGCCGTATGCCCTCCGCTGGGGCTGTTGACAGTTGATAAAAAATCCTTTTTTACACTCATCACAATATCCGCAGCCCTGGATGTGATAAACCACCACTTTGTCACCTTCCTTAAAATCTGTAACGCCCTCTCCCACAGACACAACCTGCCCACTTGGCTCATGTCCCGCAATGACATTGTCATACCTGGCTCCACCGGTTTTATCCGTATGCTCAAAATAAATATACTTCAAGTCACTTCCGCAAAGACTCGCCGCTTTCATTTTCAAAAGAACCTGACCATGTCCCGGAACCGGTACATCACATCTACAGGATTCTACTTTTGCCCCTCCCGGCAGCTTCATACCGAGCATTTTTTTAGGAATCTGCTGATTCATAATTACTTACCTCCTGTTTTTTAAGCATAGTATAGCATCATTACATGTCAAACTGAATTTCAAATCTTCTCTTTTCATGGACTATATAATATGGAACCCGTAAAACATGAGAAAGTAGCCCGAATAGGGCGGATTTCGAATGTTCCTAGGATTGCGGGAGCACAAAGTGCGAAGCAATCCACGGGTATCATCAGGAGTCAAAATATAAATAGTCACCTTTTTTGTACTCCTTTGGTGATACCCCTACTACCTTTTTAAATATCCGGGAAAAATAATAAGGGTCTGTATACCCCATCTTTGTGCTTACTTCATAGATATACATATCTGTTGACTGCAGAAGTTTACAGGCCTCCTGCATTTTAAGATGCAGAAAAAAGTCTACGGGGGAACGCCCTGTCTGCTCTTTAAAAATGGAATTCAAATAGCTTTTGGAAAGATCCACTTCCCTGGATATTTCCTCCAGCGTGAGCTGCTTTGTCAGATTTTTATACATGAAACGGATGACCATTGTCACATGCTTATCCTGGGCACTGCTTTCATCCACTTTTTCCCTGTAATAGACCTCTGCCAGGAGAAGCGAGAGCACCTGCGATAAATAAATAAAATTTCCCATTGTATAATTTCGCTCAAGAACCCTAAAAATTAAGTTAAAAAAAACTGCCATACGGTTCTCACTGTATTTGGAATTAATCTGCACCGTCCTGCACTCATCCAGAGGAAAATATTTTGTATTCTCTCCTTTAAAATGAACCCACAATATACTCCATGGATCCTGATTATCTGCATAGTATTTATGCCTTTTCCCTCTTGGGATGCAAAAAGCCTCTGCCTTTTTTATAGAATAAGTTTTGCCGTCCACCTCTATGATTCCCTTCCCGTCTGCACAGTAAATCAGAATATACTGGTCGGCCCCCTCCTCACGTTCCCTGTAATGAGCCCTTGCCTTTGGAAAGAACCCCACATCTGTCGGGTAAAGGATTCTCACAAGGGGATGCCCTGCATAGTCCGCAAATGATTCCGTTGGGATAATAATATAGCGTTCATCCTTGAATCCGTCTGATTTTCCTAAAAATTCACTCATATTCTACCTCCGAAAAATGCTGGTGTTCTGTTATTGGCTTCACTATAGCATTTCTGTGGAATATTGTCCATTTTTTTATAATTTATGCCATTCCAACTCTCTGCCTGCTATGCTACTCTTTATATACGATACCGTGAAATATATGCGCCGATACACCAAAGCCCGTGTAATTCACATCACGCCACATTTCAACGGAGTTCAGAAAGGAGTTATAAAATGCAAGAAAATCGTGTTCATGTATGGGAGGAAACCATTATACTTCCTACTTATCCAGTCTATCCTCCGGAGAAGGCCCCTCTTTTTCTGGAAAACCGGGCCTATCAGGGAAGCACAGGAAAGGTTTACCCACTTCCCGTCACCGAAAAGATTTCTGACCAGAAAGAAGATATGGCTTATCACGCAGTTTTTCTGGAGAATGATTTTCTTTTTATCATGATTCTCCCGGAATTGGGAGGGCGCATCCAGCGTGCCCTGGATAAGACCAACCAGTATGATTTTGTTTACTATAACCATGTTATTAAACCAGCACTGGTAGGTCTTACAGGTCCCTGGGTCTCAGGCGGAATTGAATTTAACTGGCCTCAGCATCATCGGCCCTCCACTTATTCTCCTGTGGACTTTTCCTTCCGGGAAAATGCAGACGGGTCAGCCAGCGTATATGTCAGCGAAATAGACAAGATGTACGGGACAAAGGGGATGGCTTCCTTTACTCTCTACCCCGATAAGTCTTATATCGAAATCAAAGGGCAGCTTTTCAACCGTACCGATTTACCCCAGACTTTCCTCTGGTGGGCGAACCCGGCTGTCCCGGTCAATGACCATACATTTTCTGTCTTTCCGCCGGATGTTCATGCAGTGATGGACCATGGAAAACGGGCAGTTTCCACCTTCCCTGTCGCTACAGGAGAATATTACAAATACGATTATTCTGCAGGAGTGGATATTTCCTGCTATCGGAACATTGAAGTGCCCACATCCTATATGGGAGCCCATTCCGATTATGATTTTATTGGAAATTTTGATGAAGAAAAGGATGCAGGACTGCTTCACGTGGCAGACCATCATATTGCACCGGGCAAAAAACAATGGACCTGGGGAAACAGCGATTTCGGGAAAGCCTGGGACAGAAACCTGACAGATGAGGATGGCCCCTACATTGAGCTTATGACCGGGGTATACACAGACAACCAGCCTGACTTTACCTGGCTTAAGCCCTATGAAGAGAAAACCTTTACACAATACTTTATGCCTTACAAACATGTGGGACACGTAAAGAATGCATCAAAAGATGCCGCATTAAACCTGAAGCTTAACAATGGATGCTGTACCCTCAAAGCTTATGCCTCAGGCAAATATCCCCAGGCTGTCATTAAAATAATAAGGGATAATAAAATACTATTTTCAGACACAGCAAACTTATCTCCTGACAACTATTATGAAGCCTCTTTTGATACTGCCTTAACAGAACTTACCGGATGTACTGCCGTGATTTATGATAAAGACCAAAGGGAACTTGTGAAGTACACTGCTGCTTCCTGCAAATTGGAGCCCACTCCTGCGCCGGCCGAAGCTCTCCCAGCACCCTCAGAATTGAAATCCACAGAAGAACTTTACCTGGCTGCTACTCACCTGGTACAGTACCGCCATGCCACATTTCACCCGGAAGATTACTATTTAGAAGGGCTTAAGAGAGCACCAACAGATATACGGTTAAATGACGGCTACGGTATGCTTTTATATAAACAGGGCCGTTTTAAAAATAGCATACCATACTTTGAAAATGCCATTCAAAAGCAGACCTGGAAGAACCCAAATCCAGCTTCCGGGGAAGCTTACTTTCACCTTGGACTTGCGCTTACTATGTGTGGGAATGTCGATGAAGCTTTTGATGCCTTCTATAAATCTGCCTGGTGCGCCGACACCCAGTCTTGCAGCTTTTACTGGCTGGCATGCCTGTCCGCCCGAAAAAAGCACTACCCGGAGGCATTGGAATTTATTGATCAGTCGCTTATAAAAAACTGGCATAATATGAAAGCCCGAACATTGAAAGCAGCACTCCTTAGAAGGCTCTCTTGTGATAACAGCGGCTTCCTTGAAGAAAGCCTGGAAATTGACCCACTGGATTCTGGTCTTCTTTATGAAAGAGGATTGGCCCTCGGCAACGGTGAGGGCTGGATAAGGCAAATGAGAACTCCGGCCCACAATTATCTTGTTCTGTCTCTGGATTATATTAAAGCAGGATTTTATGAAGACGCGCTTTTAATTTTATCAAAATGCAGTGATCCTTCCCCTATGATTGCTTATTATCAGGGGTATATTTTGGAGAAAATGGGAGAGATATATCAGGCCAAAGAGCTTTACTCACAAGGTGAAAACCGTGACTACAGTGGGTGTTTTCCAAATCAGCCTGAGGAAATATTGATTCTGGAAAGTGCGATCTGTGCACTGCACGAGGCCCCCAATGCACACTACTATCTCGGTTGTCTTTTCTACGATAAGAGGCAATACAGTAAAGCTGCTGCCCACTGGGAACTTGCACTGCTGCAGAATCCGGAATTTGCCACGGCGAGCCGGAATCTGGCAATTTATTACTACAATAAGGAGTACAATATTACAAAAGCATTGGATTTTATGAAAAAAGCTTTCGAGCTGGAGCCCACATATCCCCGCTTTCTGCTGGAATATAACCAGCTGCTTGAAAAGGCAGGAGTCGCAAATACCGAACGCCTGCTGCTCCTGTCCGAGCATTTGGATATGGTAAAAGAAAAAGATGTGCTGTATGTGGATTACATTGCACTTTTAAACCAGACAGGACAATTTGACCAGGCTCTGGAGCACCTTTCTTCCCATCACTTCCACCCCTGGGAGGGCGGGGAAGGTGCGGTAAGCACGCAGTACCGATACGCCCTGATTCATAAAGCAATCCGGCTGATTGAAAAAGAACGCTATGATGAGGCTATAGATTTATTAAAGGCTTCTAAAACCTACCCGCATAATTTGGGTGAGGGAAAGCTTCCCGGAGCACAGGATGCAATGGCCGACTACTATATCGGAAAAGCCTTCCTTGGAAAGCAGGATGAGACATCTGCCAGACAGTATTTTCATATGGCAGTTCAAAAGGAGGAAACGCCCTCCAGTGTGCTGTACTACAACGATCAGCCCTCTGATTTCATCTTCTATCAGGCATTGGCAAAAGAAGAGTTAGGAGATATGAAAGGGGCAAAGAAGTGCTATCACCAGCTTCTCAGCTTCGGAGAAAAACACATATTTGATGAGGTCGATTTTGACTACTTTGCAGTCTCTCTCCCGGAAATCGAAGTGTTCCCCACACATCCAAGGGAACGGAACCGGCTGTACTGTATGTACTTGATGGCACTTGGAAATACTGGCCTGGGGAAGATAACAGAGGCGCGGATGCTGCTGGAAGAAATACTAGAAGGGACACCGGGATATCAGGGAGCTGTGGAACATCTGACATACCTCGGACAGCAAATATGATGTCTGCTATCTTCCTATGATATGTTACTAAAAGGCACTGGGTTAATTCCCAATGCCTTTAGGCTTATTCTGCTAAATATTGTTCTCTGAATAGCTGTTCTTTGAATTCCTGTTGCAGTCATTATGATCTATCGGAGAAGCAAAGTAAAGAAGAAAATATTTGAACTTGCGGATCTGAATAAACGAGTGGGCGATGGTAATCAAGCGCCTCCCTTCTACTGGCTGATATACTGCTGCAACTCTCTCTGCAGTATTTTCATGCTGCTGTCCACGCTTTTATTCTGATCAAATATATTCGTAATGCCTGTGTTGGCAAGGCTTACAATCTGCTCATACATTTGATCCCGGTAAAACTTAGGAGTGATCTCCCCGTTTTCAATTACCTCGCAGAGAAACTCGCCGCCTATCACCTGTTCCTCGGGGTCCATTTCTCCCTGGATCATCTCCTCTGCCTCCTTTGAGCCCGCTATCTTCTTAAGGCTGGACACACCTTGAGAATATCGGAAGATATCCATCTGGCTGTTGTCACCGGTAGTCAGTTCTTTTAAGAATTCCCAGGCCAGTTCTTTTTTATCGGAATCCCGGCTGATTCCCAGAAGAAGTGCGTCGACCTTTGATACATTCTGCCCCGCCCTAATTCCCGGAAACGTAGTACAGTCCCACTGGAAATTTGTGTATTTTTTTATTTTATACGGATAGGTCTTGTAAGTTCTGTACTCTGCAAAGTTCAGCGGCATGAATGCTACCTTTCCTGCATCAAAATCTTCCTGAGTCACGATTTCCCCGCCATACAGCTGATGCAGCCTTTTCATAAATTTTACAGATTCGATCACCCCCGGGCTGGTAAAGTCCACCGTCCTGTTTTTACTGTCAAAGGCAGTGCCGCCGCTGGTATACATTGCGTCCAGCCATGTATAGTTGTACGTGCCGAACTGATCCAGTCTCCCGTCTCCGTCCGTATCCTTTGTTATCTTCCGGCAGATATCATAAAACTCTTCCCAGTTCCAGTATTTGGAAGGCATCTGGATTCTCTCTTTTTTCAGCAGCGTCTTATTCACAAACAGCATCGTCGGAACGACCTCGTAGGGAAGCGCATATTGTGTCTTCCCTTCTTCGATCCCCTGTCCAATCTCCAGCGCAGTGGAAAAAAATACCGATCTGTGGAACTTAGGATCATTTTCCATATAAGGATCTAGATCTTCCAGAACATGCAGTGACATGTATCTGCTAAAATCTTCGTCCAGTACCATGAACACATCCGGCATATCTCCTTTCAAAAGCTTCTCTGCACACCACTCTGTATAATCCTCCCTGTCGATGCCTGATGTATATTTCACTTTTACGCCCGGATGTCCTTCTTCAAACCGTGCAATCGCTCTGTCAATCATCACAAATGCATCTGCATTTTTTACGCCCCAATTGCTTCCCGTAAACATTCCAAACTCCAGAATCGTCTTTTTTTCGTCCGTTGCTTGAAATGCTGTAGCTCCGATTACCGCAAGTAACACCACGCCTGCCGAAACCAACCTTTTCCATTTCGTTTTCAAATTATGTATCCTCGCTTTTATTGTACTGTACCCCTGTCTGGACTGCCCAGATTGCCAGCTGTGTTCTGTCACGAAGATTCAGCTTATTTAATATGGCACTCAAGTAGTTGCGGACCGTTCCCTCAGAAAGATTCAGGGCATCTGCAATTTCCTTGTTGCTTGCCCCTTTCTCTACCTGAAAGATGAGTTTCCATTCGGTTTTCGTGAGGGCTTTTATACTCTTTTCCTCAACCGGAATCGTATAGTTTGTCTGTGCCATCTGCGAAAACAGCTTTAATACCTTGGCTGCAATATCAGGATTGATCATTGCGCGGCCGCTGTAGACCGTCCGGATGGCATCGCACAGCTCATCCATGGACACACCCTTCAGAAGATATCCACTCGCCCCATACTTCAGGGCATTAAACACATACTCATCATCATCAAACGTTGTTAGAATAATAATTTTAACCTGTGGATACACTTCCTTAATAATCTTCGTGCAGGACACCCCATCCATCTTGGGCATACGGACATCCATCAGCACAATATCCGGCTTGTTCTTTCTTACACTCTGAATAACTTCCTGGCCGTCTGCCGCAATGCCGGAGACTTCAATGTCTTTTTTGCTGTTTAGAACGATCTCCAGACTTTGCCTGATCAGCTCCTGGTCATCCGCTATCAGTACCTTAATCATATTCTTCCCCCCATCTTATTGGTATCTGCGCATCAATCAAAAACCCATCCTCTCCCGAGAAAGATATTGTCCCCCCAAGCATACCGACTCTCTCTTTCATATGCTTGGTTCCAAATCCTTTTTGTATATCCTTGCATCCGATTCCGTTATCTTTTACCTTCAGCTCTAAAATACCGTCTTTCTTCTCTGCAGTAATCCGGATGCGGTCGGCATGCCCGTGCCGGATGGCATTGGTGATTCCCTCCTGTATAATGCGGTAAATAACATTCTCTTCATCTTCACTGAATTTCAGATATGTCACATTTGATTCAAAAGAGACCTCCACCCCCGCCAGAGAATTAATCTCCGAAACCATTTCCTGTATGGCTTTCTCCAGCTTAAATCGCTCCAATGCGTCCGTCCTTAGCTCTGAGACCGAACGTCTCACATCCTTAATGCCTCCCCGGGCAGCCTTTGAAACCAGCTCCAGCTGCATCTTTGTCCGTTCTGGGTTTTCATCTATAATGGCCATACACGCATCCACACCCGCTGAAATCCCTGTCAGTGTGTGCCCAAGAGTATCGTGAATCTCCCTCGCCATCCTGTTGCGCTCTCTGGTTGCAGCCATTTTCTCTGTCATTTTGTTATACTGCATCAACTGATCGTTTACCGTCTGAAGATTTTCCGATCGCTGCCTGGCCTCCTCGATTGCATGACTTTGGGAAAGAATAATATTGACACAATAGAGTATAAAAATCAAAATATTGGCCGAAATTAAAATGTGATAGGTACCGAGTAAAAACTGCTGTACCGTCCCACCGTAATACCGAATATAGTTCTGCACTGAATACAGATTATAGGTGACCGAAATCAGGTCATAGTCCGCCACCAGAAAGACGACTGCAGACGCAGAAAGCATGGCAAATGTCCATCTCCTGTCTTTCATATAGACCACCGCGTTTGCCGCCACCAGGAGAAGGACACTGTTATAATTAAAATCTAGTACATAAATGATACCTAAGCTGCATAGAAAATCCATCCCCAGAGTTACGGCAATCCCTCGGCTGTTCTCCAGAAACCGATGCTCTCTCAAAATCATGTCCATGATAAGAATCGCCAGAAAAAATCCGCAGGCCACACAGATTGTCTGGGGATATTGGGGGATTGCCTCCACCTGCCCGATAAATCGTCTTCCATTATCCTCTTTACAGATTTTAAGTGTCGTAAAATAAAGGAATCCGCAGATCCCTGCCACGGAAAAAACATTGATTCCAAGAAACAGTATCTGTATCAGATGCATATACCTGTTCTTCATTCTACTGCCACCCGTCTATATCAAATTCATCAAGATTTTCTCTGGTGATCAGGGTACTCGGAATCTTTACGTACTTTTCCACTTTTTGTCCTTTCAGACAGCTGTACCCCATCTCTGCGGCAACATGCGCGATGATCTCCGGGCTTTGACTGCTTGTACCGGTCACATATCCTTCCTGCACCATAGCTTTAAAGTCTGGGGAGCCGTCCACACCGTAAATTAGCACACCCTCCGCAATTCCAGCCTTCTGCAAAGCTGCAAGAGCACCGAGAGCCATAGGGTCGTTTCCTCCGAAAATAACGTCAAAGTCCTGCTCCTCTCCCAATATGTCCGACACCAGACTCGAAGCAACTTCAATCTCACCGTTCCCGTTTTCCTGTCTGATCACCTTATATTCCGGCTTATGGGCAATTGCATCTGTGAACCCTCTTACTCTTTCACTTATGGATTTCATGCCCGGATTATTCAATACAATAATTCTTCCTGATTTTATATGCTTCATCATATTTTCAGCACAAAGCTGACCTGCCTGATAATGGTCGGTTTCCACCGCCCCCAGCACATACTGTCTGTCTGCTACCATCGCGTCAACATTAATAATCGCAACTCCCGCCTCTTTGCAGGCTTCCAGTGCAGGCTTTACCTCCCTTTGATCCACCGGATTCAAAAAAAGGACTTCCATTCCCTCTTCGATCATATCCTGGATTTGCTGATTCTGCTTCCGCTGATCCTGAAGTGGATTGCGCACAATCAGCTTATCGCCGTTGGCTTCCACTTCCTCCTCAAGTTCTGCATTCAGAACATCAAAATACGGATTATTACGGGTCATGTAAGTTGCGCCGAATATATGTCTTTTACCCGCGTTTTCCCTTTGGCAGCCCGCCGCTCCCACCAGCAGTATCACCCCAAGGATACTAGTCAGAACCCTTACTGTTCGTTTCATCTTTCGAGTCCGCCTTTCCTCTCTGTCATTCTGCCGCAGTGCAGCCATGCGCTCCACATGACCGCACCGTACTCTCATTATAATACGGCCGCAGACTTTTTTCCATAAACATCCCGGATGTATCGGTGCCGATACCGGCAAAGAAGCCACTGTACTTTTTGGTCCAGCGGCTTCCCGGCTGAGTTACAGCCTGTGTTTATGCATCTTTATTTCGAATGTAGTCAATAAATACTGCCAGTAAAATAACAACTCCTTTGACCACGTCCTGCCAGAATGAATTGACATTCATCAAGTTCAGTCCGTTGTTCAGCACGCCGATAATCAGAGCCCCTATAATAGTCCCCCCAATTTTACCGGAACCACCGGCCATGGATGTCCCACCCACAACAACCGCCGCGATGGCATCCATCTCTGCGCCCTCACCGGCTGTGGGCTGTCCAGAATACATTCTGGAGGCCAGTATAATCCCTGCAAGACCGGACATCAGACCCGCATACGCGTGAACAATAAACTTCACCCTTGATACCTTAATACCCGAAAAAACCGCCGCCTGTGCATTCCCACCCACAGCATAAATATGGCGCCCCAGCTTTGTCTTATTCATCATCAGTGCCGTTATTACAATTGCAATTAACATGATGATAACCGGAACTGGTATCGGACCCGCATATCCTCCGCCGATAAACTGCCACTGCTTCATCATGACACGGACAGGGGAACCTCCTGTATATACCTTTGCCAGACCTCTTGCTATGTTCATAGTGGCCAGTGTCACAATAAAGGGCGGAATCGTCGTCATGCTGATGACAGCTCCATTAAAAACCCCGACGGCAACACCTACCAGTACACCTGCCAGTAAAGCAACGGCTATGGGTAGCTGGTATCTTGCCACACACCCCGCTGCAATAACCCCCGACAGAGCAATGATAGAGCCCACAGACAAATCAATTCCTCCCAGTATGATGACCATGGTCATTGCGCAGGCAATGAGCATGTTTGTGGAAATTTGTCTCAAGACATTAAATATGTTTTTTGCTGATAGAAATGAGCTGCTTGTTGCCGGTAAAATCGACAACAGAAGGCACAGTATTACAAGAGCAATAAGAATCCCCAGGTTCTCCTTTAAAAACACAATGGCTTTGTTATCGCTTGCAGGCAGCTTGGTTTCTTTCTTTTTTGTTTGAGTCATAATCCTCTTCCTCCTTTGCAATGAACTCTAATGTGCTGCCAACTGCATAACAGCTTCCTGTGACACTTCTTCATGGTTCAGACATCCGGTCACCTTTCCTTCGGCCATCACATAAACCCGATCACTCATGTTGATAATCTCCGGCAGTTCCGAAGAAATCATAATAATGGATACACCTTTCTTTACCAGTTCATTCATAATGACATAAATCTCTGATTTTGCGCCTACATCCACCCCTCTGGTCGGTTCATCCAGGATCAGAACCTCCGGGTCGGTGGCAAGCCATCTTCCTATCATTACCTTCTGCTGATTGCCTCCTGACAGATTGCCGATTTTTTGCATCTGCGTCGGTGTTTTTGTGGCCATCATATCAATATATTTCTGAGTCAGTGCAGCCTCTTTCCTATCATCAACGGAGATACCTTGCATAAATTGCTTCAACACCTCAATGGTCATATTAAAGCGGACACTCTGCACACTGTAGAGCCCCTCATGTTTTCTGTTTTCGGGAACCAGTGAAAGGCCATATTTCATGGCATCCACAGGAGACGTCACCTTCACTTTCTTTCCCTTCACCCATGTTTCACCTGAAGCATTCTTTGTCAGACCGAAAATTGCTTTCATTGTCTCACTGCGGCCGGCTCCTACCAGGCCTGCGAATCCGATAATTTCGCCTTTTTTCAGAGAAAAGCTTACATCCTTCACCATATTCCCGTCAGAAATGTGTTCGCAGCGAAGCACCTCTTCCCCGGGTTTCTGATACTCCCTTGTATAGTAGTTCTCCAGTTCCCTTCCTACCATCATCGCAATCAGCCGGTCCCTGGTCGTGTTTTTTACGATCTCAGTACCCACGTACATCCCGTCACGCATCACAGTAACCCGGTCACAGATCTGTTCCAGTTCGCTCATCTTATGGGAAATATAGATAATTCCTACTCCGCGTTTTGTCAGCTTCCTCATGGTTTCAAAAAGAAACTCTACTTCCTTATCTGCAATCGAGGACGTAGGCTCATCCATAACCAGAATCTTTGAGTCGTAAGAAATTGCTTTTACAATCTCAACCATCTGCTGCTGGGCAATTGTCAATTTCCCAACAAGCATATCGGCGCGGATATTTACCTGATTTTCATCTAGAAGTTTTTGAGCTTCTTGATTCATCTTTTTGCGGTTTACCAGAATATTGTTCCCAAATTCCCTTCCAAGAAAAATATTTTCTGCTACCGTCATATACGGCACGAGAACCAGCTCCTGATGAATGATCGCAATCCCATTTTCCTGGGCATCTTCCACCCCTTTAATTTCCACCTTATTTCCGTTAATATAAATCTCGCCTTCGTCCGCCTGGTAAATGCCTCCGAGTACCTTGATCAGTGTTGATTTTCCAGCTCCATTTTCTCCCAGAAGTGCATGGACCTCCCCTGCCTTTAATTCCAGTCCTACATCGTTGAGTGCATGAACACCGGCAAATCGTTTATGTACATGGTGCATTTCCAATATTACTTTTTTGCTCAAACTTCCACCTGCTTCCCGCTTCCGGATTTGTTACTCTTTACTGCCATCCGTCTGTTCCATAATCGTCTACATTATCAGCAGTAATCAGGAATGTCTCAACCGGATATCTGTCATCTACCTCTTTACCGTCCATAACATCATACATAATTTCTACAGCCTTCTTTGCGATTGCCACCGGAGATTGAGCGCCTGTACCTTCGAGAAGAGAATCTCCTGATGCCAGCTCTTTCTTAAAGTCCGGAGACCCATCTACGCCATATACTTTCACATCCTTCAAGCCTGCCGCATTTGCCGCTGCCAGGGCTCCAAGTGCTGTAGGATCATTTCCGCCGAAAATCGCCACAATATCCATTTTCCCCTGAAGAAGATCTTCTGCTATTCCCATAGATACCTCAAGATTTCCTTTTGCATCCTGCTGTGCTACAATGTCAAATCCTTTTCCGTCAATCGCATCCAGGAAACCATTTGTTCTGTCTGTCACTGAATTCATTGTGGGGCTGTCAAGAACAATAATTTTACCGCCGTTCGGGCATTTCTTAACCAGGTCTTCGCCGCAGACCTTACCGGCATTGTAGTTATCAGATCCTGTGTAAGATGCCACATAGGAAAGGTCGGCAACCTCTGTGTCAAAGTTTACAATCGGCACCTCCTCGCCCTTTAACGTATCCAGCGCAGGCAGAATCCCTTCAGCCTCAACCGGATTCAGAAAAATACCATCAATATTCTGGGACACCATATCCTCCACCTGGGTAATCTGCAGAGACACATCATTTGCAGGATCAGTTGAAATCAATTCATCCCCTTTTGCCTCCACCTGTTTTTTAATCTCATCTTCAATCGTCACAAAGAATGGGTTTGTTCCATCCATGCAGGTATAGGCAAATTTATAGTGTTTGCCAGAATCTTCCTTGCTCCCGGAAGCATCCTTCTTACTTCCCCCATCATTGTCTCCTCCTCCACCGCATCCCATCAGCATGGTGCCAGCAAGAGCTCCCACAAGTAATACACTTAGAATCCTTCTTTTCATAATCCGTTCCTCCTGTTTGTATATTTTTTATGATTTCATCATATCAGTAGAAGTAATTTTGTGCATGTGTACAATGTAATGGATTTCAAATTACATTTGTAAGGATTTATATGACAAATGTAATTTGCGTTCTAATACACACAAATACAGCTTTCTGCCATACAAAAAAAGCCCAACACAAAGCCGGGCTTCTTTTAATTTCTATTATTAGACAATGGGATACTCCGTGCAAAGCAGCCTGTACGGCTTTTCATTTTCTTCTATTTTCGGGAACCGCCCCATAGGTTCATAAAACCTGTTATCTGTATTATCGTCATTGCACATAGAGACTTCACCAAGCAGAACCTCACCGCTTCCTTTTTCCACTTCAAAGTCGTGATACATATAAGGATAAACAGTAATACTTTCTCCCGGAGTAAGCCTGACCTGAGTTCCTGCAGGTACTGTATATTCTCTTCCGTCACTGTGTATGACAACGTCTGTATCCTCAAACTGCCCATCTTCTGTAGAGTTGTATACACGAATCAGCACATTTCCACCGCCTCTGTTAATAATATCTTCCATCTTACTCCAATGAAAATGCATAGTTGCAGACTGCCCTTCATCCAGATATAAAAGCTTCTCCGCATATGTCTTGGTATACCTCTCAAGCTTAGTATTTCCATTTCTCAGGGTAATCAATGAGAATCCCACATGCTCAAAGTCTCCAAGACCATAGTCCGTGATATCCCATCCAAGCATATTGTCCCTGATTTCATCGTACTCATGCCCTTTTTCCTGCCATTCTTCTGGAGAAAAGTTGCAAAAGGGCGGAAGCTGAAATTTACACTTCTGAATCATAGCTTCCATTTTCCGCAGGGCTGTATTTATTTCCGATCGCTTCATATTTTTTCCCTCCTTTTACTTTCCGTTTATGCCGCTGAAAACTTCTATTGCATGTCTGACATCCTGCGTCATCACATCTCTTGCCCAGCAGGTAATATCATGGAAAAAGACAGGGCCCTCAGTTTCCATACATTTTTTCTTTACATACTCTCCTCCCTTTTTTGCGCGATAGGTATAATAATTAATTTTTCTTACACCGTTTGCGATACACTTTTTAAAGTCCTCATCACTTACACCGCTCCCACCGTGCATTACGATAGGAATTCCGATTCTGTCACGAATCTCTTTAATCCGCGGAAAATCAAGCTTTGGTTCTGCCTTATAGAGTCCATGCACAGTTCCGAAAGAGCAGGCCAGAGCATGGATGCCTGTTAGCTTCGCAAACTTTTCTGCCTCATCCGGGTCTGTGTATGAGTCATCTTCCGCCGTGCCGTCTTCACTGTTCATGGCTCCGATTTCAGCCTCAACCGAACCCCCATAACCGGAGGCAATCTCTACGGCAGTCTTTGTATTTGCAACATTCTCTTCAAAAGAATACATGGAACCATCATACATAACAGAGGAAAATCCCATATCAAGTGCCCGCTTAATCATATCAAAATTGCCGCAGTGATCCAGATGTACACACACGGGGACCGTTGCTTTGTCCGCCATCATCACCATGATTGGTCCCAAAGTCTCCAATTTAATATACTCCTCATGTATTGGAACGAACTGTATAATCACCGGCTGTCCAAGTTCTTCCGCCGCATTAAGTACCGACTGGATTCCTTCCAGTTCCGTCACGTTAAAAGCTCCAATTGCCATCTTTTTTGCATCAGCAAGTTCTAAAATTGTTTCTAATGTTACTATCATAATTTTCCGCTCCTCCTTCAAGGTATCAGCAAATCCTGCTGCTCCCACCCATTGTCTATTCTTCTCCTGAGTTCCTTGAATCCCAAAAGTCCGCTTATGGTGTCATAAGTAGTAACACAGCATGCTCCTGTGGCTGCTGCATATTCCAGACTTCTCTTAGGACTTTCTCCTTCCATAACAGCTTTCAAAAAAGCCGCTATACTTGTATCACCTGCTCCGGTTCCGGACAGAACCCGCTCAGGCAAATAGCTCCTTTGAAAAATCTTTTGATTTCCCCAGCCTTTTAAATCAGAATCCACCTTTCCCATAGCCTGCTCGTCAGAGGTTCTGAGATACATGCCTGCTGCCCCACATTTGATCATTACTGCCCGACATCCAAAAGAAAGTGCCTTTTCTGCGATCGGTGCAATATCCTTCTCCAGAGACAGTACAGAGATAATCTCCTCTCCACCTGCTTCTTTCTGCCATCTGTTATAGCGTTCCTTATCCAGCATATATCCCAATTCTTCGATACTTGGCACAAAAAAATCTACATAGGGAAGAACTTTTCTCAGTACCCTCTCCCAGTCACACATTCCGGCATCTGAATCCGGATCCACTGCTGCCAGATCTAGAGAAGTCACTAGTCCGTTTTGCTTGATTTCCCTGTACATCCTTTCCAGCATTTCTCCGTCATTTTCATAAAACTTTTTCATAAGCGGCGGATAACCGAAATGAAAGTAATCCGCTTCTCTGACTGCCACCAGATCCATCTCATCATATGTAAATGTCTTATTACACCCGGGATCATGGAGAAATGCCCTATCACTGCCCTTGGGAGCAATCACAATTGTGTAAGAAGTTGCATCTGTATCAGAAAGAATCATGTCCATCCTGCATCCGGTTTCACTGATCTGCTTCCTGAGTACCTCTCCGAATAAATCTTTTCCGGTTTTTCCCAACAGCGTCACATCCGATCCCAGTTTGTGCAGCGCCAGTCCTGTGTTGGATACTGCGCCCCCCTTGCTGATTTGTGCTGTCCCCACATTCACAAGCTTTCCCGGCTTTAAAAGGTCAGAGAACCTCTGCCTGGAACTGTTCTCAAATACAGGAGTAATATCAAGAGAAATGTGACCTGCAACTATAATCTTCTTCTGTCTCATAAGATACCCCTTTTTCTTTTTACGATATCCATATCATAGACATTGAAAATAGAAAAGTCAATATTTCTATATCAACTTGTTACAATCATCAATTAAGTTGTGACATTTGTAATATACACTTTGCACAATTAAAGTTTTAATTATAATTTTAGTTTTCATAATACTTTTAAAACATATTTTATAACTATGAGCGAGCTTCTGCCTCTTTTTTTAAAAGTCAACTGATAAACCAGAAATAAACCTCACTTTATTTCATCTTATCCCAATCTGCCCATCAAGACCTTCCATTTTTATTACTTCTAAAAAATATCCTTGTTATGCTTTGAGCTATTCATCTTTGTCCGCATTACGACAGCCGAATGCCGTCCTATATTCAGTACTATTTCTCCGTCCATAACAAGATATTCATCGGGCTCTGTCGTATATCCTTCCTCATAAGAGTACACCAGACGCTCCATACGTCCTGTCACCGGAATCTCTGCAGGCCATACGGGAACTGTAACTTCCCTTAGATCTTTACTGTTATTCAAAACTACTACGATCTGTTGGTCACCCATGAATCTTGCATATGCAAGAATATTCCGCTCCCAGTACAGCATCCTCAAGGAACCTGTTTTAATCGGTTTTTCGCTTTTTCGTATACTAATAAGTTTTTTATGAAACTCCAGCATTTCTTCATCTTCGTTTTCCCAGGGATATGCCCTACGGTTATCGGGGTCAGTAAAGCCGCACAGACCGACTTCATCTCCATAATATACTGCAGGTGCCCCTACCCAGGTCATCTGCATGACAACAGCGATTCTCATGACAGCCTTATTTATGCCCTCCTCTGCAGCTTTGTAACCCAACTGCTGCACGCGGCCTACAATATGATTGGTGCGCGTCAGGAAACGGGAATGATCATGATTGGACAGTTCATTCATAGCTACCTGGAGAGACGGCGTAAGCATATTAGACATAAAATGACTTATTGTATTTACAAAATTTTCCGCATTCCCCCACAGATCTGTACGCCGCTCATCACTGTGTTTTTCCATACCGGTTAAAAACCAGGTTACCGGCTCCATAAATGCATCATAATTCATGATGCTGTCCCATTCATCCCCGTGCAGCCACTCTGTCGGTTCACCATAGTGTTCTGCCAAAATCAGTGCATCCGGATTTGCCTTCTTAACCTCTTTTCGAAATCGTTTCCAAAACAAGTGGTTATATTCATTGCTATAGCCTAAATCGGCCGCTACATCCAGACGCCACCCGTCTACATTATAGGGGGGAGATACCCACTTTTGGGCAATATACATAATATAGCTTACAAGCATATTAGAGTCTTCATAATTAAGCTTCGGAAGCGTATCGTGCCCCCACCAGCCTTCATACTCACAATTATAGGGCCATGCGGAATCATCTTCATTATAAAAATGAAAGAAACTACGAAATGGGCTGTCTGCACTGACATATGCACCCTTTTCATAGCTCTCCTGCTGCTCATAAATCCGCTCCCTGTCCAGCCATTTATTAAAAGAGCCGCAGTGATTAAATACACCGTCCAGAATCACACGCATACCGCGGCTGTGCATTGCTTCCACCAGCTTGATAAACAGCGCATTACTTGCCTCCAGATTAATCCGGTCACCAGTTCTCTTTTGATATTTAGTTGCGGTTATATTGTCCGTGTCTGATTCAAAAAGGATATCACCGCCATCTGCCACGATTTTCCCAAAATGGGGGTCTATATAATCATAATCCTGTATATCGTACTTATGGTTGGACGGAGAGACAAAAAGTGGATTAAAGTAAATCACCTCTGCCCCAAGTTCTTCCAGGTAATCAAGTTTATCCATGACTCCCTGCAGGTCCCCGCCATAAAACCGATGTATATCCCTGGCCTCCGGCGGACTGTTCCAGTCTTTTACTTTCTCACATGGTTCTCCTATGTATATATACTCTCTGTCCTCCACATCATTTGTGATATCTCCATTATAAAAACGATCCACAAATATTTGGTATATGACAGCACCCTTAGCCCAATCCGGTGTAGAAAATCCTGGGACAACCGCAAAATCATAGATTTTTACAATTTCTTCTGCTGTACCGCAGCGGTTATAGTAACAAACTTCCTCGCCCTTTCGGATTTCAAAGCTGTAGGAAAAGGGCTCAGAATCCAGCTGCCATTCTATTATATAATAATCAAATACACCTTTAGTGTATGATTTCTCCATCTGATATTTTCCATTTTTGGCAGATAGATACACTTCATCTACATCATCTTTTGCCGTGCGGAATTTGAGACATACCCTGCTGTGCTCTTCCGGCTCAGCAGGAATGCGGTAATCAGATGTTCCATCACAGAACAATGCATCTTTATTCATATAAATCTCCTTTGGGGCAAGCCCTTTCCATATGGATAGTGCTTGCCCCATTTCATTTATTCTTCAAACAATGCTTCAAATTCGCTTCTGGTAATCTTTTCTTTCTCCAGCAGTAATTGCGCACATGCCTCAAGAACTGAGTCATATTCTTTTAAGATAGACTTTGCTTTTAAGTAACACTCGTCTATAATACGCTTAACTTCTTCGTCAATAGTACTTGCTATCTTTTCCCCATAGCCTCTCGAAGTATGGCCGAAATCACGGCCGATAAACACTTCATCACTGTCATTGTCATAGTTAATCAGGCCAAGACGCTCAGACATACCGAACTTCATAATCATCGAACGGGCAATCGCAGTAGCTTGCTTGATATCCTGGGAGGCTCCCGTTGTTATATCGTCAAATATCTCCTCCTCAGCTACCCGGCCGCCCAGTGAAACCGTAATTTCCTGAAGCATATGGCCTTTTGTATTGAACATATCATCGTTTTCCGGCAGCGGCATTGTATACCCTCCTGCGGCCCCGGTGGGTACAATAGAAACACTGTATACAGGTCCCACATCCGGCAGCACATGGAAGAGAATCGCGTGTCCGGATTCGTGATAAGCTGTGATCCTGCGTTCCTTCTCGGACACAATACGGCTTTTCTTTTCCGGCCCGATGCCCACCTTTACAAATGCATGACGAATATCGGCCTGTTCCAGATACACACGACCTGCCTTTGCTGACAAAATTGCTGCCTCATTCAAAAGATTCTCCAGGTCAGCCCCGGTAAATCCGGCTGTAGTCTGTGCAATCTGTTTTAAATCCACGTCATCGCCCAGAGGCTTATTTTTCGCATGGACTTTAAGAATTTCTTCTCTGCCGCCCACATCGGGTCTGCCTACGATAACATTTCTGTCAAACCGCCCCGGTCTTAAAATAGCAGGGTCAAGAATATCCTTCCGGTTGGTGGCAGCCATAACAATAATACCTTCATTGACTCCGAATCCATCCATCTCTACAAGAAGCTGGTTCAAAGTCTGCTCTCTTTCATCATGGCCTCCGCCGAGGCCGCTTCCTCTGCGTCTGGCAACCGCATCAATTTCATCGATAAAAATAATGCAGGGGGCATTTTTCTTTGCATCCTGAAACAAGTCGCGTACACGTGAGGCGCCCACACCTACAAACATCTCTACAAAGTCGGAGCCAGAAATACTAAAGAAAGGAACTCCCGCCTCCCCCGCAACAGCTTTTGCAAGCAGCGTCTTTCCGGTTCCCGGAGGGCCCTCTAAGAGCACACCTTTGGGAATCCTGGCGCCAACCTGAATATATTTTTTAGGTGCTCTGAGGAAATCTACAATCTCCTCCAGCTCTTCCTTCTCTTCCTTTAATCCAGCCACATCCGAAAAGTTTACCTTTTTATCGGATTCTGTGCTCATTCTTGCACGGCTCTTGCCAAAATTCATAGCTTTCGCATTGGCCCCGCCTCCCTGGCGGTTCATGAGCATAAATATCAGTGTGACACCGAGAAGTGTGACAATCAGCGGCACCGCAAGTGAAGTGACCCACGAATCCTGGGGGACATTGTGCAGCTCATAATTCATATCATGCTCTTCTAGGAGAGCCTGCACTTCTTTTACATCCGATACATTTACCTGTTTTACTGCTCCGCCGTCCTTTTCTTTTGCAGTTACAATCCCGGTTGGAACCGCCTTATTCGGCCTTATCGTCACATCCTCAACATTACCGTCCTGTACTTCCTGGACAAAGTTTGGATATGTCATCTCCTGTTCCTTAATCTGCATCCTGCTCGTCAGCCAGAGCGCAAGGAAAATAACCAGCATAAATGTCAGGAAAGTGGCACCTCCCGCATTTTTATACTTTTTGTTGTTCAATGATGTTAACTCCTTCCTGTTATACTCCTTCCACCACACCAATATATGGCAGATTCCTGTATTTTTGAGCATAGTCCAGGCCATAGCCGACTACAAACTCATCCGGTATTTCAAAGCCTACATAATCTACCCTTACATCTTTCTCTCTTCTCTCAGGTTTGTCCAGCAGCGTGCACAATCCTAAGCTCTTTGGATGTCTCTGCCGTAAAACATCCATCAGGTGATACAGGGTCCTTCCTGAATCAATGATGTCTTCTACAATAAGAACATCCTTTCCTTCTATAGACTCGTCCAGATCCTTTGCGATACGTACAACACCGCTGCTGGAAGTCTCATCACCATAACTGCTGACACTCATAAAATCCAGTGAAACCGGCACGGTAATTCTTTTTGCCAGTTCACACATAAAAAAGGCGCCTCCTTTTAGTACACAGATTAAATGTACCTGCCTTCCTTCATAGTTCTTGCTGATCTGCTTTCCAAGCGCCTCAATCTTATCATCTACTTCTTTTTCTGATATTAATACCCTGATCTGTTCTGACATCTGTTCTTTTCCTCCGTTACTTTTATCTCCAGTATCCGATGCGTCTGCTGTGTTACCTGGTAAGCACTGCTCATCCGGTACCCCGGTATCCATATAATCTCCCCTGCATCTGCAATCAGCGGAAGTTTTTCCCTGTCTTTTGCAGGAATCTTCTCATTAATGAAATAAGACTTTATCTTTTGTCTTTTTCCTGTCTTATCAATTGCAATGCAGTCCTTACTCTGTCTTGTTCTGACAAGAAGGCTGCTTTTCATTATATCATAATCAAACCATTTCGTGTAGGCTTTTTGCGGTACTTGTTTTAACGAAAAATCCGCTGGCTTTTCCAGAATCCTACAGCATATCGTCAAATTCAGTTCCGGTATTGTGGTAATTCCGGGAATTTTGAGTTTTTTGGGTAAAAACCCTTGTTCCTTTTCCTCTTTTCCCTTACTTAGCACAACCCCTTCATATGTTCTGACAGCCTTTACGGCATAAGGAAGATCAATGCACCTTCCCGATTGTTTTTCAAACAGTCGCACTATAGCTTCCACATGCGACATAGTGATATTCTGCTGCTCTCCCGCCGCATTTGTAAGACACGTTCGCACCAGTAAATCCTGAATAACCGGCTGCAGCTTTTTAAAAGATCTGTCTTTGATGCAAATATCACCTTCCGGTGTCTGCGATACACAAAGTCTACATGCCTCCTGTCTTTGCTCCTCCATGTATTTCCATACCTGACGCATCTTTTCCATGGCCTCATTCATATGGCGCACTGCCTGAGCGTTTACCTGCTCTTCTAAAACCGGAATCACGAAATGTCTTAGACGATTTCTCGTGTAGTCATCCTCCTCATTGGTCTCGTCCTGGCAATAGCTCTGCTTTTTTTCTTCCAGATAGTCTTCAATCTCTCTCCGGGTAAGGCACAAAAGGGGCCGGATTACGTTGCCGTTTACCGGCCTTATTCCTCCCAGCCCTTTAAGCCCTGTTCCTCTTGCCAGATTCATAAGAAGTGTTTCTGCATTATCATTTTGGTGGTGGGCTGTGGCAATCTTGGTTCCCCTATACTCTTTCAGTGCTTTCTCAAAGGCTTCTCTCCGAACAATACGCCCCGCCTCCTCAACAGATTGTTTCCGCTTTTTAGCAATTAATTCCACATTTTTATGATAAACTGCACATTCTACCTGATACTCTTCGCATAACTTCTGTACGAACTCTTCATCCCTTGCAGCAGTTTCTCCACGTATACCGTGATTTACATGAACCGCTATAATTTCAATGTTTGTATGTTTCTTTAACTCAAGAAGCTCAAAAAACAGGCATACCGAATCTGCTCCTCCCGATATACCTGCTATTATCCTGTCTCCAGCTTCAATCATATGATATTTCTCAATATACTCTTTTATCTTCTTCATCATATGTCAACTATACCCAATTTTTTCCCTAAAATCAAGTAACAGTTCAGCCATTTAGATCTGCTGTACCGAATGTTTATCAGTTGGTTTCCCATATTCCCACCGCCAGCACAGTCATATCATCCATAGGAAGTTCCCCTGTCCAATTAAGCACCTGTTCCAATATATGGTGTGCCATTTCCCTGGGATTGTTCATTACCGTTCCACGAATAATAGTTTCTAGGAGAATATCCTGCTCCCCTACTGGCAGGGCATCCATAATCCCATCCGTTACCATAATTACAAAGTCCCCATCCACCAGCTGACGTGTCACAGAGTCTATATCTATAGTATGCAGCACCCCGATGGGGAGACTCGTAGAACTTAAATGTTCCACCTGATCGCCCCTTTTTATAAATGTGGAGGAAGCACCCGCTTTAATCAGTTCACAGGCTCCACTGTATAAATCAAACACACTCATGTCAATGGTGGAAAAATGTATTTCCTCCCTCCCCATCACAAGAGTCGTGTTTATCATCTGAATAGCAGTTTTTTCCGGAAACCCGGCCTCCAGGAGTTCTTCCAGAAGTTCGATGACCAGCGTACTCTCTCTGCAGGCTTTTTCTCCAGATCCCATACCGTCAGACAATGCCACTCCCTGGCGGCCCCCGGGCAGCTCCATCATCATGAAATTATCCCCGGATATCTGGTTACAGCCTTTCCCTATTCTTGCCACTCCCTGCAAAGTGTAAAATGCCGGACCTTCTATACACACTACCGTGGTATATTCCTTACCCAGCACCTGGCCGTGAGCACCGTCAAGTACAAATCGCCGTCCCATAACTTCTGATATACCCCGGACCAGCTCCTTTGTAGTGACGCATGCATTCTGCAAAGCGCGGGCAGTGACATGCACCTCGTATTTTCCCTCAGGGTTCATGAAAAAATTCGTGTACAAAACTCTAATTCCCTTTTGCTTTAAATATGTGCTGATTTTTTTCTCCAGGCGCTCGTCAGTGAACATGCTATCCTCCAACTCCTTCACCGTACTGCGTATCATGTCGGCAAAGGTGTCCATCTGCACGGCGCATCCCTCCCGACTCTGGACAATGCGGTTGATCCACATCATGTTCTGCCTGGCATCATGGAACGCCTCCAGCATCTCTCTCAAAAACCGGGGGGCCATAATGCATCTCTGCTGCAGCTTTCTTTTTGTCTCTGTATTCAGTTCATTACCATAATTATCCACTGCAGACAGAATTTCGTATCCCATCTGATATGTGTGGACAAAATTCTCTCCCCAGCACCAGGCACATTTCTCACAGTTGATGCAGACCTTCTCCTTCACTCTGTCAAACATCGCCTCAACCTCTTCATTGCTTAGAGATTTCTTCTGTTCTTCCAGACCTAAAAAAGTGTGAGACAGCTGCTTTAAGGAATCCGCAAATTTTTCTATCTGCGCCACATAAGGGCTGGCATGTAATGCTTGTCCATCGTCCATATTTTCTACATCTCCTGTCCATAGTTTTATACTTTTATGCAATCAGCCATGCAGCTCAATTCTACCCCAAGGGTACCGTTCTTGTTAAGCAACCACACTACGGTTGCTAACCAAGGACATGCGCTTCGCTGCATGCCAAAAAACCCCAGAAAAAACCTTCTGGAGTTTATCTTTTGTAGTATATCTATTGTACAGTATCTGTCTGCGCACTTATTTCGCAGTGCATTTACTCAGCCGGCTTAAATATAATTTCGCCCGAGTCTACAAGACCCAGCTTTTCCTCGGCCACTTCTTTTACATATTCATCTGTCTTGACATACTCTTCGTATTCTTTTATCTCTTTGGTGCGCTCTTTCTGCTCTTTAATCTGGGCCCTTAGTTCTTCCTCCTGCTGTCTGTAATCCTTGTCTTTAGCCTGCAGTGTCAGCGCATTCACTGACAGCACACACACCAACAACACTAATATCACAGTAATCACTGTCATACTTCGCTTGTGGCTGCCAAAACCAGAATTCCGCCTGCGGGTCTTAGACCGCCGCGTTACTCTTTCTTTCTTATTTGCCATATACTCACCCTGCTTAATCTTTCATTAAACACCCCTGCTTAATAAGGTCATTCTATCGGCTTTTCTTGTTTTTTTCAAGTCTTTTCATGATTTTTTTATATATTTTTTTAGCGAGAGAGAGCATAAAGTTTGCTAAAACAATGCCACATACCACACCTAGTATAAAGAACCACCTGATGCTACCATATGTTGTTTTATACATTTGTGCGAATAAATATACACTTACAGCCACCCAGTAGAAGAAGTCTTCTAGGTTAATTACAATTATATTATGCCTTATCAGATTTCTCAACAGCCTAAGAACACCATAGCCGAAAAATATGACAACTCCGGATAGCCCCGCATAGAGAAATATAACCGCCTCTTTTCCAATTCCCAACATCATAGGCGGACCTACTTAAACAGTTTTGTAAAGAAATTCTCATTCTGCCGCCCGGCCTGGTTCACACTGGAGTATGCAATGCTATCGATATTTCCTGCAAGATCCACTTCTCCTTTTTCCACACTCAGACGATTCACATGCAGATCTGTTCCTTTTACCATCAGCATTCCCTGCTCTGTTTCCAGCAGGATTTCATTTAAGTCAAAAGAAAGAACATCCAGGACTCCGGTAACCATACTTGTCTTTCTATTATTTACAACCAGTTTGTGCGCTTTGGGCATCTGCCGCTCTTCCATATACTTGCTTTCCCCCTTCGCTTTGTGCTTTTCTATATATATGACAAGTTATGGAAAAATATGAGGACAGAAAAAATGTTCTATATATATCTGAAGAGTTCTTTTGCCTCCTCTTTCTTAGTCGTGTCCTGAAGCTGAAGCACCTCAACTTTCACATTCTTCGCTCCAAACTGTATTTCTATAATGTCTCCGGCTTTTACTTTCAATGATGCTTTTGCAACAGTTCCGTTTACAAGAACCCTCCCCGCATCGCATGCCTCATTTGCCACTGTCCGCCTCTTAATCAGGCGGGATACTTTTAAAAATTTATCTAAACGCATCTTTCACCTTTCCTTTATACACTTAATTCTATATAATGATGTAAGGGTCAAAAGGTATTTTGACCCTTGATACCTACGGATTGCTAAGCACTTTGTGCTTCGCTGACCCATATAGAAAAAGAAGCCCTTACAACGCAGGCATTATAAGTGCTTCTTACATATACTATTCTTTTATTGATTCTTCGCTTATTAAGCGTTCACTTCATCTTTCAGTGCTTTCCCGGCTTTGAATTTAGGAGCTTTGCATGCATCAATCTTCATAGTCTTTCCGGTCTGTGGGTTTCTTCCTTCTCTTGCTGCTCTTTCGCTCACTTCAAATGTTCCAAATCCTACCAACTGTACTTTATCGCCTTTTTTTAACTGATCTGTTACTACGTCAGTAAAAGCTTTTAATGCTTTTTCGGAGTCTTTCTTGGAGATTTCGGCTTTCTCTGCAATAGCTGCTATTAATTCTGTTTTGTTCATGGATTATTTTCCTCCTCTTTATTGTACTAGAATACAATATTCTACAGTTTTAATAAAGGCTCTCATGTACTGGCGTTCACATGATTTACCCTTATGTACTGTTATAACTGTTTCCCTTATTTTTGTCAAGGATTTTTCCCGTTTTATGGGGCTTTTAAGCACTTTTCGGGATTTTTTAACAGCATGTTCATATGTTACATCATCTTGTCAATCATTGCAAGAACTTCTTTTCCCATTTCCTGTGATTTGTCGTCTGCATCCTGCAGTGAGGCACCCTTTATACCATAATAAAACTTTACTTTCGGCTCGGTACCGGATGGTCTTACACAAACCCATGCATCGTCTGACAGGTCATAATACAGTACATTGGAAGCAGGAAGTCCGGTGGGGACTACTTGTCCGGTTTCCATATCCCTGATGGTGTTGGCTTTATAGTCTCTTGCCTTTACTACTTTGTACCCGGCAATCTCTGAAGGCGGATTTTTCCGAAGCGTGTCCATAATCTCCTGAATCTTAGCAAGCCCCTTGATTCCTTTTAAAGTAATAGACTGAATCTCGTCTTTGTAATAGCCATAACGGTTGTACAATGCAATGGTGGCATCCCATAGATTCATACCTTTTGTCCTGTAATAGGCGGCCGCCTCACACAGGGCCATGGTTGCAGCAATGGCATCCTTATCTCTCGCATAAGTACCAATCAGACAACCATAACTTTCCTCAAATCCAAATAAATATTTGCCCTTTCTATTTGTTTCAAACCCGAGTATCTGCTGTCCGATATACTTAAACCCAGTCAGCACCTCAATCAAACCTACATTATAATACTTTGCAATTGCCTCTGCCATATTGGATGTCACAATAGTTTTAATCAGATAGCCATCCTCCGGCAGGCCTCCTAGTTCTTTTCTCTGTCCGATTTCATAATCAGCCAGCAGACAGCCTGATATATTCCCTGTCAGTGTATGATACTCTCCGTTCTTGTCCTTAACACGGACGCCCAGACGGTCTGCATCAGGATCTGTGGCAAGCACAATATCTGCATCAACTTCTTTTGCCAGCTTCAGCCCAAGTTCAAAGGCTTCCGCAGCCTCGGGGTTGGGATAGGACACTGTAGGGAAGTCACCATCCGGCAGTTCCTGCTCTTTTACTACAAATACATTTTGAAAACCAAGTTCCTTTAGGACCCGGCGAGCCGGAATATTGCCTGTCCCATGCAGAGGGCTGTACACAATCTTAATATCTTTCCCCACCACATCAATAGCATCCTGATGAAGCACCTGCTTTTTCAACTCTGTAATGTAAGCGTCATCCACCACGGCGCCTATGATTTCGTAAAGACCCGTTGCCTTTGCCTCCCTAAGGCTCATGGTTTTCATGGTGGTATAGTCTTCTATCGCCTTCACCTCGTCCATAATTCCCTTATCATGAGGCGGAGTAATCTGTGCACCGTCTTCCCAGTACACCTTATATCCGTTATATTCCGGAGGATTATGGCTGGCCGTAATGTTAATTCCCGCAACACAATTAAGGTGCCTTACCGCAAATGAAAGTTCAGGTGTCGGACGAAGGGATTCAAACACGTAGGCCTTAATTCCATTGGCTGCCAGACAAAGCGCTGTCTCATCGGCAAATTCCGGTGACATATGGCGGGAGTCGTAGGCTATCGCAACCCCTCTGCCTGCATTGCCGCTCTTATTAATATAGTTTGCCAGTCCCTGGGTTGCCTTTCTAACCGTATAAATATTCATACGGTTAGTTCCGGCCCCAATAATGCCTCGTAAACCCGCCGTGCCAAATTCCAGATCTGTGTAAAAACGCTCCTTCACCTCCTGCTCATTTTCCCCGATACTCTTAAGTTCCGCTTTTGTATCTGCGTCAAAATATGAGTTTAACAACCAAGACTCGTATTTCGCTTTATAATCCATGACATACCTCCTGCACTCTATTAGTATGTCTTTCATTATACAACAGGAGACTATAAAATAAAAGCGAATATATTCTCTAAAAACCGGAGTTTTTCATCTGTCTGGGCGATGGTTACCTGAAGTTTTTTCACATTCTTTTCCGGAATCCAGGCTTTATTAGAATGATAGTAAGTATTTGCTGTCTTCCAAAATTTCTCCGGATAGGCAAGACAAAGTGCAATATACTCCAGCTCCCCGGGATCCAGCGGCCGTACACTCTGATAGGCATCCAGCATGGCTTTCCCCAAATTTTCCTGCCACTGATGTTTTTCCATGACTTTTCTCAAAAAATAATATAAGTCCTGTGCCTGAACATCTATCCTGAAATGTTCAAAATTTGTGGCGGCTATCCCTTTCTGCGTAAACAGAATATTATGGTAATTATAATCACCGTGTACGAGACTCTGGTTCTCAATACTTTTCTGATATAAACTGTTGTACTCTGATTCTTCCAGCCGTTTTGTTATCCTTTCGGCTAAAGTATACATTTGTTCAAAATATTTCAGCAGAAGAAACTCAAAAGAGCCCTTAGAAACTTTATTTCGCATAAATGTGCGTACTTTTTTTAGTTCACGGTTGTGGCTGAGGAACTCTTCCTTTAAATGCCTTCCTATAGGAGGATGCATTCCTTGTGTGTCTTTCATGGCTTTCCACTTCATTTTGTTGTGCAGCTCTGCCAGATTTCTGCAGGCCTGTAAGATTTCATACTCCCGCTTCACATCACATTCCCTGCCGGAATACCACTTTTTCAGCATATACCTAGAACCATCCCGTGATTGGCTGATTAATTTCCCTTCTTTATTAAAAACAGGAGTGTCCACATAGAAGCAGCCCTCCTCCTCTAAATTGCGAAGGACGGTATACAATAAGGGCGCCCGTCTGTCTGAAATATCCGTTTCTTTCAGCAGCATTGTGCCTTCAGTTGCTTCGCAAAAAAACGCACCCCTTATTTTGCGGGTGCCCTTCACTTCTATCTCATATTGTTCCAGGACTTCTAATTCATACTCTCTCATGGCTGCCCCCCTGCTCTACGATTCTAACTCTTTCTAATGTATGAAAGGGACAGCCTGAGTATGCTAGATGCCAAGCTTTTCTTTTACATAACTACATAATTTATCTTTGTCGTTCATCTCTGGTTCATCAATGACAAGTTCCAGAAGTTCATTTAACATATCACCAATCTTCTGCCCCGGGTGCATCCCGAGCTTCAGCAGATCTTTTCCGCTGACAGCCAGCTGTCTGAGAGTCACAGCCTGATCATCAATCAGTATTTCCTGGTAAATTTCACGCATTTCCACAATGTTTTCAATCTTTTTTCTCCTCTGGTAGGGACTCTGCGCTTTCACATCGGCCATCCTAACTGCCAGGTAATAGGGAAAAAGCTCCACACCGATTCTATTCATTGCACGCCGTACATTTTTGGGTGTGGCTGCAATCCGATAATCATGATAGCATACAAGTCTGGTTACTATTTTGACAGTATCATTGTCAAACTTCAGACGTCTTAATACCTTCCGGGCAATCTCTTCACTTACAAGAGCATGCCCTTTGAAGTGATCCACTCCCGCCTCATCCGTCGTCCTCATATATGGTTTACCCATATCATGAAGCAGCATTGTAAGCCGAAGAATTTTATCCTTTTTCACATTTTTCAGGGCCCATAGTGTATGCTCTGCCACGTCATATTTATGGTGCGGTGTATGCTGCTTTACACCTGCCATCGCGTCCCACTCAGGCAGTATAACCTTCGTAATCCCAAGTTCATAAGCGTCCTGGATCAATTCAGGATGATCAGACATTAAAAGTTTCAACAATTCCACCCGAATGCGCTCTGCACTGATATTCTTCAGAGTCGGTGCCAGCTTGCGGACCGCCTTTGCAGTCTCCTTTTCAATAGGAAAAGACAGCTGGGCCGAAAACCTGACCGCCCTGAGAATCCGAAGTGCGTCCTCTGAAAATCTCTCCATGGGATCACCCACACACCTAATCAGATGATGATTCAGATCCTGCATTCCGCCAAAAACATCTACCAGACGCGCTTCATCATTGTATGCCATGGCGTTGATCGTGAAATCCCTTCTCTTCAAATCCTCCTCAAGATTCGCTGTGAATGTCACCTCTTTTGGATGCCGGTTGTCCTCATACAAACCATCCACCCTGTAAGTGGTCACCTCAAATCCTTCCTTCCCGATCATCACAGTAACCGTACCATGTTCAATCCCTGTATCTACAGTCCGCCGAAACAGGCGCTTTACTTCCTCCGGCCTGGCTGAAGTCGTAATATCCCAATCCTCAGGCTTACGGCAGAGAATGGAATCACGCACACATCCCCCAACCGCAAAAGCCTCATAACCGTGCAGCTGCAAATTATTTATAATCATAATCACTTTTCTTGGCAACTCAATCTTCATTTGCTCTTCCTTTCATCAAAACATCAAAGGGGACTGTCCCTTTTGCGCACCGTTTTCAGAATTGTTTTACAATTTCTTGCTCGCGCTTTTGACAACTAAATATTATAACCTGTCTTTCTTGTTCACTCAACCACTTTAAAACAGATTTTAATCTTTTTTCGTCGTAATATACAAATGCATCATCCAGGATAATAGGTTGGGGCTCCTCGCAGAGCAAATCCATAACAGCCATTCTGAGCGCAAAGTATACCTGCTCCATCGTGCCCCGGGATACCCTCTCTACAGGAATCCGAACTCCGTCCTTATATAATACCATACTCAGCTGTGTGTCTATCAGCAGTTTTGTGTATCTGCCATTTGTTATCTGCTCAAGAATCTCTGATGCATTCTCATTTAGTGTATCACCAAATCCTTTGGCCATGCTTTGGGACACCTCTTGAATTTTATCTTGTGCCAACAGCAATGCCTGCCTAGTAACCTTTAACTTACTAGCTTCTTCGGACGGCATCTCTAACTCATCCAGATGTTCTCTCAGGTTTTGAAGGCTTATCTGCTTTTCCTTAATCTCCTCCTGTATGCGCTGCTTTTCCCATTGAAGCTTTTGCTGATTTGTCTGGTAACCATTCTTATCAATTTTCCTATATTTTACAATGCTTATAAAAAGAATTGTCAGACCAGCTGCCAGCAGAACCCATGAAAACATAGAAATCGTTCCCCCCAAAAGTCCTGCAATAATACCAATACTACCCGTTATAAACAATTTCTTGTATATAGTGTTTTCTGTCCTCTCTTCGATGCTCTCACTTTTAATTTTTCCATAGCAATCTTCCAGTTCATTTTGCAGCCTTTTTTCATCATTCTCTATATATTGGATCTCCTGACGCACTGCATCTTTCTTCCGTTCCTGCTTATCTGTAGACCTCTTCATTTCCTGTTCTACAGTTTTCTTCCGCAGCCGAAGCATATCCAATGCGGCGTTAAGGTTCACGGCACCACTTCCAGTCTCATATAAGTTAGCAGCATAATTATTCAGTTCCTCTGCAAGACCGCTTCCGGGTTTTGCAGTAAGCTGCCCGATAGCCACCGTATTTTCAAAAGATTCGCTGGTTACCTGCCCCAGCAGCATCTCCAAGTCTCCGTCCTCCAGAGATAATTCCTCGCCGTCATCTTCACACACCAGGCTAGCCCCTTTGGAATACCTGTCAAAGTGACGCTCCAGCCGAAAATTCTTCCCGCCGCTAACAAAACGCATGACGCCCGCATAGTAATTTGGATTATTCCAAGGCTCATAGCGGCTGAACTTGTCATTTAACGCAGCCCGTCCTCTCCCTCTCTCCATTCCGAAAAACATAGCCTTTATAAATTCATATATAGTAGTTTTTCCATATTCATTTTCACCATAAAAAATATGGATTCCTTTATTTAAAAAGAAATGCCGCTCTGAAAACTTCCCGAAATTTTTTAGATATAGTTCCGTGATTTCCATTTTTTCTCTCCGTCTTCATCACAGGCGGCTGTCCAAAAGTGCCTGAACACCTTCCTGCAAAGCCTGATTCTCCATGCTGCCCGCTTCGCATCCCCGAAACGCTTCTATATATTGTCCTATCAGATTATTTTCATTTTCAGCATATAACAACTCATAATCATAGGCCGGCCGGGTTTCGTCCACAATCTCCAGTATATTTCCATACATGTCCACATGCATTGTATCAAATTCCACAGCCGGATCTCGTCGTCCGCGGAGAATAACTTTATACATATTCTCTGTACCGCGCTTCTCTATGACATGAGCAATATAATCTTTCAAACTTCCGTTTGTCGTGGTCTCATCTACGTGCATAACCAGATGAATGTACTCTCTGCCGGCGAAAGGAACAAATTCTACAAAGGTCCCTTTTTCAGTAATTACTCCTCGAATGTACCCATGGAATCCCGTATCGTTTTTATCCACCGGCTCCAGAGCCCCTGCGTAAACTGCCAGATTTGCCACCAGTGCCTGAGGTTTATGAATATGTCCCATCGCGATGTAATCAAATCCGGAACTTTCCAGCACAGCCTTCTTCATGGGTATATGCCCTTCATCACCGCCATGAGCCAGTAAAATTTCATAGAGATATCCTCTCGGAGCCTTAACAGAATACTTTTCTTCCCGGATTTCTCTGGTATGATAACTGAATCCATACACCCCCAGGTTCAGCCTGGGCAACTCCACATGCTCCATGTTCTCTTCCAATAACGGATGTACATTGCCACTCCAGCAAAATGTCCTGTAGTAGGAATCTTTCTTTATGTAGTCATGATTACCGGCAATGAAAATAACCTGAGTATGCGTCAGCGTAGAAAACAGATAATTTACCTCCTTCAGTTCACGCAGCAGAGGCTGCCGATGAAATAAATCACCTGCAATCAGCAAAACATCTGTTTTCTCTTCCTCACATAATGCTATAATGCGCGAAAAAGTATCCCACAGTTCCCGTGGACGTCCTTTACTGTATGCCTCCCCGGCATCTGGCTCTGCTCCCAAATGCACATCGGCAATGTGAATAAATTTCATAAACTCCTCCATACACAAAGAGGATGTAACCCGCTTCCCGATAGTTACATCCTCAAATCGATCCTCTTTATTATCTACAGTTCACAGTTATTCACTGTTCTTGGGAATGGTATAACATCACGGATATTAGACATACCAGTCAAATACATGACACACCTCTCAAAGCCAAGCCCAAAGCCTGCATGTCGGGTAGACCCATATTTTCTGAGATCTAAATAAAATTTGTAGTCTTCCTCATTCAGATGCATTTCCTTCATCCGATTCAAAAGTTTCTCATAATCATCTTCCCTTTGGCTTCCACCGATAATCTCACCGATACCCGGCACAAGGCAATCCACTGCCGCAACTGTCTTTTGGTCATCATTAAGTTTCATATAAAACGCCTTAATTTCTTTCGGATAATTCGTTACAAATACTGGACGTTTATATATCTTTTCCGTTAGGTAACGTTCATGCTCTGTCTGCAGGTCCGTTCCCCAGGTGACCTTGTACTCAAACTTGTCATTATTCTTCTCGAGAATTTCTACTGCCTCAGTATAGGGTACCCTTGCAAAATCCGAAGTCACCACATTCTGCAGTCTGTCAAGAAGACCCTTATCCACAAATGAGTTAAAGAAATTCATTTCCTCCGGAGCATTCTCAATGACATAGGAAATCACATACTTCAGCATAGCCTCCGCCAAATCCATATCGTCATCTAAATCTGCAAAGGCAATCTCAGGCTCAATCATCCAGAACTCAGCAGCATGCCGTGTAGTGTTTGAATTTTCTGCACGGAAAGTAGGTCCAAAAGTATAAATACTTCTAAATGCCTGTGCAAATGTTTCTCCATTAAGCTGACCACTTACAGTCAAATTTGTTTCCTTGCCAAAAAAGTCCTTTGTGTAATCTACTGTTCCGTCTGACTTCTCCGGCAGATTCTCCATGTCCAGAGTAGTCACACGAAACATCTCTCCCGCACCCTCACAGTCGCTCCCTGTTATCAGCGGGGTGTGAACATAAACGAACCCTCGTTCCTGAAAAAATTTGTGAATCGCATATGCCGTTAATGAACGGACACGAAATACCGCTTGAAATGTGTTGGTTCTAGGCCGCAGGTGAGAAATTGTTCTAAGGTATTCGAAACTATGTCGTTTCTTTTGCAATGGATAGTCGGGTGCTGAGGTTCCTTCTACTGCAACTTCATCTGCCTGAATCTCAAATGGCTGCTTAGCCTGGGGTGTAGCAACCAGTGTTCCCGTGACAACCAAAGCTGAACCCACGTTCTGCTTGGAGATTTCCTCAAAATTTGCCATCTTATCATGATAAACAATCTGCAATGTTTCAAAGTAGGAGCCGTCGTTTAAGACTATGAATCCAAAAGTTTTAGAATCACGTATACTGCGGATCCAGCCCCCTACTGTTATTTTCTTATCCAAATACTTTTCTCTGTTTTTAAATAGTTCCCGAATTGTTATTAGTTTCATTATAAATGCTCCTCATCTCATATGTTCTGCTTGCAATGTTATTATTATAACACCGAATCTGCCTAAAATACAATCTTGTTCTGTCTATGTACTCATTGTAGCAATCCGTGTTGAAAAAATCAATACGCAAAAAGGCATCAAAGATACCGCTTGCATTCACCATTTCTTCATGCTATACTATGAACCGTCCAAAAGCCCGTAAAACCAAGGTCTATAGGGCTAACCAAATCGAGTGTTCGTGACCTTCCACTCGTAAAACAAAACTAGAGGAGATTTAGAAAGATGAGAGAATTAAGAAACAACAAGGTGCTTTTTATGGCACAGGCAGCCATGATTGCTGCTATCTACGTGGTGCTCACACTCTTATTTGCACCCTTCAGTTACGGAGAAGTACAGGTCCGTATTTCCGAAGCACTTACCATTCTTCCGGTATTCACGCCGGCTGCAGTCCCTGGTTTATTAATCGGATGCCTTATCAGCAACATACTCGGAGGCAGTATCCTGCCGGATATTATTTTCGGAAGCCTGGCTACTTTGATTGGCGCGTTCTTTACTTGGCGGCTTCGAAATAAAAATAAGTTTCTGGCACCTCTGCCCCCCATTGTGTCCAATATGATTATTGTACCCTTTGTCCTTCGTTATGGGTATCAGATACCCTTACCGCTCCCTTTGATGATGTTAACCGTAGGCATTGGAGAGGTGATCTCCTGCGGAATATTGGGAATGCTTTTATATACAGCGCTGCATAAATATCGGCGTACTATTTTCAGAATATCTTAATGTCATATCTCCGATATTATACTTTTAGAAATAAAAAGGTCCTGCATATCGACACACCTGTCCAACAGGCTGTCGGCTGACAGGGGCTTTTTATTTCACATATCCGATAAATGTGTTTCCGCCCCCTGCCGTCATAGCTGTCATATCGTTAACACTGACCGTATGTTCCTCTCCATTGTCCGGATCTATATAAGTCACATCTGTTGTACTGTATCCTGTCATAAGAATTGCATGACTGGTGTCTGTCAGTGCAATTACAGGAAGGCCTTTGTTAATTACATAAAGAATTTGATTCAGCGTGCATCCTGTCAAGTCAACTTTTTTCGCATGATACTGTTTCATCTCTTCCTCACATGCTTCAAAAGATGTCTGTTCATCCGTTTTCTTTACTGCCAGTGAATCTGTATAATAAACCAGATCTCGGTTTCCCTTTTCCCAAATATAGGACTGTTCAGAAGAAATCACTACACCGGATACCTGTTCTGCCTTTTGAATCGCAAAGGCTGCCTTGTCATAGATTCCTGTCAGTTCTCCCATTCCATAAACATAATACTTATCAGATTTCACCTTACCGTCAAATGCAATTGTGACCGGTTCCTTCAGTTTTACCTGTTTCGGTCTGAGAACTTTAGGAGACCGATTGGAAATACCGTCTGCATACTGTAATTTCATCTGTTTTTCTTTTAGATCAGTAACATAAGATTCTGAAGAAATATTACTTTTTTCACGCTGCACATTATTGCTAATATAGTCCTGTGCCGTTCCCGTATAACTTTCTCCTGACTTTATCACCCGGTTTAATGTAACAAGATTATCCTCCACAAGCACATCCGAAATGTATGTTCCTTCTACATAGTATGTCTTCACAACTTTGTTTTTACTATCCCTGATTTCCAGCTCATACATAGGCAGAATTTCTTCTCCGGCCACCGTTTTCCCCTTGTCACCCGCTTTTTGACGTCCATAAATAAAATCATTGTGTACAAATCCCAGCGGCTTAATAGATTCTTCCGCCTTTGCTTCCAGTTCTCTTTCTTTTCCTGTTTTCAGATTAAGAATTGTAATTTTTTTTGCATTTTCCAGAGTGCCCTCTGTCTGATAGGCAAGCAAGTGCCCATCCTGAGATGCTGTGTACTGGCCCTCTTTCAAATCTTTAGTCAGAGCGTCCTGCTTATTCTTTAATAAATCCACCTGATACAGTGTCCCACCTGCCAGAACATAAAGCATCTCCCTTTCGTGGTTGTAGTAAGCCATCTTCCCCAACTCATCCTCAGCAATAGCAAATGATTTGTTACTTGGAATAAATGCTTTTTCCTCCACAGCATTTTTTTCAATGTCAAAATAAAAGACTTCCACGCCAACTCTGCCCTCATGCGTTCCCCTATTTATATATCCGTAGACGGCAAATACAGTACTTCCGTTATCGTCCATGCTGATAATTCTGACCGCATGCTGATCATACCGGCTGCGCACATCATGTCCCTCTTTGTTTGCAAAGCTAAATACAAGTGATAATTCGTCCGTCTCCTTATTGTAGGTCCAAAGGTCTCTTTCCTGAACGAAAGACACGATTGTTTCTGACTTATTTGTCTTATATGATACATCTGTCGGGGCGATACCAAGCAATATTCCAGTTTCATCCAATACTTTTTTATTTCCATTAAAAACCTGATTCATTGTCCGGTTATAATCAAGAAGATAAACTTCATCGCCGCTGTGTCTTATACGGAAAAATTCCTTGATATTATAGGTTTCTACCTCATCTTGGTCACCTGAACAGGTCACCTGATATTTTGCAAGCAGAGAAGTGTACACACTGTTACTCTCCTTGATACTCCACTCCACATCACCGGATACCTTTGGTGCCAGATTTCCCCATGTAACCTGTGAACTGTCCGAATGAATGTTTACCGTCTGATATGTGGTATTGTCGCCTTCCTCATTTGTCTCAAGGTATTTTGCCAATTCGGCTGCATTTTTATTGTCAAAGGTTTTGGAATGAAAGTTATCTGCAAAATTCAGGCACTCTTTTATTGCAAGGTTATCCGGCCTTTCAACTCGCGTATAGAAATGTATTTGTTTCTTTTCAGTTTCTAAAGTCACTTTTAAAACACCTTCAGAAACATCTTCTTTCAATGCACTGTTCAAATCCAGTTTGACAGGTGAAGCCTCGAGATTTTTGATTTCGCCCTTGTCGTAGACTTTTTCGCCATCCAAAGAATATACTTCATACTGAATCGATCGGATATCATTTTCGTATTGCTCCACTGTCATTTGAAGTGTTCCGTTACTCTCCAGCGGTGTAATTGTGTCTCTCATTGCAGTGACATCCATATCATCCACATATCCTGCCAGTATATTTACATTCTGATTTGCCACTGTAAAAGAAACTCTTGGCAGCGAAGGATCCCCAAAATCAACCGTTACATCATCCGTTCCTCTATTTGTAACCAGACTGCTGACGATGACCGCAATTGCAAATACACCTGTCAGTATTCCAACCTTTATCCACCTTTTCTTCTTCATTTATCCGTCCCCTTTAAGCTTAAATCTAACACCGGTGATTCTGACTCCCCTCAGCCCAAATCTCCGCGCATTATCTTGAACTATCCTGATATAGCAATTTTTCTAATGTAGGCTTTGCCTGCAAAAATGTCTCGCACTCCCGGACTTTCTCTCTTGCATCCATATGTTTTTTCCCGGTCTTTACGGCACGGAGCAAAATATTTTTGGGTGTATGCTCCATATCAATAAATTCCAGCACCTGGGTATTGTACCCCTCTGATTCAAGATATTTCGCACGCAACCCATCTGTGATCAGTGCTGCAAACCGCTCTTTGAGCAATCCATACTCCATAACCGGAGCTAGAACATCACTTGAAATCTGGGCATTTAACTCATGCTGGCAGCACGGCACCGAAAGAATTACCTTCGCATTCCATCCAATTGCCTTTGCCAGTGCATAATCTGTTGCCGTATCACAGGCATGAAGCGTTACTACCATATCCACCGCCTCCACACCTTCATAATCCGCAATGTCTCCCACTAAAAATGTTAGTTTATCATAGCCATATTTTTCGGTTAGATCATTACATTGTAAAATAACTTCCTTCTTTAAATCAAGACCAATAATACGTATGTCATACTGTTTCAACTCGTGAAGATAATAATACATCGCGAAAGTCAGATATGATTTACCACAGCCGAAATCTAAAACCGTCAGTTCTCTTCCCCTGTCAAGCTGAGGAAGAACATCCTCAATAAATTCCAAAAACCGGTTAATCTGTCTGAACTTATCAAACCGGGATCTGACAACTTTACCATCGGAAGTCATCACTCCCAGATCCTGAAGGAAAGGTACTGCCACACCCTCCTGCAAAATATATTTCTTACTGCGATTATGAGAAAACTCCGCCTCCTTCCGTACCTTCTTGTGCTGCTTATTTTGAATAGTCACCTTTCCTTTATTGCTTACGAGCACTGAATAATCTGCAGATCTCGTCACTATTTGCAGCTGCCGGAAATTTTTCATATAGTCTAGAATGCGCTTTGATGCGTCCGTAGCAGCAAGATTTTCGTGAAAGGCCTGGGTTCTTGTAAATGACTCCAATTGAAAATAAAGTTTCTCTTTCTTTTCAATCGGTCTTACTTTAATCTTTAAAACCCCGTCCTTCGCTCGGGGATTGCTAATCACCCCCTGTACCAAACTTATATTTAAAACCTGATTTAATAATTCTTGTAAATTTTCCATAAGATACCTCTTAAACATCTTCTTCATCCTTTTTCTAATTGTAAAGCAAAATGTCAAAAGGCGCAAGAATCAGTTCTATATTAAAATAGTATCTTCAAAAATATGGGACATATGAGATGATTTAAGAATATTCTGAAAATGAGCCGCAAAAGGGTCAGTCCCTTTTACAGCTCATTTTACAGCTTATTTTATTCTCGGAAATTCTATTGTTACTTTAAATAAGTCTCCGTCCAGGTACAGCTTGAACTCTCCGCCCTGCATTTCTGTCAGGCTCTTGGCTATAGACAAGCCAAGTCCGCTGCCTTCCGTGCTTCTTGAAATGTCACCTCTGATAAATCTTTCTGTCAACTCATCTGCCGTAATATTAAGGGGTTGTTCTGAAACATTTTTTAGTGAGAAAGTTACCTTCCTATCATCTGCCCACAGGTCTGCATACACTCTGGTACCGGGCATAGCATACTTGGCTGTATTATTGTAAATGTTCTCAAGTACACGCCACATGCGGTTTCCGTCAACATGAATGACCGCAGAATCTTCTGTAAGATTTTGAATAATTGCCAGGTTCTTTTTCTCGAATTTTTCGGCAAACTCTCCTCCTGTCTGATTGATCATTTCAACCAAATTTACATCCATCATATCCAGCGAAATGTTTCCGCTGCTTACCTTTGATGCTTCTACCACATCTTCTGTCAGTGTTTTCAGACGCTGCGCCTTTGCTTCTAAAATATCCAGGTAGCCTTGTATTTTGGGGTCGGTGAAATTTTCTCGTTTCAGTAAATCTACATAATTAATAATGGAAGTCAGCGGCGTCTTTATATCGTGAGAGACATTCGTTATTAAATCGGTCTTCAGTCTTTCACCTTTCATATTTTCCTCTACGGCCCGCTGCAGTCCGTTTCCTATATGATTTATCATTTCCGCGGTTTTTAGGTTTCCGCCTCTCATCCCGTTAAGAGGAATTTTGTAATCTACATTTCCTGAAGCAATCTCCTCAATTCCTTTTGTGAGTCTGAACTTGGCGATTGTATTTTTTACAATAATATACACAGCAGCACCGCCTTCTACTACTAGAAGCAGTAAAACCATTACCGCACCGTCACTTATGGCCAAAAGCAGACAGTCTGCCAGGATAACCGCAGCCAAAGTCCCAATTGCCTTTGCGGTAATACTCCGGTTTTCCCAAAATTCCCTGAGGAACAGCAGTATATTTCTCAAAAGACTATTCTTCCAAATTATTTTTGCTTTTATTCTGCGTACCAGGCTGAGATACCCCCACAAGAAGCAGGCAGCTGTGTATGCTGCAATTATCGCCGCCCCCGCTAAATCACCTGCATTTAAGGAACTCTCCGCATAAGATCCTGTATAAGGCATGGTATAATATTGGTCTACTGCATAGGAACTTCCACCTGTAAATACGTTACCCAGCAAGCCCCCCACAATCATGACAGGAACAATCCACACTGCAATCACAAGGGCTGCCCCAAGCTCCGTTTTCCATCTGTCAAATCCGTTTAAGTGAAGCTCTTCATCTTTGCTGGTTCTGCCTGCATTAAGGGTGAGCCAGATCAAGATTACGAAGAACAACAGAACCAAAAATGCGCTTCCAAACAATGCCAGCCTCAAATACGGAGCAAACGTGTCATATTCCTGTTTATCCGTATAAAAAATGTCCTGAATCGGAAAATCTGTATCCACAGTCGCAGCAAATATATAGTTGTTACCCCGGCCGCGCGTATTGGGTCTTGGTTCTACAACTGATTTCCAGTCACCGGCAGATGTATCCATGTTTGTCTCAAAGTCCGCAAGTTTTGGCCTTGCAATCACATATTTAGTGCTTTTGCCCTGCTTCATCTCTTCCAGGTTTTTCTTGAACTCACCATAATTTTTATATTGTTCATTATTTGTATACACCCTTTTCGAATTTTCATCTACAAACATGTAAGAGAAGTTTGTATTTCCTTCTTTCCACATATCATCGGCATATATATAATCATCTGCCTGCGAAGAAAATGACCTCAGTATATCCTCCAGGTAACGGTATACCTTTGATAATTTACCGTTCAGTTCCGGTGTCTTATTAACTATCTCCAGAATATTCCTGGCACCTGCCGGATCATACTTTTCCTTCAGTGCTTCATTAAACGTCCAGCAATCTGTATATTCGGTGGCCCCTTCAGGATTTTTAATAATCAAATTTCCACCTGAATATCCGGAGGTGTAATAGCCCTCTTGCAGTTCATTCAAAAAATCAGAGGTATTCTTATGCTCTACTTCCAGCAAGAGTTTTTTGTCCTCTATCAGTGCCCGAAACTCACTCATGTAATAATAATGATAGGTTCCGTCTGGTTTCTGGCAGACTACGACATTTCCTTCCTCATAGCCCCCGCCGTCTTCCGCATAATCATCACTCCAGCTCTTCAGGTCCCCCAGCGTATAGGCAAGACCGGATCTATTTTCACCGGTTATGATTCCGTTCTTTTCAAAATCTATAATATCAACCAGTTTATCCGGATTATATTTACCCTCTGTTGTAAAATTTTCTTCGGCTGAAATTTCTTGCCTCACACTGTCAGCAGCACTTTGCATCATTCCCAGAAAGCTTGTAGACTCGTCGTATGGCTTGTCAAATACATGCACAAAATCCCCAAGCATCACATTACTAGAAAAAAATGTCAACAATACCATGCTTACCACTGCTGCCACTGCTGTAATATGTGCAAGAAACAGCAAAACTCCCTTTGTCACCGGTTTCTTATACCAGTTCTTCATACTTTATATCATTCCTTTCTGGCACTTTCTATCTTATACCCGACTCCCCAGACCACCTTCAGATATCTGGGATCCTTCGGATTAATCTCTATCTTCTCTCGAATATGCCGGATGTGCACGGCAACGGTATTATCTGCACCTATGGCATCTTCATTCCAGATAGATTCATATATCTGGTCTATAGAAAAAACTCTTCCCTGGTTCTTCATCAACAGAAGTAAGATGTTATACTCGATTGGCGTTAGTTTCACAACGTCACCATCCGCTGTAACTTCCTTCAAATCATCATTGATTGTGAGTCCGCCCACCTTATATACCTCATCGTATTTTTCATTCACGCTGCCTCCCAGCTGGGTATATCTGCGCAGCTGAGATTTAACCCTGGCTACAAGCTCCAGCGGATTGAAAGGTTTCGTTACATAATCGTCTGCGCCCACATTCAACCCCAGGATCTTATCCACATCCTCAGATTTGGCTGAAAGAATAATAATCGGAATAAAATTATTCTCCCGGATTTTAAGAGTTGCCCGGATTCCGTCCAGCTTTGGCATCATAATATCAAGCACAAGCAAATGTACCTTTTCTGTTTCCAGAATCTCTAATACTTCCTCTCCGTCATAGGCCTTCAGCACATGATATCCTTCCTGAGTTAAATATATCTCTATTGCCTCAACAATTTCCTTATCATCATCGCAAACTAAAATATTATACATTTTCATCACCTCCTCTACAGTATACATGATATCTGATTTTTTTTAATACCTGCTGTGGAAATTTCTTATGTTTTCCTTAATCTCTGAGGTAAAGTCTCTTCACAGTTTTTTCAAAATCCATACATAGATTGTTAATTTATCCCTCACACAACTAACACATTTTTCCTGTATAGTATTAATCATAAAAGGACAAAACCTTTTTATATAAATACATTTTCTTTTTCATAATTTTTTCCAAGGCCGGAATTTTTCCGGCCTCTCCTTTTGCCTATTCTGGTTGTATACTTCAAGAACCATTTTATAAATTTCCTCATATAATAAAATGATAATTGTGACCATACATTTATGGTAAAAGGAGATATATATGAGTTTTCGAGGGCTAAATGTCAGTGAATACCAGGGAATCATAGACTGGGAGCAGGTAAAGTCTGCCGGGTACCAATTTGCTATGCTCCTTGCCGGACATGGTTTAGGGATTTTAGACCGGCGATTTTCGCAAAATGCCACAGTATGCAATCGGATCGGACTCCCTGCCGGGGCATACTGGCTCTGCCGCGCCATCAATCCGGAGACTGCCCGTCAGGAAGCTGATGGCTGTATAAATGCTGTGTCCTCCTGTCACCTGGAGTACCCAGTCTGCTATAACATAAATCAGACGACAATTAGCTACGCCGCCCAGCATGGTGTGACAGTAACACCTTCTCTGGCAGCCCAATTTGTGCAGAATTTCTGCGACAGAGTAGAAGAACTGGGATATTATCCTATGTTCTGCTGCAGCCGTAACTTTCTGAATACTTATTTCCCTCCGGGATTTTCAAAACGTTTTACCTTTTGGTACTCCTATCACAGCAGTACCTTTGACAATACTGACTGCAGTATGTGGCAGTACACCAACAAAGGGAAGGTACCCGGAATCAGCGGAAATGTTGATTTAAACCTGGGATTTCTGGATTTTCCCGCTATGATCCGCACTGCAGGGTTCAATCATCTGGATGGCAGTCTGCCGCCATCTGACGGTATTCAGAATTACATCACCTACGTTGTTCAGCCTGGAGATACTTTAATTTATATAGCACAGCGCTATAAAACTACCTATAAGGCTCTTGCTGATTTAAATGATATTCCCGACCCTGACATCATTTATGCCGGCCAAACTATCCGTATTCCCGAAACAGAAATATTTTTTTAGAATTTCATAACAATTTTTCCGCTTCTTTAATAGAAACGACATACTTTGTGCACATTTATTCTATATACTAGGTTTTAGATAGTTGATAAACAACTATCTCCCCCCTCATAAAGTAAAGACATCTTGGGGAAACTCAAGATGTCTCACTTTACTCTCATTCCTTTAGATATTATAACGACATATAGGAGCCCTATTTAGCTGATACTAAATAGGGCTCCTGTCGTTTTTAGCATTTTCGTAATATACTTTATATTTCTTTAATAATTTCACCATATTTTAGACACATTTTCTTTTTATAATTTATTCTAGATAGTTGGTAAACAACTATCTCCCCCCTCATAAAGTAAAGACATCTTGGGGAAGCTCAAGATGTCTCACTTTACTCTCATTCCTTTAGATAAGTATAAAAACAACAAGTCCCCCTTATGGCTGATGTTATAAGGGGACTTGCTTTTTTTATATGAAACAAAAAGGAACAGGTTGACTGCTGTTCCTTTTTCTCACTCTCTAAATTTCTATATTCTGCTAAGATGACAATTTACCTTCCATCCACCCCAATAAATCCTCAAACACCTGCGTCCTGTCCGATTCATTGAGTAGCTCATGCCTGTCGCCGGAATACAATCGCAAAGTCACATCCTGAATACCTGCGGATTTATATTTTTCATAAATCCTTCTGACTCCCTTTCCAAATCCGCCGGCAGGATCCTCATCGCCTGCTGCAATCAGCATAGGCAAAGTCTTGGGTATCATATAAAAACTTTCTTTTTTCTGAATCTGGCGCATGCCGCTGAACATATGATAATACGCATTTACCGTAAACATAAAGGAGCAAAGCGGATCAGCCACATAATCGTCCAGCAGCCGTTCGTCACTGGTTATCCAGTCTGCCCTTGTCCTCGCAGGCCTGTAGCTCTTATTGTAGCTGCCAAGAGTCAATTTCTCCATGAACTTACTGCGATAATGCCAGCCTCGAAATGCAGCCATAATGCGGCACATATGCCTGGCAAAACGCAGTTGGGCAGGTTTATGATCCGCCACCACTCCGATCAGGATAATGCCGCTTAAGCCATTTCCATACATCTGGACATATTGGCGTACAAGTGCAGAACCCATGCTGTGTCCCAACATAAAATATGGAACTCCCGGATATTTTTTCATTGTTCTCTGGCGAAGTGTATGCATATCACCTAATATACAGGCATTTCCATATTTTTCATTAAAATAACCGTACTCCTTTTTACTTTGTATAGACTTTCCGTGTCCCAGATGATCATTTCCCACTACATAATAGTCATGTCCACAGAGAAACTTTGCAAATTCATCATAACGGTTTACATACTCAATCATACCATGACAAATCTGCAGAACTGCTCTTACTTTACCTTCCGGCTTCCATTCAACTGTATGAATCTCTGTATTTCCGTCTTTCGACGGGAAGTAAAATTCATCTTTCATTTCTTACATCTACCTGTCATCTAATTTTACATAATCTCGATACGGTGCCAGCGGCTTATACGCTGGACGGATAATCTTATCTACATTCTTCAGCTCTTCCAGCCTGTGAGCACTCCACCCGACAATACGGGCTGCCGCAAATATAGGAGTATACAAAGCAGAAGGAAGGCCCAGCATACTATACACAAGGCCGCTGAAAAAGTCTACGTTGGCATTGACACCTTTATACATCTTCCGCTTCTCACCGATAATCTCAGGAGCCATGTGCTCGACTTTCTCGTAAAGAGCGTACTCCTCTTCAAATCCTTTTTCCATCGCAAGCTGCATTACAAATGACTTTAGGATGTCGGCTCTCGGGTCTGAAACAGAGTAGACAGCATGACCCATTCCATAAATTAGTCCCTTCTTATCAAACGCTTTCTTATCCAGAAGATCAATTAGATACTGTCTGATCTGACTTTCATCCTCCCAGTTCGTCAGTGTCTTCTTCATGTCTTCAAACATATTCGTTACTTTCACATTCGCACCACCATGTTTTGGTCCCTTAAGAGAAGCCATAGCCGCCGCAATTGTTGAGTAAGTATCTGTGCCCGAAGATGTGACTACATGTGTAGTAAACGTAGAGTTATTACCACCACCATGGTCCATATGAAGCACCAGTGCCATATCTAAAATTTTTGCTTCCAGTTTTGTATACTGCCTGTCTTCCCGGAGCATCATTAAAATATTCTCTGCCATGGACAGCTCCGGATAAGGTGCATAGATATACAAATCCTGTCCCCTTCTGTAATTATATGCATGATAGCTGTAAACCATTAGCATAGGGAACTGACTGATCAGATTCAGAGACTGACGCAGCACATTTGGAATTGACGTGTCATCTGCATTTTTATCATAAGAATACATGTTCAGGATACATCTTGAAATCCCATTCATCATATCTCTGCTTGGCGCTTTCATAACAACATCCCGGACAAAGTTAGGAGGGAGAGTCCTTCTTTCTGCAAGTATGCCCTGGAATTCTTTTAACTGTGATTTATTTGGCAATTCGCCAAATAAAAGAAGATATGCCGTCTCTTCAAACCCGGGGTGCTTCGCATCCAGAAAGCCTTTCACCAGATCTTTGACATTATAGCCGCGATAGTAAAGATTTCCCTCACAGGGAACTTCTTTCCCGTCAACAATCTTGCTGGCACTTACATCAGATATATTTGTCAGCCCGGCCAGCACCCCTTTACCGCTTAAATCACGCAGACCTCTTTTTACCTCATACTTTGTGTAAAGTTCTTTTTCAATTACGCTGTTATCTTCACAAATCCTGGCCAGTTCTTCGATCTTCGGTGTGTTTGCGTACAAAACATTATCAATATCAGCTTGTAATCTTGCCATAAAGTCTCTCCTTTCCTCTTAACGTATTCACTTTTCCAATTACTTCATTATACTAAAAATCTAATCTTTATACAATGAAATGTATATAAAATCTTTATGAACAGACTATGGTTCAGCTACGCAAGATATTGGAAAGCCCTGCAAAGTCTTCCAGGGTTAGTGCCTCTCCGCGTATACTTGTACCCTTCCCCAGGGTTTCTATAGCGTTCTCTATCTGCTCTTTTGTAAAATCCAGCTCTGATGAGTTTTTCAACCCATTGGCCAGCGTTTTCCTTCTCTGATTAAAGGAGGCGCGGATAATTTTAAACATTAACTTCTCGTCTTCTACCTTCACTTCAGGTTTTACGTACCTATCCAGTCGTATAACTGCGGAGCCTACCTTTGGCCTGGGCATAAAACAATTAGGTGGTACATTCGCCACAACATATGGTTTTGCATAATATTGTACAGCCAGTGAGAGGGCACCATAGTTCTTGCTGCCCGGACCTGCCTGCATCCTCTGAGCTACCTCCTTTTGCACCATAACCGTAATACTCTTTAAGGGAACTTGATTTTCAAACAATCCCATAATAATCGGTGTGGTAATGTAATAGGGCAGATTTGCAACAACCTTTATTGGACGTCCTTTGTTTTCCTGCTCTGCAAGTTTAGCTATATCAACCTTCAGAATGTCCTCGTTTAATACAGTTACATTGTCATATTCCTCCAGCGTCTCTTCCAATATAGGAATCAATGCCCTGTCAATTTCAACAGCAGTCACCTTGCCTGCCGCCTGAGCCAGATATTGAGTCATGGTTCCGATTCCAGGTCCGATTTCCAATACCATGTCCTCGCCGGAAATGTCTGCAGAACGGATAATTTTATCCAGGACATGGGTATCTATAAGAAAATTCTGTCCGAATTTCTTTTGAAATATAAAATGATATTTCTGCAAAACCGCAATTGTATTTTGTGGATTGCCTAGTTTAGGCTCCTTCATAAATCCTCCTCTAAAACAGTATTTATTCCAACCGATATAGTTTTCGTGCATTTCTTTCTGTCTGAGCTATCACTTCTTCATAAGGAATTCCTTTTAATTTTGCAATCCGTTCCGCCACATAAGTCAGATTCAAAGAAGAATTTCTTTTTCCCCTGTTAGGTTCCGGAGCCAGGTAAGGACTGTCTGTTTCAAGAACTAGGAAATCCAACGGAATGTCCTCCACCACTTCTTTCAACTTCCTTGCATTTTTAAATGTTACAACACCTCCGACCCCAATGAAAAATCCCATATTGACATATTCTTTCGCAAGTTCTGCTGAGTAGGAAAAACAATGAATAACGCCACCCAGATCTTTCCCATATTTTTTCATAATTTCAAGGGTGTCTGCCGCCGCATCCCGGCTGTGGATAATTACAGGCATGTCCAGCTCCTCTGCAAGTTCCATCTGACGGATGAACCAGCTCTTCTGTTCGTCATGGCTTTCTTTTTCCCAGTAGTAGTCCAGCCCTATTTCTCCCACCGCAACCATTTTCTTTTCCTGTAAAATATTCTTCAACCGGGTAAAATTATCATCATTCAGATCCCCCACATCATCCGGGTGAACACCAGCTGCCCCATATATAAAAGAATATTTTTGTGTTAATTTCCTGATATCCTCCCAGGATGCCACATCCGAGCTCACATTGACAATAGTCCCGATTCCGCCATCCTGCATAGATGCCAGCATCTGCTCTCTATCCTCATTAAATTGTTTATCATCATAATGCGCATGCGTATCAAAAATCATGGAAGATACCTCTTTCTTATACTGTTTTTCAGTAATATTATACTACTTTTAAGCAAAGTATTCAGTTTCAAACTTATTGTACTGGATTTTAATGAGGCAATCAAGCATTAGTGTGCAAGATGCACTTATGGAAAAGGCTGTCCTGCCATCATTGAAAATTGATTATAGCAGGACAGCCCTTGATGTTTTTTACTCTCACAAAGAACGTTAATCAATATTAATACGTTAAATCCTCACATACAGATTTCAGATTCAGGAAATTTGTAAGGTAATCTCTTGTTCCTGTCTTTGCATCCGTACCCGACATGTTAAATCCGCCAAATGGGTGCTGAAGAACTACTGCGCCTGTAGACTTTCTGTTAAAATACAAATTTCCTACATGGAATTCTGTTTTGGCCTTCTGAATATTAGCCCGGTCTTCTGTGTAGACAGAGCCTGTCAGTCCGTATTCTGTATCGTTTGCGATTTCAAGTGCTTCGTCAAAAGATTCTACCTTGATAACAGCCAGTACCGGTCCGAAAATCTCCTCATTTGCAATTCTTGCATCTCTTGTAATGTCGCGTACAACGGTAGGCTCAATATAGAAGCCTTCCGTATCATCATACTTTCCACCGGCTACGATATTGCCTTCTTTCCTTGCAATTTCAATGTATCCCGTAATGCTCTCAAACGCTGCTTTATTAATGACAGGTCCCATGCCCAGATTGTCTCGGCCGCTCCCCTGCTCTTTCTTGAGCTCCTCTGCACAGGCAGCAATTTCCTCCACGAACTCATCATATACATCACTCATAACGATAGCCCTGGAGCATGCGGAGCACTTCTGTCCCTGAAAGGAAAATGCAGAATTTGCAATTCCAGAGGCTGCTCTCTTTAAATCCGCTGAAGAATCTACAATAATTGCATTCTTTCCGCCCATCTCAGCAACAACACGTTTGATCCATTTTTGTCCCTCTGAAACCTCTGCTGCCATCTTATTGATGCGCAAGCCTACCACCTTAGAACCTGTAAAGTTTACAAATCTGGTAAGCGGGTGCTGTACGATAAAATCTCCGATTGCAGAACCGGAACCCGGTATGAAGCTTATAACACCTGCAGGGAATCCTGCTCTCTCACACAGTTCCACAAATTTATAGGCAACTATAGGTGTATCGGAAGATGGCTTACATACAACAGTATTTCCTGTAATTACAGCTCCTATTGCCATTCCTGCCAGCAGTGACAGCGGGAAATTCCACGGCGGGATAGCAACACCCACACCAATCGGAGTGTAAATGCATTTGGTGGCCTCTTCAGAATCTACCAGCTCAAGGCCCTTATCCAGTTCCCGTGTATGCATAATATATGAATTAAAAAAGTCAAGAGCTTCACATAATTCGCCATCTGCTTCGCCCCAGTTCTTTCCGCTTTCTTCCACGCTCCATGCATCCAGTATGTAACGCTCCTTATCCATTAATTCTACAAGCCTTCTCACACAGCATATTCTTTCTTCCGCCGGAACCTTGCTCCATGTCTTGAACGCTTCATGAGCACAGCGGATTGCTTCGTCCGCCAGTTCTTTACCGCAGGAGCTCACCTTTCCCAGTACTTCTTTCGTTGCCGGTGCAATAGACGTGATCTTTTCTTCTGTCGTGACTCTTCTGCCGCCTATAATAAGCGGGTACTCCTGGCCTTTTTCTTTATCAACCTGCGCAAACGCCTGTAGCATTGCTTCTTTATTTGATAAAATTGTAAAATCCAGTTCCGATGCATTTTTAAAACCTTTTACCATGCTGTTTACCTCCTGTAATTACCTAAATTTATACATATTTTATCATTGCAATTCTGCCGCGTCAATGATATTTCTATTTTAAGTATTTGGGTTATCCACTATTTCCAGCGGATAATCTCCAAGATGATTGTGTTTTATGCCTTTCCTTTTTACCAAAACCACGCAAAAAAGCCAGCCTTCCTTGTTATGAATCTTGGAGCTGGCTTCCTTTACACGGTTATAGTACAACATCATCTATTTTTTCAAATGTATCCAAATCATAAGATTCCACCGTATTCCCTGCCACTATATAGAACATCTCTCCGGAATAAAGTCCCCGGGCCTCAGAATAACCGTTTAGTTCTCTTTCAAATACTTCCTGAAATCCTTTTTCTTTATCATATGAAAACAGGTAATAACTCTGGGTCTGCCCATTTGCCGAGAAACCGATTAAATTCTTGTCCTTATCAATAAACGCTGCTTTATAGTTATTAGAAATACCTGTAGAATAATAATCTTCCAATACAAATTTCTGTACTTCTTTTACATCCTTCGGGTTTGAAATATCAAACATGGAAAGTTTCACGCCCTGGGTTGTCGTACCCGTATCATCCACATCCATTCCGACTCCCAGCAGAAGGCCGTCTCCATAAGGATGAAGGTAATCTGAGAATCCCGGTATTTTCAGTTCACCAAGGATTTTAGGTCTTTGAGGATTAGATAGATCAACAGAAAACAATGGATCCATCTGTCTGTAGGTTACAAAATATGCTGTATCTCCCATGAATCTGGCAGAATATACACTTTCATCCTTTGCAAGGCCCTCAATTTTTGCCAGCTCATTTAGTTTTCCATCCAAAATATACAAAGAGTTGCTGTCCCTGGGAGTTCTACCACCTTCTGTTACTCCATTGCCAAACCGTAGAATAGCGAATCCGCTGCCTGTTCCAGTGTTTCTAACCGTAGTTACCAATCTAAGATTTCCCTTATATTCATCAATGCTGAAGGAATCATTCAGGGTGCCGCCGATTCTGACCTGACCTATAGCTTGCAGGCCACCCTTTTTATAGGTTACTTTCCTGATACATGTCTGTGTCACATCCGATTTCCCGGTATCATAGTAGGCCTCACACACATAGATATTGTCTTTGCTCACATATACGAGCCCTGCACTTCCAAAAACTGCCTTGCTATCCAACTTCTCTCTCGGTTCCTTCAGGGAAAATGTAGAAATCACCGTATATTGGCTGCCCCTTATATATGGCGGGAGCAGTATATCACTACTATCTATGCTCTTACCCTGTACCTGTGGGATATAAGTTTCAATGTCCGTCCTTCCCGCCGAGGTATTAGCATAAAAGCTGCTGAGAAGATATACATATTCTCCCGACACACGCATCGTATAGAAGCTGCCGCTCTGGGCGATTTTTCCTACAGACTTAGGGTTGGAGGGATTGCTGACATCATACGTCTCGGCAACAGTATATTCCCTGTAATTTCCTCCGTACCTTTCCTTCCCATCGTCATACTCCATCCTTGTATATACAAGAATCAGTTTTCCATCCTGTACATAAATTTCAGAAACATTCCGGTCACCCCCCAGGCGGATTGATGCCATCTGCTTCATCTCTTTCTTTTCAATGTTGACAATCTGTACACGCTGTCCGCTTAATATATATAGATTCTTGCCGTCAGTTTTGACAATGTCCCCCTCCCCGACGCCCTCTTCCCTTATATTTGTATCAGAGTAGGGTGTACTTAAAGATTGGTCTGCTGCTGCCTGCCCACCTGTATCTGCTCCCCGCGTGCTTTTAGCACTTTCTGTGCTTCTTGCACTTTCTGAGTTTCCTGCCCCTGTAGAGCCAAATCCAAATCGCCCGCCTGTACTTTTTTCTGAAGAATCATTTTTCTGATTAGTACTCCTCTCAGCCTCAATATATTTATACACTTCGTCATAATCTTTTGCCAATACAATGCCTCCATCCGCCGATACTGCAGATTCCTTTTTCTTTTCCTTTGTACTGTCCGCCAAAACAGGCTGGCCATCTGTTGATCTAATGTTCCTTTGAAGTACTCCCCCAAGAGCTGCAAGTCCTATTATGACAACACAGCATGCAGCGGCAGCAACTGCATAAACCGGTCTCCAATGAAATATCTTCTTGCTTTTCTGCTTTCCCAGGAGTTTTTCAATATTCTCGGGCTTCAGAGACTCCGGAACTTTCTCTTCCTCCGTCATTTGATGAATCTGTTCCTCCAACCTCTTTTCTTCGGTTTTCCTCTCTTCTTCCTGTTCTCTATTTAAATCTTTACCATCCAACGTCATAACTCGCACTCCTTTCTATTCCAGCACACTGCGCATTTTCCCCAGTGCCCGGCTCTTTTTCGAACGAATTGTGGCAGGGTTTTGCTGCATCATGCTGCCTATTTCACCACTTTGATAGCCTCCAAATACTGAAAATGCCACAATCATCCTTTCCTCTACGTTCAATATGCCGAAGGCCTCCCGTACATCATGTAATTCTGCATAATCCTTCTCCGGGGCTGCCATCTCAGGTTCTAGTACCTCTATCTGTTCCCTGCCCCTGAACCGCTTTTTGCATTGATTACTTAAAATACGAAAAATCCAGAATCGAAATGATCTTTCTTTTCTTAACATACCCAGATTCTCATAAGCCGAGATAACTGCCTCACTGACCGCATCCTCCGCATCCTGGGGATGCTTCAGCGTGTACAATGCAAACTTATATAAATCCTTATGAATCCTGGCGTACAATTCGGAAAAGGCCTTTACATCCCCCCGGCGGGACTTCCGTATTAACATCAGTTCCGATAAACTCTCATAATCAGACATATTCCCTCCTCTCCCGCCCGGCCACTGCTAAGCGGAGATATTTCACTCATGAATGAGAACAAAACGGGATATCAATTTTGTTCTTATATATAAGAGTACCATGCTTCGTATTTTGTTGCATGCGAAATAAAAAATAGCCGGAGGCTGTCGATCATTATAATCGATGGCCTTCAGCTATTTTTCTGTTACCCTTTATAGTAATTAATCAGGCATCCCTTTAATATAATCTCTCTTTCCGTATCTGTCAGGTTGCCAAGTCGAAATTGAACTTCTTCCAGTCCATCATGTACAACATAAGCCTTTATCACATTCACCTTATCCTGCACTGCCTTTCTCACATCAGGAACAAAAATATAGTCTCCGTTTTTAAAGGGCAGCTCCTCATGGTTTTCATCTGTCAGAAATGGGAGCATTCCCCAGTTAATCAGATTTGATCGATAGCGCTTGGTGGCATACTCGTTGGCTATATTTGCCCACCCGCCGAGCACCTTCTGACAGGATGCCGCCTGTTCGCGGGCGGAACCGTCTCCCGGCTTTACTGCAAAGATCGCACTTCCCACCCCTATATTTCCTTCCCCGGCATCCGGATATTTTTCATGTACTTTCGCCATTACAGGCTTTAACTCCTCCAGCACATCCAGCGGGCAAGTATCTGCCTCAATTGCCTTCTGTGCAGACTGTACTTCTTTCGCACGTTCCACATAGTCCGGGTCCTTTCTGGAAAGCGTAAATTCTGCAAGTCCAAGAGGGTTAGAACGATAAGAAGATGTCTCTCCGGAAGGGATCAGTTCATCAGTAGTTGTCACCGGATCATGAATCTCAGAAACTACCTTCAAAATCAGATTCTCCGGCAGAGGTGACATTTTGGGCCAGTCTTTAATGTTCGGTCCGAACTGAATTTTCACACTTGAATCTGCAGCACCTTTGCTGTCAAATACTCTATTTTCATAAATACGTTTGTCAAAGTAATATTTTAGCCCTTTATATTCCACATCCATTTCTGCAGCAGATGTCAAGAATCCCTTGTTAGCTGCCGTTGCCGCGATGGAGCGCGCATCCATCAGTGCGACAGATGCAATCTGCCCGTTTTGAAGCTTAGAGCCTTCTCTGTTCGGGAAGTTTCTGGTTGAATGACGGATTGAAAATGCATTGTTGGCAGGCGTGTCTCCCGCACCAAAACAAGGACCGCAGAAAGCTGTTTTTACAACCGCTCCTGACGCCATCAGCTCTGCAGCAACACCATTTTTCACCAGTTCCATGTAAATCGGTGTACTTGCGGGGTATACACTGAAAGTAAACTTGTCATTGCCGATATTCTTCCCCTCCATAATGTCAGCCGCAGCACAGATATTTTCAAAACCGCCGCCTGCACATCCCGCAATAATTCCCTGTTCTACATAAAGTTTTCCATCCACAATCTTATCCTGCAGTGAATAATCTGCAGCACTGCCAAGACTTACGAGGGCTTTCTTTTCCACTTCATGTAAAACATCTTTGAGATTTGCGTTTACTTCATCTATTGTATATACGTTGCTTGGATGAAACGGCATGGCAATCATTGGTTTTATCTCATTTAAATTTACATAAATCATGCCGTCATAATATGTGACTGCACCCGGATTCAGCTCTTTATAATCTCTGCTTCTCCCGTGAATTTCATAATATTCCTTAATCTTTGCATCTGTTTTCCAGATGGAGGACAGGCAGGTCGTCTCTGTTGTCATAACGTCAATACCTATGCGAAAATCAGCACTCAGCTTGTCCACACCGGGGCCAACAAATTCCATTACTTTATTATTAACATATCCATTTTTAAATGTTGCCCCGATAATTGCCAGTGCCACGTCTTGAGGCCCTACCCCTTTCATCGGCTCGCCATCCAGATAAATGCCGATGACTTCAGGCATCTTGATATCATAAGTTTTCTCCAGAAGCTGTTTTACGAGCTCAGGGCCGCCTTCGCCCATAGCCATTGTTCCAAGTGCACCGTAACGGGTATGGCTGTCAGAACCAAGAATCATCTTACCGCCGCCAGCAAGCATTTCCCGGGCATACTGATGAATCACCGCCTGATGAGGAGGTACATACACCCCGCCATATTTCTTTGCACAGGTTAGTCCAAACATATGATCATCTTCATTGATCGTGCCACCTACCGCGCACAAGCTGTTGTGGCAGTTTGTCAATACATAGGGAATAGGAAACTTCTCAAGGCCGGAAGCCCTTGCTGTCTGAATAATACCGACAAAAGTAATATCATGGGATGTCAGTGTATCAAATTTAATCTGGAGGTGTTTCATATCGGGTACAGTATTGTGAGCCTCCAAAATTCCATAGGCTATTGTATTATGGGCTGCTTCTTCCTTTGTCAAAGGAATGTTAACATTACCTGTATCTTCAACGATTTCAGTACCATTTTTGAGATAGACACCATTTTCATATAGCTTTATCATGCTTTAGTCCTCCTGCTAAATCTACTTGTTCAATATATTAGCGTAACTATTTAGAACCAAGCTCAAAAACCTACGTCTTTCTTGCTGTTTGGCTCTAAACAGTTACATATTAACATGATAAAGGAGGATTGTAAATAAGGCTAAAATAGGCGGTGCCCGATTGGGCACCGCCATAATCTAATACGTTTCTCTGAGAATTTTAATAACTTCAAACTCCGTTTCTCCAAGAGAAATAAAATCTTCTTTTTGAATTATAATAGGCTTCTGAATCTTTTTTCCGTTCAAATATGTGTGGTTTTTTGAACCTTCATCTCTAAGGTATAGTTTGTCATCGCTTCTCACGATCGCACAGTGTACCTTAGAAATCCTCCTGTCATCCGGTATGGATAAAAACTCTTCAAATGCGACCTCTTTTGTGGTTCTTCCAATTCCAAGATTATCATAGAAAATATATGTATATTGTTCTCCCGTGTCCGTGTCTTCCAAAATGATCTTCCAGCGTCTCTTCCTATCTGATGATTGTCTGTCTCTCCTGCCGGAATAGGTCTGCTGTGCACCAGATTTTTTGCTCTTCTTAGGCACTCTGTCATCTTCATAATCATCACCGTAATCGTCATCCTCTGTGCCGCGCTCTTCTTCAAGCTTATATTTTCTATATTCTTTTCTCTCTTTTACTATTGTTACTACTGTCACAGCAATGGTGACTAAAATTAAAACGGCCAGGCCTATAAGAATAATCCAGTACATCATTTGCATATCACTCCTTCAGGAATTAATATTACTATATTTTCCCGATTCAGGCAAGCTATTTAACAAATGTGCTGAAATGTGAAGCGGCATTCAAGTCACCTTTAGTGGACTCGAATGCCGGGTTTCCCAGTCTATTTAGAATTTCCTACAATCTTTTTAATAATTCTTCTCTTTCCTTTTCATAACCTGGCTTGCCTAAAAGAGCAAACATATTCCTCTTATAACTCTCTACACCTGGCTGATTAAATGGATTAACGCCGAGTAAATATCCACTGATGCCAATTGCAAATTCAAAGAAGTAAAACAACTGTCCCAGATAAAACTCTGTCTGCTTTGGAACTGTCACCATCAGATTCGGCACATCACCGTCTGTATGGGCAAGAATCGTTCCGTTCATTGCACTCTTATTGATAAAATCTACCGTCTTGCCTGTCAGATAATTCAATCCATCCAGATCAACCGGTTCTTCATTGATGATAATTTCTTCTTTGGATGTACCTACATTCAGAACTGTCTCAAATAAAATTCTGTTTCCATCCTGGATAAACTGTCCCATAGAGTGCAAATCGGTCGTCAAATCTACTGATGCCGGAAAGATGCCCCGTTGGTCTTTGCCTTCGCTTTCTCCACACAACTGTTTCCACCACTCGGATACATAATGCAGGCTTGGCTCATAATTAGCCAAAACTTCCACTGTCTTGCCTTTCCTCAACAAGATATTACGGACTGCCGCATACTGCATAGCACCGTTTTCTGCAAAATCATTCTCCAGTGCTTCCTTTCTTGCAGCCTGAGCACCCTCCATCAGCTTTGTGATGTCTGCACCGCTCACTGCAATTGGAAGAAGTCCTACCGCTGTCAGTACGGAGAAACGTCCCCCTACATCATCCGGCACTACAAAAGTTTCATATCCTTCCTCTGCAGCAAGGTTTTTCAAGGCTCCTTTTTCTTTATCGGTCGTGGCATAAATTCTCTTTGCCGCACCCTCTTTTCCATATTTCTTCTCCAATATTTCTTTAAATACACGGAAGGCAATGGCTGGCTCTGTTGTAGTTCCCGATTTGGAAATCATATTGATGGAAAAGTCTCTGTCTCCTACTACATCTGCTAAATCCTTTATATATGCACTGCTGATGCTGTTTCCCACATAATAAATCTCCGGAGATTTTCTGATATCTTTGGAAACAACATTTGCAAAGGAATGACCAAGAAAATCAATTGCCGCCCTGGCTCCCAGATATGAACCGCCGATGCCGATTACCAGCAGTACTTCTGAATCACTGCGGATTTGCTCTGCCGCTTTCCCAATGCGAGCAAATTCTTCTTTATCATAATTAACCGGAAGGTCAATCCACCCAAGGAAGTCATTTCCTGCTCCTGTCTTTGCGACAAGCTTGTCCTTTGCCTGAGCTGCCAGTTCACTCATATATTCCATCTCATGCTCCTGGATAAAACTACTTGCCTTTGAATAATCAAATGTAACTTTACTAGCCATTGTTTACCCTTCCTCTCTATCTGTACTTTATAAGTTGATTTTACCAAATATATCACATGTAATCAAGCTAAAAACTCCTCTAAAATTTGGCGTATTGCTTCTTCCTTCAGTGCAGGCTGTCCATCATCCTCCATCTTTTCTCTTATGGTGTGGCTAAGGGCCTGTCTTACCCCTTCCTCCTTTTCCACTCTTCTTGGCTCCCCTTCTATGTTAATGGACAACTCCGGTTCTTCTTTCGGCGCCGCCTTTTTCTTTGCTGCTTCCTTTCTCACCGTCGTTTTGCTTGTACCCGCCCCTTCCGCGCTTATCACATCTATATTATCTTTCTCCGTCTGTTTCACCTTTTTGTAGCGGTGCGCACACACATTCTCTAAATAATCCACCATATAATTCTTCGCGGCATTTATTTTATAATCTTCATCAGACAACTGACTGATGACAAACAGAGCAATCATCTCCGCCACTCCTGCCACGATATATTGATACATTTTTTCTCCGAACCCGCTTACAATATAGGTGCCCATTCCTCCAAATGCTGCCAGAGCCCCCGAAAACCATATGCTCTGTATTTCCAGCTGCCTCCACGTGTGGACCTTGAAGAGAAGCCCTCGGTATTCATATATGTATTTCTCCACAAAAGCACCTACATTATCTACTGTATCGTGTATCATACATGCGTGTTCATACTTTGCCCGCACAAGCTTCATCAGTTTGTGTGTACTCTTTGACATATTGCCTGCCGCTGTTACCATACGGCGAAGAGTAATCTGGTTCACAATCTTTCCCAGAACCCCGATGACACCCACGGCAATCATTAGATAAAAAATGACGTTGGTGTCTGCTACTAAAGTTTTCAACATAATAAGACCTCCTGTTTAATGGTTGTGCCACAACTTCCACTTTTTGTGTGAGCTTATTATAGTCCAACATTTAGGGTTTTGTCTCAAAAATCGTTCTACATAATTCGTCATTGACCCTTGATATCTATAGAAAATGCACATATGTTAGGGTTCAGAATCATAAAATGCAAAGCTGACTTTAATCCCTCAATTTAGCAAAAAATATAGGGTTAAATTCCATGTATGAGCCTTAAGAAATCCCTTGTCATTTTATAAGATAACTGCTCGAAAATTAAGCCACGAAAATATGTACTGGATTTTTCTGTTTCTTTTTGCTATAATTCTCATGTTCTATTTGTAATAGAGCTTAGTGTACCGTACAGTGCACCGGTAACTCAGAAAATTGGGGCTTTTACAGGAGGTTCGCAAAATGCAATACAAAACAAAAGGTGTCTGTTCTCAAGTGATAAATTTCGAGATCGATGATAATAAGGTAAGAAATGTAAACTTCATTGGAGGCTGCAACGGCAATCTTCAGGGCATTGCAAGACTTATAGAAGGAATGGATGTGGATGAGGCCATTACCAGAATTGAAGGAATAGAGTGCGGGTACAAAAAAACATCCTGCCCGGATCAGCTGGCAAAAGCATTAAAAACAGCAACCGGAAAATAATCCACTTGCCATCTATTTGCGTAAGTGACTAGCGAAACTTGCAAAGCGTGTTTCGTCTCATTGCTTTGAGCATCTGAAGCAACCGCCGAATACAGTACATTAAAAAATTGTGGGTTTTTTCAGTACAGGTCTTTTCTATAATTTATTTGGTTTATAGTTACTCCTGCTATGCAGTGTATCAGCGGCAGCTCCTTCAGGTGCTCAATGTAACAATTTCATATCAATTAAACAACTAAGCCCACAATAACTTACGCGGTTTAGTCAAAATAAATGATATTTTTGAGTAATTTGATAAAATTCTCCTTATCCATCACTCCTTTTAATTGATAATTAACATCTTTATAAGAGAACCTTGCTGCAAATCTGCTTTCTTTATTTGCCCAAAAGATGAATCTATATCGTATTATCTGTCATCCTTTGTCTTGCTCAGCACATTTGAGTCAAAGCGTTGGTTTTTTGTATCCCCTTATCCGATGGAAAAGTTCATTTTCCATCTTCTCAGATACTTTCACATCTTTAAGATCAGGATTATCAGCAATTTCTTTTTCTATTTTCCTTGCATCTTTCTTTACTTCTTCCTGCAGCGACAGTTTTACATTATGTTCCATTTGTATCCCTCTTGTTTGAGCTTTATTACTTTTTCTTGACATTTTATTAAATAAGTTTAATATAAAATTATATGTGCTTTATTCAATATCGTAAGCCTTAACTATAATATAAACATTCAAATCTGGAGGTTTTTTATGAAACGAATCATTCTTACCGGCGGAGGGACAGCCGGGCATGTTACCCCCAACATAGCACTCATTCCCCGATTAAAAGAATTGGGATATGATATTCAATATATAGGATCTTACAAGGGAATCGAAAAAGAGCTAATTGAACCTTTCAATATCCCCTATCATGGTATTTCTTCCGGCAAACTTCGCCGTTATTTCAGTGTACAAAACTTTACAGATCCTTTTCGTGTAATAAAAGGATTTGGCGAGGCTCATTCTATCATTAAAGAATTAAAGCCCGATGTTATTTTTTCTAAGGGAGGCTTCGTGTCTGTTCCGGTAGTCCTGGCAGGTAAGCGATGCAAAGTTCCCACTGTTATACATGAGTCCGATATGACCCCTGGGCTGGCCAATAAAATTGCAATTCCATCGGCCTCCAAAATTTGCTGCAACTTTCCTGAAACTCTCAACTCACTCCCGAAGGCGAAGTCCGTTTTAACAGGTTCACCTATCCGTCAGGAGCTGCTGTCCGGGAATAAAATTGCAGCCCTGGACCTGTGCGGATTCTCTGCAGATAAGCCAGTTATCCTCGTTATAGGAGGAAGTCTTGGATCTGTAGCAGTAAATAATGCCGTCAGGCTGGCGCTTCCTGAACTTTTAGAGCGCTTTCAGGTTGTCCACCTCTGCGGCAGGGACAAGGTTGATGATACTCTGACCAGTATGAAGGGCTACAAACAATTCGAATACATTAAAAATGAACTTCGTGATATATTCGCACTGGCAGATATCGTAATTTCAAGGGCCGGTGCTAATGCTATCTGTGAGCTGCTTGCTTTGAGAAAGCCAAATCTTCTGATTCCTCTCTCCGCACATGCAAGCCGCGGAGATCAGATTTTAAATGCCCGTTCTTTCGAGCGGCAAGGTTTCAGCATGGTCCTTGAAGAGGAAGATCTCACGAAAGAGGCGCTGCTTGAATCAGTGCAAAGTCTTTACGACAACCGTGCTTCCTATATGGATGCAATGCGGGACTCAAGACAGCAGGACTCTATCGATACAATTACCGGGCTTATAGAAGAAATACGTCTGAAGTAATTATTAGGTTACAGCATATTCATGGAAAGCGGGTTGTCATCCTGACACCCGCTTTCTTACAATCGGTTCAGTTCGTCATACTCTACATCAAACGTCTTTTTTACCCAACTCTTTGCTCTATGTAGTATACTGTGCAGTACCTCAATGCGTATTCCCATTTCTACTGCTACTTTTGCCTGTGGAATCTCAAGAAAATAGACCAGTGAAATTGCTTCATACCATCTGGGATTTTTATCAAGCAATGCTGCAAATATCCGCCCATGCAGCTCTGAACGGTCAAACTCATCTATTTCCTTCAAAAATTCACTTTCAGCACTTTCTGCAGTTTTCAGGATGAAGCTCTCTTCTGCAATGCTTTCATGCAATATCTCGCGATTTGCTTTCTTTTTATAATTCAACGCATAATTTTTAGCAGTTGTATATAACCACGACTTCACATTGCTGTGATTCATAATATCGTAATAAATATATAATTGTAAAAATGTATTTTGAGCAATATCCTCTGCCGCATCATAATTGCCTGAATATATATATGCTGCTTTTAGGACAAGATTTTTATATCTTTCATAAATCCTGCCAAATTCACAATTCTCAGTCAACTTTTTATCCTCAGTTACTGGCTGAACCCGTTCATTATTTTTTCTTTGTCTTCTTCCAGAAGCTTGCCCATCTTCCATCCCAGTCCTACTTCGTCGCCCTTGTATCTTGGAATCAGATGCATATGAAAATGATATACAGTCTGTCCCGCAGCTTCCTCATTATTTTGTACAATATTATAACCGTCACATTCTAATACATCTTTAAGTCTAATTACTATTCTCTTCGCCAACACCATCGCTTTCGCTGCAATTTCTTCATTCAAGTCATATAAATTCCGGTAATGTTCTTTTGGAATAATCAGTGTATGTCCTTTTGAAGCAGGGCTGACATCCAAAATAACACGGAAATCTTCATCTTCATAAAGTGTTGCAGATGGAATTTTTCCTGATGCCAGCTTACAAAAAATACAGTTTTCATCTTTCATAACGTTTCTTATTCCTCCTTATAAGGTGCTTTAATTGTAGTATAGACTATTTTTACAAAATTGAAAAGAACTTTTACTAAAGGTACGACAAGGCAGTCCTTATTTTATCGTGTATTCGTGGGTTTTGCTATTTGTTGTCGAAAATTGTCTGTCTGATTTTATTGAACAAAGGGAACTGTCGTGCTAGACTACAATTACATCATACAAAAGGAGGTAAACCATTTGTTACATAACATAGACATTAATAAAATGAATACTCTTACAGAAGAAAATCCCGATGCCAAACAAATAATCGGTCAATTATTGGACAATCACCATAGAATAGTGTCGACAATTGCACATGAAATCCGGAACCCTCTTACGTTGGTTTCCTCATCGTTGCAGGTCACGGAACTTCAGCACCCTGAAGTGAAAGATTTTTCCCATTGGAAACAAACAATTGAGGATATTGAATTCATATGTCAGCTTTTGAATGACCTTTCCTCTTTCAACAATGGAGATATGTTAAATTACTCCGTATTCTCCATTGAACGGCTTCTCAAAAACATTGCAGTCTCCTTTGCAATTTCTTTAGATAGTGAAGTTTCTGATATCGAATTCTCCTCTTCCATCCCTTCTGATCTTGGCGACTACACCGGCGATAGAGTTAAGCTGGAACAGGTCTTTTTAAACCTGCTTTGCAATGCCAGTGAGTCTATTTGCGGCAAAGGACAGATTTATTTTTCAGCCATCCGCACGGGAGAATTTCTGATCATTCAATGTAAAGACAGCGGCTGTGGTATCTCAGATGATGTTATTGATTACATCTTTGAACCATTTAAAACTTATAAAGAAGGCGGTACAGGGCTTGGATTATCACTCTCCAAAAAAATTATTGAATCACATCGCGGTACCATCTCCGTCGATTCAAAAGTGGATCAGGGCTCTACTTTTACCATCAAATTGCCGGTATAGGATGTAGTACATAAGTCAAATGGAAATGCTTACATTTCCGCATGGCTCGTTGCTCGCGGGAATTAAGCTGCCGATATAGGAGTCTGGTATTTTCTGTGATATAAGATAGCCGCGGCTATAAACCCACAGACAAGTCCTCCGATATGGGCAGCATTATCCACCCCTGAGCTTGTAATTCCAAAATACAGGCTTAAGACCACCATGAACAAAATTCCCCGCCTTGTCAAACGTCCTGCTCTCCCATGGTTTTTGATCACCACCCATACAAGTGCCCCCATGAGACCGAAAATTGCTCCTGAAGCGCCTGCGGAAACTACGGCGGCCTCTGTTCTGCTATTTAGCCAGAACGAGAACAGATTTCCACCCAGCCCTGAGATAAAATAAATAAGCAAAAACTTTGTTTTACCCGTTTCCAGTTCCAGATTCCATCCCAGCGCTCCCAGGAGAATCATATTGTTTAATAAATGGTTAATCCCAAAGTGAAGAAACAGGCTGGTAAACAGCCTGTAATACTGATGTCCCTCCGATATATATGGCCCATATGCCGCACCATGGTTCAACATGAATAACGTGTCTTCTGTATCTCCTAAGAAGGAAAATACCAGAAATACGATAACATTTGCCGCAACCAACCCCGCAGTGCATACTGCTTTCTTGTCTTGATTCAAAATGATACCTCTTTCCATATTGATATCTTAATGAGTAACTTATCCAAGTATATCATATCAGACATTAGTAGTTCAATATGCATCCTCCTCTGTTATCAAGTCCTTCCAGCTTCCCCATCTCAGCTTTTTAGACCTTGCGGCCGCCCTTCTTCGAAAGTTTCGCCAGCCGCCTATTTCTCGGATAGTTTCTGAATCCCCCGATGGTTCATATTCTTCTTCATTTATGGAGAATATATTATCCTCAGGAAATTCCTCCTGTTCCTCTTTCGCTTCCTCATTTATCCCGGGAGCTTCACTTCCCTGTCTTTTTTTCTCGTGAATCCTATAATCACTCATTATCTTTTCCAAATCATAGTTTTCCTGCAAAGTAGCTTTATGGAGCTCATATGCCAGCAGAATTCCCTCTATTTCTTCATAATCTAATTTCTTAACAAAGTATTCCGTCATAATATGGAACGCTTCTCCTATAGGCCTCTTTCTTCCCGGAAGATAACAGAAAAACCAATTATTATCTCCGAAGAACACAAATTCCGGGTATAGTAACAGTCCATCTGGATTCAGCATATACCTTTCCAAAATATTTATAACCTCTATCAGACGATTTACGAATCTTAACATATCATCCTTTTGGATCGCAGAAGTTTCGAACATTGTTTTCATTGATACCATTCCGGTTACCATATAACTATATCTGCTTTTTCCATTCAACCCACAGCCCGTTACTTCCAGCAGCCCGGGAATTTTGTTCTCCTTCATCATGTGTATCTGGTAATCTTCTTCATAAATTTTCGATAAATCAACATGCAGAAATACCCTATTTAATTCCTTTTCATACCCTGTTTTCATTCTCTTCCATTCTCCTGTTCCATCAAAGACTCCAACCGTCTCTTCTTTCTAATAGCTTTCTCCGGTTTGGGAATGACAGCCTTTTGTATCGTAGAAACACGCATCCGCTTTTTTCCTGCCTGGACTGCAACCTCAATGTCCTTTTTGCTTTTATTGACTTCAATTCTAGTCAAACGAAGGAAAATCAGCTTTCCTTTTACCCTCTCTCTGTAAAAGTTTTGAAGGTCTGTTTTATTGCCGTCCTCCTGCCTTGCCGTCTGTGCCCCTAATACCGCTGTTTCCCCTGCAGCGCCAATTAGAATATTCTTATCATGATAATAAAACACGCTATAAATAATCAGCAAAAACATCAGTATCGCTATGGGCAGAACATAAGCCATCTCTACTGTGATGCTCGCTTTCATACTTGTACTTATGTTCCTTCTTATACCTCTTTTGGTTATTTTCAATATATCAACTCCCTCCGGACCAAAACCAAATACAGTAAGATATCAGTAAAAAGGGCAGAAAAGGATAACTTACTTTTTTATTCATCCCTTTATATAGCAGAGATGCTGCCGCAAAGAGAGAAGATAATAAAAACGCACAAGTTAATACAACCAGCAGATTCCAAAAACCAAGAAAAAGCCCCATTGCCAGAATAACCAGACTGTCACCATACCCGAAGGCTTCCCTTGTCCCCCTGCTGACAACCAAAAACATTACACCTATGGCTGCACCTCCCAATGCTAAGACCAACGGTACTTCTTGCCGGCATATTCTCACTGCGGCAGCAGCAGTGCCTCCCACTGCCACCAGCAAAACCGGCACTCTCTGTACTCGTATATCCATAATAGAAAGTATAGCCAGATACATTCCATATGCTATCTGGGTCACCTCGGTTATCCCCATATCTCCTCCTATGTTTATTCCATTTATTTCGAACATCTGCTGCAGCCAGCTCTCATTCCAGTTTCCGACTTCTTCACAGCATATATCGTCCGCTTTAACCCACTGCAGCTTAATGAGTTATGATATTTCCTGCCCGTAGTAGTAATATATACACCTGCAAAACTGTCTCCATGAACACACTTTTCACATTTATGATATTTCCCTCCGCCCTCATTGCGCATACCCGAAAGCTCACTGTAGGGAACAAATTGAATAGACAGCTGCAAATAAGTACATTGATAATCCTCATGATAGACTAATGCAGTGTCTGTCATATATACAATTTGTTCATCCTCTTGGTTTCCGTCTTTCTTTGAATATCCGGTCCATGCTTTCACCTTCATTTCATCCCGGAACTTTGCTGTGAGATTCGTAAACTCCGGAAACGGAAGACGAATTGAATATTCTGCGATGGCACAAATCTCACCACTCCAGGGGGACATATATGTTTTGGCACAGTTAAGTCCCGAACTGCCTCCCAAGAGTATACTTTTATCCATTCTGCCGGCTCCCACCGATTTTACAACATCTTGTTCAAACTTTAGGACATTTACCGCCGGAAGCCTTACCGCCTCCTCCGCTGCTTTCTTTGCCGCACATTGCATCCCCTGCTGAATGCTGGTCCGTATAGCCTGTATTTCCAACAAATAAACTAAACTTAGAACAGCAAACAGGAAAATCGGTATAACCAGCGCCGCTTCTACAGTTACACTCGCTTTTGAGCCCAATACAGATGCCCTTTCTTTATTTGAGTTGGATGGGGTTTTATTTGATTGTGACATCGCAGTTTTTCCTTTCTAAATATTTTCCTGTCGGAAGGGACAACTGACAGGATTAGAAGAAAGAGCATCTGTATTGGGCTCAATAGGTTTTCCGGCCACTATTCGTAACCAAAGTATACCGGGAACTGATATGTGAGGCCCCTTCGAATCTCGGCCTTGTTTTGCAGCCTCAGCTTCACCACACAGGTATCCACACAAAATGCCTCTTCCTTTACCTCAGTTCTCATATTCTGCTCGATCCGTTCCAACGCCTTTACCGTCAGCTTGTCCTCATTTTCTAAAAATAGAAGAACTCTTAGGTAGTCCCTGTAAGTAATTCCTCCCTCTGCATCCATCCCTTCCTGCATATCTTCTCCAGTGCCCAGCGTCATCAAAGAAGAAAGGGATAACTGCCAGTTTTCAGTATTTTTTATCAAGGCGGCTCTTTTGCCTGACAGGAGGCTGCGTAAATCCAGCATACTCTCCCCGAAAGCCCATGCTGCCAGCAGAGCCTGTTTTACAGCCGCCGATACTGCCGGCAGACCTGCCAGTGTTGACAGCGTTAAAGCTAATGCTTCCGCTTCCGCTTGCTTTGCTGCATCAGACTGCAGATATAAATAGTTTATGCCAAAGCGGATTGTAAGCAGTTTTTTTATTACCATTTCCAGATTTTCTGTATCTGAAGCTTTTCCGCCTATCATATACTCCAGCTCATAGGAAAGGTTTCTGTTTCTTCCCTTTACATCCGCTGCACTGCTAAACTTCTTTAAAAGATATTCCTGAAACAGTAATCGCTCTTCTATGCCATTCATGCCCTGCCGTATATAAAAGGTTCCTCTTCCACTTCTTAAGCCTCTGCTGCCGGCCTGTTCTTCGGGGATAATCGCCCGTGCAGACAACTGGAAGTCTTTTGGGAGCACCAGTTCCAGAATGCTAGAATGTTTTAGCGCCTCCACATGGGGGAGAGGGTTGTCCTCCTCAGGAAGTATAATTTCATTTTCATTAATAAAATCATCCAGCTCCCTGTTCACAATTTCATCCCTCTGACTGGCTTCTTCCCCCTGCTGCTTAAGTTCTTCCCAAATACCGGTTTTTCCTGTCAGTTCACGGACGGCTGAAATTCCATAAGTTTCTTCCATATATTCCAGCACCTGCTCTCTGAAGGCGCATCCTTTATTATCAGATAAATATTGAATACCCAGAATATTATGTTCCATCCCAGTGGTACCGTAATAGTACATATGATCCAGCAGATTCTGCTCATTGGGAGAGTCCGTCCCGTAGCTGCTGTCAATAGCCAAAATTTCATAATTCTTCAACAGCTCCTTTTGGTATTCACCAAATATAGAAAATATTGCGCTGTCCACCGCCAGCCTCTTCTGGTTTTTTGACACTTGTACTATTGTACCTTCAAGCATCGCCGCAATAAAGGAAATGAGAAGGACAAAGATGAGACTGAGAAAGGCTGTAATTTCCCCCCGCTGCAAATTAAATGCCCGCGCTCTCACTGGTAATTTTCTCAAAGATGGAGTTCACCAGGCTTATTAACTGCGTTTTAAATATCAGGATGAGGGCAATAATTACAACTAATATTAGAATCATCTCGACAACTGAAAGCCCTGCATCGTCTCTTAATAAATATCCTGCATAAATTAATTTTTGTCTTATTTTATTTCTAAAATTCTTCATATGTTCTTTGTTCCTCCTTTTACCTCTCTGCAATCTAAATCTGTATAGTTAAAAATGCAGGCACAACGATAATTATCAATACGATTGCCAGCATCATAAACATGGGTACCAGCAATTTTGTACCTGCTTCTTCTCCCTTTTTGCGTGCCTGTTTTTTCCGTTCTTCCAATGCATCTACCGCCTCTCTTCTAAGCAAATCACTCATTCCTTTTGTTCCTTTTCTTAGGTTTTGAGATAAAAGAGCACCAAATTTACGGTAGGATGGCAGTTGGCACCTGGCGCCAAATCTTTCATAACATTCGCCCTCTGAAACGCCTCCCAGTATCTCATGCATGGTATACAACATTTCTTCATAAGCCGTTTGAACCTCCTTTTCCCCCTTTCGTTTTTCATACTCCTGCACCATTTTGGACCAGGCTTTACGCACCGTCATGCCTGCTCCGAGGAAAAGGGTAAACTGGGTGATTAGCTGAGGGTAATCACATTCCAACTGCTTTTTTCTGGCCTCTTTTCTTTGCTTTCCTTTTTGATGCTCTAAAGCATAAATGGCTCCGGATGCAACAATTCCTAAAATAAACAATCCCAAAGCGCGGGAATCCCCCGCATACCGCCACTCAATCGGTCTTTGGTCTAATTTGTCAGGAAGAATAAGATATGCATCCTCTCTGGTGTTTTCCTCCTGTTTCTTAATCTGCCGATTCAGGTTTTGAAGATCTTTCTCCTTTGCATTTAATTTGGGTGGATAAATATTAACATAAAAGACATGTACTGCCTCCTCTTCTCTGCAGGAGAGCAGAGCACGAAGTTCAACCGGTGTTCCCTCCTCCTTTAAATGTTCCCTCTTAAGCTCACCCATGATATTTATTACATCATAATTGTTGGTTTCCCAGGCAACAGTAATACCGGAACCCGGAATCTTGTCCACCAAGTTCAAATCATATCTGACCTCATCTAAACTGGTGTTTTCTCCCAGTATTAATTTCTCTAAACGGGCTGCCTCTTTCTTGAAAATTTCAGGAAGCTTTTCTTCGCTATACTGTTGTTCCCCCACTGTCACTGTAAAAGGTTCCAGTTCTTTCCCCACTCGGACTTCCAAATCTACATTTTTATCTCCCGCCCCATAGGGGCTTCGTTCCAGAAAATATTTTCCGTCCTTGTTCTTCTCCGGTACATTATTTTTATCTGCAAAAAATACCAGCATCGCCAGCACACTTACCGATAAAAATACCACACCCATTTTCCCATATACAGAACTCCACTTATTCAAACTTATACCTCGATTTCTACCATGCTTTTTCCCAGCTTGTAAGCTGTCCCGTAAACGCCCAGGCAGCAGGTCATCAATCCTGCGCCCAGAAGATTTCCATAAAGCACCTCCATAAATTCAGGGAATGCAAGACGCATATATAGTAAAATTCCAAATGGAATAACACACATAATTTTAAACTCCAGTTTCTTCGCTGCCAGCAATGTCTGTATCTCTTTCTCCACTTCAATCTTATCACTGATGTCTCTAACAGCATTTCTGATAATTGTAATACTGTCACCGCCTGTGTGCCTGGCTGCCACAAAGACTGTGACAAAATTGCGGACATCCTCCTGATTGACCCTGTCCGCAAATTCAGTCATTACCTGTTCCACCGTTTGATTCACATCAAGCTGATGAATCATTCTTGATAATTCTTTTCTGATTCTTGCATCCTTCCTGAAAAGAGGCTTTATATCCTTTGCGGTCTCACGTATCGCATTTTCCACAGAGTATCCGACATTTAAGGCTGATGCCAATGCCTGTATGCTTTCTTTAAACTGTTCCCTAAATTCTTCTTCCTTTGCTTTGCACCTGGTTCTCTGCCAAGCCTGCAGATAATAACAAAGAGCAGGCAGGAGCAGCAGTACCGCCACCCATGTATCATAAAACAAATATGCCACCATTCCCGTCAGTGCTGCTCCTTTTGTAATTGCAAACGCATATTCCTCAGGTCGTATATCCTGCTGCCAGCAGCTTTTCCCTGTGAACCAGTTCTTCCACTTTCATAAGCTTTCCCTGGATTTTTCCATTCTCTGTCCCCTCCTCTCTAAATTCATATAGTGTCTGTGTCTGGACCTTTCCGTCCTCATATCCCACCACCTCCGCTATCTCCAACACCTTTCTGGTTTTGTCTCTTATGCGTCCCAGATGGATAATAATATCAATTGCCGATGCAACCTGTCTCTGGATAGCGGCAAGGGGCATATCTATTCCCATCATCATCAGAGTCTCCAGCCGGTGCAGCATGTCTGTCGGGTTGTTGGCATGCCCCGTAGACATAGAGCCACTGTGTCCGTTGAGCATTGCAGAAGATATCATATCCACGGTTTCCTCACCTCTTACCTCCCCCACTAGAATCCTGTCAGGCCTCATCCTAAGCGCCGATTTGATTAAATCGCGGATAGTCACGGCACCTTCTCCCTCCAGGTTTGCATTCCTTGTCTCAAGCCTAACCAGGTTGGGTACCTCTTTTATCTGAAGTTCTGCGTTATCCTCAATGGTAATCAGCCGTTCATCCTTTGGAATATAATCAGACAGGGCATTTAAAAATGTTGTCTTTCCTGCACCTGTTCCACCACTGACAAAAATATTGTATCTGGCGCAGACTAACACCTTTAAAAACTCCGCCGCTTCAGTGCTTATGCTCCCCCATGAAATCAACTGTTCCATCGTTACTTTTTCTCGGGGGAATTTTCTGATTGTCATAATAGGACCATTCAATGCCACAGGCTTTAGTACTACATTCACCCGGGAACCGTCCTCCAGCCTGGCATCTGCAATAGGTGATGATTCATTGACATAACGGTTCGTTCCCGCCACTATCTGCTGTATTACATCCTCCAGTCTGGCCGCCGACAGGAAACGCTTGTCCGATTGATAAACCCGCCCGTCTTTCTCAAGAAATATATTGTCAGTCCCATTTATCATGATTTCTGTAATATCTTCATCCTCAATTAAGTCCTGCAGTATATCAAGCTTTCTAAAAGCATTGAACAGTTCCTTACTCAAGCGTATCTTATCCCGGAGAGGCATATATTTTTCTTCTCCGGCTTGGCTTAATACCACATGTATAAGCTCCAGGAGTTCCTCGTCCTCCATCTCATGCTCCATATCCATTTGCTGCAGTACTTTATCATACATTTCTTCCAGCCTGTTTATATACTTTCACCTGCCCTTACTTCAATCTTCTTTTGTATCGTATGTTCCAATACATCTTCATATCCGGTCTGCCTCAAATTCCTAACATACTGCTTAAGCTTTGCCTGAGAAACCGGATCCTCAATATACGGTGTATAGACGGTGTAGCACCTTCTCAAGATCTCATACAGCCCATCAATGCCGTCCCCCAGGTCAAGAATAACTGTTTTGTAAATACAATTTTGAAATACTTTTTCAAAAAGATTTATCCACTCTTCCTCCCTCACAGACCTCAAATCCTGTATTACAGGCATAGGTGGAATATAATCCATGCCATCAATCTGTCCGGCAATTGCACTGATTCTCAATCCTATGTTCCCTGACTCCTGACGAATGTAATACAAAAGATCTCCCAAATCTGCTTCCTCATTATCTGGAAAATAGTAACTGCACCCTGAGTACTCCTCCAGGTTCAGATATAACACCGGCCCATTCTTAGCAAAGCCTCTTCCCAGATCCATGGCAAGTCTCGTTTTTCCTATTCTGTGGATGGGGGAATAAATTCCTATAAGCTGCCTTTCAGCGGTATTAGCTTTTTTACTTAACGGCTCCTCACTGATAATCATCGTGCCTTCCTGAATGCTGCCCAAAATCATGTCGGAGGACTGATACTTGTATATTGCCTTTTCTCCGGGCAGCAGATCTCTCTCATCCCCTTTCACAAGTATATAACGTCTGTCTGCCTCAATCTGCTGCCTCTCCTGTGCCGGGTAGTCTTCGTCAATGACCATAATATGGATAGCCTTTTGCTTTGAAAACTCCTTAAGTTGTTCCAGATCCTGAAACAAATGCATCTGAACCCCCAATTCTCCATGCTTATCTATAGCCCTCATAAGATTTTTAGCATATTCCGACTCCGTATCGCAGATCACAAAATTTTTTGGATGCAACCTATCCCTCCTATTCGTTTTTAAAATAAAAATCTGGTAATTGTTCTGAAAATATTGCTGCGAACCTGCAGCGCGATTTAATAATGACGGTCAGATTTAAAGTGACAATCCAACCCAAGAAACATTCGGTACTAGGAACAGTACCTGAATGAAACAGCAGTCTGAATAACTACTGTGTAAATCGTATTATAAATATAGATTACAGAAATGTCTATACCCATTTCTAAATTTGCACTTTTTTGTAAAAACCTCACAAACTTTGGTAAATCAAAATACCATAGAGAAGACAGACTCCTGGAATTCCAAGACTTCCCGTCGTCAAAAAGGATACCAAATTCAAGCCGACGCTAAGTGTATTATTACCATGGAGTAAATACTGATTAATTAGATAAATCAGCCCCATTCCAATAACAGCACGGACGATAAAATTTACAACCGTTGATGCCAGCTTATTTTCCATAGTCATATTCCTCCAATCTGCCTATATGATATCCTATTCGAATTGGTGCAGGAATATTCGCCTTCTCTATTATATTTACAGTTGTATCTGTATTTCCCTGTTTGTTTTATGATAGCGATGATATCGGACACCCGATGCATCCATCATTTTTTTTGACGCCATAACAGAAGCTGTCTCCGCATATTTGTCACATTCGAATATAACTTCTTTAATCCCTGCCTGAATAATCGCCTTTGCACATTCGTTGCAGGGAAACAGGGAGACATAGAGCTTAGCTCCGGCAAGGCTTCCCCCGTTATAATTCAAAATAGCATTCAACTCGCTGTGAGTGGAATACACATACTTGGTCTCCAGTGGATCGCCCCCTTCTCTGTCCCAGGGGAATTCATCGTCTGAGCATCCAATCGGAAAGCCATTGTATCCCATAGATAATATTTTATTATCCTGACTCACTATACAGCAACCCACCTGGGTGTTTGGATCCTTGGAGCGCATCCCTGACAACTTTGCAACTCCCATAAAGTACTCATCCCAAGACAAATAGTCCTCTCTTTTGCCTGACATATGCACCGGCCTCCTTTATGTCTATTTTGTCCCAAAAATACGGTCGCCGGCATCACCAAGACCAGGAATGATATACTTGTGATCATCGAGGCGTTCATCAAGGGCACCAATATAAAGGTCTACGTCCGGATGTTCTTTCTTCATTCTTTCTACACCTTCCGGTGCTGCAATAATGCATAGAAAACGTATTCTCTTCACGCCCTTTTCTTTCAGCATCTGTATCGCAGCCGTGCTGGAGCCGCCTGTTGCCAGCATAGGATCTACCACAAATACCTCTCTCTCATCGCAGTCCGCCGGAAGCTTGCAGTAATATTCTACTGGTTCAAATGTATCCGGATCACGGTAAAGTCCTATATGTCCTACCTTCGCGGCAGGTATGAGGGATAACATTCCATCCACCATTCCAAGCCCTGCTCTTAAAATAGGTACTACCGCAAGTTTCTTTCCGGTCAGTTCCCTCCCGATCGTCTCGCATATCGGCGTCTTAATCTTCACATCCTGCAGCTTCAGGTCTCTTGTTGCCTCAAAACACATCAAACCCGCAATTTCTCCTACTACTTCGCGAAATTCTTTTGTTCCAACCTCCTCGCTTCGGATGTAGCTGATTTTGTGCTGAATCAATGGATGATCCATAATGTGTACTACTGACATCATTTTCCTCCTCTAGTAAATGAATTAAGTTTATTTGTTAATTTTTTTATTAACCCGCAAATTATTTCATAGCATTCTCCATATGCTGTCAATGGCTGCCCGTATGGATTCGGTATCTCAGTATCGTCTTCTGTAAACTCATTTAATGTATAAACGTTTTTTATATTATCATATTCAGAGACAATTTTCCACTTCTGACTTTCATCCATCGTGAGAATCAATGTGTCCTCATCCAGGTCATCATCCGAAAGGGCTATAGAAAAGTACTCTTTCAGGCTCATCTGACTGCTTTTTAATATCGCTTCCACTTTTTGGTTCACAGGCTCTGGAAAAAGTACCACAAGCCCCCTGGAAACTATGTCATACTCCTGCTCCAGATCTTGATTCCTCAGAAGTTCCGCCGCCATTGGGCCTCTGCTTGTATCTGTATTGCTCAGGAAAAGAATCCGGCGATATTGCTGCTGCCTGACAATCACAGACGCAGGAATCCTCAAATGCCCGGCGGCCTTCTCGAGTCGATTCATGATTGCACTGCCGATACCCTGGGTCACAAAGGATTCACTATATATCTCCTGAACATCCTCCTCATCAAACTCCCGAAGCACTGCATAAAGATTTCTTGCAATTGTCTTATCGTTATCGCGGGTTCCGATATTCTTAACAATTCCGTGAGTGTAATACACAAATGTCTCGTTTGTTGCAATGATACCTGCATTCTTTCCCTCACGGCAGGCAGCATAGGCCAATTGCTGTATTGCAAGAACCTCCTCTCGCAGAGTGCCCTCCACAATCATCATTTTAGCTTTTGGCGCATAATGACGATATTTCATACCGGGAGCCTTTGGATGCTGCATGCTTTCGCTTCCATAAATAGTCTCATCCACACTGACAGGTCCGATGACCGTCTCCAGCATGTCCACTGTAATCGCGCCCGGGCGCAGTATCATAGGCGGAACAACAGTCATATCAACAATAGTAGATTCAAGCCCTATGTCAACACTTCCGCCATCCAATATCATATCAATCTTTCCACCCAGATCTGCCTCCACATGTTGTGCCGTTGTGGGACTTGGCCGGCCAGATGTATTGGCACTGGGGGCAGAAACATATCCCCCCGCCGCCAGTATTAGTTCTCTTGCTATAGGGTCGCTGGGCATGCGCACAGCTACAGTCTCCAGCCCGCCCGTCGTTCCGTAAGGGACACTTTTACTTTTTTCAAAAATCATAGTCAAGGGCCCCGGCCAAAAACGAAACGTCAGTTCCTCTGTCTCCTCTGGTATATTTACTGCTATTTCATCCAGCGCCTGTACATCTGCAATATGCACTATGAGAGGGTTATCCGAAGGGCGCCCCTTTGCTGCATAAGTCTTCTTTGCCGCCTCCTCATCCAGAGCATTCGCTCCCAGTCCATAGACCGTTTCTGTGGGAAAAGCAACAAGACCGCCCTCTTTCAATACCTCTCCTGCTTCCTCTATTACCTTTTCATCTATCTGATTTTTATCTATCTTTCTTATTATCGTTTTCATAATTTTTATTATACCATTATTTATCCCAAAAAAAAACTCTCTTTGTAAAAATTACGTTCTGCGTATTACGAATCCTTTTGCTGTGACAGGCAGTTTTGAATTCCATTACAGATTGCCTTGGTGAGAGCATTTTGATATTCCTCGTCGTCAAGTTTTTCCGCTTCTGACCTGTTGCTCAGAAATCCGCATTCTACAATAATAACCGGTGCATCTGTCTTTTTCAGCATATAGTATGTATCATTTGCCTTAGCCTGCCTTGTATTATCCGGATCTGCGTCGAGCAGGGCTTCCTGCATAATCTTTGCCAGCTTCTCTCCTTCGCTGGAATGGGTGAAGTAAAACACCTGGGCTCCATGTATGCTTTCTTCATGATAACTGTTCTGATGTATGCTTACTGCCAGAACAGGTTTCTCATTATTGATAATAGAAACCCTTTTTTTCATATCCTCCACCTTTGAATCCCCAAGGCCATTGTCATCTTCACGAGTCATAATGACCTTAATACCCTGCTTTTCAAGCATGGTTTTTACCTTAAGCGATATCTGTAGGTTCAAGTCCTTTTCCTGGGTTTTGGTTACCCCGACTTTTCCGGGGTCTCTCCCTCCGTGTCCCGGGTCAATTATGATGACCTGCTTCTCCTTTGTGCCTGATGCCGCCGTTTCTTTTGTATCACGGTTAATATAATTCCTATAAAGGTATTCACCTGCCCTCTGGCTCCCAATTACAGCACATACAAGTAGTACAAGCAGTCCCAGTATCCCGAATTTACGGCGCAAAAAAACATCCCCTTTCCTTTTCTTATTGAACACTATGTTCAATCGCTTACTTAGTGGAAGTTAACCATTCAATAGGTATGCATTCTTCCTATATATATGCGGAAAAAGGATGTTTCTTGCGTCTAGTTCACATATTGGATGATGAGATTCCATATCTCGGGATTCTCCCAGCCGAGTCTCCATTCAGCAGCTCCTGCAAGCTTGTTGCTCTTAATCAGTTTTAGTTTTTCTTCTATTGACTCACTGTCTTCCAGCCATATCTTATAGATTGTGCTGTCAGCTTCCCACTGAGCATAGTTCTGCTTTGTCTTATTATCCCACTCAGCATTTACTCCTGCTGAGCCGAGCAATTCTTTTGCCTCGTCCATGCCGACGGCTCTGCTTGTTACCTTATTTGGATAACCTGCCGCCTCGGTGCCCGCTTGCTCTGCCAACTCTTCCTCGGTCTTTGGAGTCTCTTCCCACAGCCGTGTATAGAAAGGTATGGCACCCACAAGCTTTGTTGCCGGAACAGCCTTCAGCGCATTTTTAATTCCGTCTTTTACATAATTATAGGACGAAACGGAACCGGCCTCATAGGAACTTTCCGTATGTTCATCATAGGCCATAATAATGACATAATCGGCAACCTTCCCTTGTTCCGTTAAATGATATTGCTTGTTATATGGCATTGGTACATAATTATCAACGGTGAAAACAAGAGCATTTTGTCTGCATTTTACCGATAGCTCACGCACAAATTGAATAAAATGTTCTCCACATTCCTCGGAAACCAGCTCAAAGTCCAGATTAATTCCGTCAATATTGTTTTGAAGGGCCGCTGCGATAACCTGATTAATCAAATTTTCTCTCTTTGAAGTATAACTGAGCACTTCATATGTTTCATCGTAGGAGTTAATCCCTCCGTGAAAATCTCGAAGCGTAGCCCACACATCAATATTAGATTTGTGCGCATAGTTCACATACTCGGAATTAGCAAGAGATGAAATATTCCCATCCGTATCGGAAATGTTGAACCATGTAGGTGCTATTGTTGTAAGCCCTTTTGTATTGGCTATCATCTCAAGAATATAGCTGTTAGCCGTATCATTTTCTACATTATGCCATGCCATGTTGATGGTATGATCTACTGATATGTTGGTGTACTCAGGTTCTTTGAAATCTCTGCTCACCACTTCTTTGGTAACTTTCTTGAGTGAATTTGTCTTGACATAACCGATGAACCCGTCGCTTGTACGAATCTTCATCCAGTCATTCTCGTCCTCAAGTATCCATACCTTATCTGATTTACTGACCTCCGTCAAAATAGGGCTCTTTACACCGCCTTGATACCTGACCTTAGTATCTCTTCTGAGTGTAGATACTTCTTTTTCACTCCAGTCGCATTCGATTACAGCTCTAGATATAGGATTATTCTCTACGGAGTACTCCATATCTGTGTATTGCTTTATAAACGAAAGTGCGATATACGCAGTCTTGCCTTCTGTCTTTAAAATTACATAGTCCTCACTCTTTTTTTCTTTTACATCTGTATACTCGTTACTTCCGACATTCACAGAAACACTGCCATCCGGCAATGTGTACAGCAGGACATTTTCATTAGAATCCCAATAGAATCTTTCATTGATATAATCACGAACGACGGAATATTCTATATAAGGGACGCCGTCAAACAGCTTGCCGCCTGCAGAGGCAGCTTCACCATCGCTCATAATCCGATCATCTACTACTACTGCGAGGTCATCGCTATTCTGTATACCATAATATTCTTTCAAATCTACCTTCTCTTTTGATGAGCCGTATTTTTTCCAGATTAATAACCCCATAACTACAATAATAATCAGAACAATAAAAATAAATGTTCTTATAATCAAATTACGTCTTCTCCGCCTTGCCCGGCTGCTCTTTTTTCGTGGCCTTTGGCCATTTAATCCTGGACTACCCGGCCTAAAGCTTCCCGGTCTCTGGTCACTGCAGCCTGGGCGTCTTTTTTGTGCATTCTGCTGGAATGCTTTTCGGGCATATTCGGCTTTCTTTTCTCTTTCGTCCATGCCGTACCTCCTATGTAGAGCCTATTATATCATACCTTATTAAACATTAGTAGTTTAATACGTAAAAAATATACTGCTCATGAAAGGCTTTGCCTAATGTACTTCTTCTGTCTTTCTATGGTATCTCCTTCCGGCGTATTGAGGGGATTCTTCGCCTGATCATAATTAATGTTTACGAAAATAAGTGATTCTATGTATCCTTTCTCATCCATGACATAGTCACGCATATAGCAGCCTTCTTCTCGGATCATGTGTGCTGTCACAATTTGCATCGGACTCGCCGGGCTGCCTTCAAGATGCATGGGCACTCCGTTTTTTTCATAATTCTCGAGTTCCGCATATAAATCTCTGTACTTGTACGCTGCCTCACCAATCTCCATGGTTCTCCTTTCCCCGTAGATTCAGATAAATATTGGATTGCTGCCTGGTTTTTCAATTTCACGGAGGTATCGTGACGTACCACCGGATTATGGCAGTATAGAAGGTAGTATGACTCTACGGTTTCTTTCTCATTATGAAAATTTTGATGGTTTTATCCTTGAAACGGACATATGAATTACACGAACATTTACTAGATATGATTAACCTTTTTGCACCTCCTTTGTATAAACATTTATTTATCCTGATATACTATCTTCTGTAACTGCAATTATAGAAAAGCTATACATACTTTTCAATGTGTTTATTGTTTATAAGCTCTCCACATTTGTTGATAACCATAAAAGTACTATAAACTCTTCTGGTTTCTCTTTACATATTTTTTGTTTTTGTTTATACTAACAGTGAGAAGATATATATTTTTTGATATAACAATTCGTAAGGATGTGATGATATGAAAATCGAAAAACTGAATGACAATCAGATTCGTTGTACCCTGACACATGCCGACCTCGCAGCACGCCATTTAAAATTGAGCGAATTGGCATATGGCACGGAAAAAGCCAAATCTCTTTTCAGAGACATGATGCAGCAGGCATCCTTTGACTTTGGCTTTGAAGCAGAAGACATCCCTTTAATGATAGAAGCAATCCCTGCTTCTGCGGATTCTATCGTTCTAATTATTACAAAGGTAGAAGATCCGGAGGAATTAGATACAAGGTTTTCCAAGTTTACACCTCTGGGAGAAGTTGATTCCGATACGCCAGAATCACTGGAGAAGTTAGAGGGGGCAGAAGAATTTTTAAATCTGCTAAACAAGGTGAAAGAGGCGGCATCTGATACCGAGAATACCTCTACCGTTTCAGATCCACCGGCACCATTTAATGTACGGTTGTTTTCTTTCGACAGCATGGACCGGGTAATCCGGGTTGCACATCTTCTTCAACCTGTATATCACGGTTCAAACACATTATACCATGATCCAGATAATTCATTGTACATTCTGGCTCTGACACAGTCGGAGCACACAAACAGTGAATTTAATAAGACTTGTAACATGCTCTCTGAGTATGGCTCTCTTGAAAAAGCTTCTGGTGCTACATTGGCATTTTTGGAAGAACACTGCGATATCATGGTATCAGCTAATGCAGTACAAAAGCTTGCTGTAGTATAATCTTAAAAAAGCCCCACACTTTTGAGGGTGCGTCTTAGGGATTTATAATCCCTGAAAATTTCGGCATAGTCGTGAGTATCGGCTATGCCGTTTTTTCATGCTTGCTCGGAATTTCTACTGCTCCGATACAGTTGTAAATGATTTGAATTCGCTGCATTCTGTGCCCGTCTACCTTTTCAGCTTTGAACACGATGATTTTCTCCACAAATTCCCGAATGATTTCGGCATCCAATTCCTTGATGTCCGTGTACTTCTGCACCAGTTGCAGGAAGTATTCGGCATTGAGGGATTTTTCTCTTGCCGTGGTAATGAACTCATCCAGTTCAGCAATCCGGCTTTCCAAGGCGTTCTGCTCTGACTCATAGGTAGCGGACATCTTGGCAAACCGCTCATCGCTGATTTTACCGACTACATTGTCCTCATAAAGCCGTTGGATAATTTTATCAAGGGCGGTGATACGGGCTTTTGCCTGTTCGTATTCCTTCTGACTGCTACGGAGTTCTCGGTTCAGTGCCTTTTCCGATGTGTTGGTCACAAGCTGAATGAACTCGGCTTCATGTTCTCTGGCATAAGCGGTCACTCTGCGCAGGTCATCCAAGAGAAGCTGTTCTATGACCACATTGCGAATCTGGTGGGACGTACAGTTGCTCTTGCCACGCTTACGGTAGGTAGAGCAGACCAGATGCTCTTTCTCATGTCCCCAGCCCCTTGCACGGACTTGGTACATCTTGCTGCCACAATCGGCACAATACACCATGCCGGAGAGTGTGGGCATTTCACCCATCGGAGTAAATCTGCGCCTGCCATCACGGATACGCTGAACAATATCAAACGTTTCCTTATCTATGATGGCTTCGTGCGTACCCTCGAAAATCTGCCATTCGTCCTTGTCATTCTTGATTTGCTTTTTCAGCTTATAGGACTTGCGGTGGGTTTTGAAGTTTACCGTGTTGCCAAGGTACTCCTGCCGTTCTAAAATATGAACCACCGTGGAAGTTGTCCATTTGTAAAGGTCATCCGTCTGTTTGACCGCAGGAGCATTTCTGCCGTTGCTTTTTGCATAATCTACAGGGGTCAGCACCTTGCGCTTTTTCAACTCCTTGGCAATCTGTGTCGGACCGTAGCCGGAAATACACAGATGGAAGATTTCCTTTACCACCGCAGCAGCATCTTCGTCTACAATCCAGTGGTTCTTGTCCTCAGGGTCTTTCTTGTATCCGTAGGGTGTGTTTGTGCAGAGTGGCTTGCCAGCCTGTCCCTTTGCCTTGAAAACCGCACGGATTTTCTTACTCGTGTCCTTGGCATACCATTCATTGATGATATTGAGGAATGGCGTAAAATCGCTGTCCTGCTGACTGGCACTGTCGACCCCGTTGTTGATGGCAATAAAGCGGATGTCCGATTCTGGGAACACCATCTCGGTATAGTAACCGACCTTCAGATAATCTCTTCCGAGTCGGCTCATATCCTTGACAATGATGATGCCCACAGCACCTTCATCCACCAATGCCATCAAGCGTTGGAAGTCGGGGCGTTCAAAGTTTGTGCCGCTGTAACCATCGTCCACGAAAAACTGTGTATTCGCAAATCCATTGTCATCAGCGTATTTCTTGAGTATTGCTTTCTGATTGATAATACTGTTGCTGTCACCTTGGAGTTCGTCATCACGGGATAATCTGCAATAGAGTGCTGTGATTTTCTCCCCAAGGGCTGCATCTATGTAAGGCTGTCTTTTGTTTTCCATTTTTACCATCCTTTCCGACAGCCTCCCCATCGGTATGTCGATATTACCGTACTATCAGGCAGAAGTCGAGTTGTATTTTGCAAGTATTTGTGAACTTTCTGATACTTTGAGCGGAGTGCCGACATTGCTCAAAATCAGCCGTTTCACCTTGGAATATGCGGTTTCTCTGGCGTTTTCGCTGACCATTGATTCCACGATATACATCGTTCCACCGATAGAAGTATGGGTGATATGAGTGTTGTTTACTGCTGTGTTCATAATCCCACCTCTTTCTATCAGATAAGGCATCCGCCTGTGGCAGAAAGACTATCCACCACAGGCAGTGCCAATTGTTTATTCGGTCATCGCAATGACCTTGATTGCTTCGGAGCGTACCAGCTTGCCATCAATGAACTCAAAGGCAAGATAGCCAATCTGGTCTAACACCACAAATTTTTCCTTGATGGCGCGGACACTAACTGGACTACGGCTGATGACCCAGTAGTAGCTGAAATCACCAAAGGCAACAGGCTTTTTGCCTGGTTCTGCGTTTGGCATGAATTCAGAAATGATGACCTTTTTTCCAAAGATAGTATCATCGGTACTGTGCCACAGGTAATTGCCATCGGCATCTTTCAGCTTGCGGAGTGCCATAGCGGTTTCATCGTTCATGAGCCACACTGCGTTGGCACGATACTCCGACTTAACGGAGAAGTACAAACTGATGATATTGTCATAAGTAAGGGCATCCGTGGTCAGAGCCACATCTGCGCCCTTGCTTTCATGAAGAATACCTGTCGGTATCTGTTCGCCAGTGCCATTGATGAATGCGTTGGTTTCAGCTTTGCCGAAGTTCTTTGCAAAACGCTCCACCAGATAGTTCTCAATATCGAAGGTGGCATCATGGATGAAATCCTCATCGAACTTTACAAAGGCTGCGAGTTTCCAGCTTTCCACTACGGTGGTGGTGAAATCATTCATTCCCTCATAAATCGGAATCATGCCACCTTCCGGCACAAAGGCTGCAAGATCATTACAGTCCTTAGCAAAGATACGGTATCCGGCTTCATAGGCATTAAAGGCTGTACCGATTTGACGGAACAGGCTCTTGCCCTCGATTGCCTTACCGAATTTATTGTTGGCATGAGCAGGAACGGCATAGGTGTCGGTCTGGGAGTTACGCCCCTTGGCGATTTTATCAATGCAGTGTTCCTTGCCACGCATTACATCCCAGAAGTTTTTGTCATACTCCGGCTCTCCGGCATAGACCTTTGTTTTCATTGTTGTATTCATAATCGTGTTCCTCCTTATTTCTTGTCACAAAACGGACATCTGTACAGTCCGAGGTCATTGTAGTTCAGTACCCTGCCAATCTGCTTGAGCTTTCCTCTGTTTGCACATTCCGGGCATAAGATGTCATAAGCAAGAGCATCCTCGATGCTGTGAGGTTCTTTGGCATGGAGACGATAATACTTGTGCAGCTTTCCTTCGTCATCTCTGTGGATTTCATCGGAAAGATACAGGTTACACATTCTCTGTGCATATTCATCCGAGTAGGACGAATGATGGGTGTGTAAGATGTTGTTCTTTTTGTTTGCAATAATTGGATAAATCATAGTATTTTCCTCCTTAAAATGTGGTTTTGTGTGATAGGGTTTTAATACCCCTTTTGAATTTGCGATTTTGTGCGTGAGAGCATTGCCCCGTTTTCCGCTATAACAGCAGTGGAGATGTTGACCGCCCCTATGGTCAATTGCGGGAACGGATGTATCCCATACGCTTGCAGTAGTCCACTGCATCTGCATATCGCAGATAGTACATCTGCTTGTACATCCCATCCATGACCATGTAGTGCGGTGGGTTGCTGGACTTGCTCATCATGATAAGCACAGGGGCATCATCCTTACGGTTGATTACACTCATGCCGACATAGCGGTCAGTGTCAAAGTCAATCGGACGAAACTTGGTGTTCTCATCAATATCCATAATTCTCATGGCATTTGCCTCCTTTCTGACTGCGCATATCAGCGCTGTCTGTATTTTGGTGACAGTTCCTGCGATTTAGTGACAGTTCCAGTGACAGTTCTTTTTGCAACTGTCACTAAAGAAATCCCTTACAGAATGGGCATTTGCACTGCTTTAGTGACAGTAGTGACAGAACTTTTGATTTGCTCACACGCTCAATAATCTTTGTACCTTGTACCCATACCTGCCTACTGCATACAAAGATTTTTTTCTTGGCTCTTGAGTTGAAAGAACTGTCACTACTGTCACCAAAGTGCCTTAAACCCTTGTGGAATGGGTGTTTATTGCAGTGACTGTTGTGCACATGAACTGTCACTGTACTGTCACTACTGTCACTAAACGAGAAAGTCATCATAGCCACACCCCCTAAACTGTTCTACGGCATCCTCGGAGAGTGTGTAATCTCTGTAGAAGGTACCGCCTGTTCCACGTCTGACAACCATAGCCTGAAAGGTCGTGCCGAGGTGGTCAGCCAATTCATCACGGAACTCCCGTGCTGTCTTGGCATACCCGTTGTTGTTATCCTTGCACCAAGCCTTGTATGCTTTGAAGATGCGACCCGTTGTCCAAGTGTCGGATATCTTGCTGTCACTGCGTTCTGCCATGCATTCTTCAAAGAAGGAAATGATGGTGCTGTTAGTATCGCGGTAATTCTGCCTTGCCTGTGCGATGCTGTCCGGCTCTGTAAAACGGTAGCCGTTGCCGATAACATTGCGAAATGCCATCACCGCCTTGTAGAAGATGCCTTCCCGTTCCGCATACATCTTTTCAAGCAGATGCTTGTCCTGCTGTTTTGGTGGTATCACATTAAGGCATTCCACCTGCATGATACGGTTGTATACCCACTCGCCATCATCACCGCCAAACTTCGGCAGACGGTTCATGCAAAACCACAGTAGACCGTTGTATATGAATTCAAAAGCGTTCTGCCCCTTGAACTCTGCAAACAGACTGTCACCGCCTGTACACTTCTTGAAGGTCTTTAATTCGCTGACGGTTACAAAACTCATGTCAGAACTGCCAGCCAGACGCTTGCCATAGAGATTGGCAGTGCCAAACCGTGCTTCGATTTCGGCAAGGTCGATGCCGATGAAATATCCTTTTCCAAGCATCAGCTCCACCAGACTTTTTAGCTGTGATTTACCTGTATCTCCCTTGCCATAAAGGAACAGTGATTTCTTCATTCGCCAGCCTTTTACATTGGAGAACACTGCACCGATGAATTCCAACAGCAGATTTTCCACCGCCTTATCATGATTAGTCAGTGTGGAAATATAGCCGTCAAAGGTAGGCGTTGCACTTGGAGTTCCATGCCATTCACAGGGAATCTGTATGGTGCTGAATACCTCCGGGGAGTGTGGCAGGAGCGTTAAATCTGACAGCCGGAGCAGACCGTTTGCCACATTGATGAGGTCTTCATCGGCATTGAGGTCATCGTTGGTCAGTGTATTAAGGTCGGTGGTCAAATGCTCGATACAGGCAGCTACATCAGCCATACGGAGAAGTTCCTCATCATAATCGGTAATGTACCCTTTGATGATACCCTTGAAGTTATCCTTGCCACACAGCCTGTAACAGCCGTTTTCGTACACATAGATGATGGTGCCGCCATTGGTGTTGTCACGGACTATAAGGTATTGGAGATGCTCTCGTACATATTTTGCAAGCAGAGGCACACTCACCGCTGCAATCCCGGAACGGTTGAATTTGATAAATTCCGGGGCTGGCATTACCGAACGATGAAACACACCATGACAGGCTTCTAGTGCTGCGTTGATGGTCAGTTCCCGGTAATCGTCCCGATTCCACTTTTCACGCATCAGAGCGGACAGACGGAATATGGCATCGATCAGTTCTGGGTCGTCCCCGGTGCGAAATGCGATAAGAGAACAGAGCGCACAATCCGCAGCAGAATCGTCATTGCCATATCCGCTGATGTCACCATCATCAAACAGTATGGCGAATTTCTCACCATTCTTCTGTTTGTGCAGTGCTTCGATAATGCGGTATACATCCTCATCACCGTCACGTTTGGCACTGTATTTCTTTTTCTGCTTTCTGCGCATATCCTTATCCAAGGTGGTAAGGACAGCCTGTGTGCAGTCATTCAGTGCCGTATCCAATATCACACTGCCTGTATAACAGGCGAATCGGTTGGTAAGTCCTCCGAAATACTGCTCGGTATCGTTGTGGGGATTTTTCATATAGAATTGTCTGTCCAGCTTTTCCTTGCCTTTATCATCGATATAGGTAGGGATGCTGGCAATATCGACTTTTCCATAGATGTGGATGCCGTTGCCACTTTGGGAATATTCCGTATAGCTGTTAAAGCGTTTCAACATCATCTGCACAAAAGGGTCGTTCAGTTCCTTATGGTCAATGTCCAGAAAGAAGTATCCTTTGGGGATTTTGAAACCGACTCCGGCAGAGCCACGTTCACGCATTGCAGTTACCGCTTCATCATAGGTCACCCATGTGCCACTATGGGCATCGTCTGTACCCGTTGCACCACCATTCGCTGCGATTGGCTTTTTGGTGGGATTGCCATTTTTATCCTTGCTCCATATCCACAGGAACCATATCTTCCTATCCATCAGTTCCTGCATGGGATTTTTCGTTTCTTCCGGCATTCGGCTTGCCTCCTTTCCTTATAAGTAATGGCGTACAGATTAGTACCATATCGAATCAGACTGGTTTTCCGCATCTTCTCCCAAAGCGGATAACTGCTCGCACAGCTTGTCATAATTGATGAGTGCTTTCTTTCCGATATAGATTGCCGGAAGTTTCCCGGCTTTCAGCATAATGCGAAGAGCGTGTTCCGAGAGCAATCCTGTTTTCGCAACTTCTCTCACGGTCATCATATTAGGTTGTTTCATATCCATCTTTCTTCCTCCTTCCTATACTCAAGTACATCATACTGTCATACTTTTGATATAATAATACTACATCAAGATGTACTTGTCAATGCTTTAAGTAAGACAAAATGATGAATAAATTGTAAAAAGTACATCATATTGCATTGACAAGTGCAACATTGAGTGATACTATTAGGACAGAAGCAAACGAGATACAACGATATGCGAAAATATATAACGAGGTGACAAGCTATGACGATTGGTGAAAGAATTAAAGAAATCAGAAAAAAGAATGGATTCACGCAGGGAACACTTGCGGAAGAACTGAAAGTAGCAAAGGGAACGGTATCTGCATGGGAAATCGGCAGTCGCAGACCCAGCTTTGAGATGCTCGACACCATGTGTGAATTGTTCCATGTACGCATGGATTATCTGATTGCACAGTCGGATGATGCCACTCCAATGCAGGATGCTACAGAAGCAGATATCCAAGACATGGCAGAAACAAGCCTTGCAATGGATAAGGAACAGGATGCAGACTGGCTGAACAGCACACTGCAGCAGTTCTGCTCTGACTTTGCCCGGATGGACAGTTTTGCAAGAAAGTCATTGCTCGCTCTTTATAAGGAAGAGAAGAACCGCTGCATTCAGCAGGGAGTGATGGCAGACGATGACAGTTTTGTGTGTGCGGTCAATATTAAAGCGGTCACAAAATAAGCATTTCGCCTAAGAAATTGACCTATTTTTATACAATACTGCGGACAAATACGCAAAAGAAAATGGCTGAAAGCACTGTAAATACAGGTGTTTTCAGCCATTTCTATATATTAGGGAATCCCCCCTGTTTAATTCTGCGAAAATTCACGTTTGAGGGGGCGTCGGTCTTTGGCAGATAAGGTACTGGAGATTTGACCACCCCCATGTGGCAACCAATTCTCAATAAATTTACAATTCGTTCCCTTGCTAAACTTTCGCATAGTCTTGCGAATTGTGTCAAATCGTGCTATACTGTGTATTATGATGTGCAAAGGAGGCAAACATGGCTGTTTCATATAATCGTTTGTGGAAATTACTGGTTGATAAAAAGATGAGCAAGGCTGATTTGAGGAAAGCCTCTGGCGTTGCCCCAAACACAATGACAAAACTTCGCCGGGACGAGGAAGTCACTCTTACCGTCCTTGGGAAAATATGCAAAACCCTTAATGCCGACTACGGGGACATTATGGAATATGTTGATGAGGAGGACAAGTGATATGACACCAGAAGAAAAAGCAAGACTTGTGATTGATGAAAAATTACGTCAATCTGGCTGGATAATACAAGACATGAAAAAACTGAATTTATCAGCTGCTCTTGGTGTCGCAGTCCGTGAATTTCCCACCAGTACAGGAGATGTGGACTATGCTCTTTTTGTGGATGGTAAGCCTATAGGTGTTGTTGAAGCCAAACGAGAAGAGAAAGGTGAATCCATCACGGATGTTGAAGTTCAATCCGGACGTTATGCCAACAGCACATTCAAATGGATAAAGAACAATTACACCATCCGCTTTGCCTATGAAACAACGGATAAGCTGATTCGGTTTACTGATTATAAAGATGTGAAATATCGCTCTCGTACTGTATTCTCCTTTCACCGTCCAGAAACACTACTGGCTCTGATTCAGCAGCCGGATACTATCCGCAATAATATGAAGCATTTCCCTACATTGGATGAAACGGGATTCCGTAAGTGTCAGGTAAATGCTATTAAAGAACTTGATAATTCCTTTGCAGAAAATCGCCCAAAAGCACTGGTGCAGATGGCAACAGGTGCAGGTAAAACCTTTACTGCAATCACAGCTGCCTATCGACTGCTAAAATACGGGAAAATGAACCGTATCCTTTTCCTTGTGGATACCAGAGGTTTGGGCGAACAGGCAGAGCGTGAGTTCCTTGCCTACACACCAACCGATGACCCACGCTCCTTTTCGCAGCTTTACGGTGTACGTAGACTGAAAAATTCCTACATACCAAATGACATTCAAATATGCATTTGCACCATTCAGAGAATGTATTCTATTTTGAAAGGCGAGGATTTGGACGAATCTACCGAGGAGAAATCTTTTGCCGATTTTGTGACCGCAGACAGCAAAGCACCCAAAGAAGTGGTTTATAACGAAAAGTACCCGCCGGAATTCTTCGATTGCATTATAGTTGATGAATGCCATCGCTCCATTTACAATGTATGGAGTCAAATACTGACCTATTTTGATGCATTTATCATTGGGTTGACCGCAACCCCGGATAATCGTACCTTTGCCTTTTTTAATGAAAACATCGTCAGCGAATACCCTCGTGAACAGGCGATTATTGATGGTGTAAATGTAGGCGAGGACATCTTTCTTATTGAAACACAGGTGGGCAAGAATGGTGCACATTTGATGAAACAACTGATTGAATACCGTGACCGTCTGTCCAGAGCTAAGCGTTGGAAACAGCTGGATGAAGATGTAAATTATGCACCAACCCAGCTCGACCGGGATATTGTCAACCCCAGCCAAATACGCACAGTTATTCGCACGTTTAAGGAAAATTTGTTTACGACACTATTTCCACGCAGAAAAGAAGTGCCTAAGACGCTTATCTTTGCCAAGACCGACAGCCATGCGGACGATATCATTCAGATTGTCCGTGAGGAGTTTGGCGAAGGAAATGATTTCTGTCGTAAAATAACATATTCTGCTGAAAACCCAGAATCCGTCCTCAGTTCCTTCCGTAACGATTACAATCCGCGTATTGCTGTTACGGTAGATATGATTGCAACAGGAACGGATGTGAAGCCAATTGAATGCTTGATTTTCATGCGTGATGTACGCAGCAAGAATTATTTTGAACAGATGAAAGGCAGAGGCACTCGTGTCCTTAATAAAGACGATTTGCAGAAGGTCACTCCTTCTGCTACGGAGAACAAAGACCATTTCGTTATCGTAGATGCCGTTGGTGTCACAAAGTCCAAAAAATCCGATACCAGACCACTGGAGCGCAAGCCGACCGTCAGTATGAAAGAGCTCATGATGAATGTGGCTCTCGGAGCAAAGGATGAGGACACGCTGACATCTCTTGCAAACCGTGTTATCCGCCTAAACAGTCAGATGTCTCAGACAGAACGTAAGCAGTTTGAAACCAAGGTCGGCACTGCTGCCGGAACCGTTGCGGAAAATCTACTGAACGCCTTTGATGAAGATGTGCTAATAGCAAAGGCACAAGCCGACACAGGCTCCACAAAGATAACAGATGAGCAGATACAGAAAGCACAAAAAGAACTGATACAGGCTGCAGTCATGCCATTCCATGACCCTGATGTCCGGGATTATATTGAGAATGTGCGCCGCAGCCATGACCAGATCATCGATAACATCAATCTTGATTCTGTTGTTTTTGCCGGATTTGATACCCAGCAGGAGAAAAATGCTGACCGTATCATCTCTACCTTCCACGATTTTATCGAAGAAAACAAGGATGAGATTATCGCCATGCGTATTGTATATAACGAAGCCTACAAAGACCGTCCTATGGCAATTGAACAGTTAAAGTCACTTTATGAAAAGTTGAAGGTCAAGGGTATCACCGTAGAACGGCTGTGGGATTGCTATGCCATTAAAAAGCCGGATAAGGTAAAGCGTGGCACGATGGCACAATTGACAGATTTGATTTCCATCATCCGCTTTGAGATGGGATATTCCGATACCCTTGCTCCATTTGCGGATAAAGTGAACTATAACTTCATGCAATGGACATTCAAACGGAATGCCGGACATATTCAATTTACCGAAGAACAAATGGACTGGCTACGTCTGATTAAAGACCATATTGCCACTTCTCTTAGCATTCTGTCGGAAGATTTGGATTTAACTCCATTCGACCGTAAGGGAGGTCTGCTCGGTTTTTATGACGTGTTCGGGGATGAATACGAAAAAATATTACAGGAAATGAATGTCGCATTAGTGGCATAAGGAGGAGACACTTTGGAAGTTAAAGAATACGAATTGGGGGATTTGTTAGCCTATGAACAACCCACCCCATATATCGTTGAATCCACAAAATACAGTGATACTTATAAAACACCTGTGCTTACCGCCGGGAAAAGTTTTATCATTGGTCATACAAATGAAACCACAGGTATTTATGAAAATCTACCTGCAATAATTTTTGATGATTTTACAACATCGTCACAGTTTGTAAATTTTAAGTTTAAGGTAAAATCTTCTGCAATGAAAATACTGACAGCAAATACAGAAATTGTACTACCAAAGTATGTTTTTTACAGAATGCAGATAATCAATTTCGACCACAGTACTCACAAACGATATTGGATACAACACTACTCTAAGCTAAAGGTGCAAATCCCATCTTTACCGGAGCAAGAAAAAATCATAAAAAAAATAGAAGAATTATTTTCTGAATTGGACAAGAGTGTGGAAACATTGCACACTATCAAACAGCAGCTGGCGGTGTATCGACAGGCTGTGTTGAAAGAGGCGTTTGAGGGAAAACTAACCTCATTATGGAGAAAAATGCATCTAGGTGAATCACCGCAAACTGATTTTGAGAGTATCAAGCGCTCGAATGAAGTGTTCAAAGATACCTCTGGCGATGAAAACGAAATTCATTTAGAACTGCCACCTTCATGGATAAAGGTTCGCTTTGGGGATGTATTTGAGGTACAAGTTGGTGCGACTCCGAGCAGAAGAATCCCTGAATATTGGAATGGCACTATTAACTGGGTTAGCAGTGGCGAAGTTCACTTTAACACCATACTTCGCACAGATGAGCAAATAACCGCTGATGGTTTGGCTCATGCATCCACCAATGTACACCCGGTTGGTACGGTAATGCTAGCTATGATTGGTGAAGGAAAAACTAGAGGGCAAGCTGCAATTCTAAATATTGAAGCAGCCCATAATCAAAATACCGCTGCGATTTTAGTATCTAAAACGGCATGCTCTTCAAAGTATATTTATTATTTTCTACAAATGAACTATGACAACACTCGCAGAGTGGGTTCTGGAAACAATCAGAAAGCACTTAATAAAGAGCGTGTTCGAGCATTGCGTTTTCCGTTTACATCCTTTGCGGAACAAAAAATGATTGTTGAAGAAATCGAATCCCGCCTATCCGTTTGTGACAGCATTGAACAGACCGTAGACACCGCCTTGGTACAGGCAGAAGCCATGCGACAGAGCATCTTAAAGCAAGCTTTTGAAGGAGGATTACCCGAATGAGTGAACAAACAGGAACCCCTTCAACTCAAAACGTAGAAAAATATCCATCAGCAGAATTTTTGTATTCTGTAAGTCTTGAAGATTATAATCGTGTCTTATCTAATTATGACAGAATTTATGATCGGATAAATATTGCTTTGGCTTTGTGCGGTGTAATTTTGATAGTGATATTAAGCAATGTTGATATGACGGCTATGTTTAATTGGAATAAATATACCAACCTTGAAAAAATGGCTGTTGGAATTTATGCCTTGTGTGCAATTGGAAGTGCAGTTCTGATTGTTATTGCAGTAATTAAACTCCTCTTGCTTTCGAGAAGTAAGGAAATACTGTCGTTTGACAGTAATAGCATTAAAACAGAAGCACTCTACAATGAGAAAATTGAAGACGCAGCACTATGGGTAACCTTGCAATATATTCGAGTGATAAATGATATTAGGGAAAAAATAAAGAACAAGCAAAAAGCATTCAACACGGCAACTATACAAATTATTATTGCATTACTCGCCTATGTTGTTTCGATGCTGATACATAATGGAGGTTCGATATGAGCACAGATAAAGATTTAGAGTCTATAAAAAACGGGTGTGGATTAGGCAAGTCTTCGACATCTACTGGAAATAATCAGTCCACAGGAATAACTACAGAACAAAGAGGACAGGATGCTGGCGTCCGCAGAGATATATTCACTCGCCAAGATTCTGAAAAAAAGGGAGGCAAGTAAATGTCTGAACAAACAACAGCAATCGTATCAAAGGTTTGGGGGATGTGCAATCCGCTCCGTGACGATGGTGTATCTTATGGAGACTATCTGGAACAGCTGACCTATCTCATCTTTTTGAAGATGTCAGATGAATACTCCAAACCACCTTATAAAAAAGAAACTGGTATTCCTGCCGGATATACATGGTCAGATATGAACACCCTCAAGGGTGCGGAACTGGAAGAACAGTATAAAGCAACGCTTGAGGAACTGGGCAAACAAGGTGGCATTCTCGGCAAAATATTCAAGGGTGCAACCAACAAAATTAGCAGTGCTGCAATTCTGTATCGTGTGGTGCAGATGATTGACACTGAAAAATGGGTAGCAATGTCTTCTGATGTGAAGGGTGAAATTTATGAAGGATTGCTACAAAAGAACGCAGAAGATATTAAGAGTGGCGCAGGACAATATTTTACCCCTCGCTCTCTGATTCATGCAATGGTCAAATGCGTCCGCCCGGAACCGAAGAAAACAATCGCAGACCCCTGTTGCGGTTCTGGAGGATTTTTCCTCGCTTCACAATCGTTTATTGCCGACCCGGATAATTATTCCCTTGACCGTGAGCAGAAGGAATTCTTGAAAAACGAAACCTTCTATGGAAACGAAATTGTATCCGCTACCTACAAAACAGCACTTATGAACCTATATCTGCACAATATCGGAGATATTTACGGCAATGTACCGATTGCCTATGGTGACGCTCTTTTAACTGACCCCGGCTATCGTGTAGACTTTGTGTTGACTAATCCGCCCTTTGGTAAAAAGTCTGCCCTTACCTTTACGAATGAGGAGGGCGAACAGGAGGAAGAAGACCTTGTTTACAATCGACAGGACTTTTGGACAACCAGTTCTAACAAACAGTTGAACTTCGTACAGCATATCAATACAATTCTTAAAGCCACAGGTAAAGCGGCAGTTGTTGTGCCGGACAATGTGCTGTTTGAAGGTGGCGCAGGAGAAATCGTGCGTAAAAAGCTGTTGGAAACTACCGACCTGCACACCATTCTCCGTCTGCCGACAGGAATTTTCTATAAGCCGGGTGTAAAAGCGAATGTTATCTTTTTTGATAAACGCCCAGCCAGTGCTGAAATGCAAACCAAGGAAGTGTGGATATATGATTTCCGTACGAATATTCATTTCACGCTGAAACAGCACCCTATGAGTGATGCTGACCTTTTAGATTTCATACAGTGCTACAACCCGGAAAACCGTCATGAGCGTACTGAAACTTGGTCAGAGGAAAACCCAGATGGTCGTTTCCGCAGATTTGATGTGAAGGATATTTTAGAGCGTGACAAGACAAGTCTTGACCTGTTCTGGATTAAGGATAAGTCCCTTGCAGACCTTGATAGTCTGCCTGCCCCGGATGAACTGGCGGTGGACATTATCGAAAATCTACAAAGCGCATTGGAAAGTTTTCAAGAATTACAATCACAGTTAGCCAAATAATTAAATGCCCCTTCTGCCAATATAGCAGTTGGGGCATTTGTTATGGAATCTGTTATTCTGTTTCCTGTGATTTATGTCCTGCTTTCCATGCGGAATTCCCGGAAAGGTTACGGAGTAAAATTTTTCTGGTTGCTTTGTAATCGTCCCCAATAAAACCAAGGCGGAGGAGAAAACAGCGGAATGCGTATTTTTCGTTATCCGGCTCTTTGGCTTTGGCGGTCACTCTCTTTTGCGTTGCAGCCATATTCACAAGTGCGGTTATGAATTGTGCGTATGCTGTGGCTTCGTTCTCGCCCCCAATCAGTGTAAACCAAGGGAACAGCACCTTGTCATCTCGGCACTCATACACAAGGCTGTCTGCACTAACCGCCTTTTTGATAAGATTGCTCTTGCTCTCCAAAATGCGGTCAAAATTAGGGGTAACAGCGTCTGTAAAGCGTTCCCTCGGTAATTCCACCGTTAGTCTGGTACTTGGCTTTTCATGAGCATATCCACGCTCTGTTAAGCCTTGCAGCAGATTGTCTACACCTGTTCTGTCTGCAAATATAAGTGTTGAATTGCGGTCAATGGTGTACTCGCCAATTTCGTAGGCAAAGGTTGGCGCACCCTTGTAGGTAGCAGCAGTTCCAGTGATTTCTGTGATTGCTTTGACCAGCCCTTTGCGGTCTGTAGTATTCATTTTGACTTCCATGTGAAGTACCTCCTTTAATTTGGTAGGTACATATTCGCTCTGATGTGCAGATATAGCAAGTCAATTCAATGACATAAATGTACCAAAGATTTGTACAAAATCTGTGCAAAAAGAAAGCGACCACACAGGAGCATTTCTACTCTTGCGTAGTCGCTATTCTCTTTGCACCGTTTGGGGAGGCGTCCTTAAAAACTTGATTTTCTCAAATCCCTAAGTTGCACTCCCTTTGTGTGGGGCTTTTTTGTAAGATTATATACCAGCAGCTTTCATTGAAGCGTTAATTTTCTCAAGAAGTAAATCTGCATCCATACCGTGTACCGTAGCAGCCTCTTCTAAAGATTCTACCTGTGAAGCCGGGCAGCCAAGGCAATGCATGCCAATTTCCATTAAAATTGGTGCTGCATCAGGGTATATCATCAATAATTCACCAATAGTGGTGTCTTTAGTAACCTGTCCCATTTTTGTTCCCTCCTTTGTAATAAGATATCCCTATTATAATCCCATTTTTTTAAATAATCAACCGCCGGAAATAGATTTTAATTTATGAAAAATGGGATATCTCAAGTAAATTTTCCAAATTGACAAGACAATTATTTTCACTTTTTGAATTCTTAAAAGTCAATGTTTTTACTTCTCTTTTTCGACAAAAAACCAATTTCATCATAACTTAACAAAACGTTCGTTCTTTTTTTCATAAAAGTAATCCACCAAAAACACATGTTTTTATGTGGATAATGTGGATAACTTTTACAAAATCTGGGTTTTTCCACGTTTTTTCGGGTTTTTAATGTGGATAAGTTGAAAACTATCCCTTTTCGACTTTCGACATAATTTTACAATTTTGTGCATTTTGTATATGCCATACTTTTCATATTCGCAACAAAAATCGATTGTTTCCAACGAAAGGAGATGAAAATGTCTAACAATAATCTTCACTTCATGTCGAATTTCTTAAAGCAGGCTGGAGCCAATTAAATTTGGCTTCAGCCTGTCAATTTATCGGGAATCATGTTGTTTCTGAAGTGTATTTTCTGCAGCGTTCTTTGTTACTTTATATCTACAATACTCTTCTGACTGTTATAATAGGTGTGTATGTTGCACTGCACACTCCAATTCCATCTGCTTCATTCATTGCGTTAACAATATTGCCGTCTCCCATATAGAGTCCTACATGTCCATCATATAACACAATATCTCCCGGCACCGCTTCTTCATAATTTACCGGAGTTCCTACGGACTCCATATCCCATGTGGTACGGGGAAGGCTGATGCCAAAATGTGCATACACTGACTGTACAAATCCAGAGCAATCGGCCCCATCTGTAAGACTTGTACCTCCCCATACATAAGGATTGCCTATGAACTGACAAGCATAGTCAATGACAGCCTGTCCGCTGGAAGCCTGTGCCTGAATCACTGCCGCTTCCTGGGCTTCTTGTTGCTTTTGTGCCTCTCTCGCCGCCTTGGCAGCTTCTTCAGCAGCTATACGCTTTTCTTCCTCTTCTTTGGATTCTGCATAACAATACTGCTGCTCAACGTTTACATAATCTCCGAATACCCATCCGGCCGTCTCCCCGACTTTAACCGGATACCATCCGTTCACCGCTTCACCGGTCACTTCATACTGTTGATCTGCTGTAACCTGTGTGACTATGTTTGCTGAGGTATTCTGTCCATCCCGGACATTTAAAACATCTACCGTTACTGTGGCCAGGTTCTGTTCATATTCCCCTGCATGTTCCTCGGCTTCTTTGCCTGTAAACAGGCTGGTTGCAGGTACATATCCTTCTGCAGAACCAGATCTTATTTTTGTCCAATCGTCGTTGTACTCAAGTACATCAGCTGCTGAATTACTGTACAGCTTTCCTGTCCAGTCACTTGTTTCATCTGGAGCGCTTCTAATATAGACATAATCGCTCACGTTAGAAAACGCTCTATTTAAATACTCACCCTTGTCATCTTGTACCAGATATAAATCAATATTTTTTTTTACATCCTCCTTATAACAATCTTTTAGTACCGATTCGATTCCTGCAACCGGGAGGATCTGGGTATCCTCTGAGGGCTTGTCCTCTGCCCTGACCGTCATTGCACTCCCCGAAATCAGAATCGCTCCTGTTAAAGCAGAAAGAATCAATTTCTGCTTTACACTTACTACTTTCATATAAAACCTCCTTATAAGTGTATTTATCTTTTGTAGGAGATTCTAAATATTACATGATTGTTAAATTTGTTACGTTGCTATTATATCAACAGTACATAGCCATGTCAACCATTTTATTAGTTTTTCAGCTTACAGATTTCGACACATCCCAAAGAATTCTTCTTGTTTTGTGTAATCGTTTATTCGATTCGTTAATTATTTTGTAACATTTTGTGAATTCTATTCTTTCTATAAATATATAATTTTTCTGAAATACCATTGACATTTCAGAGTATTATATTATATTCTAAGTAAATATGATTACTAATATTTGTTTCAAAATGATCTCTCGGAATTCTGATTGATCATGCCAGCACTGCTGGCAACAGGACATTGAAAAGTGAATATTATCCAAAATGAAATAAATAGTGAAAAAAGAGTATGAGAAATAGACATAACTGTCGC
>NZ_FBWL01000165.1 GCF_001517425.1 Clostridium sp. C105KSO13 | reverse complement strand
CTTGAATCCGTTCTTTCCATAAAGCTCTATTACCTTGATCCATTGTATAACCTCCTAAAGACATTTTAGGTTAATTTTACAGGATCTGCATGGAGATTACACGACGCTATCTTTTGAAGCACTTACAATCCTTATTATATTTATGCTGCGAAAAAATATGAAGGATCTGCGAAATAAAAAGAAGAAAGCAGGAAGTTCTGATTAAATTAAAGCCATGACGAAAGGAGAAACTATGAGTGGCAAAACGGTAAGGCTGTATAGCCGGCAAAATGACAAAACCCTCCCAGGGCCCCATCGGGAGCTCTATGAGTGCCGAAAATTGTCTCAGGCCTATACCAGGAACGGTTGTGTACGTACTGGATGTTCCAAAGGAGCAGATAATATATTTTGATAGCGGCAAATGGGATTATGTGCATAACCATATACAGCAATAAAGGAAGCTGGTTCTGCTCAGATATGAGAGCAGAACCGCTTCTTTTTGTTTATAAAAATTTAATTGACAATAAGTGAATGCTCATTTATTATATAGTTACGAGGTGATGAATATGCGTAAGAAGGATGATGGAAAAGAAGAGAGCATAAAGAAGGCAGTCGTAAAGTTAATACTGGAAGAAGGCTTTCATGGCACCTCTATCTCAAAAATCGCAAAGAGAGCCGGAGTTTCTCCCGCAACAGTGTATATATATTTTGAAAATAAGGAGGTTATGCTCCAGGATATATACAATGAATACTCGGAAGATATTTTCAGTCATCTGCTGGACGGCATCAACCGCCGGATGCAGGGTCGGCAATTGATTGAAAATCTGATCACCAGTTATTATGATTACATTAGGGAAAATAAAGAAATTTTCAGCTTTCTGGAGCAGTTTTCCAGCTGTCCGTCCCTTGCAAACAACTGCGAGAAGAGGCAGGGAATGTGCAAGGTAAACGACCTGATTTTAAGTATGAAGGCAGATCGGATAATTAAGGATTACAGTAATGACAATCTGGTGGCACTCATCTTTTCTCCGATAAAGTCAATTGCAGTGGATCATTGCAAAAGTGAGAAAGAAAAAGAGGTGCTGTTAAAGGAGTTTATTCACATTGTTCAGGAAGCATTGTTGATGAAGTAGTTTTAGCGAGATTTAAAAGTGAGAATTGCAGTTCACAAATGATCTCGCAATTGTTTTACTGCTGGTTAAATGAACATTCACTTATGAATAGATTATAAAATAGAAAGGAACGTGATTTATATGATGAATTTAGAAAAAGCTATAAGAAGCGGAATTGTCATTCCAATATCAAATATAGTATTGCTGCCGGGTGCGGTAACCAAGATTGGTGTCAGCGACCTGAGCGAAAGCCAGATGAAATATCTGGAAGACGAGACAATAGAAAATATTGCATTGCCCATGAAACAAAACTTTGCAAGAGAGAAGGTTTCGGCGGACGATTTCTACAAGGTTGGAGTTACATTTGAAATTGAAGATGCACAGGAAGTCGAGAAAGGATATCAGCTTACCATAAAGGTACTGGACAGAGTGGAAGTAAGGGAACTGAACATTGAACACAGCTATATTTATGCACAGTTTGAAACAAGTTCCGATGTTGAGGATATGGACGAGAAAAGTCAAAAAGATATGATATTATATATGCAGCAGATTACGAGAGAAATCAGCGAGAGATTTCCGGATGGAAAGCGCTATATCGCCGTAGCTGAAAGCTTCAGTGATTTAAATTCACTCATTGTATATTTATCCCGGTTTATGCAGATTTCCAATGAAGAAATCTATGAATTAATCGCTGATCCATCTATGAAAGAGAGAAGCCTGCGCTTTATGGATTATCTTCTGAAACAGAAGGAGGCAATTGGACTGCAGATTCAAATGGCAGAGAGATTTTCGGATAAGGCGAATAAACGTTACAGAGAACAGGTCTTGAGGGAGCAGCTGAAGGCAATTCAGGAAGAACTCAATGAAGGCAAAGAAGGACATGGAAAGAAAGACGAGGAATATGCAGGCAAAATAGAAGCGGCCGGGATGCCGGAAGATATTAAGGAAGCAGCCCTGGAAGAGCTGGATAAGCTTCAGGCTCAAGGGCCTAATGGCGCTGAATACAATGTCATACGCAATTATCTGGATCTTCTGGTTTCGCTTCCCTGGAAGAAGATAGAAGATAAGCCTATTGACCTTATAGAAGCGAGGCGTATTTTGGATGGCCAGCATTATGGCCTGGATAAGGTAAAGGACAGGATTCTACAGCATCTGGCAGTTATGCAGCTTAAGAAGGATAAGAAAGGTTCCATTCTCTTGCTGATAGGCCCTCCGGGAACAGGAAAGACCAGTCTTGGCAAGAGCATTGCAGAAGCACTGGGGAGAAAATACATTCGTCTTAGCCTTGGCGGTATAAGAGACGAGGCTGAGATCCGCGGACACAGAAGAACCTATATCGGGGCAATGCCCGGTAGGATTCTTCAGAGCATTAAGAAAGCGGGAGTCACCAATCCGGTTATGGTGCTGGACGAGGTAGACAAACTGATGACAGGTGGTTTCAGCGGAGATCCGGCAAGTGCTTTACTGGAGGTATTAGATCCGGAGCAGAATAATACGTTTACAGACCACTACCTGGATCAGCCTTATGATCTTTCCGATGTATTCTTCATTGCTACAGCAAATTCGCTGGATACAATACCGGAACCTCTGTTGGATCGTATGGAGATCATACAGATTTCCAGTTATACCAGTGAGGAGAAGTTCCACATCGCAAAAGAACACCTGTATCCGCTGGTTCTTGAGGAGCACGGGCTAACTGGCGAGCAGCTTGTGATTCCGGATAATGTAATAAGAAAGATCATCAGTGACTATACAATGGAGGCAGGAGTCAGAGGATTAAAGAAGCAGCTGGCAGCCATTGCGAGAGTAGCTTCTGCGGAAATTGTATCCAAAAAGGGGGAGCCTCTTTATCCTGTAGAGGCAGATCAATTGGAGGATATCCTCGGCCACAGGGTGTCACGGCATGAAGTGGCGCAGATGGACAATCCGCCGGGAGTAGTTACAGGGCTGGCCTGGACACCGGTTGGCGGTGAAATCCTCTTTATAGAGGCAACCAGCATGCCGGGAAGCGGACAAGTCCTGATGACCGGGAAACTGGGCGATGTAATGAAAGAATCTGCAGAGATTTCCTTAAGTCTGCTGAAATCCAGATTACCGCTGAATGCTATTAATTTTAAGGAAAGGGATCTTCATATCCATGTTCCCTCAGGGGCAGTGCCAAAAGACGGACCGTCTGCGGGGATTGCACTATTTACAGCCCTTGCATCACTGGTTACCGGCATCAAAGTAGATCCAAAACTTGCGATGACCGGGGAGATAACACTAAGAGGTGTGGTTATGCCTATCGGAGGTTTGAAAGAAAAACTTCTGGCAGCACAGAGGGCCGGTATTACCAGAGCATTGATCCCGAATGAAAACATAGGGGATTTAAGGGATGTACCGGAGGAGGTAAAAGACCAAATAACAATTATACCGGTGGAGACTATTGAAGATGTGCTTAGAGAAACCCTGGGGATCTCAATGCCCAGATCTGAGCAGATGCTGCTGCAGAAGGATTATGGGAAATATCTTATAGAATCCAGAGTATAATTACTGGTTGTCATAAGATAAACAATAAAGGTATAAAAGAATCCGGAGAAAAGGAAAAATCATTACGAATTCCATTTCTTCGGATTTTCCGTATAAGAAATTATTGTTTGAAATTGCAGCAGCTAAGGCATAGGTAGACCGCTCTGTTGACGATATATTACAACATTTGGAGAGAATTATTCCGAAAATAAGAGCCAGCTATAGAGCCTATTATGCTAAGCAGGAGTCCAGTATGTGGTGTCTGCCCTTTGGTAAAACAAAGGGGGACCCCGATACAGGATCATTGATGACGGAGCAGTTCATTCCATATACTTCCTTAATCAATTCTTCACTAATCACCTCAGATGGCATCCCCTCTGCAACGAGATGTCCTTCACGAAGGGCAAAGATATAGTCGGCATATCTGGCGGACAAGTTGATATCATGCAGAACCATAACAATTGTGGTTCCTTTCCGCCTGTTTAAATCTGTCAAGAGATCAAGAATCTCAACCTGGTAGGTAATGTCCAGGTATGTGGTGGGCTCATCCAGCAGGAGGATGTCTGTATCCTGGGCAAGAGCCATTGCAATCCAGACTCTCTGCCTCTGGCCCCCGGAGAGCTCGTCAAGGCGGCGATTGGCAAGATTGCTAATGCCCATAATCTCCAAGGCTTCCACCACAGCTGCGTGGTCTTCTCTGCTTAATCCTTTCATTAGCCCCTGATACGGAAACCGGCCCCTGCTTATCAGATCAGCGACCACTATTCCTTCCGGGACAACTGGAGACTGCGGCACCCACGAGTCCGGCTGGTACTTCATTTCGTGTGCCTGCTCCGACTAACCTGGACGATATTGGACCCGATAAAAAGGATACAAAAGCGATGGGTCCAGTGGTGGCAGTAGCAAAAGCAATAGATATTACGGCACTTAAAATAAGCAAAATTCTGGTGCGGTCGGTATTAACTCCAAGTGTGACAGCGAAATCCTCCCCTAATTCAAGAATACGCAGGTGCTTTCCCGATAGTATGATAATGGGAGAGAAAATAATAACTATAATGGCAAGCATGGGGATGTCTGACAGCCGGACCCCATTCAGACTTCCGCTCAGCCAGCGGTAAGCTGCCGGGACATCATGCTGAGGCGCCCTTAACAATAAATAGGAGATAAATGCGTTCAGCATTGCCTGCACTCCCAGACCTATAAGTATCAGCCTGCCCCCGTTAAATTTTCCTCCTCTTGAGAGAATATAGATGAAAGCAGAGGTCAAAACACCTCCAAGAACAGCGCCCACAGATATCAGTGCTCCCGATAAATTCATCATGATAAGAAGAAAGATGGCAGCAGCGTTGGAGCCGGCGGTTACTCCTATGATGTCTGGACTTGCAAGCGGGTTGCGAAGCATAGTCTGAAAAGTACTGCCGGCCATTCCGAAGGCAAACCCGGCTAACAGACCGGAAAGCATCCTGGGAAGCCGCAAAGTTCGGACAGCAAATGTGGCTCCCTTAATATTTTCTCCTGTCAGGACTTTCCAGACAGTAGATGGTGAATAAAAAGTATTTCCAAGTAACATCATGGCAGCACATAATGAGAGGACGGCTGCGGCAAGAATGACGGTAACAGAAATATAACGTCTTTTCCTCTTGCGGAAACCACTAGATACTAGGTTTTTATTTTTTGTTGTCATAATGAACTCCCTTTTGCTCTTACAGCTATTATTATCAGCACCGGGGCGCCAAGGAAGGCGGTGACAACTCCGGATTCAAGATCGCCCGGATTGCCGAGTATCCGGCCTGCGATATCTGCCGCGGTTAATAGTAAAGCGCCTCCCACGGCGGACATTGGTAGGATAACCCTCTGATCGGGACCCAGAAGCAGACGCATTACATGAGGGACCAAGAGTCCCACGAAGCCGATTGGGCCGGCCACTGCAGTAATGGCACCGCATAGCATGACTCCGGCCAGAGCGCCGATTGCTCTGGCAATACCCGTGTGCACACCCAGCACTGAAGCCATTTCATCCCCAAGCGCCATGGCGTTTAGAACCGGCGCCAGCAGGATACTGATTAGAAAACCTAAAATCAGGAAAGGCAGAACGGCACGGATGTTTGTCCAGTTTGCCCCACTGACACTGCCTACCTGCCAGAAGCGAAAACTATCCATAACATTAGAGCGAGGCAGCATAATTGCACTGACAAATGAGGACAGAGCGGCGCTGGCTGCTGATCCGGCCAGCGCAAGTTTGATTGGAGTGGCACCGCCTGCGCCCATAGAACCAATGCCGTATACGAATACGGCGGTAATTGCCGCGCCCAGAAGTGCAAGTGCAATATATTGGCCTGCTGTCTGAATATTTAAGAAGGCAATACCCATTACTACGAACAGAGATGCCCCTGTGTTGACACCCAGCACGCTTGGGTCAGCAATAGGATTGCGGGTAATCGCCTGCATGAGAGCCCCTGAAATGCCAAGGGCCGCTCCAGCTATCAGGCTGAACACAGTGCGGGGAATTCGTTCTTTTACAACAATTTGATTAAAAGTTTCAGCTTTACCCAGAAAGAGAGCGTCTATAATTTCCTCCGGGGATACGCCACGCGAACCCAGGGCAAGAGAACCAGTAATGCATAACAGAATGCAGATGAGGCTGATGATTAATACGATAAAAAGTTTTTTGGAATGTCTCATTTTACTTTATCAGCTGCCTCTCCCAGTAAAGACAAATATTCATCGATGGTGGCAGGAATGGACAGGGCACTTGGCGTACAGGAGGCTGCAATAGGAGTATCATTATCCAGAACTACCACAGAACCGTTCTGTACGGCAGGTAATGTGCCGAGACGGGGGTCATCCTGCAGTGTTTTTACCAGAGTTTCGTCGCCATAAGCGATGATAATGTCTAAATCCTGCAGCTTGTCTACATTTTCTGCACTGATTCCTACGGAAAATTCATCAGAGTCGCCTTCCAGTTCCTCCAGATAATCCGGCAGAGTCAACCCTAAATCTGTCAGTTAAGCTGCACGCGGGTCTGCTGTAAGATAAACATAGAAATTTCCCAGGTCTGTCGGAGTGAAATACATAAATGCAGCGGTTTTTCCTTCCAGTTGGGGATAGGCGGTTATCTTTTCTGCTATTTCATTTTCCAGATCAGCTATCAGTTTTTCCCCTTCTTTTTCCATCCCGATGCCTTTAGAATCCAGAAGAATCTGCTCTCTCCAAGAGGTGACCCAGGGCTTTTGGGGATAGGCGACTACAGGAGCAATTTCGCTGAGAAGATCATATTCTTCCTGGGTGATTCCGGAATAGCCTGCAAGAATAACATCAGGCTGCACATCACTGATTGCCTCGAAATCCAGCCCGTCTGTATCATGGAAGAGTACAGGTGAATCAACACCCAATTCCCGGAAACCTTCCAAAGTCCAGGGAAGAAGTCCGCTGCCATCTGTCACCCCATAATTGGCCTCGGAAACGCCGACGGGAACTATACCAAAAGCAAGTGGAACATCCTGATTTCCCCAGAATATAGTTGCAATTTTTTCAGGTTTCTTTTCTATGACAGTTTCACCGAGAGCATGCTCGATAGTGATGGGGTATTTTGTATCTGAATCTGTGCTTTCTGCGGAGGAGCTACTCTCTGCAGTGTTGTTTTTAACTGAGGATGAATTGGAGCAGCCTGCAAGAAAAGAGGCAGCAATAATGACAATCATGGCTTTATTAAGACCGGTAATCTTTTTAAGGTTCATATCGTTTTCTCCTTTGGAATTGAATAATATATAATGTTAGTTAGTCATGACTAATTTATTCTACCAGAGATTGATATGATTGTCAACAGACTGGAAAATGGAATTTTATTCCCGCCTGATGCCTATAGAATACCAAATAAGTCGGATATTTCTGTATCTTCGATTATGCGGCTGCTGGGCTGTTTTGCATTTTCCAGCATTTGCTCGGTTTTACTGTTGAGTGTTACATCGATAAACCGGTCAATATCAATGCCTCTCAGTGCAAAGAATAAGAAGGGATTTTCGTCCACCTTTACGCCGACCCCGTAAAGCGCCACAGCCACATGTTTACAAAGCAGCGCCCAGTCAGGACAGCTGCACTGAAAACTGATTTCCTTAGGTGACGGGAAAAGACCGTCTTTGCCGGTGAACAGTTCCTTCAAATCATCGGGAAAGTTACCGGAAACCAGGGCTTCAAGGTTTTCTATTTTCCGTCCGCATTTATGAATGATCTCCTGACAGTGTTCTTCGGAGAGAGGACTGATGCGAATTTCTACTTTGTAGGGTGTTCTGCGTGTACCCTGAACACGGGCGAGAATTTTGCCGCCCTGAATCTTCAAATCGACCAGCGCACCGGAACGAATATATCGCTTTCCCCGCTCCAGGCGGGAACTATAATCAGCATATACGGCGCAGTTCTGCCACAGAAATCTGTGAATAAGTATCACCTGTATTCCAATATCTGCTCATAAGTATTTCTCCTTTCTAGCTCAGACGCATAAGCGAAAGTAATTCCTCGTTATTCAGCTCGGTAATCCACTTTTCTCCTCCGGAGCCGATTACGTTGTCAACCAGCTCTTTTTTGGAGTTAATTAAAGCATCAATTTTTTCTTCAATGGTACCTTCGCATACGAGTTTGTGTACCATGACATTTCTAGTCTGCCCGATACGATAGGCTCTGTCTGTAGCCTGATTTTCCACAGCCGGGTTCCACCAGCGGTCAAAGTGTATCACATGATTGGCACCGGTCAAATTCAACCCTGTTCCGCCTGCTTTTACAGAAAGGATCATAAACGGGACATATGGCTCTCCATTGAAGGCATCAACCAGCTCGCCCCTCTTCTTGATTCGTGTGCCGCCGTGGATAATATACCCCTTACTGTGAAAAATGCTCTCCAAAAAATCTGCCAGATATTTTGTAATCTCCTTAAATTGTGTGAATACAAGAACGCGCTCCCGTTTTTCATAGATTGTTTCGCAAATCTCACGGAGCATTTGAAACTTTCCACTCTCTTCAGGAATAAAAACTTCTCCTCCAAGATACTGATCCGGGTGGTTGCATATCTGCTTTAACTTTACGATGGAAGAGAGAATCAGGCCCCGACGTTCCATTCCCTCTTCAAAATCCGATAGTCTGCGCTCTAAGTCCGAAATGAATTTACGGTATAAAACAATCTGCTTTTTAGAAAGCCCTGAATAGTCGATTGTTTCCAGCTTATCGGGAAGGTCCGCAATAATGCTTTTATCCGTTTTCAGCCTGCGCAGAATGAAGGGGGAAACCATTGTCTTTAGTTTCTGATAACCTTCGGGATGCGTGTCCAGACCTTTTGAAAAATCCCGAAATTCGGTGGGGGTTCCAAGGAGCCCTTGATTTAAAAAATCAAATAAGGACCACAGGTTGGACAAGTCATTCTCGATGGGGGTACCCGTCATGGCAATTCTCATATCAGAATGCAGTTTTTTAATATTTTTAGTCTGCTTTGTGGCAGGGTTTTTAATTGCCTGTGCCTCATCCAGAACTATACATTGCCAGTTTGTTTCCGCCAGTGCCTTTATGCGGGATGTCATGCCGTAGGTTGTGATATAAAGGAACGCATGTTTCCCGGAAAGCTCTTCGGATAATGCAGGGGCTGATTTTCCATGCAGAATGCAAAAGGACATCCTGGGCGCAAAGCGTAAAGTTTCCTTTTCCCAGTTTCCTAAAAGAGAGGCGGGGACAACCAGCAAAACATGGGAGGATGGGGATTTTTTGCGCAGTGCTTCCAAATAAGCCAGAACCTGAACCGTTTTGCCAAGCCCCATATCATCGGCCAGACAAGCTCCGAATCCCAATGCATTCATGTAGTTCAGCCAGGTGTAGCCGGTCTTCTGATAATGTCGGAGGGAGGCAGTAAAGCTTTTCGGCAGAGCGGGCGCCTTGATACGTCCGGGAGAACGTAAGTCCTGCAGAAGTCCGCTCAGCCATGTACCGTTTGTAACCTGTGGAGCAAAAGCCCCATCGTTCGGAGATTCCGGGTGGATATCCATGCGAAGTGCATCCATTAAGGGAACTGCTTTCTGGGATTCCTCCATCTCTTTTAGCAGCTGTTCCAGGAGTGCATGGTTTACTTCAATCCATTTTCCTTTTAAGAAAGCAAGCCCGTTTGTCTGATTTAGCAGAAGAGAAATATCTTCGGCAGATAACTGGGTGCCGTCGACGGTAAGACTTGGCTTTACCGATACCAATGTATCAAAACCAAGCATAGACGGCTTTTCATCTCCAAGACTGAGGGAAAGAGAAACAGAGGAGCTTTTCCTTTTCCACCAGTTCGGAATGCGGCAGAGAATTCCGCTTTTCTCAATATCGGGGATAGCCTTTAAAAAGGCGTATGCCTCGGCAGCTGTAAGCCGGAGGGGATGAAATAATTCTCCGGTCTCTACAAAATTTGAAATTAATTCGCATACCTCAGCCGCTTTATTCAGGCAGGAAAGAAGAGAAAGCAGCTTTTCTCGCTGATTTTTATATTCTGTCAATGCATATTCTAAAGGCATATGTGAGATAGCTCCCTGTGCAGTGCGCGTTGCATAAGTTGCCAGAAATGCAAAGGGATAATCTGATTGATGACTCTCTACAAGGTGGAAGAAGATACGTTCCGGTACCTGGAGATGCTGGCTCTTTTCAGCCAGGTACATGCTTACACTTCCTTTATAGACGGCAATATCAGATGCAAAAACCTGCCGGAGATGCGAAAAGACATTTTCCAGCCAATCTTCGGTAATATACTCCGCTCCGATTGAAAAAGGTACAGCGTTTAACAGTGTCTGTTTACTTTGTTTTTCTTTCGAAACTGAACTGAAACAGAGCATCGTAACAGTTCCGATCAAAAGCAGTCCTCCACTGTGCATCGGTGTCAGATAAAGAAAGATTGGTGGTCTCAGCATAAAAGCCGGTGTCCGTAAAAATAAACTGCAGTAGATTATCTGTATTGAGGGATTCTTTAGTCATGGTATGTCCTCATTTCTGTAATTCTTAAAGTATGTTTAGCATTCTTATTGCTAGTAAATATATCACAATCAAAGAATGCAATCAAATAAAAAGAGCGGTTTAAATTCAACTATTTAAAGCAAACAGAAAAATCAATAAATTTGCTAAAAAGCAAGGATTTACATGCACGGAAAAGAATGATAGACTAAAAACGTATAAAATTTACGTAAATTGGAGGCGCGTAGTATGGGAACAACGATTAAGGATATTGCAAAAACGGCAGGAGTCTCGGTAGCTACTGTTTCTCACGTAATTAATAAAACCCGGTATGTAAGTCCAGAACTCGTAAAAAGAGTAGAAGATGCCATAAACAACAGTGACTATAAAATGAAGATTCAAAAAAAAGCCAGCAACATGAAGATTGGAAAACAATCACAGGTGGCGATTGTTGTACCTTCTATAATGGGCACGCTTTATGTTCAGCTTGTTGATGGTATAGCTGCTTTCTTACGAGAAAAGGGATATGTGGCTGCTGTTTATTTTTCGAATGATGATTATCGACAGGAAGCAGAGATATTAAACCGTCTTATGCTAGATAAAAAAGTGGCGGGGATTATATTAAGCCCATGCAGGATGGACTTGAAGAGTTATGAAAAATTATTTGCACGGAACATTCCGACGGTCTTTTTGGAAAGAGCTGTTATTGGAAAAGAGGATGAGAGTATTGTCGCTGATAATGAGAATGCTTTATATAAAGGAACACAGCATTTAATTAAGAATGGACATAAAAAAATTGGTGTTGTGTTGGGAGATCTGACTACAAGTGCAGTGGCGGAGCGGCTAGAGGGGTATCGCAGAGCTTTGCGGGATGCAGAATTGGATTATACAGAAAAAGAAGTGGTTTCAATTATTCATGAGGAAGATATAGAGGATGGAATTCAGAAAATCCAAAAATTTTATAAAGCAAGAAAACCTACCGCCTTTATTAGTGGAGGGAACCGGCTGACTTTTCTGGTTTTAAAGGCCCTGCAGTATATGGAGTTGGAATGCCCCCGAGACATCTCGATGGTAGGGTTTGGAGACGAGAAATGGTGCGAACTGGTTATGCCTCCTCTTACTTCTATGAAACAAGACACTCAGAGTATGGCCTGGTACGCAGCCGAAAGAATTTCTGCAAAAATAGAAAATAGAAGGTATGAAAAACAGGAAGTACGTGTGCCGCTTCATTTATCATTGCGTAAATCTACACAAATGATCGGAAGGGGGCCGTTTGGTGAAAAGGCATTTTCGCCGGATGATATTGTCTTGACTGAAGAGGAAAAAAGACGATTGAGACACGGGAACTTTAAAGTTGGAATATCTTTTCATTATAGCGGTACTGCATGGAAAAGACTCCATGAAAACGGAATCCGGCAGACGCTTGAAATGCTCGGGGTTACAGTAGCAGCAGTGACTGAAGCAAATTTTGATTCTGAACTTCAGGTGACGCAGCTGGAAGCTCTTGCTATGCAGCACCTGGATGCAATTATAGCAATTCCTGCCGATGATAATGTTACGGCAGGAACATTTAAGAAACTTTCGCGGGAAACAAAACTAATGTTTTTGAGTAATGTACCTGAAGGCTTTGGAACAGAAGATTATATGTCCTGCGTATCGGTGAATGAGCGGGAAAACGGGAGGATAGTAGGCACTCTTTTGGGAGAATACTTTAAGGGGAAAAGAAATGTTAAGGTGGGATTTATAAACCATGGCCTTCCTTTCTATGGCACTCATCTTAGGGATGAAATTGCAACACAGGTTATCTGCGAGAATTACGCAAATATTGAGATAGCGTCAGTAGGGAAGTTTTACAATATTGCGGATGCTTATGAAATTGGGCGAAATATGATTCAAAGGCATCCAGATATACAAGCTATGTATATCTCATGGGATCAGCCTGCATTAAGGGTGATTCGGGCATTGGAAGAGCTTGGGCGTGAAGACATAGCTATATTTACCACAGACCTGGACAGAGAAATTGGCAACTACCTGGTGCAGGAAAAGTTTGTGAAGGGTTTGAGTACGCAGCGCCCATTTGAACAGGGGGTGGCTGTGGCAATGGCTACTGCAAAGGCCTTGCTGGGATATACTGAGTACAAGTATATAGGAGTCTCGCCTTATCTTGTACAAAAGAATAATATTGTTCGGGCCTGGAAAGAAATTATGCATGAGTCTATACCTGGAGAGTGGAGCAACTATTTAAAAATATAATTTACGTAAATATATGAAACATGGATTAAAAACCAACAAAAATCAAGAAGTGAGATTGACAAATGTTTACTTGGATGATATATTTTGCGTAAATAATACAAAGGAGGCTGATGAACATATGAAAAAGAAAATATTATCTTTAATCTTATGTGCAGGTATGGCAGTTTCAATTTTGGGAGGCTGTACAACGGAATCAAAACTTGTTGATGATAGTGATAAAAAGGAAGAAACAGAGACAAAGAAGGAGGGGCCATATAATTTTGCTTTTCTGCCAAATACTCAGAACAATACATTCCAGTCCTCGATGAATGATAAATTCAAAGAGTTGTGTGATGATGCAGATTATAAGTATACGTGTCTGGATCCGGATTATGATTTGAACACGCAGTTGAGTCAGTTGTCTGATGCGGCTAATCAGGGATTTGATGCTGTGTTTGTAATACCAGTCGATTCTGCAGGTATCCGTCAGGGTCTACAGGAACTAAATGATGCCGGAATCCCAGTGATTAATGTGGATACAGCAGTGATTGATGATGACAAGGACTTGGTAAAGTCTGTGATAGCGACAAACGCCTATCAGGCAGGGCAGCTTGTGGGTGAACAGATGGTGAAAGACTATCCGGATGGTGCCAAAATTGCAATTCTGGATTTCCCCTCAAATGAGAGCTGCGTAGACCGTGTCAATGGATTCCTTGACGGACTTGGAGACAGCAAAGATAAGTTTAACATTGTGGCCCAGCAGGACGGTAAGGCTGCATTGGATGAATCTATGCCGATCGCCGAAGATATTATTCAGGCCAACTCAGATCTGGACGCATTTTTTTGCATTAATGACCCATCATCCCTGGGGGCAGCAGCAGCTCTGAAGGCAGCCGGACTTACCGGAAAGGTTGATGTATATTCCATTGATGCATCTCCAGATGGAAAAGCGGCATTGGTGGACGGTATGCTGACATGTGTAGCGGCACAGGTACCGGTGCAGATTGCAGAGACAGCATTTGATAAAGCAAAAGAGCTGATGCAGGGAAAAGAAATTGATAAGGAAATCTGGCTGGATTCTCATCTTGTATCAGTAGAAGAGGCCAAAAAGACTGCAGGACAGTGGCAATAAGTAGTAGGATGCAAAGCGTTGAGCGAGGTGAGTGATCATTGGAAGAAAAAGTGATTTTACAGATGGAAGGCATCAGCAAAAAGTTTGGTGCCACACAGGCTCTGGATGGAATTAACTTTGAATTAAAACTGGGAGAGGTCCATGCGCTGCTGGGAGAAAACGGAGCCGGAAAATCAACCCTGATTAAAGTGCTGGGAGGAATACATCAGCCGGATGCCGGAGTAATTAAGATTAACGGTCAGGCAGTGAATATTAATGGTATACAGGATGCTCAAAATGCCGGAATCGGCATTATACATCAGGAAATTGTGCTGGTCCCCTACCTTACGGTTACGGAAAATATTTTTCTTGGCCGGGAGATATTAACACCTTTCCATACAAGAGATTTAAGACAAATGAATGAAAGGGCCCTGGAAATGACGGAAAAACTGGGGCTTCATATTGATGTGACCACAAAGGTGGGAAATTTAAGTATTGCGCAGCAGCAGATGGTAGAGATTGTAAAAGCAATTTCCTTTAATGTGAGGATCCTGGTGATGGATGAGCCCACATCTTCTCTTTCAGATGAAGAGGTGGGGAAGCTTTTTGAAACGATACACCGTCTGAAGCAGAACAATGTAAGTATTATCTATATTTCTCACAGAATGGAAGAGCTTTTTGCCGTCACGGACCGTGTAACCGTTATGCGGGACGGCACCTATGTAGGCACGGTAAATACAAAAGAAACGAATTCTGACAAATTGGTCAGTATGATGGTCGGACGGAGTCTTACGAACTATTATACACGTGATTACAACATGACTGATAAAGAAGTACTGCGGGTGGAGAATATTACAAAGGAGGGTGTGTTCCAGGATATAAGTTTCTCTGTACATAAAGGAGAGATACTGGGTTTTTCCGGGCTTGTCGGAGCCGGGAGAAGTGAAATTATGCAGGCTATTTTTGGAAATGATTCTTTTGAAAGCGGTAAAGTATTCCTGTCAGGCGAAGAGGTAAAGTTTAAATCCAGCAAGGATGCCATTCATAATGGCATGGCAATGGTACCGGAAGACCGTAAAAAACAGGGGCTGACATTACTTAATTCTGTGGGGTTCAATATAACACTTGCCAGTCTGGATTCTGTGATGAATGGTCCGCTGCTGAGTGAAACAAAGCGAAAACATGTCATCAATGATTATGTGGAAGGATTGAATATAAAGACTGCTTCTACAGATATATCTGTATCCAGTCTTTCCGGAGGAAACCAGCAGAAGGTTGTACTGGCCAAGTGGCTTGCTACGAAACCAAAGCTTTTGATATTGGATGAACCTACCAGAGGCGTAGATGTAGGGGCAAAAGCCGAAATTTATGCCATTATCAACAGCCTTGCCGCGGAGGGCATGGCTATTATTATGGTTTCCTCAGAATTGCCGGAGATTATTAATATGTGCGACAACGTCTGCGTTGTAAAAGCCGGGAAAATTGTAGGAAGATTGGGCCGTGATGAGCTGGATCAGGAAGCAATCATGAGATTTGCTACAGGAGGAGAATAGAGATGAGTGACAAAAAGAAAGTTAAAAGCAGTAATCCGTTTATCAGTATGCTGAAATCAAATACGGGCATTTTATGTGTAATGGTATTGATTGGAGTAATACTGTCATTCATGACTCCAAGTTTTTTGACAACAAAAAATATTATATCGGTATTACGTCAGATTTCAAATAACATTTTTCTGGCATTAGGTATGACTTTGGTTATTATACTTGGAGGCATTGATTTGTCTGTGGGCTCCATTGTGGCTATGAGCGGAACACTAACAGTTGGTTTTATTGTAACGAATGGAATACCTATGTTGCCCGCAATTATGATTGGTCTGGCACTTGGGACACTAGTAGGTCTTTTTAACGGAGTTATTGTGGCATGGTTTCAGGTACCTGCATTTATTGTTACCCTTTCTACCATGAACATGGCAAAAGGGATTGCTTATATATACAGCGGTGGACGCTCTACACGCATTACCTCGGACGCATATTCAATGATTGGAACGGGATACTTGTTTGGCATTGTCCCGCTGCCGGTTGTATATATGATTATTCTAATTATTATTTTTTCCGTTCTTTTAAACAAAACAAAGTTTGGTACCTATGTGTATGCTGTAGGAGGAAACCGTGAATCAGCCCGGTTGTCAGGTGTGCCGATTAAAAAGATAGAGATTCTTGTATTCACAATTACCGGTTTACTTTCGGCATTTGCGGGGATTGTGTTAAGTTCTCGTATGTATTCAGGGCAGCCCAAGGCTGGTGAGGGTTATGAGATGGATGCCATTGCAGCCTGCGTGCTGGGTGGCATATCTATGGCAGGAGGTGTCGGCCACATAAGCGGGACAGTCATTGGTGCGATTGTAATCGGAATTATTAGCAACGGGCTGAATCTGATTGGTGTAAGTTCCTTCTGGCAGCTGTTGGTAAAAGGGATGATCATTCTTATAGCAGTTATAATAGATTCACAGAAGGATATTATTTCTGACAGAGTGGGAAAAAGAAAAAAAGTAAGTAAAGCATAAGAAAGGGGACAACCATGGAAATATTCAGAAAGCCGTCATTAGCGGATTCAACAGGGGATGCGGTCCCTTTTTATCACGATGGCGTTTATCATATTTTTTCACTGACACCGCCTACGGGTACGACCGTTTACCCAGCGAGGCTCCGCACAACATGGAGTCACACAATCTCAAAAGATTTGGTTCACTGGGAGGAACTCGAGACGGCCCTATATCCGGGAGAAGGAGATGAGCCGGATGCAGATGGCATATGGACAGGGGCTGTGATATATGGGGAAGGCCAATATCATATTTTTTATACTGGTTATAACTATCATTTGGAGACTGATCAGCAGACAATATGCCATGCTACAAGTCATGATGGCGTTAAGTGGGAAAAGGATTCAAATAATCCGCTAATCAGGCCTATTCCAGAACTGTACGAACGCCTGGACTGGAGAGACCCATATGTGTTTTATAATGAGGATGATGCTTGTTATTGGATGCTGATTTCAGGAAGATTGAAAGAAGGGCCGCCGACTAAGACAGGGTGCATTATTCTGTATCGATCCAAGGATTTGAAAAGCTGGAAATATTATGGTCCTATATACAAGCCTTATCATACAAATTGCCCGGAATGCAGTGAAATGTATAAAATAGGAGACAATTGGTACCTGTCCTATTCCAGGTTCTCTGAGTTTGTTAATACAGTATACCGTGTGTCTAAGTCTCCTTTCGGCCCCTGGCGGACTCCGAAAATGGACGGAATCGGCGGCAGAAGGTTCTATGCAGCGAAATCAATGGAAAACGATGAGGGAAGAAGGTTTTATTTTGCGTGGGCACATGATCGTGCGGAACAAAGTGACCGTGGAGAATGGTATTGGGGAGGGACGTTCTGTGTCCCCCATGAAGTTGTGGCCAATGATGACGGGGAATTAGATGTAAAAATGCCAGATGAGATTGCAGAATCTATAACCGGGCCGGTAGAGTGGACATATAAGCCCGTCTGGGGAGAGGCCCGGAAGTTTGGAGACAAAACAATTGTTCTGGACGCAGAAGGGACACTGAACTACGGTTTCTTTCAATTCAAAGAAGAAAGCGTGCTGTTTAGGTGTAAAATGAAGGTGGGAGATTGCCGTGATTACTTTGGTCTGCTGCTAAAATCTGATGAGAAGGCTGCAAGGTGTCTGGAGCTGAGAGTGGAACCCGGTATGCAGAGGGTGTCACTTGTAAATCTGCCGATGGATGTAGATCCTTTTTGGAGAGAGTCCTGTACCAACGTGGGAGAGCCGAAAGATCCCGGACCGGATGGCATCCGTGTATGTGAAAAAACATTCTCGGTGAAGACGGGGGATGTGATTGATGTAAAAGTAATCATTGATCGCGATATGGTTGAAATTTTCATCGGGGAAAAAGTAGCTTTTACATATCGTGTTTATGAAAAAACGGAATATGAAATAGGACTGCAGGTTCAGGATGGCAGCGTGGAATATTACGATATAAAGATAACAAAATAAGTTCCTGAGAGTTTGGAAAGGTGCACCTTAGAATTTATGAGGTGCGCCTTTTCAATATGTTCACTTTGCAATTTATAAGTGCTCTGTTATGGAGATTCTAATACCTGGGGCTATATGCCGGGACAAGGAACCCGCTATCCCGGGTACATACGCTGGACGGGAAGACTGGCTCGGTGTGGGGAATTGGAAATCATTGAAGAAGGACTAAACGGAAGAACAACAGTATTTTCGGACAATCTGGAACCCTTCAGGAATGGGTTGGATTATGCGGCGCAGTGTGTGATGTCACATTTCCCGCTGGATGTTATTATTATCATGCTGGGGACAAATGACACAAAGTGCAGATATAATGTATCAGCATCAGAGATACGCTATGGTATGGAGGAGGTTGTGATTCGGATGAAGGAGTTTTGCAGAAGAAAAGGTGAGTCGCCACAGTTTTTAATTATCTCACCGCCTTATATTCATATTCGGGAGGATGCAGAATTTGATCACTCTTCGGAAGTGAAAATACGGCAGCCAGAAAGCTATCCTTTTATTAATGGAGTATGCCTGGGAAAAGCACCTATACATTAATGGGGAAGAGAGGAACGACTGGTATACACCCGGTCTGCGGAACCGGGAGTAATAATTTTGGGAAGCGGTAATGTTGTACATAATCTTTACAGAACTAACTGGGCTATAGAAGAGGCGGGGGAGGACTGGGCCCGGGAATTTGACGAGTATATAAAAGAAAGCATATTGAACCACAAATATGAGAAGGTAATCAATTATTCCAGGGCCGGAGCGTCAGCAGAGCTTGCGGTTCCGGCCATGGATCATTTTGCACCCCTTCTTTATGTTCTGGGGGCATCGAAAAAGGAGGAGAGAGCCAGAGTCTTTAATGATTCCTGTGTGCTGAGCTCACTTTCAATGACAAGTTATCTGTTTGACTAATAGAAACTGGCCATCAGGTTCAGAAATCCTGTTTAAAGGTGGAAAAAGGAATCAAAAATTCCGGCAGTCCTGTGGAATAAGGTGCAATATCATATTGCTGGTAATAGATAACAATGCCTTCCGGTTTTAGAAAATAGTTTTCCGGATGGAAGTTTTCCCGAAGCAGCTGTGCATAATCATCGAAGTAGGAGCCTGGAGTGCTTTTCAGCCGTTTGGCTATCTGCCGTTCTATGTTGCCAAAAAGATATTCGGCAAAGGGAGCTCCCTTGGGATAGAAAGCTTTTAACTCTATACGGCTGCCGGTGGAAAAGTCCCATGTATCGGAGTTTCGAAATGTTGCGCCGTGGGCGCCGCCCATAAAAGTATAGCTGTCAAAATAAAGACTGGAGACGCAGGCTTGATTATAAGTGATTTTATAGACGGACTCGAAAGTGTAGCTGTTAAAAGGCGGCTTTTTGTCCACAATGTACCTGGCGGTTTCAACGGCCTGAGGGTAGAGCTCAGTTCTACAGTGCGCTTCCGCAGCCAGGGCATTTTCGGTATAGTGCTGGTTAATACTTTTTGCGGCAGCAGTGCTGCATGTGGTTAAAAAACATGGGTAAAATATTTTGTAGATGAAGACAGGCCTGGTATTGTATGTCATGGTGTCTTCCAGGAGCTTTTGAAAAACAGTCTGCATAAATGACCTCTAAGAAGCGGGTTTGTTATAGTTTATTAAGAGTGAGGCTGCCGTATGAAAATAAAATTCATACGGCAGCCGTCTTATGTGCAGAAAAAAATCACTCAAATTACTCAACAGTGATTACACTGACGGGGCAATTCTCGGCTGCTTCTTTTGCTGCGTCTTCTGTATCCGATGTAACATCCCCATATGCCTCCGCCAGGCCGTCATCTGCCATACGAAATACATCAGGACATGTTTCGGCACAAAGGCCGCATGAGATACATCCGTCTCTGTCAATAGATGCTTTCATAAAAAATTCTCCTTTCGTAAAGTTTTGCTAACTATACGGATTACCGTATATGCATATAGTATAGCCTTGCAGAGGGGAGAAATACAATAAAAATTATTCGTTTTAATAGGCCTTTTATAGATTGCTTAACTTTTTAAATCAAGAATATCTAATAATTCATGATGTTAATAAAGGATGCTTCAAAATAATCTCTCCTCATACGTCATTGTTTTCTCCCATTTTATTGACAAGGGCTTCAGGCGTAACATCATCAAGAACTAACTCCAGATTTGAGTCTTGCGGGAGGGGGGCTTATGTACGTATTCATTACACTAGAAATAAAGGAATATGTTTCACCCCTTAGTATCAAATTAGATCTAAAAGTAAGCCGAGTGCCCTACTTTCAAGTTCCTTGGATTTTATGTTTATTATCTTTTTAAATTATGCTACAATTTTACCAATGAATGATATGAGATACTTTTAGCTTGAAGGAGGCAATTATATGGTATTAATAGATGAAGAATTATGTATCGGCTGTGGTGATTGTGCAGCGGATTGTCCGTCTAAATCCATTTGTATGACTGCTGGGAAAGCCGCTTACACGGCACCGTGCATGGAATGCGGACATTGTGTGGCCGTCTGTCCGGTTCAGGCGGTCTCCATCTCCGGATACGATATGCAGGACGTCGAGGAGTATGACCCGGGGACCTTTTGCATAAACCCGGAAAATATGCTGCATGCCATAAAGTTTAGGAGAAGCATCCGCAATTTTAAGCCTGATAAAATAGAAGAGGAAAAAGTAAGAAATATATTGCAGGCGGGACGTTACACGGCAACTGCCAAAAATGGGCAGGCAACTACCTTTGTTTTTGTTCAGGATAATATGGAGGAGTTCAGGAACCTGGTATGGGAGATACTTCCGAAGCTGATTGATATATTTAAGAAAAGTACTCCTATATATGCAAAAATTTTCAGACATTTTTACGAGAGACGAAGGGAAAATCCCTGTGAGGATAATCTCCTTTATAACACGCCTGCATTTCTGGTCATTGCAACGGATAATCACTCCATGGACGGTGGACTTGCGGCGGCGAACATGGAGAATATGGCGGTATCGGAAGGTCTGGGGGTTCTATTCAGCGGGTATATGATGCGGGTAATCAGCGAAAGTCCTGCATTAAGAAATTGGCTGGAGGTAGGAGAAAAGGCCATAGCAGGCTGTATGCTGATTGGGTACCCTGCAGTTACGTACAGACGGACGGCACCAAGGCTTGAAGGAAATATTATACGCAAATAAGCATGTGTAAGTAAGAACAAAAATGGAATAGGAGTATTTTTGTATGGAAGCAGATAAGGTTTATTTACAATGGCTGGATAAGCTTGAGGGGCACAAAGAGCTGCGCCGTGAATTGGAAGAGATAAAGGGAAATACAAAAGAGATAGAGGAGCGTTTCTGCAAAGAGTTGGAGTTTGGGACAGCTGGATTAAGAGGAAAGCTGGGTGCCGGGACGAACAGAATGAATGAGTTTACAGTTGGAAAGGCAACTCAGGGAATAGCGGATTTTATTTCTGAAAAAGGGGAGGAGTACAGGCAGAGAGGAGTTGTTATAGCTTATGACTGCCGTCATTTCTCCAGGGAGTTTGCCACACTGGCATCAGAAATATTGGCGGCGAACAGTATTCATGTATTTATTTTTGAATCGCTGCGGCCTACTCCAGAATTGTCGTATACAATCTGTCAGTTGAAGGCTGCGGCCGGGATTAATATTACTGCAAGCCACAATCCAAAGCAATATAATGGGTACAAGGTCTATTGGGAGAGTGGGGCACAGGTTCTGGAGGATATTGCAGACGGGATGTACGAGAAAATACAGCAGGTCCATATGTTCGGGGGTGCTGCACGTGTAGACTTTGACAAAGCGGTGCAGGTCGGAATTATCACGGTCCTCCCTGAAAAAACGGACCGGGATTACATGAACCTGGTGAAGTCTCTTTCAATCCGGGACGGGGACGAACTGGAAAAGGGTGTATCCATTGTCTACACTCCTTTAAATGGCGCGGGTAGTATACCGGTAAAAACAATTTTATCTGAGAGGGGTTTTACGGGTATTCATGTTGTACCCGAACAGGAATTCCCGGATCCGGACTTTACAACTGTGGGATATCCAAATCCCGAGGATCCAAAAGCCTTTGCCTTGTCGGAGAAACTAGGTGCAAACGTGGGAGCGGAGGTACTCATCGCCACAGATCCTGATGCAGACAGAATGGCGGTTGAAGTGCGGGATGAAGAAGGAAATTATGTTGCCTTGAACGGGAATCAGACTGGGGTAATTTTAATCCACTATTTGCTGGAGGGGCTGGAAGCTGCGGGTAAACTGCCCCAAAAAGGAGCTATAATTAAATCGATTGTAACCGGGGATATGGGAACGGCCATAGGTAAGGCCTATGGCATCCAGATGTTTGAAACATTAACCGGATTTAAAAATATCTGCGGAAAGATACCGGAGATTGAAGAAAAAGGATATCAGTATGTCTTTGGCTATGAAGAAAGCATAGGTTATGCAGTCAGCAAAGAGGTCAGAGACAAGGATGGTATCAGTGCGGCCATGTTTGTATGCGAGGCGGCGGCATTTTACAAAAAACAGGGGAAAACCCTTATTCAGGTGCTTCATGAGTTATATGAAAAGTATGGCTATTATAAAGAAGAACAGATTTCTGTTGTATTGGAAGGAACTGCAGGTGCAAAGCGTATCGGACGCATGATGGAAGCATTCCGCGCAAATCGTTCCACTAAATTTGGGGGCATGAAAGTAGAAGAAGTGATAGATTACCAAAATGGGTATAAAGATATAAGTAAATCCAATGTTTTGAAGTTCGTGTTGGAAAATGAAACATGGTTTTCGGTGCGCCCGTCTGGAACAGAACCAAAAGTTAAATTGTACTTTTATACAAAGGGCGAAAACGAAAGTACGGCATTGGCAGTAATTAAGAGAGTTAAAGAGGATGTCTTAAAACAACTGAATCAAGTGCAGTGAGGTGAAATTAATAACAGCTTTTGAGAGACCGGGAAATTTATATAAATTTCCCGGTCTCTTTGGGATATAAGAAATATGCACAAAAAGATAAAGGCAAATATATAGAAATTGTACAACTAGCCAAGAAAATCAAAGCAATATAGAAGAATTTTGTATGTACTTTGTAAAAGATTTTTCCTACACTAAATGCAAGATAAGCAAATGAATGCTTACGAAACAAGAAAAGAATCAGGAGGATGGTAGAATGAAAAGAAAAAAAGCAGCAAGAGTATTGGCACTTAGTCTGGCGGCGATTATGACAGTTGGAATGGCAACCGGATGTAGAAGAGGCGGCGGCAGTTCGGACGCAAAAGATGAGGGCAAGGGTTCATCGAAAGAGAGCGTCATGATTGGTTCTGCGATCTATAAGTTTGATGATACTTTTATGACCGGTGTGCGCACAGCTATGACGAATCAGGCAAAGTCAGAGGGGGCTGACCTGGAGTTGGTGGATTCCCAGAACAAACAGGCCACTCAGAATGAGCAGGTGGATACATTTATCACAAAGGGAGTAAATGCCCTGGCAATTAATCCTGTAGATCGTACGGCGGCAGGGCCTATTATTGAAAAAGCGAAAGCAGCGAAACTGCCGATTGTATTTCTTAACCGTGAGCCGGAAGAAAATGATATGCAGAGTTACGATAAGGTTTGGTATGTAGGTGCAAAGGCAGAGCAGTCAGGAACTCTTTCTGGAGAGATTATTTCGGACTTCTTTACAGAACACCCGGAAGCTGACAAGAATGGAGACGGCGTGATTCAGTATATCATGATCCAGGGAGAACCCGGACATCAAGACGCAACACTTCGTACAGAATACTCTGTCAAAGCACTGGAAGAAGCCGGATTCAAGACAGAAAAGCTGGCAGCAGATACGGCAATGTGGGATAAGGCAAAGGCAACAGATCTGATGAAAGCATTTATTACGTCACAGGGACTGGACAAAATTGAGGCAGTACTTTGCAATAATGATGATATGGCCCTGGGTGCAATTGAGGCACTGAAAACAGAAGGATACAATACAAACAAAGACGATCTTACAAAATATATTCCCGTAGTAGGAGTGGACGCTACGGCACCGGCTCTGGAAGCCATGAAAGAAGGTTCTCTGCTGGGAACAGTTCTAAATGACGCAGAGAACCAGGGGAAAGCAACAATCAATGTAGCGGCTGCTGCAGTGGCAGGAAAAGAAATCAATGAAGAAAATGTTGGTTATCCTGTAACAGACGGCAAATATATCTGGATTGACTATGTAAAGGTGACAGACGAGAACTATCAGGATTATATGAAATAAACAGCCGTAACAAAAAGCAGGCCGGAGGCAGAAATATATTGCCTCCGGCTGTGAAGGAGGAGCGATGATATGGGCGAATATATACTGGAAATGAACCATATAACCAAAGTTTTTCCAGGTGTAAAAGCACTCGATGATGTCAGCCTGAAAGTCAGGGCTGGTACTGTTCATGCGCTGATGGGTGAAAACGGGGCAGGGAAGTCTACTTTAATGAAGTGTCTGTTCGGCATCTATCATGAAGACGGCGGAGAGATTATTCTGAGTGGAAAAGAAGAAAAAATAATGAATTCAAAGCAGGCGCTTGACCTTGGTGTTTCCATGATTCATCAGGAACTCCATCCCATTCGGTTCAGGCCAGTCATGGAAAACATCTGGCTGGGCAGGTTTCCTATGAAAGGGGTGGCAGTTGACAAAAAGGCAATGATACAGAAAACAAAGGAACTGTTTCAGGAAGTAGACCTGGATATAGATCCGGAAGTACTAGCTGGTAAGCTGTCTGCGTCCAATCTCCAGCTTGTGGAGATTGCAAGGGCGGTCAGCTATAATTCTAAGATTATTATTATGGATGAGCCAACCTCATCTTTGACTGAGAATGAAACGCAGCATCTGTTCAAGATTATAAAGCAGCTTCAGGCAAAAGGGTGCGCGATTATCTACATATCACACAAAATGGAAGAAATTCTGAAGATAGCGGACGAGGTTACAATTATGCGGGATGGACAGTATGTAGGGACCTGGGATTCAAAGGATCTTACAACTGATCTGATCATCAGCAGGATGGTGGGACGTGATATGACAAACCGGTTCCCGCCCAAAGAATATGTTCCGTCGGATGAAGTTGTATTGAAAGTGGAAGGGCTTACATCTCCAATGGAGAAGTCTTTCAAGAATGTTAGTTTTGAGCTGAGAAAAGGTGAAATACTGGGAATCGGCGGACTGGTGGGAGCTCAGAGGACGGAAGTGGTAGAGGCAATCTTTGGACTGCGGGAGATTGTGTCAGGGACAATTATTAAAGATGGCAGGCCATTTCAGATAAAGTCCCCTCGTGACGCTATAGGAGAGAACATTGCGCTGCTCACGGAAGAGCGGCGGGCAACCGGCATCTTTGGCATTCTTTCCGTTCTCGATAATACGGTAATTGCAAGTCAGAAAAAATATGCCAAAAACGGTGTGCTGAACAACAGAAAGAGAGCAGAGGCGGCAGGCAAATCTAACAAAGAGCTAAGAACCAGAACACCAAATCTGGAAGAATTGATGGAGAACCTTTCAGGAGGAAATCAGCAGAAGGTACTCCTTGCAAGATGGCTTCTTACGGATCCGGATATATTAATATTGGATGAGCCAACCCGGGGAATTGATGTAGGTGCTAAATATGAAATATACACAATTATGCACAGACTGGCAGCACAGGGCAAATCCATTATTATGATTTCCTCTGAAATGCCTGAACTTCTCGGAATGTCAGACAGGATTATGGTAATGTGCGAAGGACGTGTCACAGGATTTTTAAAAGGCGAAGACGCAGATTCCGTAAAAGTGATGAACTATGCCACAAAGTTTATGTAATAGGAAATGAGTGAAAGTGAGGTAATACATATGCAAAAAAAAGGGAGAATAATTGCCCGCAAAAAGTATGGCATGTTTTTTGCGATAGCCGGAGCTGCAATATTTGTGCTGGGATGGATTTTTTACTATTTTCTGGATCCTGCGGTTTTTTATGACATGGGACTTTATGTTGCACTGGTAGGAGCGGCCTTTGGGATTTATGGCCTTCGTCAGCTTAAGGGCAGGCAGCACCACCAGGGTGTTCCGGTGGAAATTTCGACTGTAACAGGAAAACAGTTTTTGACAAATAATGCGATTATGCTGGCGCTACTGGTTATGGTGGTGGTTATCATGATTATGGAGCCGCGCTTTATGAAACTTCAGGTTATGCTGGATATTCTGACACAGTCATCCACGAAAATGATCGTAGCTCTTGGAATCAGTTTTACCCTGCTGATTGCAGGTACAGATCTTTCGGCAGGGCGTATGGTAGGACTGGCAGCGGTTATCTCCACCTCTATGCTGCAGACGCCCGACTATGCCAATAGGTTTTTCCCGGATCTTCCACGCATGCCGTTGATTGTTCCCATTGTACTTGCCGTATTGGCCTGTGCCGTCTTTGGCCTGCTCAATGGTTTTCTTGTAGCGCAATATGAGATGCACCCGTTTATCGCAACGCTGGCTGTACAGGTTATGGTTTATGGCGTTACTTCACTGTATTTTGATATGGAGCCAAATAAATCTCAGCCTATCGGCGGTGTACGTCCGGATTTTGTTGCACTGGGTCAGAAAAGAATCCTTACGATAGAAGGTGTATTTCCGGGAATTTCTATTCTTGTACCGATTGCGATTTTCTTTGTGTTACTGATATGGTTTATTCTTAATAAAACCGTATTCGGAAAAAATGTATATGCCATCGGCGGCAATAGAGAGGCAGCAGTTGTATCCGGTGTGAATGTATTTAAAACAATTATGGGAATCTTTATTCTTGCATCTGTGCTGTACGGAATTGCTGGTGTACTTGAAGCAGCGAGAACTGCCGGGGCAACGAACAATTATGGCAACGGTTATGAACTGGATGCCATTGCAGCCTGCGTTGTGGGAGGCGTTTCCTTAAACGGAGGAATCGGAAAAGTCGGAGGTATTGTCAGTGGTGTACTTATATTCACTGTCATTCAGTATGGTCTTCAGTTCATAGCAGTCAGCCCAATGTGGCAGCAGGTAATTAAAGGCATTATTATTGCAGTGGCGGTTGCCATTGACTTGTCAAAATACAGGAAGAAATAGTTTACAATAAATGCTATAATAGATTGTGATAGATCTATTATAGCATCTTTCTGTTCGACGTTTAGACGGAGGTTCTTATGGGGATTTATAAGGTTTTGATAGCGGATGACGAGGCTGAAATCCGAGATGGTATGATACAAAGGCTGGATTGGGGCGTCTTAGGTTTTGCTGTGGCGGCTTCCGCCGAGAATGGCGTGGAGGCACTGGAGATGCTGGAACAGACCAAGCCCGACGTTATCATGACAGATATAAAGATGCCTTTTATGGACGGGCTTGAGTTTATAGAAAAAGCTGTGGAGATGCTTCCCACGGTGAAAATCATTGTGTTTTCAGGGTTTGATGATTTTGAATACGCGCAGAAGGCAATACGGCTGAACGTGGAAGAGTATCTGCTGAAGCCGATTTCATCCGCGCAGTTGACACAGTCCCTTGTAAAATTAAAAAAGAAAATGGATAAGGAGCTGGAAGAACGCAGGAATATTGATTTGCTGCGGGAAAGCTATAAAGAAAGTTATCCGATTATGCGGGAGCAGTTTCTGGCCGGAATTCTGGAGAGAACGATACCCAGGCAGCAGATTTTCCAAAAGGCAAAACAGTATCAGATTGATTCGGAAAGAAGACTGCGGGCGGTAGTCTTAATAGCAGCAGACAGAGAGCCTATTGTTGAAGTAAAAGAACAGGCCTCTTTATTTTCAGGACGGGAGGAACTGGTCCCTCTTGCCATACGCCAGATAACAGAGTCAGTGCTGGACAGGTTTCACAAAGTAGATTATCTTCTGCATCAGGATTATATAGCCGGAATTGTGCAGTTGACCGGAGAAAGCCAGATATCTATTTTAATGAATGAAATCAATGAGATATGCCGGGAGAGCAGGTCCGTGACAGGAATGGAGGTTGCCGCAGGCATTGGCAGCCCAGTACAGAGTCTGGAGGAAATAAGCTATTCCTACCGGGAGGCTGAGAATGCTGTGGAGTACAGCATGCTGCGGGGGCGTCCAAAAGGCGGGGAAAGTGTTTACATCAAGGATGTAGAGCCGGAGGATATAGCTGGAAGGCTGCAGTTCAGTGAAGTGGAGGAACGGGCTTTTTTCAGAGCGGTAAAATCGGGGGATGAAGAGAAGATACGGCAGCAGACTGAAAGTTTCTTTCATAAGCTGGAACAATCCAGGCTACCCTATCACCGCTATCAGACACATGTTTTTGAGCTTTTTACACTCGTGATGCGTCTTGCAGACATATATCACCTGGATTTAAAAGAAGTGTTCGGCGGGGAGACTAACTATATTTCCAGGCTGTTCGGGCTGCACTCCCTGGGACAGATTAAAAAGTGGTTTATGCAAGGATGCATAAAACTGGGTCATATGATACAAAAAGAACAGGCTAACGCAGGCGAGACACTGATATCAAGGGCAAAAGAGTATGTGGAAGATAACTTTCAGAATACCGCGCTGTCTGTAGAGCGTTTATGTGAGGAACTTCATGTAAGTCCGGCATATTTCTCTACTGTTTTTAAGAAACAGACGGGAAAGAGCTTTGTTTCTTATCTCACGGAGGTCCGGTTGAATGAGGCGGTTCATCTGCTGGATACAACGGCTGATAAAACATATATAATTGCTGCAAAGGTGGGATATGCCGAGCCCAACTATTTTAGCTATGTGTTTAAAAAGAAATATGGCGTGGCGCCGTCCAGATACAGGAAACAGTAACGGAAGGTGAGAGAGGAACATGAGGCTCTGGAAGAAAATCAGGAAATCACTGCAGAGAAGAAGTCTGCAGTTTATGCTGTCGCTTACATTTACTGCGGTGTCTGTTGTCGTCCTGCTCGTGGTGGCCATGGGCTATTCTGGGCGCTTCATAAATTCTGCGGAGAAAATGGCAATCAATAATAACAAAAATGTGCTGAACCAGATGAACCAAAATCTGGACAATTATCTGCATAATATGATGAACATTTCAAATGCCATGTATTACAGCATTATTAAGAATACGGATTTTGAAAAAGATGGGGTTTCAAAAGTTACAGAACAGATGAAACTTTTATATGACGCAAATGCCTCCTCGCTGGTGAGTATTTCTATTTTCAGCGATGATGGAGAAATTATTGCGGCTCAGCCCTTAAGCCGTCTCAAACCCAGTGTGGAGACAACGGAGGAAGAGTGGTTTATCCGGGCAAATGAAAAGATTGAAAACCTGCATTTTTCCACTCCTCATGTGGAGAATCTGTTTGTAAATTCAGATAGTATTTATCACTGGGTAGTATCCTTAAGCCGATCGGTGGAAATGACCAGAGACGGAACAATTGTCCACGGTGTCGTGCTTGTTGATATGAATTTTACGGGAATTGAACAGATATGCAAAAATGTGGATTTGGGAGAGTCGGGATATGTATACATCGTGGATCCCAGCGGAGAACTGATCTATCACCCAAACCAGCAGTTGATATATGCGGGAGTATTCCATGAAAATCATAAGAAGGCGGCAGCCTATTCAGAAGGCAGTCATATGGAAATTTTTGAAGGCCAGGAGCTCCAGATTACTGTAAAAACTGTGGGTTATACAGGCTGGAAGTTGATCGGGGTATCTCCCACTTCGGACATTACCTCTGCATACACACAGAATAGCCAGTTTATGTGGCTTGTTGCAATTTTTGCCATATTGACACTGATCACAGTAAATATGTTTGTATCGGCCAGAGTTGCGAACCCGATTAAACAGCTGGAAAAGTCTGTGAGAGAACTGGAACGTAATAATCTGGATGCCAGGATTCCACAAAGTGGAACCTATGAGATCCGTCATCTTGCAAAAACGCTGCAGTCGATGGCGGACAATATGCGCCGGCTTATGGATGACATCGTTGTAGAGCAGGAGAGCAAAAGAAAAAGCGAGATGGATGCCCTGCAATCCCAGATTAATCCACATTTCTTGTATAATACTCTTGATTCTATTGTATGGATGATTGAAAATGAACGTTATGACGGGGCTATCAAAATGGTCACTGCCCTTGCCAGATTATTTAGAATCAGCCTGAGCAAAGGTAAAAATATTATTACAGTAGAACAGGAACTGCAGCACGTAGAAAATTATTTGATTATTCAGAAGGTAAGGTACAAGAATAAGTTTATTTATAATATAGAGACAGAGAAATCCGTGCTGCAATGTGGGGTCATTAAGCTAAGTGTACAGCCACTGGTTGAAAATTCGATTTATCATGGCATGGATTTTATGGACGGGGACGGAGAAATTTCTATCCGTGCATATCAAAGAGATGACGATTTGGTGATTGAGGTGGAAGACAACGGCCCGGGCATGACAGAGGACCAGATTGAAGTACTCGTAAACGGAAGTCAGAAACAGAGCCGTACACGGGGATCGGGCATTGGTTTTCATAATGTGGAGGAACGAATTCAGCTTTATTTTGGAAAAGCGTATGGACTTGAGGTGGAAAGTGAGCCGGATGAAGGCACTCTTGTACGTGCCAGGCTGCCGCTAATTTCAGTAGAAGAGGCGGAGAAGAAAGGAGAGGGCAGGCTGTGACACATAAAAGAAAGATTATCATACTTGTACTGGGAATATGTGCAGCAGCGTCTGTACTTGCTTTTCTTATTCTGCCGCACCGCCGAGGGACCGAGGAAGTATATCAGATATCGTATATTCACCGAGGAGAGACCACGGAGGACACCCAGCAGGTAATTTTCCAGGGAATGGAGCAGGCGGCCACGGAATTCAATGTAGAGATAACAACGGTAAGTTCCGGGCACCCGGCAGATGCAGGGGAACAAAAAGAACTTCTAAAGACAGAGGTGGAAAACGGAGCAGATGCTATTCTCATAGAGAGTGTAAACAATGAAGTGGTGAGAAAAGAAATAGAGAAAATCAGTTCTGAAATACCCGTGGTCGAGGTGAATTCGTGGACCCAAAAAGAGGATACAGGAAAACGCAATAAGGTTCATGCTGACGACTATGAAATGGGACAGAAACTGGGAGAAAAAATTCTGGAACAGTCAAACTTGTCAGAGGGTGTGATTCTGATAAAATGCGGGACAGAATATACAGATGTGGCACAGCGGTATAAAGGAACAAAAGATGTTTTGGAGGCTGCGGTCGTACCCATTGAAGAAGTAAATGTAGGAACCGATGAAGCAACCCGGTCAGCGGCATTTGTGGATTTGCTGCGAGACAGTAAGAACCGGCATATTGTGGCATTTAGCAGCACTGTACTGGAACAGCTGGGTAAGGTGAAACAGGAGGAAGAAGATTTTAAAAGAATTCCTATCTGTGGTATCGGAAATACAAACCAGATCATCAACTACCTGGAGAATGGGATTATCCAGATAATTGGTGTGTCAAACGAATACAGTATTGGATATTTAAGCGTAAGAAATGCAGTTGAAAAATTGCACGGTGAAGAACCACAAGACAATAAAATCAGATACTCTATTATTGACTCCGGCCAAATGTACAGTATGGAGAATCAGCGCCTTCTATTTCCATTTGTACAATAACCGGTTACAGTTCAGCCAATAAATTGAACCAAAAGATGCAAGGGGGAAGGTATATGAGGAGGATTTTAGGCAGACTGTGGATGTTGGCAGGTATGGTTATTTTAATCGTGGGGATGTCGGTGACTTCTTCTGGATGTATCAAAAGGAGAGATAAAGAAAAGGAAAAGAATCCGATAAAAATAGGGGTGGCAATTTACCGGGGTGATGATGCATTTATCTCCTCTGTGAGCAGCTACCTGACAAGTGGCGGAAAGGCTCTGGAGACAAAACTCAGGCGTAAGGTGGTCATTAACATTGCTGATGCAAAGAATAATCAGGGGAGCCAGAATGATCAGGTGGATAATTTCATTAGCAGGGGCTATGACATTATTTGTGTGAACATGGTGGACCGGACAGCGGCAGCAGTCATTGCGGACAAGGCTAAAGAAGCCCATATTCCGATTATATTTTTCAACAGAGAACCTGTGGAAGAGGATATGCAGATCTGGGACAGGGAATATTATGTCGGTACGGATGCCAGAGAAGCGGGTATACTGCAGGGAGAACTTCTTATAAATGAATATGAGAGAAATCCACAAAAGATGGACAAGAACGGGGACGGCAAACTGCAGTATGTTATGCTGGAAGGAGAACAGGTACATCAGGATGCACTGATCCGCACAGAATTTTCGGTGAAAACAGTTCTGCAGGCAGGAATTGAGATGGATAAGCTTGGGAACGAGACCTGCAACTGGATGCGTTCTCTTTCCTATGAGGCAATGCTGAAATGGCTGGAGGATTATGGAAGTTCTATAGAAGTTGTCATGTCCAATAATGACGAAATGGCCCTCGGAGCAGTGCAGGCTCTGCGGGAAAAGGATATGCTGGAGAACGGGCCAGTTATCGTGGGGATAGATGGAACAAAAGATTGCCTGGAGGCCATATCCAAAGGGGATATATACGGAACTGTGAAAAATGATGCGAAAAAACAGGCAGAGGTCATACTTACAATCGGAGGCGCATGTGCAGAGGGAAAAGATCCTACAAGTCTGGTGCCGGAGTTGGACGGGCACTATGTGCGGGTGCCCCATTTCAAAGTGACAAAGGTGAACGCGGGGGTTCTGCTGAAAGAAGAATAGAAACCAATAAATATGAACAGGGAGACTGTCTGTTACATATACTATAAAAAACGAGATTTTTTACATGAACGAACATTACAAGTTTTCTAATTCTCCATTACCTTATGCTTATGATGCTATGGAACCGTACATTGATGAAAAAACAATGTGGCTGCATCATGACAGACATCTTCAAACATATATTGATGATTTGAATGATGCACTGGCTAAGTATCCACAATTTCAAAGCTGGTCACTGGAAACACTTCTGGGAAATATACCCAGGCTCCCACAAGACATTCAGACAGATGTAAAGAACAATGCTGGAGGAGTATTTAACCACAGGTTCTATTTTGAAAACCTTTTAAATCCTGCTCCCGCGCAGCCGACAGGACAACTAAAAGAAGCCATCAACAAAAAGTATGGTAATTACCAGCGCTTCAAAGAACAATTTAAAGAAGAAGCTTCTTCGGTATTTGGCTCCGGTTATGCGTGGCTTGTAGTCGACGATGACGGACAGCTAAAAATTATAACAACCAAGAACCAGGATACACCGGTCCCTCTGGAAATGTGCCCTGTACTCAATATAGACGTCTGGGAACATGCATATTATTTAAAACACTATAATTTGCGGGATGATTATATCGATGACTGGTTTCAGGTAGTTAACTGGGACAATGCTAATGATAATTATGAGAAATGCCTGTGATGGCATCCAGAACTGCAAATAAGGACGGCTATTTTTGTAAATGCCGTCCTTTTTTTGTCCTCTTTCAACGATTATAATACAAGTATAATAGTAGAAAAGTATAAAGGAGGTATGGAATTGGATAAGTATTATTTAGCCGTTGACATCGGGGCGTCCAGTGGGCGTCATATACTTGCTTCTGTAGCTGACGGGAAGATGCAGCTTGAGGAAGTATACCGCTTCCCGAACGGCATGGATAATAAGGATGGTACGTTGTGCTGGGATGTAAACCGTCTGTTCACTGAGATTAAGAATGGCCTGAAAAAGTGTAAAGAGATTGGCAAGATTCCGGTCTCCATGGGGATTGACACCTGGGGCGTGGATTATGTGCTGCTTGATAAAGAGGACAAAATTCTGGGTGACACAGTAGGATACCGGGATGACCGTACAACCGGGATGGACAAAAAGGTATATGAGATAATTTCTCAAGATGACCTATATACCAGAACTGGTATTCAGAAACAGATTTTCAACACAATCTACCAGCTTATGGCAGTTAAAGAAACTAACCCCGAGTATCTTGAGCAGGCAGATTCCATTTTGATGATTCCGGATTATTTCCACTTTCTTCTCACAGGTGTAAAGAGAATGGAGTATACAAACGGAACAACCGGACAGCTGATCAATCCGTTGACCAACGATTGGGATTATGAGCTGATGGATATGCTTGGATATCCTTCCGGAATATTTAAACCGGTTTCTATGCCTGGGACTGTAGTGGGGAACTTCACTAAGGCAATACAGGAAGAAGTGGGATTTGACTGCAAAGTTGTGCTCCCGGCCACACACGATACGGGCTCGGCAGTGCTGGCAGTTCCAACAAATAATGACAATGCTATTTACATCAGTTCCGGCACATGGTCATTGATGGGGATTGAGCGAAAAGAAGCCGACTGCTCTATGGCAAGTATGAAGGCTAATTTTACAAATGAAGGAGGCTATGACCACCGATTTCGCTACCTGAAAAATATCATGGGACTTTGGATGATTCAGTCAGTAAAGAAGGAGTTTGAAGAGGATTTATCTTTCGCCGCAATTTGTGAGAGGGCAGCGAAGGAAATAATCCCATCTATTGTGGACTGTAACGATGACAGATTTCTGGCTCCAGAGAGCATGATCCAGGCGGTCCAGGATTTCTGCAGAAAAACAAATCAACAGGTGCCTGATACAACAGCAGAAATATCAGCGGTTATCTACAACAGCCTGGCAAAATGCTACGGTGACACAGTTAAGGAAATAGAATCAATTACCGGTAATACATATGATACAATTTATGTGGTGGGAGGCGGCGCGAACGCCGGATATTTGAACGAATTAACTGCAAAATACACACAAAAGAAAGTTTCGGCAGGTCCTACAGAGGCTACTGCAATCGGTAATATAACCGTGCAAATGCTCCACGATGGCGTGTTTGTAGACCTTCCGGAGGCAAGGACATGCATCGGAGAGTCATTTGACATAAAAAGATACGATGAAAAAGGAAAACAATTCTGAAAACGGAGCTCAAAAGGGACTGTCCCCGTTTTGAAAAAAGGAGGATTTACTATGACAACGAAGGAAAGATATGAATCAGCGAGGGAGATTTATGCAGGTGTCGGTGTTGACACGGATAAGGTGCTGGAGACTTTGAAGAGTGTGCCGATTTCTATGCACTGCTGGCAGGGGGATGATGTAAATGGGTTTGACCGTGAGGGTGCTCTTACGGGAGGAATCCAGGCTACAGGAAATTATCCGGGAAAGGCAAAGACACCGGAAGAACTGATGGCGGATATTGATGAGGCGCTGAGCCTAATTCCAGGAAAGCACAGAATTAATGTTCATGCAAGCTATGCCATTTTTGAAGAAGGTGAGTGGGTTGACCGTGATAAACTGGAGCCAAAGCATTTTAAGAAATGGGTAGAGTTTGCGAAGGAAAGAGGACTTGGACTTGATTTCAACCCCACATTCTTCTCTCATCCGAAGGCAGATGCATATACTTTGACAAGTCCTGATGAGGAAATCCGCAAGTTCTGGATTGACCATGGAAAAGCTTGTGTGCGCATTTCACAGTACTTCGCAGAGGAGCTGGGAACACCTTGTCTGATGAACATCTGGATTCCGGATGGATTTAAGGATATTCCGGCTGACAGACTGGGACCAAGAGCAAGATATAAAGATTCCCTGGATCAGATTCTGGGAATTGACTATGATAAAGAAAAAGTTCTTGTATGCCTGGAGTCCAAGGTGTTTGGTATCGGACTGGAAGCTTACACAGCAGGGTCTGCAGAATTTACAATGAACTATGTGATGAACAAAGGCATTGTACCGCTGATGGATAACGGCCATTATCATCCGACAGAAGTGGTTTCTGACAAGATTTCTTCTATGCTGCTGTTCAATGATAAGATTGCGCTTCATGTAACAAGACCAGTGCGCTGGGACAGTGATCATGTAGTACTGCTTGATGATGAGACGAAGGAAATTGCAAAAGAAATTGTAAGAAATGACGCTCTGAATAGAGTGATTATCGGTCTGGATTTCTTTGATGCAAGTATCAACAGAATTTCCGCATGGGTAGTCGGTATGAGAAATATGCAGAAAGCTCTGATGCTGGCAATGTTAAGCCCGAACAAAAAGCTTATGGAACTGCAGGATACACAGCAGTTTACAGAACTGATGGCAATGCAGGAGGAACTGAAATGCTATCCGTTCGGAGATGTCTGGAATTATTTCTGTGAAATCAATAATGTGCCGGAGAAAGAAGACTGGTTCAAGGAAATAAAACGTTATGAGTCTGAGGTGCTATCTAAGAGAGCATAGTCAAATACCCCACAGCAAGCTGACGGGGCATCAAATTTGTAGCGCAGCAAGCTGCGGGGAATTTGACCCTCGCGGCAGTCGCCAAGTGGAAATGCTTGCATTTCCACTTGGCTCGTTGCTCGCGGGAATAAAAGCTTTTACAAAAAAATGGCTTCCACCTATATGGTTGGGCCATTTTTTGTAAATTCAGATACCAACTGCTTGACACATTAAATGCACCGTCACTTTTTCTCAAGGAAGTGCTTGAATGTTCTAACGGAGTAATTCATAATCAGAGACTCGGGCATCCCGGCAAGGTCTGCGAACTTCAGGGCACAGGAAAAGTCTCCTACGTGCTTGGTACCATGGCTGTCACTTGCCAGCACTACAGGGCAGCTAAAGTGTCTGCATAAGTTTAGTATCATCAGATCATTGAACCGGGTGTCGCCACGGTATCCGTCAGGACCCAGGGAACTATTGTTAATTTCCAGAAGCACGTGATATTTCATGGCTGCCCTCACAAGGGCAAGATAATCTACGGGATATTTTACATCGTCACAATGTCCAATGATGCGCACATTGGGATTTTTCATGGCTGCAATATAGGTCTGAGTATTTTCTTCTTTAGTTCCGGGCTTCTTGACTGGTTTATGAACACTTGCAATTACATAATCCAGCTTTTCAAGAATGGAATTGTCCAGATCCAGTTTTCCATTGTTGTCCAGAATGTTTGCTTCCGCACCGTACAGCATTTCCACTCCAAGACGCTTCTTTTGGGCATAGGCAAGGTTACGGAAATAAGAGGTACGGCCCCCGCCAAAGGTAGCAGGGCCGTGGTCTGATATTCCAAGCATCTTTAAATGTCTGGAGGCCGCAGCCTTTGCCATATCTGTTATAGTAGCAGCGGAGCCGTGTCCGCTGGCAATTGTATGAGTATGTATATCAAATTCGAGAGAAGACATATCCAGCGCCTTTCTAATTAAAACCTTACTGTATAGTATGGAGTATTTTCCCGGTTTTGTCAATGAAAGTTCAGAATAAAACCCTAGAAAACCAACAAAAACAAATAAATATGGACTAATATTAAGTGGGATTTTGAGCGAAATCAGCGAATAATATGTTGTTTTTATTGACTTGCATATAACATTGAAGTATAATGATGAAAACTGGATACAGACTATTTATGTGCAGGGAAGGAGTAATAAAAACAATGGGGTTATATAGTTATGACAGTTCAGATATTCCAGAGTCGGACCGTATTCCTAAGCTGGTCAGTGATTTATATGCGGGCATGCCGAAGATCGAGTCGGCCAGAGCCGTATTGCTTACGGAATCTTATAAACAAACCGAGGATGAGCCTGTGGTTATACGGCGGGCTAAGGCGTTTCGGCATATTTTGGAGAATATACCAATCATAATCCGTGATCAGGAGCTGATTGCAGGCAGCACGACCATAGGTCCCAGGGGATGTCAGACGTATCCTGAATTTTCCTGTGACTGGCTGGAAGAAGAGTTTGACACAGTGGCCACCAGGTCGGCGGATCCTTTTTACATATCAGAGAAAACAAAAGCGGAGCTTAAAGAGGCCAATGCATACTGGAAGGGAAAGACAACAAGCGAACTTGCCACTTATTACATGGAGCCGGAGACCCTGCTTGCAATAGATCACGGTATTTTTACACCGGGAAATTATTTTTATAATGGTGTGGGGCACGTCACAGTAAAATATGGCGAAGTGCTGGCTATTGGATTTTCGGGAATTAAAGAAAAGGCTGCAAGCCAGAAGTCGAAGCTTAGCTTGGCTGACGGTGATTACCAGCAAAAGGCCAGGTTCCTGGACGCTGTAATAATCAGCTGCGATGCCGCTGTTACATATGCGAAGCGTTATGCAAAACTTGCGCTTAAGGAGGCTGAAAGGTGTTCCGATCCGGTGCGGAAGAAAGAACTGCTTCAGATAGCACAGAATTGTGAAAATGTTCCTGAGAAAGGCGCCACAGGCTTTTATGAGGCATGCCAGTCATTCTGGTTTGTCCAGCAGCTGCTTCAGATTGAATCCAGCGGGCATTCTATTTCGCCGGGAAGATTTGACCAGTATATGTATCCTTATTATAAGAAGGATATTGACAGCGGCAGGATAACAAGAGAGTATGCCCAGGAACTGATAGATTGCATCTGGGTAAAGTTAAATGATCTGAACAAGTGCCGTGATGCCGTTTCGGCACAGGGGTTTGCAGGATACAGTTTATTTCAGAACCTGATCGCGGGAGGACAAAATGAAGACGGGGTGGATGTAACAAATGATCTGTCATTTATGAGTATCCAGGCTTCAATGCATGTGTCTCTCCCACAGCCTTCCCTGTCTGTCAGGGTTTGGAATCAGACACCACATGAGTTTTTAATAAAGGCTGCAGAGCTGACCCGTACAGGAATCGGGCTTCCGGCATATTATAACGACGAGGTAATCATCCCGGCACTGGTGAGCCGGGGACTCACTATGCAAGATGCAAGAGATTACAATATTATCGGATGTGTGGAACCTCAGAAAGCGGGAAAGACTGAAGGCTGGCATGATGCTGCGTTTTTCAATATGTGTCGTCCCCTGGAACTGGTATTTAATAATGGTATGGATAAAGGGGTTCAGTTGGGGCCCAAAACAGGCAAAGTAGAAGACATGAAGACGTTTGATGAATTTTATGATGCCTATAAGACCCAGATGGACTATGCAATCAAACTGCTGGTGAATGCAGATAATTCCATTGATGTGGCCCACGCAGAAAGATGCCCGCTGCCTTTCCTATCCTCTATGGTGGATGACTGTATGGAAAAAGGAAAAACAGTACAGGAAGGCGGTGCCGTATATAATTTTACAGGTCCCCAGGGCTTTGGGGTAGCCAATATGGCAGATTCACTGTATGCAGTAAAGAAGCTGGTCTATGATGAGCAGAAAATAACGATGAAAGAGTTGAAGGAAGCTCTGGCAACAAACTACGGTAAAGGTCTTAGCGAAGAAGATATTGCTTTTATGACCGCAGAAGTAGCCGGCAGTATGAAAGAAGCCGGGCAGGTCGTAGGAGAGAAAGAAATCTCTGCAATTCTAAAGACAGTAGTTGCGGCATCAAAATCCCCTGAGGTAAAGAAAAAGGGCGACAGTATTCTGAAACTAATTGAAGAGGTGCCGAAGTTTGGAAATGACATTTCGGAGGTAGATGCATTTGCAAGAGACGTAGCATACACCTATACAAAGCCACTTCAAAATTACAGAAATCCAAGAGGGGGCATTTTCCAGGCCGGATTGTATCCGGTATCTGCAAATGTACCTTTGGGTGCACAGACCGGGGCCACACCGGACGGACGCCTGGCCTACACACCGGTTGCAGATGGTGTTTCGCCGTCCGCGGGAAAAGATGTGAACGGTCCTACGGCAGCAGCAAATTCTGTGTCCAGGCTGGATCACTATATTGCTTCCAACGGAACTCTTTTTAATCAGAAATTTCATCCTTCAGCTCTAAGCGGCAGGAGAGGGCTTGAAAACTTTGTAGGCCTGATTCGTTCTTACTTTGATCAGAAAGGGAGCCATATGCAGTTTAATGTGGTGAGCCGTGAGACGCTTAAGGATGCCCAGAAACATCCCGAGCAGTACAAGCATCTAGTGGTTAGGGTTGCGGGCTACAGTGCATTGTTTACTACTTTATCCAAGTCTTTGCAGGACGATATTATCCGCAGGACAGAACAGGGCTTTTAAGGTGGAAACTGATGAAAGGTTATAATTTCCATAGGAAAGGATTCACAGAATGGAAGATTATTTGAGAACAAGAGGCCGCATTTTTGACATACAGCGATATTCTATCCATGATGGCGATGGAATCCGGACCATTGTGTTTCTGAAAGGGTGTATGTTGAGATGCCGGTGGTGTTGTAACCCGGAGTCTCAGCGGCATGAGATTGAGACGATGATGGTACAGGGTGAGCCGAAGGTGATAGGAAGAGATGTCACGGTGGAAGAAGTGATGGAAACCGTAGAGAAGGACCGCACCTATTACAGACGGACCGGAGGCGGCTTGACACTGTCAGGCGGCGAATGTCTCTGTCAGCCTGCATTCGCCACAGCACTTTTAAGAGCGGCAAACGAAGTTGGAATTCGCACGGCCATAGAAAGTACTGCGTGTGTGTCCTTCGAAGTGATTGAAGGACTTCTTCCCTATCTGGATCAATATCTGCTGGATATTAAGCATATGAATCCGGCGAAGCATAAAGAGTACATCGGACGATCCAACGAACTGATACTGGAAAATGCTGCAAAAATTGCAAAATCAGGGATGACGGAATTGAGTGTACGTGTACCGGTGATTCCGGGATTTAATGACACCGTGCAGGAAATACAGGATATAGCTGAATACACGAGGAAACTCGGTAATGTAAGAAGGCTGCACTTGCTTCCTTATCACAGGCTCGGACAGGATAAATATGAAGGACTTGGAAGAGAATATACATTGAGTAAGGCCAGACCCCCGGTCAATGAAAAGATGGAGATGCTTTTGCAGACTGCAAGGCAGGCAACAGATGCTGAATGTCAGATAGGAGGATAAAGATAAATGGAATATGAAAAGATACCGGAAAGAATTGTGCAGGAACTTGTTCCCGGCAAAGAGATTACAATTGCCCATCTGATTGCGAGCCCGGATATTACTCTGTATGAAAAACTGGGACTGGATCCCCGGTCAGAGTACAGTAAGTCTGCCATCGGTGTGCTTACAATCAGCCCGGCAGAAACAGCGATTATTGCAGCGGATATTGCAATCAAGGCGGCAGGAATTGAACTGGGATTTGTAGACCGGTTTAGTGGTACGCTGATTGTAACGGGTACAATTTCCGAGACAGAGGCAGCAATCCGCGCAGTTCTGGAATACGTAAAAGATAAAATGGGCTTTTCTATATGTGATATAACAAGGACCTGATTCTATTATGAAGAAAATTGTATTGATGGGCCGGAGCGAGTGTGGAAAAACCACATTAACTCAGGCATTACGAGGTGAGAAAATACAGTATCACAAAACACAATATGTAAATAACTTTGATGTCATCATAGATACTCCGGGAGAATATGCCCAGACGAAAAACCTGGGACATGCACTTGCACTTTATTCTTATGAGGCAGATGTTGTAGGAATGCTTTTGTCTGCCACTGAACCCTACTCTTTGTATCCGCCCTGCTGCACAGCCATGTGCAACCGGGAGGTGATTGGCATTGTGACAAAGATTCATGACGAGAAGGCTAATGTGAAGCGCGCCAAAAAGTGGCTGCGGCTTGCAGGATGCAAAAAGATTTTCTATGTGGATTCAAAAAGTTACGAGGGAGTCCCTGAAATTTTGGAACATTTGAAAGAAGAGGGAGATGTACTTCCCTGGGAAATTGATGAAAGCGAAGGAACACAACAGAAACAACATAAAAACAAGTTGACTGATGTGGGATTATGTGATACTATCTAGTAAGAAACAACAAAAAACAAATATTTGGTTTTGTTTTAAGAGTCCAAGGAGGAAAAATAGGATGCAAAACGAATACGAGATTAAAAAAGAAATGTGTGAAATCGGTAAAAGAGTTTACAACCGTGGAATGGTTGCTGCAAATGACGGTAACTTTTCCGTAAAGTTAAACGATAATGAATTCTTGTGCACACCTACAGGTGTCAGCAAAGGATTTATGACACCGGAATATATCTGCAAAGTCGATGCTAACGGAAATGTACTTCAGGCAAACAAAGGCTTTAAGCCATCATCAGAGATTAAGATGCATATGCGTGTTTATAAAGAAAGACCGGACGTTAACGCAGTAGTACATGCTCATCCGCTGTATGCTACAACATTTGCTATCTGTGGTATTCCACTGACACAGCCAATCATGCCCGAAGCAGTCATCGCATTGGGATGTGTTCCGATTGCAAAATATGGTACTCCATCTACAGAAGAGATTCCGGATGCAGTTGAAGAATATGTACAGTCTTTTGATGCAGTACTTCTTGAGAATCACGGAGCACTTACTTACGCCAACACACTGCTGAATGCTTATCACAAGATGGAGTCTGTAGAATTTTATGCAAGGCTTTTGTATCAGTCAAGAATGCTGGGCGAGCCACAGGAATTCAACCAGGATCAGATTGACAGATTATATGAAATCAGAAGACAGATGGGACTTCCGGGAAAACATCCTGCAAACTTATGCCCGAATGCTAAAGCTGGCAAGCAGAGCTGCCACAGCTGTTCAGGATCATGCGGCACAGGCAAAGATACAGCGGCAGATTCCGCATCAGATGCTGATTTAGTTGCATCTATTACAAAGAAGGTAATGGCACAGCTTGGAATGTAATCATTAAGGAGCGCAGAATGCTATGAACGAACAGGATATCACCAGTGCTGTGAAAGCTGTGCTGGATCAGATGAAAGAAAGTTCTCATGCAGAAAAAGAGTGCAGGTGCAGTGGGCAGAAGATGACACTGAAGACAGCGAATGCTCTGATCGAAAAGGTAAAAGAGAAGGCTTCCCAGATGGGGGTTGACGTAGTAATTGCTGTTTCGGATCAGGCAGGCAGGCCTGTAGCTGTTCAATGTATGGATGAGGCTTACATAGCAAGCTTTGATATTGCAGTTAATAAAACATTTACTTCAGCGAGTCTTAAAATGTCTACGGAGGCGTTAAGCCATTTAAGCCAGCCGGGACAACCTCTGTATGGAATACAGTTTACCAACGAAGGGAAGATTGTAATATTTGGCGGGGGAGAACCGCTGGAAGCAGGTGGCAGAATAATAGGAGCATTGGGAGTGAGCGGCGGATCGGCAGAAGAAGATACAGCCATTGCCGCCTACGGCCGAGATGTTTTCAAGGAGGTATTAAAGTGTCTGTAAGTGAACAGATGGTTCAGGACATTGTACAGGAGGTCATGGCAAAGATGCAGGTTGCATCTGAAGTCTCAGAAAGCCATGGTATTTTCTCCGATATGAATGAGGCAGTCGAAGCGGCTAAAAAGGCCCAGAAGATTGTGGGAAGAATGTCTATGGATCAAAGAGAAAGCATAATTTCCAACATCAGGAAAAAAACAATTGAAAATGCTGAAATTCTTGCACGTATGGGAGTGCACGAGACAGGCATGGGAAATGTAGGACATAAGATTTTAAAACATCAGCTGGTTGCAGAGAAAACGCCGGGGACAGAAGATATCACAACGACTGCCTGGTCAGGAGACAGAGGATTGACACTGATAGAGATGGGACCTTTTGGGGTAATCGGCGCTATCACACCGTGTACAAATCCAAGTGAGACAATACTCTGCAACACAATCGGTATGCTGGCAGGAGGAAACACCGTTGTGTTCAATCCACATCCGGCGGCAATCAAGACATCTATATATGCAATCAATCTATTAAACGAAGCTTCTTTAGAAGCAGGCGGTCCGGACAACATTGCATGTACCGTTGAGAAGCCAACTATCGAGAGCAGCAATATGATGATGAAACACAAAGACATTCATCTGATTGCCGCAACGGGCGGTCCCGGAGTTGTAACAGCTGTTCTCTCTTCAGGTAAGAGAGGTATCGGCGCAGGCGCGGGTAATCCTCCGGCACTTGTGGATGAAACTGCAGACATCAGGAAAGCGGCAGAAGACATTGTGAATGGATGCACATTTGACAACAATCTTCCCTGTATTGCAGAAAAAGAAGTTGTTGCAGTAACCTCAGTTGTGGATGAGTTAATGCACTATATGATAAATGAGCAGGGATGCTATCTTGCATCGAAAGAAGAACAGAATGCTTTGACTGCAACTGTCATGAAGAATGGCAAGCTGAACAGAAAATGTGTGGGCAAAGATGCCAAAACTCTCCTGGGAATGATTGGTGTAAGCGTACCGGACAATATCAGATGCATCATATTTGAAGGGCCAAAGGAACATCCGCTTATTACAACAGAACTGATGATGCCTATCCTTGGTATCGTAAGAGCCAAAGATCTAAACGATGCTATAGAGCAGGCGGTCTGGCTGGAGCATGGCAACAGGCACTCCGCACACATACATTCTAAAAATGTAGATAACATTACAAAGTATGCAAAAGCAATCGATACAGCAATTCTTGTAAAGAACGGACCGTCCTATGCAGCCCTGGGATTCGGCGGTGAAGGCTTTTGTACATATACCATTGCCAGCAGAACAGGTGAAGGACTTACAAGCGCCAGTACATTCACAAAGAGAAGACGTTGTGTAATGACAGATAGTTTGTGTATTCGTTAAGACAGGAGGAATTAAAATGGAAATGAGCTCTGCAAATGTAGAAGCAGTTGTAAAACAGGTGCTGGAAAGCATGCTGGATAAGCAGGGAATATTGGCGGAAAGTACAGCTGCAAAAAGCACACCAATTCCCAAGACCGCACATGTGGCTATGCTGACCGGTCTGGAGCATTATGATATTAAAGAATATCCGATTCCGGAAGTTGGCGATGGAGATATTCTTGTAAAGGTGGAGGGATGCGGTATCTGCGGTACCGATGCCCATGAGTTTAAAAAAGACCCATTTGGTCTGATTCCCGTTGTTCTTGGGCACGAGGGAACCGGTGAGATTGTAAAAATGGGGAAAAATGTTAAAAAAGACAGCGCGGGAAAAGATTTGAAGATTGGCGATAAGATAGTTACCTGCATGATTTTCGGAGATGATCCGGAGATCACAATGTATGATTTGAACAAGCAGAATGTAGGTGCTTCCGATGTATATGGTCTCCTTCCGGATGATGATATTCATCTCAACGGCTGGTTTTCAGACTACATATTGATCCGTGAAGGTTCTACATGCTTCAATGTAAGTGATCTTGATCTGAAATCCAGAATTCTTATTGAGCCATGTGCAGTTCTTGTTCATGCAGTAGAAAGAGCAAAAACTACAGGAATTTTAAGATTCAACAGCAGAGTTGTTGTACAGGGATGTGGGCCTATAGGCTTGATTTGTATCGCAGTTTTGCGTACAATGGGTATTGAAAATATTGTTGCTGTGGACGGTGAGAAGAAGAGACTTGACTTCGCCAAAAGAATGGGGGCAGAGGCATCCGTAAACTTTAAGGACCACAAAGGAATAGATGCTCTTGCAGATGCTGTAAAAGAAGCATTCGGAGGATATTCTGCAGACTTTGCATTCCAGTGCACAGGATCACCGGCAGCACACTCCAACATTTACAAATTCATCCGCAACGGCGGCGGACTTTGTGAGTTAGGATTCTTTATTAACGGTGGAGATGCTACAATCAACCCGCACTTTGACCTGTGCTCCAAGGAAATCACACTGGTTGGTTCCTGGGTATATACTTTGAGAGATTATGCAACAACATTTGATTTCTTAAAGAGAGCAAAGGCTATCGGACTTCCAATGGACGACCTCATCACTCATGAGTTTCCACTGGATAGAATTAATGAAGCCCATCAGACTAACCTGAAGATGGAAGGCCTGAAAATTGCTATTATCAATAAATAGCAGCAATCCCCAGAAGGAGAATTGATATGGGAGAAGCAGTAGGCATGTTGGAGGTGTTCGGACTTGCAACAGCATTTGCGGCGGCAGACGCCGGGTGCAAGGCTGGAAGCGTACATCTGGAGACCTTTGATAAGAATAAACCGGCAAATGCAGATGAGTTACCTGTACCGCTGATTGTAATGATTAAGTTTCGAGGAAGCGTATCCGATGTTCGAGCGGCATTAGACGCAGCGAAGAGGAAGGCAGAAGAACTGGCGGGAATTGTAGCTGAATACGAAATCGCAAGACCAACAGAGGATACAGAGAAAATGCTGAAGCTGAGCGGTTTAGATAAAGGAAAACCCAATAAAATATATGTAGAAGAAGTTTAGGAGGAAACTAAAATGGCACAACTGGCATTAGGAATGGTAGAAACAAGAGGACTTACAGCAGCAATCGAAGCTGCAGATGCAATGACAAAGGCAGCAGAGGTTACATTGGTAGGAACAGAGAAGATTGGTTCCGGACTGGTAACAGTCATGGTACGTGGAGATGTGGGAGCAGTAAAGGCAGCAGTTGAGACAGGCGCTGATGCGGCAGGAAGACTTGGAGAATTAGTTGCAACACATGTAATCCCAAGACCACACAATGATGTAGAGAAGATTCTTCCTACAGTATAAGAGTCATCGATTTAGCAAAGGAGCAGTCTCATGGGCCAGGCGTATGGATTTTTTGAAATACCGAGCGTGACAGCCGCAATTGCTGCCGTCGATATTATGTGTAAGACAGCAGATGTGCAGCTTGTCACCTGGGAAAAAAGATTAGGTGGAAGACTCGTAACAATTATTATTCGCGGAGATGTATCTGCTGTAACGCAAGCCATTGATACTGCCACAGCAAATGGAATTAAGAAACCCGTAGCGCAAGTGGTAATTGCGAGTCCCCATGAAGAGATTATCAAAATCATCAACAACAGCGCGAACCGAGTAAGTTAGGAGGCAGTCAGATGGCAGAAGAAAAGAAACCGACTGGGGAAGAACAGACTCCAGGTACTTCAAAACCAGGGGCAGCAGCCAGAAAGAAAACTACAGCAAAAGCACCGGCTAAGACCGCTCAGAGAGTAAAACAGGCGGCGCAGCAGGCAGAGCAGGCAGAGGATATTCAATTAAAGGAGGAAAAAAGAATGTCACAGGAAGCTTTAGGAATGGTTGAAACAAGAGGTTTGGTAGCATCAATCGAAGCAGCAGATACAATGTTAAAAGCTGCAAATGTAGTGTTGGTAGGAACAGAGAAAATTGGTTCCGGACTTGTAACAGTTATGGTCCGCGGAGACGTGGGAGCAGTAAAGTCAGCAGTTGAGTCAGGAGCAGAGTCAGCTGGAAGACTTGGAGAATTAGTTGCAACACATGTAATCCCAAGACCGCACAATGATGTAGAGAAGATTCTTCCGGTAATGAAATAAGTAATCATTTAGTTTTGCCAGAGATTTACGGCCCTGCGGTCCGCCTACGGGTGGATTGTGGGGCTTGTAAATACTTAAAGAGGAGAATTGATATGGATAACAGCAATGTAGCATTGATTACAAAAATGGTATTGGAAGCGGTTGAGAAGCAAAAAAGTACCGATAATACCGGATATGTAGTGCCGGTCGGCGTGTCTGCGCGTCATATTCATTTGACGCAGGAGCATGTGGAGGTTCTTTTTGGACCGGGATATCAGCTTACGAAGAAGAAAGAACTGATGGGCGGTCAATATGCCTCAAATGAATTGGTCACTATTGTGGGTCTGAAACTCAGAGCTATAGAAAATGTAAGGATTCTGGGACCTGTAAGACGTAAATCCCAGGTGGAAATTTCAGCAACAGATGCCATCCGTCTTGGCGTGAAGGCACCAATCCGGGAATCGGGTAATACTGCAGGCTCCGCTGCTATAGCGGTGGTAGGACCCAAAGGAGCTCTTTATCTGGATGAGGGATGTATTATAGCAAAGAGACATATTCATATGTCACCTAAGGACGCAATGGCAGCAGGTGTACACAATGGAGATACAGTGTCTGTTAAAGCAGATAATGAAAGAGGAACTGTCTTTAATCATGTACAAATCCGGGTAGACGATAGTTTTACATTGGAGATGCATATTGATACAGATGAAGCCAACGCAGCTAAGATTGCAACAGGTGATACGGTAAGAATTATCAGATAAATTTTAGAGACCGGTCGCTTAAGGAGGATATTATGCTGATAGGAAAGGTAAAAGGAAGCGTAGTTTCAACGCGCAAATGCGAAAACTTAGTCGGCAATAAGTTTATGATTATAGATATTCTGGAGCATATGCAGACCGGAGCAAAACAACTCATTGCGATTGATAAGATTGGTGCGGGCATAGGCGAGTATGTTCTGGTGGCACAGGGAAGCGCGGCCAGAATAGGTTCCGGAATGCCGGACGCACCTGTGGATGCGGCAATCGTGGGAATTATAGACGATGGATCAGGACTGGAGTAGCAGGACAATGGATTTGAAAGAATTGAGCAGCCTATTGCAGCAAAATGGTGTCGTCGGAGCAGGGGGCGCAGGATTTCCCACTTACGCTAAGCTGGACGAACGTGCCAAAACAATTATTTTAAACTGTGCGGAATGTGAGCCTTTGCTGAAACTGCACAGGCAACTGCTGGAGAAGCATGCACAGGAAATCGTTGAAACTTTCCACATGATAGGTCAGACTGTAGGTGCAAAGGAGCTAATTATCAGCATAAAAACGGCCTACACCGAAACTATTGATGCTTTAAATGAGATAATCGAAGAATATCAGGAAGTAAGGCTTGGGCTGTTGGATGAGGTGTATCCGGCAGGTGACGAAGTTGTATTGATTTACGAAGTAACCGGAAAAAAACTCAAACCCGGCAGTCTTCCTATTGATAGTGGAGTCGCCGTGTTTAATGTTGAGACCGTATACAATGTGTACAGAGCCCTTGCGAAACACACACCGGTTATAGATAAACTGGTAACCGTCGTTGCAGAGGTAAAACATCCTGCGACAGTCAGGGTACCTATTGGAACAACTATAGAAGAAACAGTGAAAGCAGCCGGCGGTGCGACGATAAAGAACCCCGTATATTTTATCGGCGGACCGATGATGGGATTTATCGGAAAAGGTTCACAGCCGATTACTAAGACAACAAATGCTGTTCTGGTACTTCCGGAGGAGCATTTCATTATTCAGAAATACAAAGGAAACTCGTCCATAGATTTAAAACGCGCGGCGGCAAGCTGCTGTCAGTGCAGTATGTGTACGGATTTATGCCCGAGACACCTTTTGGGGCACCCCATAGAGCCGCATTTATTTATGAGAGCGGCAACCTGTAAGGACATACAGAAACCGGACATATTTATTGACACGTTGTATTGCTCTTCCTGTGGTCTTTGTGAACTTTATTCCTGTATACAAGGATTATCGCCCAGATCTTTAATGACACAATACAAAGCAGGTCTAAAGGCTAATGGTATCAGGCCTTCTCAGGATATTTTATCGAAAGCCGTAAGGGCCGAAAGAGAATACCGCAAGGTTCCGATGCAGCGCTTGATAGCAAGACTGGATTTGAGCCGCTATGACAAGGAGGCTCCTCTTGATGAGGCAGAGATTTCTGTCAAAAAAGTGAAGATATTATTGAACCAGCATATTGGAGCTCCCGCACTTGCAGCGGTAAAACAAGGTGATATAGTGGAAGAAGGGCAGATGATCGCAGAACCCGGCAAAGGGTTAAGCGTAGGTATTCATGCAAGTATTAACGGTACAGTCTGTACAGTGAACAAAAAATATATAATTATAGAATCAAAGGAAGGACGTTCAGGCGATGAGTAAAGCAATCGGAATGGTAGAATATAAAACTGTATCAGCGGGTGTGGTAGCAGCAGATGCTATGGTAAAGACTTCTGATGTGACTATCATTGAAGCCCAGACTGTATGTCCGGGAAAATATATTGTAATCATATCAGGAGACTTAAGTGCTGTGAATGCAGCGATAGCGGCGTCCAGAACACAGTATGAGAAGCACCTGATTAACAGCTTTATTCTAGGGAACCCTCACGAATCCATTTTCCCGGCGATTTATGGAACCTCGAAGATTGAGGATGTGTCTGCTCTTGGAATTGTGGAAACTTACGATGCGACGTCCATCATTGTAGCGGCAGATGAAGCCGCAAAGACTGCTATTGTTGATTTGATTGAAATCAGAATTTCCAGAGGTATGTGTGGTAAATCGTATCTGATGCTGACGGGAGAAGTTGCGGCGGTTGAGGCTGCAATTGAAAAAGCCAAGGCTGTTGTAGCTGTAGACGGAATGTATCTGGATTCGTCCATCATTGCACATCCGGATCCGCAGATACGGGATGCTATCTTATAAAGAGACAGACTATAAAACACGAAACCGGGGGACAGGAAGATGCTTGCAATAGAGAGGCGCAATGAAATATTAGAAAAGCTTCAGGCTGAGCGGCGTGTGGTGGTAAGCGAGCTCAGTCATGTTTATGATGTTTCAGAGGAGACCATCCGCAGAGATTTGGAAAAGCTTGTGAATGACGGGTATGCCATCAAGAGTTACGGTGGGGCCGTCATTAATGAAAATATAAACATTGATCTGCCATTTAATATCAGAAAGAACCGAAACGTGGTTGGGAAACAGCGTATAGCGGAGCTGATAAGCAGGCAGGTGAATGACGGCGACAGCATCATGTTGGATGCCAGCTCAACAGCAGTATACACTGTAAAAGCATTGAAGGACAAGAAAAATCTGACAGTAATTACCAGTTCAGTGGAAATTATCATTGAACTGTTTGATGTGCCGGACTGGCGTGTCCTTTCAACCGGCGGTATATCCAGAGAGGGTTCCTTTGCCCTCGTAGGAGCTCAAACAGACCGGATGCTTCGGTCTTATCATGCAGACAAGACAATCATCTCCTGCAAAGGACTTGACCTTGCAGCGGGTATTACGGATTCCGATGAACTTCAGGCTAACAACAAAAAGACAATGCTGGAGGCCGGAAAAGAAAAGATTCTTGCGGTGGACAGCAGTAAGTTTGGTAAAATCGCATTTACAACAGTTGGAATGCTAAAGGACATCACGATAATCGTTACCGATGAAAAGCCGGCTGATGAGTGGATTCAGAAATTTGAAGAGCTGGGGATAGAGTGTGTCTATCCTGAATAGAGAAAGAAAAAGTACTGTAAAAAGGTTGTCGATAAACTTTTTACAGTACTTTTTTAAATAGTATCCCTCCATGCTTTTCTATACGCTAACGGTGTAATTCCTTCCCTCGCCTTAAATAAATTGATAAAGTGTGTGACGTGATTTACACCGGCTTCAAAGGCAATCTCCCCCACAGACAATTCAGAGTATTTCAGTAGTTCTTTTGCGTAGGATATGCGGGTGACGATAATATATTCATGGATCGAGATTCCCATATATTTTTTGAATTCTTTTGCTATATGATAGCGGCTCCTGTGGGTTAACTCTTCAAAATAAGAAAGTGAATGTTCTGATTTAAAATTTTTGTCGATCTCCCGGGCGATTTTTTTAACGTAATCAGGGATCAGGAAGGTATCTGCTTCTCTGCTTGCTGTCTGTAGCAATAGTTCTGTCAGTATACTATTAATAAGATTAGACGTGACCAGCTCTGTGGTCAGATCTCTTTTTTCATGAAGTGCGATAATCCGCCAGAGGGTGCGCTCCATGAGAAAGTCGTCTCTGCAGTTCAGTATGTGAAATCCATTTTGTATAAATTCTTTATAGTATCCCAGTGCACTGTTTCCATTAAAGTGTATCCAGAGAAATTCCCAGTCCTCTTTTTCGTCTGTACTGTAAAGATGATGCTGCTCACAGTGGATAAAAAAGCACTGTCCCTTTGTGAGAGTGTAGCTATGCCCTTCATACTTTAAATGTCCTTTCCCCGAAACTGTATAGACAATCAAAAAGGAATCCAGGTTCTGACGTTCGGAAAAATAGGGATAACGGGTCTTAAAATATCCCACCTCCTGTGTATAAAAGTACGTTGCCTTAGCCGTACTGCTCGGCGTGAGGATCAGCCGGATAGAGTCTTTGCTCCAGGTATTGGAACCACGTTCCAGAAGTTTTTGCTGTTCATTCATAATACTACCACAACATTCTGCTATTTTTAAACAATTTGCTTGGATGCAATTTTCATATTACAAGATTATAATATGTTTGTAAACATGTTACAAGAATTTAACAGGTGTATATGGAGGTTATTGTTATGTATGAGAGAAAAGACTTAAAGAAACCCAGAATTGGAATTTATTCTATGGGACTGAAAACATATTGGACACAGTTCCCGGGACTGAAGGAAAGACTAATAGAATATGGAAAGTTTGTAGCCGGCAAAGTGGAAGCCTTTGATGCAGAAGTGTATTATTACGGGCTGGTTGACTGTGAACAGGAGGGGAAAAAGGCAGGGGAATATTTTAATGAAGTACATGCAGATTTAATTCTGGCACATGCAGCCACTTATGTAACAAGTGCCTCTGTTCTGCCTGTTCACCAGATCTGCGGTGCTCCGGCCGTTGTATTGAATCTTCAGCCTACAGCAAAAATAAATTACCAGAGCACAACCACCGGGGAATGGCTTGCACACTGTGGTGCCTGCCCGGTACCGGAACTGTCAAATGCATTTAACCGGGCGGGGATAAAGTTCCGGGTAGTAAATGGACTCCTGGGGCTTGAGAAAACACCTGAAATTTCTATGACAGATGAGATAACTGCAGACCGCCCGGAGGCCAGACGTGCCTGGAAAAAGATAGAAGAATGGGTACTTGCCGCAAAAGTGAAATGCAATCTGCAGGGAGCGAGATTTGGGTTTCTGGGGAATACTTACAGCGGAATGCTGGATATGTACAGTGATTTTACCATGTTCCAGGCCCAGACAGGTGCGCACCTGCAGGTTTTGGAGATGTGCGATTTGGATCGGCATCTGCAGAACGTTACAGAAGCGGAAATTGCAGAAAAAAGGAAAGAAATCGAGGAATTCTTTATCATCAGCGAGAATGCAGCTGCTGACCCACTTGCGCAGAAACCTACAGATGCACAGATGGAGTGGTCAGCTAAGGTTGCAGTAGCCCAGGAAAAGATGGTAAAGGAATTTGAACTGGATGCACTGACATATTATTATCACGGAGCTCCCGGAAACCATTACGAGGACTTACAGGGTGGTTTTATTGTGGGACATTCCCTCCTGACGGCAAAAGGAATTCCCTGTGCCGGGGAGGGAGACCTGAAAACCTGTCTGGCGATGAAGATATGTGACATTCTGGGGACGGGCGGAAGCTTTTGTGAGATTGTTACTGTGGATTATGATGACAATACAATTCTTCTTGGTCATGACGGACCATTCCATCTGGAAATTGCAAAAGGAAAGCCGATTTTAAGAGGGATGGGCCTGTATCATGGCAAACAGGGGACAGGCGTGTCTGTTGAGGCAAAAGTGCGTACAGGGGCGATTACCAATCTGGGCTGCACACAGACCATAGACGGAAAGCTGAAGTTTATTATATCGGAAGCTGAATCCACAGACGGAGAAATTATGACAATCGGAAATACACAGACACCGGTCAGGTTTAAAAAAGATCCGGATTCTTATATGGATGAGTGGTTTGCAGAATCACCGACCCACCACTTTGCCATGAGCATCGGAAAACAGGGCAGCTTATATGAGAAAGTGGCAGATTTATTGGAGGTGCCAGCGGTCATCCTGGAATAAGCTAATGTAAAATAAATTGTAAAGAGAAGAGGACACGTAAAAGGCGGTGTCCTCTTCTCTTTATAGAACATGTCGTCTGTATTCTTCCGGAGTGCAGCCAAAGTGTTCCTTAAACTCTGTAAAGAACAGCTGGAGATCTTTGTAACCGCATTCCTCAGCAATTTCGTAAAGGCTAATCTCCGGACGGGATAAGAGATTCAGCGCCTGCAAAAGATGACTTTCTTTTAGCTGATTTTCCACATTGCTATCTACTTCGGTTCTATCTGCGTGCCTGGAAGGGTTGGCGGGAAGGCGTATTTCTACCTCAGTACCTTTGCCAGGCACACTGTTGTACGTAAGGCCGTATTGGGGTCCGTATATGAGCTGAAGACGCCGGTGTGTATTGTAAATTCCGATATTGGAGCCGGAACCGGAAGGTGTGCCCCGGCCGTTTATCATATCTCCTATACTTTTTTCAGACATTCCTATTCCGTCGTCAGAAATCAATATGACAACTGTATCCTCTTCCAGCCATCCGGTAAGAACAATTGTTCCCTGTTTAGATTCCTTTTCCAGAATACCGTGAAGGATACAATTTTCAATCACCGGCTGAAAGGTGAGTTTCGGAATGGCATATTCCAGCAAGTAATCGGGTACATCGATTAGGAAATCTATTTTGTCATGAAAACGCATATTCTGCAGCTGGACATAAATTGATACATGCTCTATTTCATCGGCGATGGTGCTCAGGCTTTTTTTTCTGCTTAACGTGAGTTTATAAAAGCGTGACAGTTTCTGGACGGCAGAAGTTACTTCCTGGGAACGTCCTTGCTGAGACAGCCAGTTAATCATATCCATGGTGTTATACAAAAAGTGAGGATTAATCTGGGACTGCAGTGAATTAAATTCAGCTATACGCAGATCCTCCGCGGATTTTGCCTGTTCCTCCATCAGGTGATTGATGACCCGGGTCATATAATTATAAGTCGAAATTAAATCCCCAATCTCATCCTGAGTATCCGGTGCCAGAAGCGCAACAGGAGGGCCGGTCCTGGCCTTTGCCATCTGATTGATTACTGCCGACAATTGCTTTGTAATGGAACTGGAAAGTGATGTGGCGATCAAAAGGGCAACGCCGATACAGGCAATATATACAAGAAGGAAGGCAACTGTGATTTCTATACTTTTTTTAATGATGGGCCGGGACGGCATAGCGACTACCATGTACCAGTCTGTGTTCTTAATATTGTAGAAGCCGGCATATACATCTTCTCCCAAGACATTTTTTAATATGAAGTTATTGGAGGATCTAAAATATTCCTGGATTTCATCATAACTGAAGTGATAAGTCCCGGACAGGGCAGAATCTGTAGTGGCAACAAGATTATCCCGTCCGTTGACCATATAAGCGACACTGCTTCCGGATGCCATATTATCTTTTAAAAGGCTGTTAAAATGGTCCCGGGAAAAATAAACTGCAAGAAAACAGGGTACATTTTCCCCGTTATAGGACATACTGGATTTAGAGATGTATGCCATATCACCATGATTTCTAATTTCGTGGGAGCTAAGATAAAAAGAAGGACAGAACATTTTGGTTAAGGAGGGATCACCGCTAAAAATCCCATACCAGTAGGTTCCCTGTGCCTGCTTAACGGGCAGAAGTGTGTCAGTAACAGGATATTCAGAAAAAGCAGGATCATCCTCCGGGACACCCATATATATCTTTACGTCTGTCACCAGGTTCCCGTCTATGGTATTTTCTATTTTTTCCTGAAAATCCTCTGCAATTTGGGAAGCAGCCAGAGAACTCAAGGATTCCTTTGAGCCAGCGGTGAGAGTCTTCTTGTAAAAGTCCTGGCTTGCAATTTGGGCATGGACATTTAAAATCTTGTAAACGGTGTCTTCAATCAGTGGAAAAGTCTGTGCAGATGCATTTTGCTCTGTGCGGATACTATCAGCAACAATCATATCGTAAAGCTTTACATAGAAGAAAGCTGCCAGGACGATCATAGGAATTGTCCCAATTACGAGATGAGTAATCGTAAATTTGGTCTGAAGCTTCAGATTCTTATAGAACCGGCCTATAGATTGGAATATGGTTTTCATTTTAATATTTTCTCCCTGTATTTTGACGGAGATAATCCCGTGAACTTTTTGAAGCTTTTACTGAAATAGTTCCCATTGCTGTAGCCTACTTTTGATGAAATGTCTGCAATCTGGAAACGTACATCCGCCAGAAGCTGCATCGCTTTTTCCATCCGGTATTCTGTCAGGTATTGATTCAAAGTACTGCCGGTTTGATTTTTGAAATAGGTGCACATGTAGGAAGCCGAAAGAAACACATGGTCACTGATTTCTTTAATAGACAGAGTATCCTTTGTATAGTTCTTACTTATATAATCCTTAATCAAAAATATAGTAGAATCCTCTGGCACATATGAATCAATACTTTGGAAGAAATGCTCTGTTTTGGAGACAAGCATCTGATGGAGTTCCTGATAGGTGAAGCAGTTTTCCAGGTGCTCTATAATACATTCCTGTGTGCTGTCTTCTCCGGATTCCCAGTTTAGCTTTAACTTCACACGACTGTCATTGATGCTCATGAAAAGCTTGTAATAAAGATCTTTTACCTGATTGGGAAAGAGCGTGCAATTTTGAAAATAGTTGGAATAAAGATCCTTAAGCAGGCTCTCACAGGACCCCCGATCACCCGTCAGGAGCGCTTCCGCAAAGTGCAGAGTAATATCCTCCATATAATCTCCGGCACCGTGGGTGGCAGGAGATGTCCTCATATCAGACACAGAAAGAATGGTTCCAGGTTCAAAAAAGAAACTGCTCTGCAATGCCACAACAGCAGTTGTGTAAGAGTGATAAACTTTCCCAACACCTGCCACTGTCTCACCCCGGCCGATAAAGGCATCCCCAAAGGTATAAAACTGTTCTTTCAAATATTGCTCGATGGCGTTAAAAGCAGTCGAAGATGGCTCGTAGTTTCCAATAATGTGAAACACATGGTAGATTGCGTGAAGCTGGATGTAAAGAGCCTGAAGATGATAATGAGCAAGAAAATCAGAAAAATCATTGCGAATATTACTGAGTAAAGAGCTGTCGGGTTCGTTTGTCTTCAGTTTTATAATGTATGTCGTGAAGCTGCTCCCGGGCTTCAGACGGAGAGAAAGTTCATCTGTCAGCTGCGATATCTTCTCAACATTTTCCTTGAAAGGCTTAGTAAAAAGGAGAGCCAGATGAGAGGTGGTTTCCATAGAGTAAAGATTCTCATTCAGGCGTGTACGCCTTTTCTGCTGACGTCTTTCTTTTGCCTCCAGAACTGCTTCTTTAATTTCCAGAGGATCCAGGGGTTTCTCCACATAGTTTATAGCTTTCAGTTTAATGGCTGCTTTTAGATATTCCTTGTCAGAATAACCGCTCATAAAGATTACACTGGTATCGGGCAGAAACTCTTCCAGACGCTCTACCAACTGTATTCCATCCATACGTGGCATTCGGACATCACATAGTATAATGTCGGGTTTTTGCAAGTGGGCAATATTAAGAGCATGTATTCCGTCATCGGCCTGAAGGATTTGTGCAACGCCCAGAGACTCCCAGTCCAAAGAGGCAATAAGGCCTTCACGGGTCAATTCTTCATCATCGACAATTAATAATTTCATAATACATAACTCTCCTTCTATGGTGGCCCTTCAGTTATCAAACATAAGATCTGCCGATTGTGACTGCATACATCACATATACCTTTATTCTAACAAAATCCACGTAAAAATCAACACAAAAATAATTTACCCAAAATCAAAATATTTTGCTGTTTAACAAAATGTTCATAATTGTTACACTTACTAATGATAAAGCATGCAAGGAGGAAAACACGGTGTCTGAATATGTTTTGGAATTAAAAGGTATTACGAAGATATTTCCTGGTGTAAAAGCATTGGACAATGTGCATTTCCAGCTCAAGAAAGGTGAGGTCCATGCGTTGATGGGCGAGAACGGAGCGGGGAAATCCACTTTTATTAAGGTAATAACCGGTGTACATAAAGCAGAAGAAGGCGAGATGTTTCTGGATGGAAAAAAGGTATCCTTTAAAGGCCCCAGAGACGCGCAGGCGGCTGGAATTGCAGCTGTTTACCAGCATCCCACATCTTACCCGGATCTGACAGTGGCAGAGAATATTTTTATGGGGCATGAGATCATAAAGAGCGGCCTGATCCAGTGGAAAAAGATGAATGAAGAGACAGGGAAATTATTGTCCCAGCTGGATGCTGATTTTAAGCCCACAGATGAGATGGGGGCTTTGAGCGTTGCGCAGCAGCAGATGGTTGAGATTGCCAAAGCACTTTCCACCAACGCCCAGATTATTATCCTGGACGAGCCCACAGCGTCACTGACAAACAGTGAGTCTGAAAAACTGTACAGGATTGTTGATAAACTCAGGGAAGATGATGTTTCCATAATATTTATTTCCCACCGTTTTGAAGATATGTACCGTCTGGCAAGCAGAGTTACGGTGTTACGTGATTCAAAGTATATCGGCACGTATGATGTAAATGAAATCACGAATGCAGATTTGATTAAAGCTATGGTAGGTCGGGAGATCAGTGATCTGTTCCCGAAGCCGGAGGTTCAGCTTGGACCGGAGGTGTTGAGAGTCGAAGGACTTTCCAGAGTAGGATATTTCAAAGATGTTTCTTTTAGTGTCCACGCAGGAGAGATTGTGGGACTTACAGGCCTGGTTGGCGCAGGGCGGACCGAAGTGGTGGAGAGTATATGTGGAATTACAAAGCCGGATGAGGGCAAGGTGTTCTTAGAGGGAAAAGCCATACATATTAAGCAGCCTTCAGATGCTATGAATCAGGGAATTATTCTTTTGCCGGAAGACAGACAGAAGGATGGTCTTATTATGAGCTGGGGACTTGGAAGAAATGTAACCCTGCCGACAATGGGCAAGTATGCGAAAAAAGGTTTTGCTGATGAGAAAAAGGAACGGGAGGCAGCAAAAAAGCTCCTGGAAGATGTAGATACAAAAGCTGTGACTATTTTTGACCCGGCATCTTCACTTTCCGGCGGTAACCAGCAGAAAGTGGTGGTTGCCAAAGCTCTGGGACAGAAGATGAAAGTTGTCATCATGGATGAGCCTACAAAGGGGGTCGATGTCGGAGCAAAGGCCGAGATATATCAGATCATGGGAGATCTTGCAAAGTTAGGCTATGCTATTGTCCTGATATCTTCAGAAATGCCGGAAATTCTTGGCATGAGTGACAGGATCGTGGCTATGTGCAACGGCAAAGTAACCGGTGAACTGAACCGTGCCGAAGCAACTCAGGAGGGAATACTTGAGTTGTCCATGGAAAAATCAAAGTAAGGAGGAAATGGGAAAGATGAAAGAAAACAAATCTATCTGGAAAACAATTACCGGTTCCCGTGAAGCAAGCTTACTGATTGTCCTAATCATTCTCTGCGCGGTTATTTCGTTTAGAAGCCCTTCATTTCTGACGCTGAAATCTATTTCAGACATGCTGAAGAACAATGCGGTTATTATGATTATGACACTTGGTATGCTGGGAGTACTGCTGATCGGCGGAATCGATATTTCTGTTGCTTCCACGCTTGCCTTTTCAGGCATGACAGTCGGGATGCTGCTTAAATATCATAAGGTTGAAAATACATTTTTACTGTTCCTGATTGCAATAGGAATTGGGGCAGTATGCGGGCTGATTATCGGCCTTGTAATTGCAAAGGGAAAGGTACTTCCGATTATTGCCACCATGGGCTTTATGTACATATACAGAGGTATGGCATATATGATAGGAAACAGTCAGTGGGCAAGTGCCGAGAACCTGGGGACATTTAAAAACTTTGCTCTTGGCAAAGTACTGGGAATCAACAATGTAGTGCTGATTATGATTCTCTGCTACATCATTTTCTTTGTTGTGATGAAGTGGACAAAGATTGGACGGAAGATATATGCTGTGGGCAGTAACCGTGAGGCGGCATCCATTTCAGGTATCAATACTTCCAATGTAGAACTTATGGTATATGTTGTAATGGGAACTCTCGCAGGATTATGCGGCGCCCTGGCTGTCGCAGTTTATTCTTCTGCACAGCCGAATATGCTGTACGCAAAAGAGATGGATGTTATCGCTGCCTGTGTAATCGGCGGTGTCAGCATGACTGGCGGCCGGGGAAGTGTCGTCGGAGCATTCTTAGGATCCCTGATTCTGGCAATTATTGCAAAAGCACTCCCTCTTGTTGGAATTGACGCTATTGCACAAAATACTGTAAAAGGCATTATCATATTAGTTGTGGTTATCCTAAATGTTATAACACAACGTGTAATGGATAAGAACAATCTTAAAGAAAGGGAGATGTAATTATGGCAGGAAAATCAGGAAGAACGATTGCCAACGTACCGGACAAGTCATGGAAGAAGACCTTACTTTGCTGGGAAACAATGTTGGTCGTAGTGTTTATCTTAATTAATGTTTTTTGTTTGAGTATCTCCCCGAGTTATCAGTTCTCAAGTGTTTTGAGAGAAATGCCGAAATATCTTACAGAGATGTTTTTGCTGCTTCCCATGGCCTATATCCTGATACTTGGTGAAATTGATATTTCAGTAGGCGCGATTGTGTGTCTTTCAGCTACTATGACATGCATGGCCAGCAATAAAGAATGGTCGTTTATAGTAGTGGTCCTTGTAGCATTGCTGGTAGGTACACTTTGTGGATTCATTAATGGGCTGATTCTAACAAAGTTTACAGAACTGCCCCCTATGATTGTAACTTTGGGTACGCAGATTGTTTTCAGAGGTATTGCAGAGATTTCACTGGGAAGCGGCGGGTCTGTTTCTCTGAGTAATACAGAAGGCTTTCGTATGATTGCAGGCAAGGTTGGTACAATACCATATATTCTGTTTGTGGTAGCAATATTTGCTGTTATATTTACTGTGGTGTTGAGTAAGACCACATTTGGCAGAAGTGTGTATGCGATAGGCTCTAACAGCAGTGCTGCTTATTATTCGGGAATCCATGTGCAGAAGATACGTCTGATTATTTACACTGCAATGGGATTCATGGCAGGACTTGCTGCACTATTCCTTACATCTGTTCTTTACGGAGCTAATACTACCACAGGAAATGGTTTTGAAATGGATGCAATCGCAATGGCTGTATTTGGAGGAATTTCTACGGCAGGCGGAAAAGGAAGACTACAGGGTGGCATTATTTCTGGCTTTATCATCATCTGTCTGAGAATTGGTCTTGGACAAATTAACATGAACCCGCAGCTGATTTTAATTATACTTGGTGCACTTTTGATTCTGGCAGTACTTCTGCCAAACATCAGCGGAGAAGTGAAATTAAAGAAAAAGACGGCAGCGGCAAAGTAATTTCATTCAAATTGATACAAAGCACCAAAAGGTGTTTCGTATAAAACAAATTCCAAAAGGGAGGAAAAGAAAGCATGAAGAAAAAAGTTTTAAGTGTTCTGTTATGCGTAGCAATGGCAGCGACTTTGGCTGTTGGCTGCGGAGGAAAAGATTCCGGAAGCTCAGATTCAAAATCAAGCGACACATCCAAAGAGTCCGGAAAGAAAACTTATGCCATCGTGACAAAATCCGCAGGAAATCCTTACAATGAGAAAGAAGCAGAAGGATTCCAGAAGGTAATCGAGGCAGAAGGTGGAGAGTGTATTGTAAAACATCCTGAGGCTGCAACAGCAGATGCACAGGTGTCTGTCATTCAGTCACTGATTTCTCAGGGAGTTGATTCAATAGCAATTGCAGGTAATGACGAAAATGCTCTGCAGGCATCATTGGAAGAAGCCATGGATGCAGGAATCAAAGTATCCTGTCTGGACTCCAAGACAAATCCTGACAGCCGCCAGACATTTGTAAATCAGGCTGGTAATAAAGAAATCGGTCAGGCTCTGATGGATGCCGTTTTAGATATCACAGGCGGAGAAGGCCAGTGGGCAATTCTTTCAGCTACATCTCAGGCAACAAATCAGAATGCATGGATTGATGCAATGAAAGAAGTTATGAAAGATGACAAGTATTCCAAATTGGAACTTGTAGAGGTTGCTTACGGTGATGACGAACCGCAGAAATCTACAGATCAGACACAGGCTCTGCTGTCAAAATACCCAGATTTGAAGGCTATCTGCGCTCCTACAACAGTAGGTATCAATGCAGCTGCTAAAGTTCTTCAGGATGAAAAATCTTCTGTAAAACTGACAGGACTCGGACTTCCTTCAGAGATGGCTGAGTATATCGGCGATGATGATTCTCATTCCTGTCCGTATATGTTCCTGTGGAACCCAAGTGATGTCGGAAGTCTTAGCGCTTATACATCAATGGCACTGGTCGACGGAACAATCACAGGAAAGAGCGGAGACAAGTTTACCGCTGGAGACATGGGCGATTATGAAGTGGTAGATGCAGATGACGGTGGTACAGAAATTATTTTAGGTGCTCCTTTCAAATTCGATTCTTCTAATATTGACGAGTGGAAAGACGTATACTAAAATGATACCAGGGCCAAAAGGTCATGCGGTTCATGCTTGCATGAAAAAGCATGACCTTGGACTCCATAGGTATCATGGAGGCAAAAAATGGTTAGAAAAAGTTTTAAAATGAAACTATATCCGGGAATGGAGGAGGAGTATGCCAAGCGGCATACTGCCCTCTGGCCGGAGATGAAAGATATGATTCATGAGTACGGAGGCTCTAATTATTCCATATTCCTTGACGGAGAAACTAATATTCTCTATGGCTATATTGAGCTGGAGGATGAAGAAAAGTGGGCAAAAAGTGCTGATACAGAAATTAATCGCAAATGGTGGGACTATATGGCAGACATTATGGAGACAAACCCGGACAATAGTCCGGTATCCATAGATCTTACGCCTGTATTTCACCTGGATTAAACAAAGATCTATATCATGCTTATATTAGAATGACACATATCAGTGCAGACAATGTGCACAAGATAAACGGAAAGCCTTTTTGTGGGGAGGGTTTTCCGTTTATTTTGCGTATTGACAAGTTAAGAAAACAAGATTATCATATAAACATAAAGCAAACCGAAACGTTTCGGTTTCACTCAAAGGAGGATAATACATATGCCATTAGTTACATCAGAACAAATGTTACAGGATGCCCAGAAGGGCAGTTATGCAGTAGGGGCTTTTAATGTGGAGAACATGGAGATGGTCAAGGCCGTCATTGCCGCTGCAGAGGAATTGCGTGCACCGGTGATGCTGCAGACTACAGGGTCTACAATCAAGTATGGCTCCATGGAGACATACTTTGCAATTGTGGCTGCGGAGGCAAAGAAAGCTACAGTTCCGGTGTGTCTGCATCTTGATCACGGCAACAGTTTTGAGCTGGCAATTCAGGCAATCAAGGCAGGATATACTTCTGTAATGATAGATGGCTCCCACGAGAGCTTCGAGGACAACATTGCAGTCACCAAAAAGGTTGTGGATGTGGCAAAGGCATGCGGTATCCCGGTTGAGGCTGAGCTTGGCAAGGTAGGCGGCAAGGAAGATGATACAGAGGCAGAGGCAGATACGAATACGGATCCTAAGGAGGCAAAAGAATTTGTCGATAGAACAGAAGTTTCTTCGCTTGCCATCGCAATCGGAACAGCCCACGGATTCTATGTAGGCACTCCGGTATTGGACAAAGAGAGAGTTTCCGCTGTGAAAGAATTGGTATCTGTTCCGCTGGTTCTTCACGGAGGCTCTGGTTTAAGTGATGAAGACGTAAGGGATTGTATTCGAAGGGGTATGTGTAAGGCAAATTTTGCAACAGAACTGCGGGCAGCTTATACAGATGCTGTCAAGAGGCTTCTAGCGGAGCATCCGGAAACCTTTGATCCGAAAAAACTTGGAGTTGTAGGTATGGAGGCAGTTAAAAATCTTGTTATGGATCGTATGAAAGTGTGCGGATGCGACGGAAAAGCAAAATAGCTGTTTAAAAGAGTAGTAAAAGAAGAACAAAGGCAGGGAACTAATCATGGCGGCAACAATGAAGGACATCGCGAAAAAGACGGGGCTTGGTCTTGCAACAATTTCTTCCTATTTAAATGGGGGGAATGTAAGAGAAAAGAACCGGATTAAGATAGAAGAGGCAATAGAAGAACTTCATTTTGAGGTCAATGAAGTGGCCCGGGGACTAAAGACCAACAGGACCAAGACTATAGGGGTTATTCTTCCGGAATTAAATATTGCTTTCTGCACACAGATTATTACAGAAGTTGAAGACTTACTTAGAAGCCGGGGGTATGCCACAATTGTATGTGACTGCCGCAGCGATGAAAAAAGAGAGGAAGAGGCAGTAGAATTTTTGTTCCACAGACGTGTGGACGGCCTGATCATTATGCCTTCCGGCAAGCGGGGAACTTACCTGAAGAAGTTTATCAATGGGGGAAAACCTGTTGTGTTAATTGACAGAGAACTAAAAGGGATAGAATGTGACTGCGTTCTTGTGGATAATGAAAGCGCTGTCAGAGATGCCGTGGAAAAACTGATTCTGGCTGGTCATACACGAATTGGGATGATTATAGGCCCCGGTGATATTTATACGGCAAAAAAACGGTATACCGGATACTGCATGGCAATGGAACAGGCTGGGCTGACCGTGGAGGAAAGGCTGATTGTCAGGGGAAATTACACCATGGAGGGCGGTGCAGCTGCAATGAAAGAGCTTGTAAATAAAAACCCGGATATGACGGCAGTCTTTGTATCTAACTGTGAAATGACCATGGGGGCAATTATTGAAATTAACGAGCTGGGAATTAGAATCCCGGAACAATTGTCTTTTGTAGGGTTTGATAACTTTGAATTTGCCAAAGCAAATATTCCAAAACTAAGTATTGTAACCCAGCCAACCAAGGAGATAGCAGGCCAGGTATTTAGCCTGCTGCTGAAGAAGTTGGAGGGAAGTAATGTCTCCAGGAAGAGTCGGACAGTGAAGCTAAAAACCGGATTTATAGAAGGAAAATCTGTAAATGTATCGGGGAGGAAAAAATGAAACAGTATTTACTGGGAATTGATATAGGAACAAGTGCATGCAAGATTGCTGTATTTAATCGTGAAGGCAAGGTAATTGCAGCGGCAAATGGAGATTATCCTGTGTACTACCCCCATCCAGGCTGGGCAGAACAAAACCCGGAGGAATGGTGGTGCGCAGTGTGCAGCGCTATAAAGGAGGTTTTTGCGAAGGGGAAGGTTATGCCTGAGCAGGTTGCAGGTGTGGGAATAGACGGGCAGAGCTGGTCGGCAATCCCGGTGGACCGGCAAGGCAATGTGCTGACCAATACCCCCATCTGGATGGATACAAGAGCCGCGGATATCTGTGAAGAAATGAATGAGAAGATTGGAGCCGACGAGATATTTCAGCTTTCCGGGAACTCTCTGCAGCCGTCTTATTCTACGGCAAAAATCATTTGGTATCAGAGAAATCTGCCCGGAGTGTATGAGAAGATTTATAAGGTTTTGCAGTCTAACAGTTACATTGCGTTAAAACTGACCGGCGAATTTACCCAAGAGTTATCTCAGGGGTATGGATTACATTGCTTTGACATGCGCACAGGGACATGGGATAAGGAGATGTGCTGCAAATTAGGAATTCCCTCGGAATTCCTGCCGGACATTCATCCCTGTCATGAGGTCATAGGAACGGTGACGGCCAAAGCCTCGAAAGAAAGCGGACTGGCAGAAGGGACACCGGTGGTTGCCGGGGGACTGGATGCTGCCTGTGGAACTTTAGGCGCCGGGGTTCTTCATCCGGGAGAAACTCAGGAACAGGGTGGTCAGGCAGGCGGAATGAGCATCTGCACCGACACATACAAAGCCGATCCAAGGCTGATCTTAAGCTATCACGTGATTCCAGGACACTGGCTTCTTCAGGGCGGAACTGTTGGGGGCGGTGGCGTGATGAGATGGCTGGAACAACAATTCGGGGACTATGAGCGGGAAGAAGGAAAAAGGCTGGGGAAAAATTCCCTTACCTTGTTTAATGAAATGGCAGAAAAGGTAGCACCGGGAAGTGACGGGGTAGTTTTTCTCCCCTATATGTCCGGTGAACGATCTCCAATTTGGGATCCAAATGCAAAAGGCGTATTTTACGGTCTGGATTTCAGCAAGAAGAAGGCTCACTTTATCAGGTCGGCAATGGAGGGTGTTGCATATTCTCTTAAACACAATCTGGATGTAGCAAAAGAAGCCGGGGCCCAGGTCAGTGTACTGCGTGCCATGGGAGGATCAGCTAATTCCCTTTTATGGACGCAGATAAAATCTGACATTACCGGAAAGCCCATTATTGTGCCATCATCGGATACGGCCACCACACTTGGAGCAGTGATTCTTGCAGGTGTAGGTGTGGGGATGTATAAGGACTTTGAAGAGGCAGTAGCTCTGACAGTAGAAAATAAGCGGTCACATGAACCGAACTTGCAGAACACCAAAATATATGAAGCAAATTATCAGATTTATTTAGAACTTTACCGTAACTTAAAAGAAACAATGAAAAAAACAGGAGGCAGATAAAATGAAGGCAGCAGTTGTATGTGCGAATGAGGACGTGCAGTATCTGGACTATGAGGAACCGAAGGCAGAAGCGGGAAAAGTCAAGATTAAGGTGAAGGCATCGGGAATCTGCGGATCGGATATTCCCAGAGTTCTGCACAACGGCGTACATTTCTATCCCATTGTACTGGGACATGAGTTTTCTGGTGACGTGGTAGAAGTCGGAGAAGGTGTCACAAAAGTTAAGGTGGGAGACAGAGTATCAGGAGCACCATTGGTTCCCTGTATGAAATGTGATGACTGTCAAAACGGAAACTTCTCTCTTTGCAAACATTATAGTTTCATCGGTTCCAGAGAGCAGGGAAGCAATGCGGACTACGTAGTTATTCCTGAGCAGAATGCAGTGGTATTTGATAAGAGCATTCCTTACGAGCAGGGAGCAATGTTCGAGCCTTCTACCGTAGCGCTCCATGGTCTTCTCCAAAATGATTATCAGGGAGGACAGTGCGTTGCTATCTTAGGCGGCGGAACAATCGGAATGTTTACCATGCAGTGGGCCAAGATTTTCGGTTCGAAAAAGGTAGTCGTATTTGACATCAGCGAGGAACGTCTAGAACTGGCGAAACGTCTGGGTGCAGATGAAGTGGTAAATACAACAAAAGAAAATTTTATGGATGAGGCTATGGCAATGACCGGCGGGAAGGGTTATGGTTATGTGTATGAAACAGCGGGACAGGCTCCGACTATGTATATGGCATTTGAGCTGGCCGCCAATAAAGCACATGTGTGTTTCATAGGCACGCCTCATGTAGATTTGACATTTACACCGGCGATGTGGGAAAACATGAACCGAAAAGAATTCAACTTGACAGGTTCCTGGATGTCATACAGTTCTCCATTCCCCGGAAAGGAGTGGGAATTGACAGCCCATTACTTTGCAACGGGACAATTAAAATTTGATCCGGGCTTCATCTATAAGAAGATGCCTATGAGCAGTGCTCAGGAAGCCTTCCAGATGTTTAAGACACCAGGGCTGGTAAAAGGGAAAATACTCTTAATGAATGAGGACCGGGAGGAAGCTTAAGATGATATTGACGGTAACTCTTAATGCTGCAATTGACAAGCGCTATGTGGTGGAAGGCTTTCAAACCGGAGAAGTAAATCGTGTAAAGGAGTGTGCATATACGCCGGGAGGCAAGGGCTTAAATGTGTCCAAACCTGCCGCTATAGCCGGAGCAAAGGTCGTGGCAACAGGATTTGTGGGCGGACATGCAGGAAATTATATAGAGGATTCCCTGAAATCTTTTCGTGTGAAAAGTGCCTTTTATCATCTTGAGGCGGAAAGCCGATCCTGTATCAATATATGGGATGAGGTCAATAAGGTCCAGACAGAATTTCTGGAGCCCGGCTTTACAGTGACTAAGGAAGACTTCCTTGGTTTTCAGGAAAAATTTGAAAAACTGGTGCAGGCTGCAGATGTTGTTACCATGTCCGGCAGCGTTCCAAAGGGGCTGGATGGAAGTGCATACCAGAAACTGGTGAAGATTATAAAAAATGCAGGAAAGAAAGTGATTCTGGATACCAGCGGAAGCCTCCTGGAGATGGGAATAGAAGCATGCCCTACGATGATTAAGCCAAACATTGATGAAATCCGCATGCTGACGGGGAAAAGCTGTGACAATATGGAGGACATGCTGGAAGCAGCAGAGGAAATACACGCACGCGGCGTGGAGATTGTGGCAGTGTCTCTGGGAGGAGAAGGCTCTTTTCTGGTGTGCGATACAGGAACTTATCAGGCCAGGGTGCCCAGGATAAATGCAGTGAATACTGTGGGATGCGGAGACTCTATGATAGCAGGATTTGCGCTGGGATTTGCTGAAGGTCTGCCCATAGAGAGTGTTCTGCGCAAAGCAAGCGCAATTTCTGCGGCTGCGGCGCTCAGAGAGGAAACAGGATTTTTTGTTAAAGAGGACATGGAACGTATTCTGCCTGACGTGCAGATTATAAAGCTTAGATAATAAAGGAGATGAGATCAATGGGAGAGTTTATTAATCCGGCAAAGGTGCCAAAAGTAAAGATATATACAGGAGAAGAAATCCCCGGTGTGGGAATGGGAACTTTCGGTTCAGACAGAGTTGGATCCGAAGAAGTATCAAATGCGGTGGCAGGAGCAATCCGCTGCGGATATCGAATGTTTGACTGTGCTGCATGCTATGGCAATGAAAAAGAGATAGGGGAGGTATTCAAAGCTGCTTTTGACGAAGGAGTTGTGGAGAGAAAAGATCTTTATATTACAACAAAAGTGTGGAACGATATGCATGAAAGAGTTGAAGAGTCCTGCAGAAAGAGTATTGCCGATCTGCAGTGTGACTATATCGACTTATTCTTCATTCACTGGCCTTTTCCCAATTACCATGCACCGGGATGTGATGCGGATGCCCGCAATCCGGAATCTAAGCCTTTCAGTGTGGAAGAGTTTATGAATACCTATAAACAGTGTGAAGAACTGGTCAAAAAGGGATTCATCCGCCATATTGGAATTTCCAACATGACAATCCCTAAAATGGAGGCTGTGCTCCCGCTTATGGAAATTATGCCGGCGGCATGTGAACTTGAGATGCATGTGAGCTTTCAGCAGCAGGAGCTATTCGACTATCTGAAAGGCCATAATATTGCACCCATCGGATACATGCCTTTGGGATCACCTCAGAGGCCGGAAAGGGATATATTTCCGGATGACGTGGCAGATCTGGAAATGCCGGAAATAAAGAAGATTGCAAAAACACACGGTGTACATCCGGCCCTAATTGCATTGAAGTGGGCACAGCAGAGGGGACAGATCCCGATTCCGTTTTCTGTAAAGGAAAGAAATTATGTGAGCAACTTAAAGTGCCTCACAGAGGATCCGCTTACAGAGGAAGAAATGGCTGAGATAGCAACTCTGGAAAGAAACAATAGACTGGTAAAAGGACAGGTATTCCTGTGGGAAGGCGCCAAAGACTGGCACGACCTCTGGGATGAAGTCTCATTATGATGTAACAGTTTCACAAATGTCTTTTACAAACCATTATCTTGAGGTATAATATCGGCAGACGTGTTATTCGAAAGAAAGGTCGTAAGGAGGCACAAGCAGTGTATAAAGTTTTACTGGTGGATGATGAAATTTTAGTCCGTGAGGCAATCAGTGCAAAAATCCAATGGGAGCAGTTGGGATTTGAGCTGGCAGGAGATTGTGAAAACGGGAAAGAAGCAATTGCATTTTTGGAAGCGACACCGGTTGACGTAGTGTTGACGGATATCTATATGCCTTATGTAGATGGAATGGGCTTAAGTAAATACATTTATGAAAATATGCCACAGACAACGATTATTATTTTCAGCGGATACGGTGACTTTGACTATGCAAAGCAGGCAATACAATATAAAGTGGCCGAATATATTTTGAAACCTGTGACGGCAAAGGAACTGTCCCAGGTGTTGACCAGGATTAAGGGAAAGCTGGATGGTGAACGCAGGAAGGAAGAAAAGCTGGATGAGCTTACGAAGGTGTATCATAATTACACAAAGAATGAGTCCCTGATTGTTTCCAGAATCCTTTCCCGCCTTGTCATGGGAACACAGGCGGTGGAGACCAGCCTGCAGGAAATGGAGGAATTTGGAATCTTTGTGGAAGGAGATGTCTACCGTGTAGCAGCTATAGACATTGATGTGTATTCAGGACTCTACGAGATTGACGATGAGCTGAAAAAAGAGAGTGCACTTATGTCCTTTGTTGTGGAAAACATCAGCAATGAAATTGTAAATAACTATAAGGCGGGGCTGGCATACAGGGATTCGGACAACCGTGTCTGCATATTGTTTTTTACAGATAGGGCAAAGAAATTTGTATGGGAAGTAAGCTCCATATGCAGGGAGATTAAAGATACGGTTTTCCAAGTTATGAAACTGAGTGTATCAATGGGAATCGGAATTTCAGTGAATAAGCTGGAGAATCTTTCCAGGTCCTATGAATCTGCCACGAAAATTTTGAAATACAGGTACACAAAAGGCAGTGGGGTTATCTTTGACTGTGAGGAGCCGCAGCCGGTGGAAAACCCTATGGAGCTGGAAAGGAATCTGAAGGATATAGTGTCTGCTGTGCGTGAGAGTGATGAGGAGCTTTTAAAAGACATTTTGAATCATATTGAAGAACGGCTAAAATCAGGATATGTGACACGAAGCAGGGCAGTGGCTTATCTGCAGCAGGTACTTGGTGTTTTGCATGAAACCGTGTATGCAACAAACGAGAACTTCAAACTGCAGGATTCGGATGTTTCCGGCATTACAGAAGCAAGGAGCCTGGTGGAAGCCATGAAACTGATTAAAAACTATGCAAAGGCCGGGATGAATGCAGTATCTGCGGCCGGTTATTCTAGTGGGGAACTACAGGCAATCAGGGCTATGGACTATATCAAGGAAAATTACAGCGACCCTGCTTTAAGTCTGAATCAGATCTGTAATTATCTGAATATAAGTACAAGCCGTTTCAGCAGTATATTTAAGGAAGCAACAGGAAAAACTTTCATGGAGGTTCTGACGAGTGTACGTATGGAGAGAGCAAAACAGCTCCTTCGCCAGACTAGTCTCAAAAATTATGAGATTGCGGAGAAAGTGGGGTTCAGCGATCCTCACTATTTTAGCATTGCATTTAAAAAGATGACTGGAAGAACGCCGAAAGAGTACGCCAGGGAGACTTAAGGCATGAAGGAAAAAAAGAGACACAGAACTATATTCGGCAGATTTAAAAGTATTCAGAGTACAATCATGTTTTCGTTCTCGGTGCTGATGGTGATTGCGATGTTGATATTTTTATTTATTGCATTGAATTTTACAAAAAACACTATCTACGAGAATTCGGTGAACTATTCTTCTCAGATCATCGAACAGGTGAATTATGATATAGATTCTTATATGGAATACTTAATAAATATCTCATCCATTGTTGCCAAGAGCAGTGATGTTTCTCAATATTTGTATAATGAAGATCAGACGGAGGAAGAGACAAAGGAGGAGCGGGAGCGTATACTGTCTCAGTTCGTAACAATAAGGGACAGCCGCAATGACATCTATAATATAGCGGCTGTGGCAGATAATGGGCGCAGCGTGCTCAACGACGGAAACGACAAATTTACTGATTATATTAATATCAAGAATGAAAGCTGGTACCAGGCACCTCTGTCTTCCTCAAAAGGGATTGCTATCTCCTCCTCACATGTTCAGAATGCTATACAGGAAAGCTACAAGTGGGTTATTACACTGAGCAGGGCACTGGTCAATTATAAAACAGGGGAAAATGAAGGAGTGTTTTTTGTGGATTTGAACTACAGTGCTATCAGTGAACTGTGTAATAATAACAGCCTGGGGGATAAGGGATATATTTTTATTCTGGACGAGAATGGAAATATTGTTTATCATCCAAAACAGCAGCTGATGTACGGTGGACTGATGACAGAGAACATAGACCAGATAATGTCAAGCAAATCTAACTATTTCCTTACAAAAGATGAGGATAAACTTTATACGATTTCTAAATCAAACCTTACCGGCTGGACAGTGGTCGGAGCTGCTTATACATCAGAACTGCTGAAGAATAACAGACAGGCACAGATGTTGTATTTCCTGGTTGCAGCAGTACTTTTGCTTGGAGTCACGGTGGTTTCAAGTATCATTTCCAGGGAAATCACCAAACCTATACGGCAGCTTAGAGATTCCATGAGCCTGGTGGAAATAGGCCGGTTCGATAAAGCAAATGTGGACGTTACAGCGGAAAATGAAGTGGGAAGTTTAAGCAAATCCTTCAATGTTATGACAGAGCGTATTCATACACTGATGGAGCAAAATGTATATGAGCAGAAGCAGAAGAGGAAAAGTGAACTAAAGGCCCTCCAGGCCCAGATAAATCCACATTTCCTCTATAATACACTGGATTCTATTATCTGGATGTCTGAGGCCGGGAAAAATGAAGAAGTGGTTCTCATGACATCCTCTCTTGCAAAACTTCTGCGTCAGAGCATAAGTAATGACAAAGAGGAGGTTTCCGTCGGTGAAGAAATCGATTATGTGTGCAGTTATCTGACCATCCAGAAAATGCGCTATAAAGATAAGCTGGAGTATTCTATAAAAATGTCTCCGGAAATCAACCATGCTAGAATTATCAAACTGGCATTGCAGCCTATTGTGGAAAATGCTATTTATCACGGCCTGAAATATAAAGAGACAAAGGGAAACATAAGTATTGACGGCTACAGGCTTGGCAGGAAGGCCTGCATTACGATAGCGGATGACGGAGTGGGAATGGATGAAGAAGCTTTAGCCCATATTTTTGAAGAAAAGCAAAAAGGGCGTAAGACAAAGGGAGTAGGCGTGCCCAATGTACAGAAACGACTGCAGTTGTATTACGGGGAAGAATACGGAATTTCCTATATAAGCAGGAAAGGGGCAGGAACCGTGGCTACGATCACGGTGCCGCTGGAGGGCAAAATAGATGATGAAAAAAAACAGATATAAGGAAATCAGGGCCGGGGTGTTGATTTCAGGGGTACTTGCTGTAATCTTCCTGACGATGTTTTTTCTGTGGAATTCACAGAATCATGAACAGAGGGCTTACAAAGTCATTCTTATACCCAAGGTTATTGATAATACAAACGGGTTCTGGACTTCACTGACGGAAGGGGCCCAGCTTGGTGCCGCGGAATTGAATATAGATCTGGAGGTAGTGGGGGGGAGTTCCGAAGAGGATGTGGAGGGTCAAATACAGTATATTAAAGAAAGCATTCAGAAAAAACCAGATGCCATAATAGTTGCACCCTGCAGTTATTCTGAGACTTCAAATGCCCTCCAGGATGTGGTGGACAATGACATCAGACTGGTACTGATTGATTCTGTGATAGATAGAGATATTGCAGAATCAACAGTTTCAACAGACAATTATGTGGCGGGAAAAGAACTGGGTGAATTTACAAAAACACTGCTGGCAAAAGATATGCAAATTGGAATTGTGGCCCATGTCAAAGGAGCCTCTACGGCCATAGAGCGAGAGAATGGAATGAGAGCCGGTCTGGGGAAATATGAGCATCAGGTGGTAGATATTGTATTCAGCGGATCTTCTTATGATAAGGCGTATTCACTGACAAAAGATATGATGGAAAAACATCCAAAGATAAAAGTTATTATGGGAACAAACGAATACTCGGCGGTGGGAGCAGCCCGGGCAATTGAGGATCTGGGACTGACCGGAAAAGTTAAGGTTGTGGGGTTTGACAATTCTATTGAGGAAATCCAAATGCTGGAGGCAGGTGTGTTTCAGGGAATTATCATACAGAAGCCCTTCAATATGGGATACCTTAGTATACAGCAGGCAGCAAAGATCCTTGGGGGACAGCCGATAGAAAAGAAATTGGATTCCGGCAGTAAAATGATAACAAAGAAAAACATGTACGAGGAAGAAAATCAAAGGCTTCTTTATCCGTTTACAGGGCAGCAGTAAAATAAATTTACTGCTGTAATTTTTTAACCTTTTTCAGTAAGATTTTCAATTTCAAAAAAAACAGAAGTGGTATATCATTGATATGAGTGAGAAAGGTGTTACACACTTTAGAATTGGAGGAATGGGAAGTGGAAAAGATTAAAAATAACGCACTGGTTAAAAAGGTTGGTTTTAACAGAGTTGTCCTATTCTGTGTACTTATATTGATGTACATAGTATTCGCTATTTTAAGCCCGACATTTCTTAACTACAACAGAGTCCTGAGTGCATTAAATTATGCTTACTTTTTAGGTTTTCTTGCATTGGGAGTTACATTTGTCATCGCGACGGGAGGAATCGATTTCTCTATCGGGCCGGTCATGTTCTGTGCGGCTTTGATTAGTGGATCTTTACTTACAAAGTCAGGAGTTCCGCTTGCAGTATGCCTGATCATTTCCATTTTGGTCGGCACGGCATTTGGATTTATAAACGGATATCTGGTTGCTTACTGGAACATGCCTTCTTTTATTACATCTATGGCAAGTATGATGCTTGCAAAGGGTGTGGGTTCTGCATTTACAAAGACACAGTCTGTAAGCTGGCCCCAGTCCAGTCAGGAAAACGGTGGGTTTAGAGTTCTGGTTAAGGTTATAACAGGCAGTGGTACGCAGATTCCTACAGGACTGATTTTCCTGTTAGTTGTCGCAATAATCTGTGCAATTATTTTAAATAAAACAAAGATCGGAAGATATATCTTATGCCTTGGAAGCAATAAAGAGGCGGTTCGTCTTTCCGGTGTCAATGTAAAAAAATGGGAGATGCTGGCTTATGTTATATGCGGAACACTGGCGGGGATAGCATCCATTGTCTATGTAGGTGCTTACACAACAGTACAGCCGGGGCTGGGAGATACATTCAACAATGAGGCGATTGCCGGCTGTGTTATGGGAGGAACCTCAATGGCAGGAGGTGTTGCTTCCATCAGCGGTACAGTTATAGGTGTTATGATTATTGCTCTTCTGCAGGAAGGAATCTTGGCTATGGGATTCCAGAAAGACTGGCAGTACGTGATTACCGGACTGATTGTGCTTGTGGCGGTATATGCCGATGTCCGCAGCCGTAAGAGAAAGAACTAATCAGATTTGGAATATAAAGAATAGGAAGGTGAGAACGTGGGAGAAGTAATTTTAACAATGAATGGTATAGATAAGTCTTTCCCCGGGGTACATGCACTCGACCATGTGAATCTGGAAGTCAGAAAAGGTGAAGTCCATGCTCTGATGGGGGAGAATGGGGCAGGAAAGTCTACACTTATGAAGGTTTTAACCGGAATCTATACAAAAGACGAAGGAACGATTACCTATGAAGGAAAAGAAGTAGTATTTGCCAACCCAAGAGAGGCACAGGCAGCCGGTATCGTCATTGTACACCAGGAACTGAACATGCTGAATCATCTTACGGTTGCTCAGAATATCTTTATTGGGCGTGAGATGATGACAGGAAAATTGATCAGTGATAAAAAAATGAACGAGGAAGCAAAGAAGCTGTTTGACAAGCTGAATATTGATATCGATCCAACAGAGAAGATGGGAAGACTGACCGTCGGAAAACAGCAGATGTGTGAAATCGCGAAGGCTATTTCACATGATGCGAAGGTAATTGTCTTTGACGAGCCTTCTGCAGCTTTGACAGAAACAGAAATTGATGAGTTGTTCAAAATTATTAAGGACCTGAGAGAAAAACAGATGGGAATCGTATATATTTCTCACAGGATGGATGAGATTAAAGTGATTACCGACCGTGTGACAGTCATGCGGGACGGCGGCTATGTGGGAACGCTGATTACGGAGGACTCAACAAAAGACGATATTATCAATATGATGGTCGGACGTGTCATTTATGAGGAACCGAAGACAAAAAGTAACGTTGCGCCTGATGCGCCGGTTGTTCTTAAAGTAGAGAACCTGAACGCAGGAAAGATGGTGCAGGATGTTAGCTTTGAGCTCCACAAGGGCGAGATTCTGGGATTTTCGGGTCTTATGGGTGCCGGCCGGACCGAGACAGCAAGAGCGCTGTTCGGTGCAGATCCCAAGGAGAGTGGGGATGTCTATATCAATGGGAAAAAGATGGACATCAAAAATCCGATGGATGCTGTTAAAAATGGAATCGGCTATTTGTCGGAGGATAGAAAGCAATATGGTATAGTTGTGCAGAAGACAGTTGCGGAGAATTCTACGATGGCTTCTCTGGACAATTATATGAATGGTATTTTTATCAACAAGAAAAAAGAGGCAGCGGTTGCCAGCAAGTATGTAGATTCCCTGAAGACGAAGACCCCTTCTGTAGATCAGCTGGTGGTGAATCTTTCCGGTGGTAATCAGCAGAAAGTAGTTATTGCAAAATGGCTGGTAAAGGATTGTGATATCCTGATATTTGATGAGCCAACCAGAGGAATCGATGTAGGAGCAAAGAGTGAGATTTATCAATTAATGAATGAACTGGTAGCAGAAGGAAAGTCGATTATCATGATTTCCTCTGAAATGACAGAAATTCTGAGAATGAGCGACCGCATCGTGGTTATGTGTGAAGGCAGGAAAACTGGTGAGATGGATATTTCAGAGGCAACACAGGAAAACATCATGCATGCTGCGACGCTGCGAAATTAGGAGGAGATGAGAAAATGGGAAAGAACGAGAAAAAGGGGAATGCATTTACCAATAATCCGTTGGTAAGAGCAATAGGAACCCAGAAAATTGTTGTAGTCCTGGTTATTATCCTGCTGGCTTTTCTCTTTAGCATTATGAGTCCGTCGTTCCGCAAATATTCGACAGTTGTCAGTATTTTTGACTACTCATATTATATCAGCTTTATGGCAATCGGTGTTACATTTGCCCTGATTACCGGAGGAGTAGACCTTTCTATAGGAACTGGTATGATCGCCAGCGGTCTGGTGGGAGGTTATCTGATTACCCATCAGGGAATGCCGGTTATAGTAGGCATACTGGCATCTATAGTCCTAGGACTTCTGTTCGGGGTGTTTAATGCCCTGCTGATTGCAGTGATGGATCTGCCCCCATTCATCGGTACACTGGGCACGATGATGGTGGCAAGAGGTCTTGGATCCATACTGACAGGCGGTATGAGTATTACATGGCCTGCCGCAAGTGTTCCTCAGGGCTGGTTTCGAAGTATCTTTAAGATAACTATAGGGAATGTGAGGTTTCCACTTGGATTAGTGATTGTCATTTTAGTTGTTGCTATTATGTCTACGTTCCTGAACAGGTCAAGGCCGGGACGATATATTATCGCTATCGGAAGTAACAAAGAAGCGACCAGACTTTCCGGTATTAATGTTGTGAAATGGCAGTCACTTGCCTACATTATTTCCGGACTCTTTACAGGAATAGCAGGCGTTGCATATTCGGCTACTTTTCAGGCTGTGGCACCCGGTACAGGGGCGGGGCTTGAGCTGGATGCCATTGCAGGTGCAATCATCGGCGGAACATCTATGACAGGCGGTTATGGTACGATTGCAGGAACTCTGTTCGGTGTATTCGTCATGTCGCTGTTAAAGACAGGTCTGCCGTTCATCGGGCTGCAGGCGAACTGGCAGCAGATCATTACAGGACTTGTACTGATTGTAGCCGTACTGATTGATACATTGAAGAACACTAAACGCGCGTAACCTACGAACAAAGTATGATAGTCCAAACGATGAGGTATTAAATTCGCCCAGTGCGGCGGTTTTAATAATAATTCTAATTTCAAGGGAGGAAAAGAAATGAAGAAAAAAGTAATTAGCGCATTATTATGTGCTGCAATGGTCGGAACCATGGTGATTGGCTGTGGTTCAAAGGGAGACAGCTCTTCATCCGAAAAAGGAGGAGATGATTCTTCATCAAAAGCTAAAGAGGATATAAGCATTGAAATCGTATCAAAAGGATTCCAGCATCAGTATTGGCAGTCAGTTCTCAAGGGGTCGACACAAAAGGCAGATGAGCTGGGTGTTAAGATTAACTTTGTAGGTCCCAACTCTGAATCTGATATTGCCGATCAGGTACAGATGCTTCAGAGCGCAATCAATGCACAGCCGGATGCAATTGCTCTGGCAGCTCTTGATACAGAGGCGTGTATGGATGCAATTACCCAGGCACAGTCTTCCAACATCCCTATCGTTGGTTTTGACTCTGGTGTCCCGGGAGCTCCAAAAGGCGCAATCGTAGCAAATGCTTCTACAGACAACTACAAGGCAGGCGAGCAGGCTGCAGAAGAAGGCTATAAGGCAGCTATCAAAGATAGAATTGCAAAGGCCTCAGGTCCGGTAAGAATCGGTGTTATGGGGCAGGATGCAACATCTGAATCTATCATTAACCGTGGACTTGGATTTATTGATAAAATTGCAGAATTATGTGATGCTGACGGAAAAACAGTTTCTATTGAAGGAAACGACAAGTATGTATCTGACGCTAAAGTAGAAAAAACAGACGGCGCTGATGTAATCATTGATGTAGCAGTTCCGGCTCAGGTAACATCTGAACTATCTTCTCTGGACTGCCAGACATTGCTTAATAAGAAAGATACCATAGCTATTTATGGTTCAAACCAGCATTCCGGTGAAGCCATGGTGACAGGGAATGAGAACCTGAATAAGTTCGGTTCAGGCGATGACCAGGTTATCGGTATTGCATTTGACTCCGGTGAAGTTATTAAGAATGCGGTTAAGACAGGGGAATTCATCGGTGCTATTACACAGGCTCCTGTAAAAATGGGCGAGACAGTTGTTGATCTTTGTGTGAAGGCTGCCAAGGGCGAGGACGTATCAGATGTTGATACAGGATGCCAGTGGTATACAGCAGACAACATGGATGATAAAGAGATTGCACAGAACCTGTATGACTAACACACATTAAGAAAATGGAAGTGTTGTTAAAAGATATAAGATAAAGAGGAGGGGGGAGCTTTTTAAAGCCCCCCCCCCTTTGTCTAATAAAAGAACTTGCTTTAAACGTCAGGCTTTTAAATATTGTTTTGGAGTGATTCCTTTATATTTTTTGAAAGTTTTTATAAAATAGCTCAAGTCATTGAAACCGGAATTATAAGCTACCTCTGTAATGGTCTGATCTGTAGTTAAAAGCTGGTAGCATGCCCGCTCGATCCGATAGTAATTGAGGTAATCAACAGGTGTTCGATGGGTCATCTCCTGAAAGAAGCGGCAAAAGTATTTGGGTGACATATGAACACTGTCGGCCATCTCTTTTAGAGAAAGCTGTGTATGATAGGAAGATTCCATGAATTCCAGTGCGGTTTTAAGCTGCACTATACGACGGTGATTTCTGGGAGGATTCTCAGGAACGGGATTATAATAGTTTTTAGAATAAATTGTTCCTGTTATCTGATATAGTGAGCCTAAAACAACTAGCTGGTATCCCCTTTTTTTAGATGAAACAGCGTCGAACAGAGACCAGACTTCCTGGTGGATATCGTTATAGCTTTCGGGGTAAACGTATATAGGTTCCACTTCATGGTCAATAATCTGGCGGATAAGCTTGCAGCAGGAATCGTTTTTGTTCATTAACATGTTCATATCGAAGACAATGCACTCATAGGTGCATTCTTTCGGTGTTCCGGCGTGAAGTGCTCCTGCAGGAATAATGATAGAAGAGCCCTCTGTAACATCGAATTCCTGTTCGTCTATAAAAAGATGAAAGGAACCTTTTAGAATACGGATGATTTCAAATTCCACATGCCAGTGGAGTGCCATGACATACTGTGGATGTGTGGGCGAAATATGGTGATATTCTAATGGAAAGTCGGCTGTTCCACGCTGCCAATTTTCCCGGTAATTGATGTATTGCATAAATCTCCTTTATGTGAATATTGTTATATTTTTTACCATTATAACACAAGTATATTTAGAGTAACAATGATAAACTATAAGAAACCATGAAGAAGGGAGGAAGATAAGTGAGTAATGACAAGAAGCAGGTGCTTGCATTTGACTTCGGAGCTTCCAGTGGCCGTGCTATTTTAGGAACCCTGGAGGACGGCAGGATATGTATGGAAGAAGTATACCGCTTTTCGAATGATCCGGTTATCGTCGTCGGGACTATGTATTGGGATACATTAAGACAGTTCTTCGAAATAAAGCAAGGAATTATCAAGGCTAAGCAAAAAGGCGGCTTTGAGAGTCTTGGAATTGACACCTGGGGTGTTGACTTCGGCCTTTTGGATGAACATGGAGTACTGTTGGAGAATGCCGTACACTATCGGGACAACAGAACAATGGGAATACAGGAAGAAGTATTCAAAAGGATTTCCAAAGATGAACTTTATGATATGACAGGCAATCAATTCGAGAATTTTAATACAGTATTTCAGCTTTACTCGCTGGTTCAGAAGAGACCCTGGCTTTTAAAGCGGGCAGACAAGCTGCTGCTGACACCGGATTTGTTCAATTATTTTCTGACGGGTCAACAGAAGGCAGAGTACACGATGGCTACAACTACACAGCTTCTGGATGCAAGGAATAAAATGTGGTCAGATAAAGTTTTAAAGGCATTGCAGATCCCGGAGAGAATTTTCCCGGAGATTGTACCAAGCGGTACCGTAGTAGGAAATTTAAGTGATGACATTTGTGAAGAGCTGGGCGTAGAGCCGGCTAAAGTAATTGCGGTTGCAAGTCATGATACACAGAGTGCTGTGGCAGCCGTACCAACCCGTGAGGAAGATTTTATATTCATAAGCTGCGGGACCTGGAGTCTGTTTGGAACAGAATTGAAGGCTCCGATTATCGGAGAAAAGTCCCTAAAGTGTAATGTAAGTAATGAAGGTGGTTATGGCAACACGACTACGCTGCTGAAAAATATCAGCGGCTTATGGCTTGCACAGGAGAGCAGAAGACAGTGGATCAGAGAAGGCCGGGAATATTCCTTTGGAGAACTGGAGAAAATGGCACTGAAGGCAGAGCCGTTTAAGAGTTTTGTAGATCCTGATGCACCGGAGTTTGTACCGGCCGGTAATATACCGGAACGTATCCGTGAATTTTGCCGCAGGACAGGACAGAAAGTTCCTGAGACAATCGGTGAGATTATGTGCTGCATCAACCAGAGTCTGGCATTGAAGTACAGGTATGCATTAGAACAGATAGAAAGCTGCACGGACAGGCATTATCCTGTTATCCATATGATTGGCGGAGGAATTCAGAGCAGACTGCTCTGCCGGATGACCGCCGGAGCGGGCGGACGTAAAGTTATAGCAGGACCGGTTGAAGCTACGGCCCTTGGAAATATAGCCGTACAGTTTATGTCCCTGGGAGAGATAAAGGACACAAGCGAGGCAAGACAAATTATTGCAAATTCAGAAACAACATATGAGTACACTCCCCAGGATGAAGAAAAGTGGAGTGCGGCATATGAGAAGTTTAAAACTATTATTCAAAAATAAGGAGGAAACAAGTTATGGCAAAATCAAGACTTATCGGAAGTTATCCGGCAATTGGTATCAGACCAACGATTGACGGAAGAAGAGGACCTCTTAAGGTTCGTGAATCTCTGGAGGAGCAGACCATGAACATGGCCAAAGCTGCCGCCAGATTATTTGAAGAGAATCTGAAATATTCAAACGGTGAGCCGGTAAAAGTTGTAATCGCCGATACAACAATCGGACGTGTGGGGGAAGCTGCTGCGTGTGCGGACAAGTTTAGAAAAGAAGGTGTCGATATCACAGTGACTGTAACTCCATGCTGGTGTTATGGTGCAGAGACAATGGATATGGATCCGATGACAATCAAGGCTGTATGGGGGTTCAACGGAACAGAGAGACCGGGTGCTGTTTACCTTGCATCTGTACTGGCTACTCATTCACAGAAAGGACTTCCTGCATTTGGTATCTACGGCCATGACGTACAGGAAGCTGATGATACAGAAATTCCCTATGATGTAAAAGAGAAGCTGCTGAGATTCGGACGTGCTTCTGTTGCCACTGCGACTATGAGAGGTAAATCTTATCTTCAGATCGGCTCCATCTGTATGGGAATCGGCGGCTCCATTATCGATCCGGCATTTATTGAAGAATACCTTGGCATGCGTGTAGAATCTGTAGATGAAGTAGAAATCATCCGCCGTATGACGGAAGGCATCTATGATGAAGCAGAATATCAGAAGGCTCTTGCCTGGACAAAAGAAAAATGTAAGGAAGGATTTGACAAGAATCCCGAGGAAATGCAGAAGTCACGTGAAGAGAAAGATTCTGATTGGGAATTTGTAGTAAAGATGATGTGCATCATCAAAGACTTGATGAACGGAAATCAAAATCTGCCGGAAGGATCAGAGGAAGAAATGGTAGGACACAATGCACTGGCAGCAGGTTTCCAGGGACAGAGACAGTGGACAGACTTCTACCCGAATTGTGACTTCGCAGAGGCTGTGCTTAATACATCCTTTGACTGGAACGGAGCAAGAGAGCCATACATTCTGGCAACAGAAAATGACGTTTTGAACGGACTGGGAATGATGTTTGGAAAACTGCTTACAAACACACCTTCTATTTTCGCTGATGTTCGTACCTACTGGAGTCCGGAGGCTGTAAAGAAGGCAACAGGCTATGATGTAGAAGGTCATGCAAAAGAAGCCGGCGGCTTTATTCATCTGATTAATTCAGGTGCAGCATGCCTGGATGCAAACGGACAGGCGAAAGATGCAGATGGGAACGGATGCATGAAACCGTGGTATGATATCACCAAAGAAGATCAGGAAGCAATCATGAATGCCACAACATGGAACTATGCAGACCTTGGATACTTCAGAGGCGGCGGTTATTCTTCCAGATTTGTGACAGAGGCTGAAATGCCTGTAACAATGATTCGTCTGAATCTTGTTAAGAATTTAGGACCGATGCTTCAGATTGCAGAGGGCTGGACTGTGAAGCTTCCGGAAGGTGTAACAGATACGCTCTGGAAGAGAACAGACTATACATGGCCATGTACATGGTTTACCCCAAGAACTACAGGCCAGGGTGCATTTGCAACAGCGTATGATGTAATGAACAACTGGGGCGCTAACCACGGTGCAATTATGTACGGTCATATAGGTGCTGATTTAATTACACTTTGCTCTATGCTAAGAATTCCGGTAGCTATGCACAATGTTCCTGAGGAGAAGATCTTTAGACCTACAGCATGGAATGCATTTGGTCAGGACAAAGAGGGACAGGACTTCAGAGCCTGCCAGGCATACGGACCGCTGTACAAGACAATTCGATAGAAAACAGCAAGGTTGGGAGCAGGACTTTCAATCTTGCTTTTAGCAGGAGGCAGATATGTTAAAAGGAATTCCACAGATTTTATCACCTGAGTTATTAAAAGTATTGTGTGAGATGGGGCATAGCGACAGGCTTGTCATTTCTGACGGAAACTTTCCGGCGGAGTCTATGGGAAAAGATGCAGTTGTAATTCGATGTGACGGGCACGGTGTGCCTGAGATACTTGATGCAATCCTCAAAGTATTTCCGTTGGATACCTATGTTGATAAACCAATGAATCTAATGGAAGTAATGCCGGGTGATGATGTAGAGACACCTATTTGGGACACTTATAAAGAGATTGTATCCAAATATGATAAAAGGGGCGCAGGCGCTGTAGGAAATATCGAACGCTTTAAGTTCTATGACGAATCAAAAACCGCCTACGCAATTATCGCCACAAGTGAAAAGGCACTTTATGCAAATGTAATGCTGCAGAAAGGTGTAGTTACAGAATAAAACCAACTACAGAACAAAACTATAGGTTACAGTTTGGCCATACAGATGTTTGCTTATGTAAACATGCCGGACTGTAACCTTTTCGTAATCCATAAATGCCAAACAAATAAGCCGATATTTTTTTATAAAGTAGAAATAAGAAACAGTCTTGTGCATATATTGTAAAGGTAAGCAGGGAATGGAAATTTGGGACAAGGGTGGCAGATATGGGATCTGAAAAAATTAACAAAAATAAAATGAAGATCTGGCTTGAACTTGGGCTGGCAATTCTTTTAGTCGCTGGAATCGGGATTGGCTCTAATAGTGGAGCATTTGAAAGGAAAATTGAACAAAAAAGAACGGAGCAGGCCTCCTCAAAGGGTGCTTATGAAAAAGCAGAAGCGGAAAATGCAGCGGCAAAGGCAGAAAATAACGAAGAAACAGAAGATAAAGATAAGCAAGATGCAAAACAGACAGAAGAAGTAATCGCACAGGGACAATATCCGATCATGGGAAAAAGTCCTGTGACAGTCGACCAGATGGTGAAGTTTTTTAAATCCAGCGGTAAACAATACCCAGCGAAAGAATTACAGGAGGGCGGGGCGGACAACATTGAAACTTTCTGCCAGATGTTTTATGATGAAGCTGCAGCGGAGGGAGTACGTCCGGAGGTGGCTTTTGTACAGACTATGAAAGAAACAGGATTTCTGCAGTACGGCGGGGATGCCTCAATTAGACAGTTCAATTTTGCAGGGCTCGGCACCACGGGCGGCGGCGTGCCCGGAGAATCCTTTGCCGATGTCAGAATAGGAATACGTGCCCAAATCCAGCATCTGAAGGCTTATGCCACCGGGGATGCCCTGAATCAGGAGTGTGTGGATGATCGATATGAATATGTAACGAAGGGATGTGCCCCTTATGTGGAGTGGCTTGGGCAGAAGGAAAACCCGGGGGGCTATGGCTGGGCGACGGCAGAACGCTACGGATATTCCATTGTAGACATGATTGCAAAACTAAAGACCTTAAACTAAACGGCTCAGGCAAGCTATTTACAAAAGAGAGTGAGACAGTGCAAGGTAACATAATTTCAGTCTGCGCACATATATTGGTATAGAAGAAGTAACAGGCATGGTGAACCATGGAAACAGAACGTTACGCGGTCACATTTTATGACCTTGATCTCAAGCGGTATACAGTAGGTATGATTGCAGATTTATGGGACGTAAGTGCAGGGCTTATATATGAAGAGACTAATATTTTTGTTTCAGCAAATATATACACCAGCTATACCGTAAAGCATGATAATAATGAAGAAGCTTTCTATAGTATGACTTTTTTAGTTGTCAGCACCAGAAACCCTACTGAGATAGAAAGTGAAGTAGATTATTGGAATGCCTATAGGCAGGTTATAGAGGCAATCAGGGCAAGATTAGGAAACCCCTGTATGTCTTTGACAAAACAAGACGTGGATTTCTTTTATTTCCAAAAACTTTGAATCTTAAGATTTACTAAAATCCTTGACAAATCGGCACTTGAAAGATATGATGGTCTTTAGTTAACATATGCTTAATATTTTTGTAACTGTACAGTTGAGACAGCTCAAATGTCTTTTTTGAATAGGTACATGTTTTCTTCATATGTAAAGGTGCTGAGGAAGAGGAGTACATAATGACTCTTGACAGAGAGAACCGCTCATTGGCTGGAAAGCGGTTTCAGAAGAGAATTGTGGAAGGTAGCTTCTGAACTGGAGGTCTGAATATAACAACGGTAAGATGTCCCGGAATTGTCTACGTTACAGGACTGGTGTACTGCTGCATTAACTTTTCCGGGCAAGCTATTTTGCGAAATATTAATGCAGCAGTGCTCTAAAGAGATGCCCCCTGTTGGAAAAAGCAAGAGAGTCAGATGGCATGAAATTAAGGTGGTACCGCGTTGATTACGCCCTTTACAATATGTAGAGGGCGTTTTAAATTTTTTAAAATGTGAAAATATTGTGAAAGAATGGAGAGTATAAGGAGGAAACAATGGGAAAGGAACTGGCAAAAACTTATAGCCCAAAAGAAATTGAAAAAAAATTATATGAAAGATGGTGTGAAAAGAAATATTTTCATGCAGAGGTGGACAGAAGCAGAAAACCATTTACAACTGTAATGCCGCCACCGAATATTACGGGAAAGCTGCACATGGGACATGCTCTGGACAACACCCTGCAGGATATTCTGATCCGATATAAAAGGATGGAGGGATATAATGCACTGTGGATACCGGGGACAGATCATGCCGCAATTTCCACAGAGGTCAAGGTTACAAATCAATTAAAAGAAGAGGGAATTGACAAGAAAGAGCTGGGGCGTGAAGGATTTCTGAAAAGAACATGGCAGTGGAAAGAAGAGTATGCTGGAACCATTCAAAATCAGTTGAAAAAGCTGGGAATCTCCTGCGATTGGGACAGAGAACGCTTCACAATGGACGAGGGCTGTTCCAAGGCAGTGGAGGAAGTGTTTATCCGCCTGTATGAAAAGGGCTATATTTATAAAGGCTCCAGAATCATTAACTGGTGCCCGGTTTGTAAGACATCGCTTTCCGATGCAGAAGTGGAACATGAAGAGCAGGACGGCTTCTTCTGGCATATTAAATATCCCATAGCAGGTACAGATCGATTTCTTGAGATTGCCACTACACGTCCGGAAACCATGCTGGGGGATACTGCAATAGCAGTACATCCGGATGATGAGCGCTACAAAGATATCGTGGGGAAGAAAGCAGTACTTCCACTGGTAAATCGAGAAATACCTATTGTAGCTGATTACTATGTTGATAAAGAATTTGGAACAGGTGCCGTAAAGATTACTCCGGCCCATGACCCCAATGATTTTGAAGTGGGAAAACGCCACAAGCTGGAAGAAATCAATATTATGAATGATAATGCCACCATAAACGAAAAGGGTGGTAAATACGCGGGGCTGGAACGCTATGAGGCGAGAAAGGCAATTGTAGAGGACCTGAAAAGCCAGGGCTTTCTTGTGAAAATAGAGCCTCACTCTCATAATGTGGGCACCCATGACAGGTGTTCCACAACGGTGGAACCACTGATTAAACAGCAGTGGTTTGTGAAGATGGAAGAATTAGCAAAACCTGCCATTAATGCATTGAAGACGGGAGAACTCAAGTTTGTACCGGAGCGTTTTGACAAGATATACCTCCACTGGCTGGAGAACATTAAGGACTGGTGTATTTCCAGACAAATCTGGTGGGGACACAGGATTCCTGCGTATTATTGTGATGAATGTGGAGAGATCACAGTGTCGAAAGGAATGCCAAAAGTCTGCCCACACTGCGGCGGAACACATTTTACACAGGACGAGGATACACTTGATACGTGGTTTAGTTCTGCACTGTGGCCGTTTTCCACATTAGGCTGGCCGGAAAAAACAGAAGATCTGGACTATTTTTACCCTACGGATGTGCTGGTAACAGGGTATGATATTATTCTTTTCTGGGTTATCCGTATGGTATTCTCAGGATATGAGCATACCGGAAAAGCACCGTTTAATACAGTGCTGATTCACGGACTTGTGAGAGATTCCCAGGGACGTAAGATGAGTAAGTCCCTCGGAAACGGAATCGACCCGCTGGATGTCATTGATCAGTATGGTGCAGATGCGCTTCGTCTTACACTGTTGACAGGAAATGCTCCCGGCAATGATATGCGTTTTTATCAGGAAAGGGTAGAGGCAAGCAGAAACTTTGCAAATAAGGTATGGAACGCATCACGTTTTATTCTCATGAACATTGAAAATGAAGAACTGACGCAGCCGGCAATTTCTAAATTGGCAGAAGCAGATAAGTGGATTTTATCTAAAGTAAATACTCTGGCAAAAGATGTGACCGAGAATATGGATAAATTCGAGCTGGGTATTGCGGTACAAAAGGTGTATGATTTTATCTGGGACGAATTCTGCGACTGGTATATTGAGATTGCCAAGTATCGTATTTATCATAAAGATGAAAATAAAGAAGCAGCCAACTGTGCATTGTGGACTCTGAAAACTGTTTTGGGACAGGCACTGAAGATGCTTCATCCGTTTATGCCCTTCATAACTGAGGAAATCTATAACGCCCTTGTTCCGGAAGAAGAATCACTGATGATTTCAAAGTGGCCGGTATACAAAGAAGAATGGAACTTTGCCTCATCGGAAAACATAGTAGAACACATGAAAGAAATAGTACGCCAAATCCGGAACATCCGTGCGGAGATGAACGTTGCAAATAACCGTAAAACAAAAGTGTTTATTGTATGTAAAGACGAGATACTTGCAGCAGGCTTTAAGGCCATAGCTGATTTTGTAAAGCCTCTGATGAGCAGTTCGGAGATATTGATTGGTACGCAAAAGGAGGGCATTTCAGAGGACGCTGTTTCTATTGTTGTGCCGGATGCTGTCGCTTATCTTCCTATGGAAGATCTGGTTGATTTCGAACAGGAAACAAAACGATTGACAAAAGAAGAAGATAGACTGAAAAAAGAGATTGCGAGAGCAAAAGGCATGCTGGCAAACGAAAGATTTACCAGTAAAGCTCCCCAGGCAAAGGTTCAGGAAGAAAAAGACAAACTGGAAAAGTATGCGCAAATGTTAAAGCAGGTACAGGAGAGAATGGCAGGCTTGAAGAAATCATAGGAGTGGTCATAAATGAAACACATTCAAATCAGGAAACCTTATATAAAAGGGTTTTTTTATAAAATAAAAAATCTTAATAAAGAAGATATAAAAGCACACAGGGAAGCAAGAAAAAAGCGGCGGCAGCTTGCGCTTGAGCGGCGCCGCAACAGTGCCTTTGCAAAAAAAATGAGACCTGTATATAGTTTCATGAATAAGATAGCACTCATTCTTCACTTTCTGCTGGCAGCAGTGCTGAATTTCTCTATAGAAGTGATATCAAGGCATTCTCTGTTATCGGCATGGAATTACATGGCAGGAACACCGAAAGTGTTTTTGTTTAATACATTTTTGATATTTTCAACCTTTTCCATTGTGTTTCTGGTCCGCCGGAGGGTGTTTGCCAGAATTCTGGTGAGTGTGTTCTGGCTGTTTATCGGCATATGCAACGGCTATCTGCTTTTTAAAAGAGTCACACCTTTTAATGCCCAGGATCTTAAGGTCCTTTCCGACGCTCTGGAACTGACGAGCAACTATTTTAGTCCTCCTGAATTGGTTTTATTAATCATTGGGATTGTGGCAGTGATACTCTGGGTCCTCTCTATGTGGCGCAGAGGAGGGCAGTATACAGGAAGGATGCATCGTGTTATTTCTTTGTTCGGGGTGGTATTCTGGATTGGTGCATATGTTGTTCTTACAGATGTGGCAATTGATAAGCGTGTGGTTTCAAATTATTTCGGAAACATTGCTTTTGCCTATGAGGATTACGGTTTCCCCTACTGTTTTACAGCCAGTGTTTTTGATACCGGCATATCAGAACCGGCAGGATATAGTAAAGATACGATGAAAAAAATCACCAACGATGGTGATATTACAAAAAATGAGACGGGGCGGTCCGAGAATGAGCTGCCGAACATTATTTTCGTACAGCTGGAATCCTATTTTGACCCTACAGAAGTAGAATGGCTGCATTTTTCAGAGGATCCGATTCCTAACTTAAGAGAGATGCATCAGAATTTTTCCTGCGGATATTTTAAAGTTCCGTCTGTAGGTGCAGGAACTGCAAATACTGAGTTTGAAGTGCTGACAGGGATGAACATGCGGTATTTCGGACCGGGGGAATATCCATATAAAACTTATGTAAAGACGAACCCGATGGAAAGTGCTGCCACTGCTTTGGAAAGCCTTGGCTATGGTGCAGAGGCGATTCACAATAACGGGGGGAATTTCTACAGCCGGGCTCAGGTCTATAACCATATGGGCTTTGACCATTTTACAAGCAAGGAGTTCATGAATATTCTGCAGACTACGCCGAAGGGCTGGGCAACGGACGATATCCTGATTCCCAACATCCTGGAATCCATGGATACTACCAGGCAGCAGGACTTTGTGTTTACCGTCAGTGTACAGGGTCATGGGGATTATCCTACAGAGAAGATGATTGAAAATCCGGAAATTGTGGTGAGTGGTGTAGAAGATGAGGGAAAGCGAAACTCCTGGGAGTATTATGTCAATGAAGTCCATGAGATGGATAAATTTGCCGGAAATCTCATCAAGGAGATTAAGAAGCGGGGCGAACCGACGGTTGTTGTATTTTACGGGGACCATCTGCCCACCATGGGACTGGAAGCCAAGGACATGAAGAGCAGATACCTTTATAATACCAATTATGTAATCTGGGACAATATCGGGCTTAAAAAGGAAGACAGAAATGTTCCTTCCTATCAGATTATGGCGGATGTATTTGAAAGACTGGACATTCATTCAGGCACTGTATTCAATTATCATCAGCAGAGAAGGCAGACGAAGAATTATTTAGCAGATCTGGAACTTCTGCAGTATGACATTTTGTACGGAAAGCAATATGTCTATGAAGACAGTGGACAACCAATCACCGAGGGGCACATGGCAATGGGCGTGAAAGATACCTCAATTACGGAACTGGTATCTCAGATGGACGGAACTTACAGTGTTTACGGTGAAAACTTTACAAAACAGAGTAAAGTGTATATAAACGGGGAAAAACAAAGCAGTACGTTTTTGAATAATACAAGAATTGACCTGAAAGATTCAAAGCTTGGAAACGGTGATGTTATACAAGTAGACCAGGTTGGTTCCAGCAATACAGTTTTCCGTGAATCCAGGGAATACACGTATCAGGATGGAAAATTGACAGAGATTTTGTTGACAGGCGATGAAGCCGAAGCCGGACGAAATGCGTTTGCAGATACAGACACGGGGGATGTAAAGTGACATACGAGGAAGCAGTTAAATATATTTTGAGCATCCCGAAGTTTACAAAAAAAAACAAACAAGAACATACCTGCCGGTTTTTAGAATACCTTGGAAATCCGCAGAAGGGGCGGCGGATTATTCATGTGGCGGGTACAAACGGTAAAGGATCAGTGTGTTTTTATTTGAGCACCATGCTTTTGGCACAGAAAAAGACGGTTGGGCTATTTATTTCTCCCCACCTGATAAAAATGAATGAGAGAATTATTATCAATGGCAGACAGATTTCCGACGACACTTTTCTTGAGTTGTTTGAATATGTTCTTGGCAGAATTGAAAAGATGCAGGAAGCAGGACTTTTGCACCCCACTTTTTTTGAGTTCTTGTTTGGAATGGCAATGACAGCATTTGCAAGGGAAGATGTAGAGTACATTGTGCTGGAGACCGGACTGGGAGGGCGGCTGGATGCAACCAATTCCATTGAAACACCTCTGGTGACAGCGATTACTTCCATCGGCCTGGACCATACGGAGATTCTCGGTGATACTATAGAGAAGATTGCCTTTGAAAAAGCAGGAATCATTAAGCCGGGGATACCAGTTTTCTACTCTGACACGTGCAAAGAGAGTAACCGAGTCATTGAAAATCAGGCTGCTTTGCAGGGAGCACCATGTAAAAAAATAGGGAAAGACGCGTACGAAATTCTGGGAATCAGGGATAAACATATTGCATTTTCCTGCACAAATGCGTATTATGGAAATACAGCATGGACATTAAACAACATAGGAACTTACCAGCCGGGCAACGCGTTGCTTGCAATGGAGGTTATGCGTTTTATCTTTGGAAATACGGGCAGAGCAGATGGCTGGAGAGAAGCACTTAGTCAGGCAAAGTGGTCAGGACGTATGGAGGAAATCCTCCCCGGTGTCTATGTGGATGGTGCACATAATGTCAGTGCAGTGGAGAACTTCATTAAGAGTGTGCAGACTCAGAAAGAAGAAAATATTATATTATTTTCTGCAGTACGTGATAAAAACTATGAGGAAATGATTTCATGCCTCTGCAGAGGACTAAACACAGGTTTTTACGTGCTTACCCGAATTGAAAATAAGCGTGGAACATCTTTGGAAGAACTGCGGCATGTTTTCAGCAGATATACAGATAAGTCTGTTGTAATAAAGGAGTCTGCCAGAGAAGCACTTCAATATGTACTTAAACGCCAGGGGAACAGGAAAATATACTGTCTGGGATCCCTTTATCTGGTAGGAGAGTTGGAACTAATAAGGAAGCAGGGGATATGAAATGTTAGATTACGAAGAGGAACTTAAGAAATTCAAACCGAGTCTGGAAGTAGAAGACATCGAGGACGCGGTGTATCAGGAAGATTTATCGGATATGACGGATTTACTGAGGGAAGTTATGGATCAGAAGAAATAAGGAAAGACAATGGTGACCATAGATGGACTACAGGAAGAGAATCTTATATCAATCTAATTACTGGTATAATGATGGCCTGAGGAAAGCACAGATAAGGGATCTGTCCGGTGCTATTGTTTCCCTTAGGCGGAGTTTACAATATAATAGAGAAAATATTACCGCCAGAAACCTTTTGGGCCTTGTCTATTATGGGCGCGGAGAGGCTGCAGAAGGTCTGGTTGAGTGGATTATCAGCAAGAACTTAAAACCAAGGGATAACATAGCTGACTATTTTATAAATAAAGTCCAAAAATCAACTGTTGAACTGGAGACCGTTAATCAAGCTGTAAAAAGATACAATCAGTGTCTTGTGTACTGCAGCCAGAGTGGAGAAGACCTGGCGATTATTCAGCTGAAGAAGGTCGTGGCAGCTCACCCTTCATTTTTAAAGGCATATCAGCTGCTTGCATTACTTTACCTGCACACAGAACAATACGCTAAGGCAAGACAGGCACTGCGGATTGCGAGAAAAATAGATACGACCAACGATATGACTCTTCGATATATGCATGAGATGGCTAATCTTCGGGGGAAAAAGGCAAATGCTGAAAGACCCGGGAGAGAAGAAACAGTGGAGTACAGTCTGGGAAATGAGACTATCATCCAGCCCAAAAATGGAGGGGTTAAGGCACTGACTGCTAAATTTACAGTAATGAATATTGTTGTAGGTGCTGTAATTGGAGCTGCTATTGTGTGGTTTTTGATATCACCGGCGGTGAGTAAGTCAAAGGCAGATAATGTGAATAAACAGGTCGTGGAGTACAGTGAGCGTATTAATGCCTTGGAGGCTCAGGTCAGTGCCCAGACGAGGACACTGGATCAGTACCGCCAGAATGATGCGGATGCAGCGGCCAACGCTAAGAATGCAGCAAGTACTTCGGAGAGTTATGAAAATTTAATGTCAGTATCCAGCCAGTTCAATTCGGGAAGCTACACTTATGATGTGATGGCGGATGCACTTTTGAGTGTAAATAGAGATGCTCTGGGAGAAGGCGGACAGCAAATGTATAATGAACTTTCCGCAAGTATTTTCCCTTCTGCATGTGACATCCTTTATTCTGGAGGAGTGGAATCTTTAAATGTGGCAAACTACGATACCGCCATATCTTCTCTGGGAAAGGTCGTAAAGATGGATGAAAGTTATGACGATGGAGGAGCGCTGCTGAATCTGGGCCTGGCGTATCAGCGAAATGGGGATAATGACAATGCTTCAGCTTATCTGAAACGTACTGTTGAATTATTTCCGGACACAGAGAATGGGCAGGAAGCACAGAATGCTCTGGACACAATTTCACAGGGAACAAGCACCACCGCGGAGGATGGAACAGCCGTGGCAGGAGAAGGCACAACGGATGACGGCGGAACTAATGAATGATGAAACATGATTTCTGCTTATTTACGCAAGATAAGGATATGTAAAAGTTTACATATCCTTTTTCTGATTCCCAAAAAGAAAGAAGACGCATAAGAACAGGGCAAACAGGCGGGGAGCGCTTCACATGTCCCGAACAAAAACTGTAAAAGTATGGAGGAGGAGTACTATGAAGTATCAGGTGCAGGAAAACTGCCTGACTATTTATCTGCCCAGGGAGGTGGATCATCACAATGCAGAGGATATGAGAAAAAATGCGGACGCACTGATCGAACGCAATCATATTAAATTTGTGATTTTTGATTTTGAGATGACAGATTTTATGGATAGCTCAGGAATCGGAGTGATTATGGGAAGATATCGAATTATACGTCTGCTGGGCGGAGAAATCTGGGCAGTGCATACCAGTGCAAGAATAAGAAAAATTCTGACTATGTCGGGAATGACAAAAATAATGCAAATATATGAGGAGGACGAAGCATGAAAAACACAAATGAAATGGAGATTATTTTTGACAGCTTTTCATCCAATGAGGGATTTGCAAGAGTAGCTGTGGCATCCTTTATGACCCAGTTAAATCCTACAGTAGAAGAGGTGTCAGATGTGAAGACTGCAGTGTCTGAGGCCGTGACAAATTCTGTCATTCACGGATATGAGAATAAAATACATAAGGTTTCCATTCGCTGCAGGATAGAAGGACAGCAGTTTACAGTGGAAGTAAGAGACAGTGGTGTCGGGATAGGGGACGTGGAACAGGCCATGACACCCTTGTATACCAGTAAGCCTGAACTGGAACGTTCCGGAATGGGATTTGCCTTTATGGAAGCCTTTATGGACCAGGTAGAAGTTGAATCAGAACTGGGGAAAGGTACTACAGTAAGGATGAAAAAAACCATCGGAAAAGGAAGGGAGCTATGGACCACACAATCGCTTTAATTAAAAAATCACACGATGGGGATAAAGAAGCGAGAGAACAATTAGTGGAAGAAAATGTAGGGCTGGTATGGTGTGTAGTGAAAAGATTTTATGGAAGAGGTACCGAAGCGGAAGATTTATTCCAGATTGGAAGTATCGGTCTTCTTAAGGCTATTGATAAATTTGATCTGTCTTATGAAGTGAAATTTTCCACATACGCAGTGCCCATGATATCAGGTGAGATTAAACGGTTTTTGAGGGATGACGGTATGATAAAAGTGAGCCGGTCTTTAAAAGAACTTTCATATAAAATCTTTCAGACCAGAGAAGAACTGATAGGCAGGCTCGGACGGGAACCAACTTTAGAAGAGCTGGCAGAAATCATGGAGGTAGACCGAGAGGAAATTGTCCAGGCTTTGGAAGCGGGAGGTGAAGTGGATTCCTTGTACAAGCCAATTCATCAGAAAGAGGGAAACGAAATCCGCCTGGTGGACAAGCTGGAAGAAAAAGAGAGAAAAGAAGAGAAAGTTCTCGACCGTATGCTGCTTGCACAACTGCTGGAGAGTCTGGATAAAGAAGAGCGCCAGCTGATTTACCTGCGGTATTTTGCTGAGGAGACACAGTCTCAGGTCGGAAAAAGGATGGGAATTTCCCAGGTACAGGTATCCAGGATGGAAAAACGCATTATTGAGAGTATGCGGAAACAGGGAAACTCTTAACAGTAACGCATATTTTATAAAAAATTTCAGATACTAACCTTGAAATGGAGCAGCAGCTCTATCTATTATGTGGAGGAAGGTTAGGTGCAATCATGGAAAATGGAAAAAGGAAAATCCGCATTTGCCTATTTAGCATTGTGTTGGCGGCAGTTGTGATTGGCGTTTTTTATTACTTTTTCAACGGAAGTACATCCGGCAATAATAGTGAAGGAACGTTGATTCAGAGGCCGGGGGTGGAATATTATGGCTGTTAATCACGATACGGTATACCTAAAAGGCGACAGGAACGTAGAGGTACAAAAGGCGGATGTTGCTTTGGGCGATATTGTGTCCCTTGAGTGCAGCAACAAAGATATCATTCCCAAATTGAAGACATTAAAAATAATGAAAATACCAGATAAGGGGAAACAGCGTGTTGTTATTTCCATTTTAAAAATTATTGCCTGTATACATGAGAAATATCCGGGTCTGGAAGTCCAAAATATGGGGGAGCAGGATATTATTGTAACCTATGAAGCGCAGAAGACTCCCGGCATGTTCTGGCACATTCTAAAAACTGCCTGTGTTGCTTTGATTACGTTCTGCGGATCTGCTTTTGCCATTATGACATTTAATAATGATGTGTCTGTGCCAAAGCTCTTTTCGCAGATTTATAAATATGTCACGGGAAATACATCGGATGGATTTACTATATTAGAGGTTACTTATTCTATAGGAATTACAATAGGAATTCTTATATTTTTTAACCATTTCGGGAAAAAGCATTTTACGGTGGATCCAACGCCCATGGAAGTGCAGATGCGGCTATATGAAAACGATATACAGACTACTTTAGTGGAAGATGCATCAAGAAGGGAGCAGGAACTGGATGTGGGTAAATCAAATCATGCTGGCAGTCATCGGACTTAGCGGCGGATTGATCGTCGCAGGAGGATTATTTTCATTTATCATAGAACTTGGCATAGCTGCTGACTTTGCAGACCGCACTCACACGGCGGATAAGATACTGTTGTATGAAGACTGTGTGGCGCTGGGTGGTATTGTGGGAAATCTGATTTCCATATTTCAGATACACATTCCCCACGGTAGCTGGATACTCCCCATATTTGGCCTTATGATCGGTATTTTTGTGGGATGCTGGGCTATGGCTCTGGCTGAAATACTGAATCTGTTCCCGATTTTTGTACGGAGATTGAAGATGGTCCGATATATTTCGGTGTTTATATTAAGCATTGCAATTGGAAAAGGTGTGGGATCCCTTATATTTTTTTATAAGGGGTGGTAAATTTATTAAGAAGTAAAAATAAATAATGTTTGTCGAAAACAAGTCGGGAAGTATTGACTTATTTTTTATCCCAGTGTAATATTTAAATGTAGACAGGCTATCCAATGGCGGAATGTATTTCTGATATGGGTAGCCAATTTTTTTAGGAGGAGAAGGTTATGAAGAAGAAAATTTTAAGCACATTACTGTGCGCAGCCATGGCGGTCAGCATGCTGGCAGGCTGTGGCAAGCCGGCAGCAGAGACAAGCAGCACTGATTCCGGAGATAAGAAGAAAGAAGCATCAGCAGGCATCACAAAAGAAGATATCAAGATTGGTTTTGTACACGTATCTGATGCCAGTGATATGGGGTATACATACAACCATGACCTTGGCACCAAAGAGATGCAAAAGACATTAGGCATAAGTGATGACCAGATTATCAATAAGTTCAATGTTCCTGAAGGTGCAGAATGTGACACGGCATTAAGGGAACTCGTGGATGCAGGATGCAACATTATTTTTGCAACGAGCTTTGGCTTTGAGGATTACGTAAAAGAAGTTGCGTCGGAGTATCCGGATGTACAATTCTGCCATGCCACAGGCTACCAGGCTAAAGACTCCGGTCTGGACAATATGCATAACTATTTCGCATCAATTTATGAAGCACGCTATCTGGCCGGTATTGCTGCCGGTCTGAAGACAGAAAGCAATCACATTGGTTATGTTGCAGCATTCCCCTTTGCAGAGGTTATTAGCGGATATACATCATTTTATCTGGGTGCCAGGAGTGTAAACCCGGATGTGACAATGGACATTATGTATACAAACTCCTGGAATGACCCTACCATAGAATCTCAGGTTGCAAAAGCTCTGATTGAGCGCGGCTGTGACGTGGTTTCACAGCATTCTGACTCTACGGCTCCTGCAACAACTGCGGAAGAGTACGGCGCATATCAGGTAGGCTACAATAATGATATGATTGAGGCAGCGCCGAAGGCTTCTCTAATTTCCGCACGTATTGACTGGGGAATTTATGTGACAGAAGCAGTGAAGGATGTAATTGACGGCAAAGAGATTCCGGTGGACTGGTGTAAAGGTCTGGCAGACGATGCAGTTTACCTGTCACCTCTGAATAAAGACATTGCCGCAGAAGGAACCCAGGAAGCAATTGATAAAGCGGCAGAAGAAATCAAATCAGGAGAACTCCAAGTATTCGCAGGCCCTCTGACAGGAACAAATCCTGACGGCGAGAAAATTGATATTGCTAAAGGTGATTACTATAAAGAACAAGTTGATCAATCTGCTCCTTCATGGAACTATATAATTGATGGCTGTAATGTAATTGAATAATTAAATTCATACCGGTATAAGTTCTCATTTACAGAGCCGTTACATAACGGCTCTGTTTTTGGAAGTGTACTAAAATACCAGACAGTCAATGAGAGGAAGGAGGAGAGAAAGTTGGGTGAACATGTAAACTATGCTGTAAAGATGAATCGTGTCTCAAAAACCTTCGGGAAAGTTGTCGCCAACAAGGATGTCGACATGGAATTGAAGGATGGAGAGATACTGGCTCTCCTTGGAGAAAACGGAAGCGGGAAAACCACGCTGATGAATATGCTTTCCGGTATCTATTTTCCGGATCACGGTGAAATAGAAATTCACGGAACGCCGGTGACGATCCGTTCTCCAAGAGATGCGTTTAATTTGGGAATTGGTATGATCCACCAGCATTTTAAACTGGTGGATGTTATGACAGCGGCAGAAAATATTGTTCTGGGGCTTGAAGGAAAGACTACCGTAAACAGGAAAGAGATTAATAAGAAAGTTGGGGAGTTGGCTTCACGATACGGGTTTGAAATAGACCCCGCAAAGAAAATCTATAATATGGCGGTATCTGAGAAGCAAACCGTGGAAATATTGAAGGTACTGTACAGAGGGGCTGATATACTCGTATTGGACGAACCCACTGCAGTGCTCACACCGCAGGAGACAGAGAAGTTGTTTGCAGTACTCCGCAATATGAAGGCAGACGGGAAGTCTATTATCATTATTACGCATAAGCTTAACGAGGTAATGGCTATTTCAGACAGAGTGGCAATTCTGAGAAAGGGTGAGTACATAGGTGTTGTGGAGACTGCTGCGACAAATCAGGCTCAGCTTACGGAGATGATGGTAGGGCGGCCGGTCAGCCTGGCGATTGACAGGCCGGAAAGAGAATGCGGAGAAGAAAGACTTGAAGTCATTGGATTGACTTGCCTTAATGGAGAAGGTGTCAGGGCACTTGACAATGTTTCTTTTACAACGTACAGCGGTGAAATTTTAGGAGTTGCCGGAATTGCGGGCAGCGGACAAAAAGAACTCTGCGAGGCGATTGCGGGATTATGCCCTACAATAGCCGGTTCTGTGCTTTATTCGGGAGAGTGTGAAGGTGAGAACTGTGTGGCGAGAGAGCGCATTCTTGGTCTGAAACCCGATGAAATTGTAAGAAAAGGAATTTCCATGGCATTTGTTCCTGAGGACAGGCTCGGCATGGGCCTTGTAGCAGCCATGGACATGACGGACAATGTAATGTTAAGGAGCTACAAAAACAAAAAAGGTCTGTTTGTGGACAGGAAAACACCTAAAAAGGTGGCAGAAAATCTAATCCAAGAGCTCGAGATTGTCACTTCGGGAGTTGAGATGCCGGTGGGAAGAATGTCAGGTGGAAATGTCCAGAAGGTTTTGCTTGGAAGAGAGATTGCACTTAGTCCTTCCGTACTGATTGTGGCATATCCTGTGCGCGGTCTGGATATTAATTCTTCATACCGTATCTACGATTTGCTCAATGAACAGAAGAAAAAGGGTGTATCCGTTATTTTTATAGGAGAAGATCTGGACGTGCTGATGGAATTGTCTGACCGTATTATGGTACTGTGTGATGGGAAGGTCAGCGGAATCGTTGACCCAAGAGAAGTTACTAAGGAAGACATAGGCCTGATGATGATACATGTGGAAGAGGAGGAACCAGTATGCAAGTAAAGTCAACACAAGTGAAAGAGCCTCTGATTCGTATGGTGAAGCGGGACACGCTTTCCCCCGTCAAGGCATGGGAAGTCCGAGGGATTGCTTTCATCCTTTCGCTTATAACTGGAGGGCTTTTGATTCTGACGCTGGGGCATAATCCTCTGACAGTATATAAGGCTATGGTAGTAGGCGCATGGGGTTCCGATACAGTGATACATGAGACAATAAAACTTGCGGTCCCTCTTTTGATTACTGCAATTGGCATTTCCTTTGCGTTTAAAATGAAGTTTTGGAATATCGGGGCAGAGGGGCAGATACTTGTAGGTGCTGTGGCGGCAGGTGCCTTTGGTCTGTTTACCGCTCATATTTTCCCAAAGCTTCCCCTGGTAATTCTGATGCTTCTTGCCGGAATGGCAGCAGGCGGCTTGTACGGTCTCCTTCCGGCAGTGTGTAAAGCAAAATGGGGAACGAACGAGACTTTGTTTACTTTGATGCTCAATTACATCGCACTGGCCTTTATCAAATACCTGATGAATGGACCGTGGAAGGCCCCGGGAAGCAGTTTTCCCAAAATTGCCATGCTGGTGCCGGGAGCCAGACTGTCAAAAGTACTGGGGGTTCACTGGGGTTGGATACTAGCCTTGATTCTGGTTGTGGCCGCATATATTTATTTTAATAAGACAAAACAGGGTTATGAGATTGCAGTGGTCGGCGAAAGCAATAATACTGCCCGTTATGCAGGAATTAATGTAGGTAAGGTATTTACCCGCACCATGTTTTTATCCGGTGCATTGTGTGGCCTGGTAGGAATGCTGCAGTTTGCCGGGGCAGATTACACCATTACAGAAGGAACGGCCGGGGGAGTGGGATTTACCGCCATTACTGTTGCATGGCTTGCGAAGATGAATCCCATAGGAATGCTGGGGGTGTCTGTGTTTATCGCCATGTTGGAGAGAGGGGCAAATACCATTCAGACAAACTTTAAAATACCGGCATCTGCGTCGGATCTACTGATAGGAATTATCCTCTTTTTTATGCTGGGATGCGAGTTCTTCGTTACATATCGACTGATTCTCAGAGGGAAGGAGGAACATCATGCTTAATACATTGAATAGTTTGTTTATAGCGGCAGTGCTTGCAGGAACTCCGCTGCTGCTCGGTGCACTTGGAGAAATACTGACAGAGAAATCAGGAAACATGAATCTTGGAGTGGAAGGTATGATGTTCATGGGAGCGATTACCGGACTGGCTGGTTCCTATTATTACGAGCAGGCGGTCACTAAATCAGGCAGTGTACCAAACGGAATGTTCTCAGCTTTTATCTCACTGCTTGTATCCTTTCTGGCCGGTGCCTTCGGAGCCCTCATATACAGTTTTCTTACAATCTCGCTGCGCGCCAACCAGAATGTAACGGGTCTGACCCTGACTATTTTCGGTACCGGGTTCGGAAACTTTTTCGGTGAATATATTGGACAGAGGGCAGGTGGATATGTGGCGGTAGGAAGTGCGACGAAAGCCGCATTTTCAAAATTGCATATTCCGTTTCTATCAGATATTCCGGTTTTAGGAAAACTCTTGTTTCAATACAATTGGCTGGTATATCTTGCGGTTGCCCTTGCCATAATTATGGCATGGTTCTTTAATAAATCCCGTATAGGTTTAAATTTACGGGCAGTAGGTGAGGACCCGGCGACAGCAGATGCAGCGGGCATTAATATCACAAGATACAAGTATATAGCCACTGTTGTGGGCGGCGGTATATGCGGAGTCGGCGGTATGTATATGAGCATGGTTACCACTTCCGGCGTGTGGGTGCACGGATGCGTCAGCGGATATGGATGGCTTGCGGTTGCACTGGTTATTTTTGCCACCTGGCGTCCGGCGAAAGGCATCCTGGTAGCGCTTATTTTTGGAGGACTGACCATTTTGCGTATGTATGTGAATATACCGGGGCTTCCGGCACAGATTTATGATATGCTTCCTTATGTGGCTACAATCGTGGTGCTTGTTGTGACAAGCATGAGGCAGAGCAAAGAACATGCACAGCCGAAGAGCTGCGGGCTGAATTACTTCAGAGAAGACAGATAGCAAAAAAATAGCGGACACGGATGAATGATTTCCGATGCCCGCTATTTTTTCGAAGTCATAGAACTTTCAGCAGCCAATACACAAGTCCCAGTACCCAGCTGGTGAATATTCCATACAAAATAACCGGTCCTGCAATTGTAAATATCTTACACCCGATTCCGAATACCTGTCCTTCTTTCTTATACTCAATAGCGGGGGCTGCCACAGAGTTAGCAAACCCGGTGATTGGCACCAGAGCGCCTGCCCCTCCCCATTTTGCTATTTTGGGGTATATATTCATACCGGTAAGGATAATACTGATTAATATCAAAAGAAGAGAAGTCCAGCTGCTGCAGTCATCCTTGGACATACCCTGAACTTCGCAGTAATTATAAATAAACTGCCCCAGGGTACAGATTATCCCGCCTGTGATAAAAGCTTTCCCCATATTTGCATAAACATTGTGAACAGGAGTTTTACGCTTCACATAATCCTGATATTGTTTCTCTTGCTTAGCCTTTTCAATCTTATCCATACTTATAAATTCTCCTTCATCAGATAAATTACAATTAGTATGTGGGAAATTAAAAAAAATATTCAGATGGAGACAATCTTTATCCGGTCTTAATTTGAAGGATTATGCTTATGGCAGTGTTTCTGACCAGCTCCCTTGCCAAAAAAACTGAAACCCCATTCTCGGTGGGAAAAAATATAATAAAACGTATTTCAAAAATGTCCAACTTTAACTACCAAAATGTCTTATTCTATAAGCACCAGAGAAATGGTATAATGACAAGGGGGTAAAATGGGACAAGGAGGAACTTTAATGAAGCTGCGTTCAAAGATTTTAATTATGTGCCTTAGCTGTACGCTTGTGGCACTTATCTTACAGACACTGTTATTTCAGGAAACTTCCTCTAACATCATTTATAGGCGTGCGAAAACTGAAAGTGTAAATTCGCTGCAGAACATGCAGAATGAGATTTACCGGTATCTTAAAAATATGGAAAGCAATCTACTGGCAATGTATAGTGAAGATGACTTTATCCAAGCGCTGAAGGCCCGGGAAAACATAGAACAGATGCGCATAGAATTTTACAGGAAGGCATATGAAATCGGTACCACGGGCTTTGAGACAGGAGATAATGTAGTGGCACTGTACTTGTATAATCCGAAACATGAGATTATAAGTACATATCGAAGAGCTATGACCCCGAGACATAATTACCCGGCAGACATTTATGAAGATACAGAGTACAGCAACGCGGAGACCATAAGGAAATATGTGAAGTCAGGACAGACTAAAATGTTGCTGTCAAGCTATTACAACGAATACAGGGAAACAGATATTATACGCTTGTCTATTAAGCTTTATAACAACAGAAATTACAGTAAAGCAATTGGCTATATCGTTTGTGATGTGGACAGCAAAGCCATCAGCTCCATTATGGAAAAGTACAGTACGGATAAATCAATGTATATCTGGCTGCAGCCTGTCAGTGACCGTCCGGCAGTGTCTATCGGTACCTTGAGCCGCGATGAAAAGCAAGATTACCAGGAGATTTCAGAATACATAAAAAGCGGAGCACAGGCCAGGGGTGGCCCTTTTGGCACTTCAAAACAGGAACTGTTCCAAGTGGAGCAAAATAAGTATAACCTGGGGGCATATTCTCTGATGCCCCAGGAACTTCTTAAGCAGAATCAACGTGCACTGACCGTAAATCTTTTGCTAATTGGAAGTATTATGGCAGCGGTCACAGCTGTTTTGACGTCTATATTATCACAGGAGATGACAAGGCCGCTGAAAAAATTGATGAATACGATAGAGAAAATCAAAGAAGGAAATACCTCTCTGAGGGCATCCGTCGGGAGTGAAGATGAGATTGGGATGCTGGGGAAGAATTTCAATGAAATGCTGGGCCGCCTGGAAGAACTGACTGCGAAGGAAAAGCAGGCAAATTATCTTCTGAGCCAGGCAGAGTATAAAGCCTTGCAGGCACAGATTAATCCCCATTTCCTGTACAACACGCTTGACACGATGAGCAGTATTGCACAGATCAAAGAATGTCCGGAAGTAAGCAGGCTGAGTCAGTCGCTCTCCAATATTTTCCGCTACAGTCTGAATATGAAAGATCCATTTTCTACGGTGTCAAAAGAAATTGTTCATCTGAAAAACTACTGTTATGTTATGGATACCCGGATGCAGGACAATATCCAGTATGTTTATGAAATTGATGAAACTGTGCTTCAGGAAGAAATCCCCAGACTGTCGCTGCAGCCGCTGGTTGAAAATGCACTGAATCATGGCCTTAGAAGTAAAAGAGGAGATAAATTTATACAGATTCAGGTGAAGTCTGAGGCAGAGAATCTGACAATCTGTGTGGCAGATAACGGCATAGGGATGGATGCAGATAAATTCAATAAGAATCTGAAGAAAAATGACCTAAAGTATGTGGAAAAGGGAGATTCAATCGGACTGCATAATATTAATGCAAGATTAAAAATGCTTTATGGAAACGAGTATGGACTTTGGATCGAAAGCGTAATAGGAGAAGGAACAAAGATTTATATGAGGATACCCCGGAAAAAGGCGGAAGAAGAGAATGGAGAAAAAGAAGTATAAAATTTTAATAGCCGATGATGAATTTTGGACAAGAGAAAAACTAAGACACATGATTGAATGGGACAAATATTCCCTGGAATGTCTGGAGCCGGCAAAGGATGGGGAAGAGGTTCTGGCGAGACTGGATGAAGAATCCCCCGATATTCTGATTACAGATATCAACATGCCCTTTGTAAATGGTGTGGAGTTATTGGCCGTTATAAAAGAAAAGTATCCGGATATTGTAACCTTTGTAGTCAGCGGCTATGGTGATTTTGAGTATGTAAAGGATACTTTCATGTCCGGAGCGATTAATTATCTGCTGAAGCCAGTCACAAAAATCGACCTTGTGAATGCCATTGTGAAGGCTCTGGAGATTATCGGTGAACGGGAAAGTGAAGCAATGAAGCTTTTAAAGGCAGCCTCCCTGCTTCAGGACAGGGAATACAGTCAGTTGATTGAGAAAGAGGAGGTGTCTTACATTCCAAATATTTCAATCAACAGTGGCATGGAACTGGCAGGAATGAGCCTTATGCTTGTGAAAATTCATAATCTCCATCAGATAATTAAAAAGAACAGATATGGCAGAAATTTGTTTTCTTACAATATAAAGAAGAAACTTCATCATTTGAGCGGAAGGGATGACGTCATTGTATTCAATTATGTTTATCGTTCAAACGAATTTATTATTATAACAGAACAGGGAGACAAAGAACTGAAAAAATTGGCAGAAAAGATACGTATCTATTTTAGAGAGTTTTCAGACATCTGCCTTACGTTTTGTATCAGTGGACATTCATATTCTATGGAGAGCATTCATATGGCCTATGTGGAAGCTGTTGCCCTGCTAATGACGAGGACGTATTGCAAAAAAGATGAGATTCTTCTTCCGGGGCATGAAAAAGATCCGGCTTGTACCGGTGGAATGAATACAAGATTCAACGGTGAATACGAAAAGAGAATTAAGACTTGCCTGCAGTTGGGAAATGGCGTGGAATTGAGAAGGATTATCATGCAAGAAGTTGGCCTGCAAAGGTGTGAGCAGGACCGGTGGAATTATCTGGAGGTGCGCCAGACGGTAAAGCAGGTTATGAATGTGCTGGCGGATTATGTGATACAGACCAGGGGCCATAAAGAGACAGTCAATGTTGACAACCTGATGGAGTCTGCAGATAAGGCAGTGGAATACCTGGATTCAGAAGCAGTTTGCAGTGCTGTCCGTGATATGATTGAATATCTGGAACCGGGGTGCAGGGAAGCGTCTACGGATACAATGAAACAAATTGTGAAGCAGGCAGCGGCCTACATTGATAAAAATTATTTTGAAGGGCTGACTCTGACGTCTCTTGCAAAAACCTACAATGTAGAAAACTCTTATTTTTCCAAGGTATTCCGTCAAGAAATGGGAGAAAATCTGATACTTTATATTACTCGGAAACGTATAGAAAAGTCAAAGGAATATATGAGAAAGAGTGATATTAATCTGACTGAGATTGCCTTTATGGTCGGTTATGACGATTATACATATTTCAGCCGGGTTTTTAAGAAAAATACCGGATTCAGCCCACGAGAATATGCAAAACAAATACGGGGGGACAGCCATTGAAACGGATATTGTCTTTGATGCTGACCGGGGTGCTGACGGTATCTCTGGCAGGGTGCGTCAATGTTGAAACAAGAGAAAAAAAAGAACAAATTGTTCTGACGATTCTGGCGGGGCAGTCCACATCGGATGCCGGGATTGAAGATATGATTGATGAGTGGGCCGGAGTAAAGTACCCCGGGGTGAAACTGGAATGGGAGTGCGTAGATTGGGGAGATCAGTTTGATGCGCAGATGAGGGGGCGTCTGGCAGCAGGTGATGTGCCGGATATTGTGATAGGAAAGGCGCAGGATGTTAAGTTATATGCAAAAACCGGACAGCTTGGCACAGTCACAGAGAAATGTAGTGAAAAGATTAAAGAAAATGCGTTGGATCCGGTCACAATGGATGGAAAGGTGTACGGACTGCCTTATAATTTCTGGTATCAGGGGGTTATCTACAACAAAGATATTTTTGAGAGGTATGGGCTAAAACCTCCCACAACACCTCAGGAGATGGATAGCCTCATAGAGGATTTAGAGGCTGTGGGAATCGTACCCTTCGCAGCACATTTTCAGGAGAGCTGGAAAGTAGCCAATATGACCATGCAGTATATGATGAATGACATTTTTAAATACAGTCCTCGCTGGGGAGACCAACTTAGGGCAGGAGTAGTAAACTGTACGGGGAATGAGAAGATGCTTGCCTGCATGTTGAATAATCAGAAAATCCTGAATGCATCATGGGATGATGCGCTTTTATTGAACCAGTTTGAAAGTGACAGCCGGTTTACCCAGGGAGATGCGGCAATGTATCTTACCGGTTCATGGTCAATGCAGTTTGCTAATCAGTATGGAAAGACAATAAAATTTGGAATCTTTCCATTTCCGAATGAGGAGGGAGAAGCAAGTCTGATCCGGGAAACGAATCTGACTTTGATGAAGAGTGCAGACACGAAGTACAGTAATTTAATTGATGAGATTTTTTATTCTCTATTAAGTGATAAAAAACTGGCCAGAGAGATTTTGGATTTTACACAGTCGGACTCTGCAGTAAAAGGACTGGAAGCAGCTCACAACAGCAAAATTCAGGAGGACATTAGACGTTATGAGACGGAGGGAAACATCATCGATGTATCTGCGGGCAACGCACAGTTAATCTGGAGTTTCCAGAACAGTGCCGCACAGGAACAGTTGTCCTGGCTGAAAGGGGAGAAAACTTCCGAAGAGGTTCTGGAGTATATGGATGAAAATAGAGAAGACAGTGCCTATACGGAGTGATGCTGACAAGGAGGAAATAAATGGGCGGAATTTTTAATTTGGATAGTTCGGTTATGAATATACTGAACAAAATTATGAATACAGTAATCTTAAATATCTGCTTTCTGATAAGCTGTATACCGGTAATAACAATCGGTGCAGCACTTACTGCACTCTACAGTGTAAATCTTAAGATGGTGAAAGATGAAGAGGCTTATGTATTTTCGGAATATTGGAAGGCTTTCCGGAAAAATCTCAGGCAAGGCACGGCATGCGGGCTGATACTTGCAGCTGTTGGGGCAGTCTTTATAGTGGATTTCTTCGCAGTCAGGGCCGTAGCCGGCATAGTGCAAAAAATTTTGGGTGCTGCGTTAATTGTACTTTTTATTGTATATTTCGTGATCGTACTGTATGTTTTTCCCTACATGGCAAGATTTCAGGACAGCCTGGGTGTCTGCCTGAAAAATGCACTGATGATAGGTGCCGTCAACATCGGATATACGATTACCATGATATTAATCGGGGCTGCCTGTGCCGCCCTTACCTTTTTCAGTATTGAGGTTATGCTGCGGGCACTGTTTATCTGGATAGCAGGTGGATTTTCACTTCTGGCATATGTGAATTCTTTCTTCTTTAGAAAAATATTTGGCAAATACGAACAAGGCCTGTAACTGCTCAGGAGAGCAGCCTGGTTGAATAGTTGCAAAAAAGTACAACTCCTTTTTTCAATATCGTCCTATTTGTTCCTTTCTTAAAGACTGTATAATCAAACCATAATCTAAACATTAGGAGGATGGATGATGAAAAAGAAGAAAGTATTGAGTCTGCTGTTAATTGCGGTTATGACTTTATCTCTGGCAGCAGGATGCGGCAAAAAAGAGGGAGGGAGTTCTTCTGACAGTAAAGACAAAGTAACCCTTACCGTTTTGGCCGGACAGTCTACAACCGATGCGGGGATTGAAGACATGATCGATGAGGTTCTTGCTGAAAAGTATCCCAATATTACACTGGAATGGGAATGTGTGGACTGGGGAAATGATTTCCAGCCTAAGATGCAGCAGTACATGCAGTCAGGACTGCCGGATATCATGATCGGCAAGGCACAGGATGTGGCAACCTATGCACCGCAGGGGGTTCTGGGAGAGATTGACAGCAAGTATCTGGACAGAGGACTGGATGCAGCAAGAGAAAATGTTACTGTGGATGGAAAAACCTATGGAATGGTATACAATGCAATGTATCAGGGCGTTTATTACAATAAGGCTATGTTTGAGGAAAACGGCTGGGGCATCCCTGAGACCCAGGAAGATTTGAAAAAAATTATTGACGGCTGTAAAGCAAAAGGAATTGTGCCGTTTGCAAGCCACATGGTGGATACATGGTCCATCGGCAATGTCACGATGCAGTTTGCAATGAATGATGTATTTAATAATGATCCGGCATGGGGAGATGAGTTCCGTGACGGAAAGGTTTCTTTCTCCGACAGTGAAGAAATGCAGACAGCTTATGATTATAACAAGCTGATTTACGATAATACTTTCCCGGAAACCTTCTCCACAGAACAGACAGACTGCGATGCAAAGATGGTACAGGGCGAGGCTGCAATGAAAGTATCCGGTTCCTGGTCCATTCAGAATTTCCTGGATATTGATGAAAACTTCGAATTCGGTATCTTCCCGTTCCCGAATCAGACCGGAGATTCCAAACTGATTTTTGAACCAAACATTACAATTATGACAAGCAAAGATACAAAGCATCAGGAAGAAATAAATCAGGTGCTTGATCTTCTGACAAGCGACAAAGATCTGGCAGTTGAGATTCTGGACTATACAAAGACAGCATCTATGCTCAAAGATGTAACACCTACATTCGAAAACCCAAGTCAGGAAGACATCGACACATATGCAAAGGAAGGCAGAATCGCAGACGTGACATTGGGAAATAACCAGCTTGTATGGGGAGGATTTCAGGAAGAAAATGCGAAAGATATTGCTGCATGGCTGCAGGGAGATATCAGTTTTGAGGATTGCCTAAAAGCTTCAGACGGAAGAGTGGATGCAAGTTCCGCAAACTAACTAATAAAAGAGTACATAGAGGAGGGGGAGGAAACTCCCTCTTTTTTGAAAGGAAGAGAATGCAATGATGATTAAGAAAAAGGGAACGATGGGACAAAGAATATTTCGCCAGTATCTTCTGCTTGTTTTGCCGGGATTTGTAATTTTTACAATCGGACTGATCGTCCCTATGTTTATGGCAGTGCGCTATTCGTTTACAAGTTGGGACGGGATGTCGGCCGAAAAGGTATTTGTGGGATTTCAGAATTATATTGATTTATTCCATGATCCGAATTTCACGAGTGCATGGTGGTTCACCATCAAATTTACAATCGGCAATACTGTGATTCAAAATGTGGTTGCACTGCTGTTTGCACTTGCTTTGGATAGTGGAGTTAAGGGACAGAAGATCTACCGGACAATTTTATTCATACCATGCCTCATCAGTTCGGTCATCGTCGGATTCGTCTGGCTGAAGATGTTCTCAAATGTGCTTCCGGCTGTCAATGATGTTCTGGGAACCAGTATCAATTTTCTGCTTTTCGGAAAGAAAGAAACTGTGCTGAGCGGACTTCTTATAGCAAATAACTGGCAGTGGATCGGGTACTGGATGCTGATTTATCTTGCAGGCCTACAGTCTGTGCCGGCCGAACTGTATGAGGCGGCAAAGGTGGACGGAGCAGGAGCCATACAGAGATTTTTCAATGTAACAATTCCGATGCTCGCGCCGGCCATCACCATCTGTGTGGTGGGGATCACTACAGGCTCCCTGAAAGTCTATGACCTGCTGGTATCTTCAACCAAAGGCGGCCCGGGGAGAGCGTCCACATCGGTCATATATGAGACATACACCACCGCAATTAACGGAAGGCAGTATGGATACGGCTCGGCTATGTCTGTTACACTGGTGATCGTGCTTCTGCTGGTAGCGCTAATACAGGTAAAAGGATTAAAGAACAAGGAGGTGCAGGCATAATGTCCCGAAGGAAGAAAAAAGAAGAGGTTTCGGCACAACCCTACACAAAGACAACATTTCTGGTGCAGATTATCATGACAATTGCTGCTCTTTTGTTTATCGCACCGATTTTTATTATCTTAAACTACTCCTTTAAAGGGAAAAGAGAACTATATCTGAGCAGTCCTCTGGCACTGCCTGAGAACTTTCAGCTGGATAACTACGCTGCTGCATTTAAGAAACTGGATTTGGCAACTACATTTACAAATACATTCGTCTATACGGCTGTCAGTGTTGTAATTCTTGCACTTTTATGCGGAACGACAGCCTGGGCCATCGCCAGATGTTCGCATAAGTTTTTTAAGTTCTGCTATGTGTACTTTATTGTAGGAATACTGATTCCTTATCAGGCATTGTTCCTTCCGATTTACATGATTGGCTATAAGCTGCATCTGACAAACACACGATTTGGAATTATTTTCATGTATGTTGCAACAGGGATTTCCTTTGGTGTGTTTCTGATGAACAGTTTCATGTCCACGGTTCCCCTGGAATTAGAAGAAGCGGCAAGGATTGACGGGTGCTCAGTTATCAGGACATACATTTCTGTGGTGATGCCGATTCTAAAACCGGCTATGGCAACATTGATTATTATGCAGTCTTTCCAAATCTGGAATGACTATCTGCTGGCAAGCCTTTATGTCAGCAAAAAGCAGCTGAAGACACTGACAGTTGCAATCCAGTCCCTGTTCTCTGCGCAGAGCAGTGACTACACGACAGCGATGGCTGCCATTGTTATTTCTGTGCTGCCCATCGCCATCCTATTTTTAAGTCTGCAGAAATATTTTATCAAAGGAATGACCGTCGGCGCTGTGAAGGGCTAAGTGCGTCCGGAAAAGGAGAGAGGGATGGAAAGAAGAAAAGTTAAAAGGTTTTGTGCATTTGTATTGTCATTTTGTCTGGTGTTTCCTTCCGTGGTAAGCTTGGCGGCGGAACAAGAAGAGCCGGCAGCGGTGCCGGATCCGTATTATGAGTTTACATTTGATGAAGGGGTGAATGGCAGCCGGGTTGAAAATCAGGGAACAAAAGAAGGAGCTGTAGCGGAAATCGGCGGCTCGGGAGAAGGACTTGGTGTCGTAGAGGACTCCCAGCGCAGCTCTAAAGTATTAAATTTGCCGGGAGGCGGACTGGATAGGGGTTACCTGACGCTTCCGGACAATATGTTTGAGGATGCAACAGATGCAGGTTTTGCATTTTCGTTCTGGATTAATGTGGATGCGGGTGCAGCGCATTATAACCGGATTTTTTCCGCCACATCCATAGAGCTGAACTCTAATAACGGAGACGGCGGAAAATGGAATGCACCGGAGTTCACATTTGTTGTGGGCGGAACAGACACTTCTTCCAGTGCTTATAATACGTCCATTATGATGTCAGACAGAGTCAATCAAATGAAACTGATCTGGGAAAAGGCATTTGCAAAAAGTCAATGGCAGCATGTCACTGTCAGTGTCGATCCCGATTCATATGATGTATATCTGGACGGACAGAAAATCAATGTAGATGACAGAAATGCAAATATGGCAAGTATATTAGAGACATTGTTTGAAAATGACAGGGCAGAGTTGAAGGGCTATACACACAATGCCATCGGCCGTTCTGTATATTCTACGGATCAGGACCTGAAAGCAAAGATAGATGAATTCCGCTTTTACAATGTGGCACTCACTGCAGAACAGGCAAAGGCAGCTTATGACTCCTATGCAGTCGGCAGTTCAAAGCTGCAGGAACTGAGTGAAAAAATGGATGCTGCGAAGGACTTTAGTATTAGTTTTTATACAAGGGGCACCTATGAAGCTCTGCAGAAAAAAATTACAGAAGCAGAGGGTGTTCTGACAAATCCTGTGACAGAGGCAAATATTAACCGCATGATCAGTGAACTGCAGGCGGCAGCAGACAGTTTGGAATATTATACCGGGGTAACGGCACAGACTACATTTACCAATGCTCAGCTCGAAGCAGAGACAAAGGATGCGGCTGCCCTGGCGGAACTAAGCTCAATTACAGAGGAGAGCCGTACTGCAATTCAGACGGCCGTGCAGGAAGCCCGGGCAGTTCTGGGACAGGGGGAAGCGGCAGGACAAAACGCTGTGGATACAGCACTGATTAATCTGCGAAAGGCTGTAGACAACATGAGATATGGGGCGGCACTTCACTTTGATGCTTCTCAAAATACAGGAAGTATGCTGCATGGGTCTACAGGTTTCCTCTACGGGGTCAGTGAGCCGGGAGTGCCGTCCGCCGATTTGATTTCGGCAATTCAACCGAAGATTCTTGTACAGAAGGCGGCAGGCGGGAAACAGCATCCATCCGGGGACGGATACCGTCTGACTTCGTATCTCAAGGACTGTGGTGTGGAGAACATTCAGATTTATCTCCAGGATTATTACCTGGAATGGCCTTATGAGAATACAGGGATAGAAGATTACAACGAGAAAGTCCGGACAGTTGTCACAAAAATGACAGAGGGCAAGAGTGATGAAGAGCTTGCAGGGTATAGTTTTGTTCTGTTTAATGAGCCGGATGGAATCTGGTACGGAAACGATGTGACACAGCTGTGCAATGACTGGAAAACCATTTATACAACAGTAAAAGGTATTAATCCTGCGCTTAAAGTTGCAGGGCCCAATTATGCCGGCTATAATTCCGGCGCATATAAAAAGTTCTTTGAGTTTTGCAGACAGAATGACTGTCTGCCGGAATATATAACATGGCATGAACTCCAGAAAGATAAATTAACTTCTTTCAAATCTCACTGTGACGAAGTCAGAGGTCTAGTCGAAACATATTATGCAGATGCAGGTTTCGAGCCGATTCTTTTTGTAAACGAGACTGTCAATTTTGATGATATCGGAACGCCGGGACAGCTGATCAATTGGTTATCTATTTTTGAGGAGGAAAAAGTATATGCCTCCCTGCCCTACTGGGGACTTGCCAATAGCCTGAATGAACTGGCTGCGGGAAACAATCAGCCTAACGGGGCGTGGTGGGTCTACAAATGGTATGCGCAGATGACGGGGCATACAGTGCCGCTGATACTCGAAAATATTGAGGAGCCAAGCGCTTACGGACGTTTGTATGGCCTGACCAGTGTGGACGAAGAAAGTAAAACTATCCATACTCTGTTTGGCGGACAGGCAGGGGAACATACTGTTTGTATCGATCAGATTAAGGACACAGCAGTTTTTGCTGACGCAGATAGTGCACATGTAAAAATATATCGATCTAAATATACAGGACATCAGGGTTTTGCAGATGAGACACCCGTAGTATTTGAAGGAAATGTAAAATTTACAGGCAATGACTTGGTGTTTACAGTAAACGGGGCAGAGCTCATGGATGGATATTATACTGTAATTACTCCGGCGGTGGGGGAGGAAACTATAACCTTTCAGGAATATACGAGTGGAAACTGGCAGAAGACATATGAGGCAGAAAATGCGGATTTACTTGGGAATGCCCGTGTTTTTACGAAGACAGGAGGCGGTGACCTTGCCCGCTCCAACAGGGCAGAGGTAGGAGGTCTTAACCAGGAGGGCGATGGCGTTTCTTTTGAGGTGGAGGTTCCGAAAGACGGAACCTACCGCCTGAACGTTTATTACTCTAGTCAGGCACCTAATGTGGACCCACTGACACTGGAGTATGTGGAAAGCGGTGGACAGAACCGGGCTGTCGGCGCCGTCTTAAAGCACAAATTGAATGTAGATGGCAGTGAGGTTCAGGAATTACAGTATGAGTCTACAGTAAAATGGGGCTATTATACATACACAACAGTTTACCTCAATCTGGCAGAAGGAGCACATACCATTAGTCTGACCCATGCAGGTGAAGATCAAAATGGAAAACAGGAGGGTGCTATGCTCTGTGCACTTCTGGATAAAATCGACCTGACTTACCGGCAGTCAGAGACCGCAGATATTGTGATTGAACCAGAAGAATTGGTTGGGGTAGAGGAAGGCTTTGCATTTTCCCAGGATGGCGGGAATTTTGAAGGAGCCGGTTATGCGGCAGGAAGCGGAGAATTTAATTTTTATGTGAACGTGCCCCGGAACGGATATTATAAGGTTTCTTCCAAAGGCAGCGGAAGTGTCGTTTTGAGCAAGAGTTTTGTGCAGTATGCTGCCGACGCAAAGGCAGAATCGGTTGTAAACACGGGTTGGAAACAATTAATGACAATGGAAATGGGGACAGAGCAGGCAGGAAGTATTTATTTGACAGACGGAATGAACAAACTGAAAATAAGCGGGGAGAATGTTGCGCTGGATCAGATTACATTTACTGAGGATCCAGAAGCAACAAAACAGAGCACAGCAGTGGTGGAAGCGGAGGATAGTAAATTAAAAGGAAATGATAATCAGGATGGCTATAACTATCTGAAGGGAAGTAAGGCTGTACCGTCTGTGATTGAAAATAGTTATGCGTCCGGCAAAAAGGCAGTGGAGGGATTCCAGGGCGGTAAAGGCAACACACTGGCTATGACTGTGAATGCTCCGGCAGCAGGGGACTACAAGCTGTCCATATTTTATTCCAATGATGAGCCGGCACCAGTTATGAAAACACAGAGCGGCAATAACTATGTGCATCCTTACAACACGGATCTGGTAGAGCGGTACGCCCAGGTCACTGTAAACGGCGAAATGCCTCAGACAGTGTATTTCAGAAATACATTTTGCTGGGATGTATATAAAAACATTGTAATGGATGTAACATTGAAAGCCGGAGAAAATGTGATTACACTTACAAATGATAATTCATATAAGTTTAGTGAAGTGCAGGATGACTTTACTCCCCGGTTCGACAAATTTGAAATTGCACCGGCAGTTGCAGCCCAGGCAGTAGATCCGGACAATCCAAGCAATCCAAGCAATCCGGATAATCCTGGCGACCCAAGCAATCCAGGTAATCAGGATAATCCGGGCAACCCTGACAGTCCAGGCAATCTGGATAACCCCGACAGCCCGGATCATCCTGACAATTCAGATGGTCTGAATCATCAGGGAACAGAAAATACTGACAAGGGGTCTGCTCAGGGCCAAGAAACAAGAAACTCAGTAAAAACAGGTGATGAGGTAAATGTTCTGCCATATATCTGTGTGTTGGCTTTGGCGGCTGGGGCAATTGCTGCAGTTATTATAATCAGGAAAAAGAAAAAATTATAGTTAATTCAGGGAGGAATATAAGGATGGCAGTGGAAATTTTAAAAGAATATTTGCTGGGCGATATGACAGCACGATATCTGACAGACACAAAAAGTGGGCAGGTGGGGTTAATGCTGCTGCCGTCTGATATGGCGTTCAATAAAATGCCCCCTAAAAGTGAAAAACTGGAATCTCTTATACAGCTTAAGCTGACCGGAGATATTTATGATGAGGCATATGCCATGGGAAATTCTATGAAAAATGGCGAAACTGTCCGCAGGCTGTGCTACCAGTCACAGTCCGTAAGGACAGAAGGTGAGTTATGCAGGATTGACACGATTCTACAGGATCGCAGAGGATATCAGGTAATCCACCACCTAATCTGGAAAACAGGAATGCCATATATCAGAGTTCATTGTACTTTTGAAAATAAGGGGAAGGATCCCTGCACACTGGAGATGTTTGAGAGCTTTTCGCTGGGCGGATTATCCCCTTATCTGGGGGGGGATGGTCATGGGTGCCTTCGTTTGCACAGAATCAGAAGTGTCTGGAGTCAGGAAGGGCGCCATGAGATGATTCCGATCGAAGACCTGCAGCTGGAACCGGCGTGGGATCCTCATGCGGTCCGCTGCGAACGTTTTGGTCAGGCAGGCTCTATGCCAGTAAATAAATTTTTCCCGTTTGCCGCTGTAGAGGATTGTCAGAATCATGTATTCTGGGGTGCTCAGATTGTACATAATGCTTCCTGGCAGATGGAGTTATATCGGAAAGATGAAGGTTTAAGCTTAAGTGGAGGGCTGGCCGACCGGGAGATGGGGCACTGGATGAAAGAAATAAAACCCGGAGAATCTTTTGATACACCTGCAGCAATCCTCACTGCTGCCCATACGGAGTCTTTCGATATATTTACCGGCCGTCTGACAGAGGCAGCTTTGGAGGGCCTGGAAAAAGCACCGGAGGTGGAACGGGATTTACCTATGGTGTTTAATGAATACTGTACAACATGGGGAAAGCCGTCCCACGAAAATATCTTAAAGATTTTGGAAAAGATAAAGGGTAAGGGCTTCCGGTATTTTGTTATTGACTGTGGCTGGTATAAGGAAGCGGGGATTCCGTGGGACATCAGCATGGGAGATTACAACGTTTCAAAAGAGATGTTTCCGGAAGGAATGGAGGAAACGGTACAGGCAATCCGGGATGCGGGGCTGATACCCGGGATATGGTTTGAAATTGAAAATGTAGGACGAGCATCTCAGGCATATCGTAAGGAAGAACATCTGCTGCATAAGGATGGAAAAGTTCTGACCAGTTACTTCCGCCGGTTCTGGGATATGCGTGACCCATGGGTGGAGGAATATCTGACGGATAAAGTAATTGGAACTTTGAAAAAATATGGATTTGGTTATATGAAGATAGACTACAATGAGACAATAGGAATCGGATGTGACGGCGCAGAATCCATGGGTGAAGGGCTGCGACAGAACATGGAAGCCTCCGCCCGGTTTATTGAAAAGGTAAAAAGAGAAATTCCTGGCATTGTGCTGGAAAACTGTGCTTCCGGTGGACACAGACTGGAGCCGGGGCTGATGGCACAGATGAGCATGGCCTCCTTTTCCGATGCCCACGAGTGTGTGGAAATTCCTATTATTGCAGCAAACCTGCACCGTGTAATCCACCCGAGACAGAGCCAGATCTGGGCAGTCATCCGCACAGACGATTCATTGAAAAGAATTGTTTATTCGCTGGTAAATACTTTTTTAGGGAGACTATGTATTTCCGGAGATGTCACAAAGCTTTCTAAAGAACAGTGGGATGTATTGGAGGAAGGAATGCAGTTTTACAAGAAGATTGCACCGATTATTAAGGAAGGACAGTCTTATCTATATGGTTCTGATATAAAAAGTACTAGACACCCGGAAGGCTGGCAGGCGCTTGTGCGGGTAGGAAAAAATGAAGAGGCATATGTAACAATGCATACTTTTGCAGGGAATCTGCCGGAATGCATCACAGTTCCGCTGCCGGATAGCTGCCCCGAAAAAATCAGGATGGTCTATTCAGATCAGAAAGAGGAAATTGATATCGAAAATGGAAGTTTGAAATATTATCCAAAAGCATGCTGCAAAGCCGTGGCAGTCTGGATAGGGGAAAAGTAAAGATACAGAGCCGATAGTTTGGTTGGAAAACAGACTATCGGTTCTTTTCTACTTATACACTTTGGCTATGTGTTGCCTCATGTATTTAAGCGAGAAGCCCAATGGCTTAGTAAAAGATCAAACAGTTAAATCAAAACTATTTAATATAGTTTCTTTGGCAATAAAACGTATTTCTAAAATGTCCAATTTTAACTCCCAAAATGTCCTATTTCATGCGTTAATATCTGTACTATAATAGATGTCCCGGAACTCTTTGACATATCTTATTTTTTGTTCGACTTTTTTTCATGAACTTTCCAAATGACAGCCAATATTGAAATATACCTTAAAAATTCCTAACCTTAGTTTCGAAATACTTATACATAATTTGTTAAAAGCCACACATACTATCTTTAAAATCCTGAATTTTGAGGACTAAATGAATGGTATTAAGCTTCAGGAAGAATTAGTGTGAAAGAAAGTAGAGGGCAGCCACAAATGGACGCACTTTTTTAAGCTGTCTAAAAAGGCAACTTTTTGAAAGTTATAGAATTAGTGAATCAGATCAAGAAGCTAATGGTTCATTGGGAGGGA
>NZ_FBWL01000164.1 GCF_001517425.1 Clostridium sp. C105KSO13 | reverse complement strand
TTTTTGTGGTGATTACATTATACACGAAATAGGGGGGTCATTGCTATTTTATTTGTAAAAGTGGATATAACCCTTGAAAATAAAAGGTTTTAAATAAAAATAGGGCTGTAAAACTTTACAGTACCATCAATCAGATGGAGGGTGTGAGATGAAAACCTTATATATAGAATGTAATATGGGAGCGGCAGGTGATATGCTTATGTCGGCGCTGCTGGAGCTGCTGCCTGAACCGGAGGAGTTTATTGACAAAATGAACAACCTGGGTATTCCCGGCGTCCGCTTAGAAAAAAAGATATCCGTTAAATGTGGTATTACAGGCACACATGTTTCGGTATATGTAGGAGATGCAAAAGAGGAAAGCTATGACATATCTCCCGGCCATGTCCCCGTACACTCACATCATGAACATGCACAAAACCATGGCGCACACAGTCATACGCATACACATCATGAACATGGCCACGCCAGTTTGGAGAAGATACAAAGCCTTCTGAACTCCCTGCCTGTATCGGATAAGGTAAAAGAAGATGCTGTAGCAGTGTACAGCCTGATCGCAGAGGCGGAAGCTAAGGCACACGGAAAACCCGTGGAAAACATTCATTTTCATGAGGTGGGGACTATGGATGCAGTGGCCGATGTTGTCGGTGTCTGTATGTTGCTGGATATACTTGCCCCTCAGAAAATTATTGTTTCCCCGGTACATACCGGAAGCGGTCAGGTCAGATGCATGCATGGTATTCTGCCGGTCCCTGCCCCGGCAACTGCATATATTCTCCGGGGTGTACCGACTTATGGAGGGGAGATTCATGGGGAACTTTGCACACCCACCGGCGCTGCCCTCCTCAGACATTTTGCAGATGAGTTCGGCAGCAGGCCGGTTATGGTGACCGATAAAATTGGATATGGGATGGGGAACAAGGACTTTCCCATTGCCAACTGTGTACGTGTTTTCTGCGGCGAAACAAATCAGCAAAATACAGATATTGTTGAGATTGACTGCAATCTTGATGATATAACAGGCGAACAGCTTGGCTTCGCTCTCGAAACCTTAATAGAAAAAGGAGCACTGGATGTATATACGGTACCAATCCAGATGAAAAAAAGTCGTCCGGGATACAAACTGGTATGCCTGTGCAAACCGGCTGATGAAGAGTCAATGGTACAGTTAATCTTACAACATACGACTACCCTTGGAGTGAGATGCAGCAACCGGCGCAGATATACGATGGAACGTCATATTGAAAAAATGGAAACAGAGTATGGAACGATCCATATTAAAAAGGCAGAAGGTTTTGCAGTAAAAAAAAGTAAATTTGAATATGAGGATCTTGCGGAAATTGCGCGTAAAAACGGAATATCACTGGCAGATGTGAGAAATAATATTTAATTTTAATGGAGGGTTATATTTATGGCAAGCAAAGAACAGAACAAAAAATTGAAAGATACAAAAGAATATCTAAAAAGTCTGGGCAGTGTGGCAGTTGCATTTTCCGGCGGAGTTGATTCTACATTTTTACTGAAGACAGCCCATGATGAGCTTGGAGAAAAGTGCATTGCAATAACGGCGAAGTCCTGTTCATTCCCAAAACGTGAGCTGGACGAGGCAAAGACATTTTGCAAAAGTGAGGGAATTAGACATATCGTTGTGGAGTCTGAGGAACTGGAAATTGATGGGTTCCGGAAAAATCCAAAAAACCGGTGCTATTTGTGTAAAAAAGAGTTATTTGAGAAGATATGGGATATCGCCAGACAGAACAATATTGACGCAATTGTAGAAGGATCTAACCTGGATGACAACGGAGATTACCGTCCGGGCCTCCAGGCGGTGGCAGAGCTGGGAGTTAAAAGTCCGCTTCGTACATGCAATTTGTCTAAGGATGACATTAGAGCATTGTCAAAGGATATGGAATTGCCAACGTGGGATAAACAGTCCTTTGCATGCCTTTCTTCAAGATTTGTGTATGGAGAGACTATTTCGGAAGAAAAACTGTCAATGGTGGATAAAGCAGAGCAGCTTCTCTTGGACCTGGACTTTCATCAGGTCAGAGTAAGAATCCATGGAACAATTGCAAGAATCGAAGTCCTGCCCGAAGAATTCACAAAACTGATAGAGGAAAAGACTCGTGAAAATATCGTGAAATCCTTTAAGGAATATGGATTTACTTATGTTGCGATGGATTTGACAGGATACCGCACCGGAAGTATGAACGAGACATTATAAATAAATTAAGATATGCCTGCCCCGCGGTAATGGGGCAGGCATATCTCATACCGTAACAAAGATTTTTAAGTACCGGATGGTCATATATTATTCTAAAAAATGCTTATAATGTAGATTGTAGGGAGGTATTTTTTATGGATAAAAATTTGAAGAATTATTTACAGCTATTCAGGTCTACTTTCTTTTTGAGTGCTTTCACCTTTGGCGGCGGATATGTCATTATACCACTGATGAAGAAAAGATTTGTAGATGAATTAGGATGGCTGACGGAAGAAGAAATGCTGAATATGGCGGCAATTGCACAATCTTCCCCGGGAGCGATGGCGGTCAACGCATCCATATTAGTAGGTTGGCGGCTCATGGGCTTCTCCGGGGCACTAATAGCTATCCTTGGAACAGTACTGCCGCCGTTTATTATACTCTCTGTTCTCTCATTATTCTATACGGCCTTTCGAGATAATCAAGTTGTGAGTGCCGTACTCAAAGGCATGATGGCCGGCGTGTCAGCAGTAATCTTTGATGTAGTAATCACAATGAGTGGAAAGATAATTAAGACAAAAAAATGGCTGCCTATTGTCATCATGACCGGAGCGTTTTGCGTTTACTATTTCTTTCATATCAATATCATTTACATCATTTTGTTTTGCGGTGCTCTGGGCATACTGGTCAGCATGTGTGACAAGCACACTGGAAAGGAGCATATATAGAACATGATTTACTTACAACTATTTTGGAGCTTCCTACAGATTGGTATGTTCAGTTTTGGCGGTGGTATGGCGGCCATGCCGTTGATACAAAACCAGGTGGTCGATTTACATGGTTGGCTTTCGCTTACTGAATTCACAGATCTTATCACCATTTCGGAAATGACGCCGGGGCCCATTGCAATCAATTCTGCAACCTTCGTGGGAACGCGAATTGCAGGTGTGGGAGGCGCTTTAGTCTCCACTTTAGGGTGTTTCCTGCCCTCCTGTGTCATTGTGTCAGTATTGGCATGGCTGTACAATAAATACAGTAATATGCTATTCATTAAGGGTATGCTCGCAGGACTGCGCCCCACTGTGGTTGCTCTAATCCTTTCAGCGGGACTGTCCATTCTTGTGCTGTCATTCTGGGGAACAGAGGGATTTACAGGAAATATATCTTCTACTGATCTTATTGCTGTAGCTTTATTTGCAGCAGGGCTTTTACTGCTTAGAAAGTTCAAATTGAATCCTATCTTCATTATGATGGGGAGTGGTGTAATTGGCGGGGTCTGTTATCTGTTAAAATAATATGAAGGACTTTTTTGTCCTTGCGTCTTCTCTTGTTATATATGGCTTCCCTGACTAATTAACAGATTACCATGCTACGGAAAGAAATTCATTCAGTTTGTAACACAATAAAGAAGTGTATACTGCTTTTATACAAAAAGATTTACATTTGCTTCCTCTGCATTTCCGAGATAGGAAATCACCCCGGCGAACTCTACGCCGTCGATGAGTTCTTCTTTTTTAATACCCATAACCTCCATGGACATGGTACATGCAACCAGTTTTATGCCGCTCGCCATGGCTTTTTTCATTAATTCTTCCAGGGAACTTACGTTCTTATCCCTCATGATCTTTTTCATCATTTTTGTACCCATGCCACCTATATTCATTTTAGATAGCTTCAATTTACTTACGCCCCTTGGCATCATGAACCCAAACATTTTTTCAACAAATGTTTTGGAAACATGCTGTTTTGATTTCTTCCGGAGTGCATTCAGCCCCCAGAAGGTAAAAAACATTGTGACCGGACGCCCCATAGCGGCGGCTCCGTTGGCAATAATGAAGGAAGCGAGAACTTTGTCTAAATCTCCGCTGAATACAATTAAAGTTTTTCCCTGAGGAAATGAGGCGGTAAGAGTGGACTCTGCTTGGGGTACATTACATTCGCAGGAATCCGCCTCTTTTTTAATGTAAACAATGTTCTCGCGGCCTTTTTTCTCTGTTTTTAGGAGAATATTTCCGGTTCTTCTGCACCAGGCCTCGATATCTCTCGTAAATCCCATATCTGTTGCCGATACCTGCAATATCTGGTCTTGTTTTAATGAAGAGAGTTCCTCGTGTACTTTCATAATCGGACCGGGGCACTGCAAACCGCAGCAGTCTATGATTTTTATCTCTTTACAGTCACATGGCGGGACACCCTCCAGGTCACCTTGGTTAGGTGTTTTTTTCTCGTTTTCGGAAGTACTGTCATTGTGCATGGATTTATAAAATGATGTTCCGGCTGAAAGCACTTTCACCTGAGTGAAACCATTTTGCATAAGTATACGGGCCGCATTATAGGAACGGACACCTATGGAACAGTAGGGGATGATGAGACAGCTTTTGTCAAGTTCTCCCAGGTGGCTGCGTAGTTTCCCGAGAGGAATATGGACAGATCCGGGGATGGAGAATACCATTCGCTCTACTTCCTCTGTGACATCCAGGATTGTATAAGTATCTTTTTTACTCTGATCCGCTATCATAGAATCCATTTCATTGTATTCTATAAATGACACTAATCCTTCCAGTACATTTTGTGCAGTGAAGCCCAGCATATTTACCGGATCTTTAGCGGAGGAATAAGGTGGCGCATAAGCAAGCTCTAATTCCGCCAGATCATTGACGGTGCCTTTCAGTCGCATTGTGACGGCTATGGTGTCTATCCGCTTATCCACCCCATCCTGACCGATAATCTGTGCGCCATATATACTGCCGCCACGGTCGAAAATTAGCTTTAAGGTAATGGGGGCGGCGCCTGGATAGTAACCGGCGTGGGATTTTTGGTTAATAAGCACGGTTTCGTAATCCCGGCCTTTTTGTTTTCCGGCAGCCTTAAGTGCTTTTTCATTCAACCCTACAGCGGCTGCGGTTAAATCAAATACCTGGGCTACAGAGGTTCCCATTGTACCCTTATACGGAACCTGATTACCGGTTATATTATCAGCACAGATGCGTCCCTGCTTATTGGCCGGCCCTGCCAGGGGAATCATTGTTTTGTCACACGAAATAGAGTGATTTACCTCAATTACATCGCCCACAGCATAAATATGTTCGTCCGAGGTTCTTAAAAACTCATCTACCACAATCCCGCCTCTGGCATTTAACTCTAAGCCGGCTTCTTTGGCTAGTGAACTGTTGGGACGTACTCCAATGGAGAGAAGTACCATATCTGCAGTAACCATTTTACCGCTCTTAAGATGTATGACTGTATGATTATCAACTTCCTGGAAAGAGTCTACACCGTCTTTTAAAATCAGTTCCACTTGGTTCGCTCTAATATTTTCATGGAGCAGCTGTGCCATCTCATAATCTACGGGTGCCATGACTTGATCCAGCATTTCTATAATGGTCACATCGATACCTGCTTTTCGAAGGTTCTCTGCCATCTCAAGTCCGATAAATCCCCCGCCTATAACAGCAGCTCTTTTGGGCGATTCCTTTGATACTACTTCTTTAATAGCATCTGTGTCAGGAATTGTCCACAGGGTGTAAATATGACTGCCTTTAATTCCCGGAATAGGTGGTTTCAGTGGTGAAGAACCGGTGGCTATAATTAAAGTGTCATAAGTTTCTTCATATTCCTCTCCAGTTTTTAGATTTTGTACCCTAAGGGTCTGCTCGTTTCTGTTAATCTTTTGTACTTCAGAGGAAGTACGGACATCTATGTTAAATTTTGCTTTCATAGCTGCAGGTGTCTGCAAAAGCAGCGCATCCCGGCTCTTAATTACATCTCCGATATAATAGGGGAGGCCGCAGTTGGCATAAGAAATATACTCTCCTCTTTCAAACATGATAATTTCCATAGACTCGTCTTTTCTTCTCAATCTCGCAGCAGCAGTCGCGCCTCCCGCCACGCCGCCGATGATTACCGTTTTTGACATCACTATACCCTCCATTTTGTAAAATTACGGATTTTGATTTATGTACTTCACTCTACAGAAGACGGAGGGGAAATTCAGTGATTTAGTCACATAAATTTACCTTTCCTTTTGATAGTGGCTGAGATATAATATAATAAGTCACATCAAGTCAAAGCCTAATCTCCAGACAGAAAGGGAACTTTTATGCTAAAGGATGAGCAATCGTTATGAAGGTAAGTATAAAGAAAATCAGTGAACTCACAGGTTTCTCCCCTGCCACGGTTTCTAATGCACTGAATCACAAGAAAGGGGTAAACCGTGAAACTTCAAAGAAAATCCTAAAGACGGCGGAAGAGCTGGGATATCGAACGGATGATAAGATTAAGAAAATCTGTTTTGTCATTTTCAGAAGAAACGGGTTGATTATAGATGACAGTCTTTTTCATCCAGCGGTGATAGAGGGTGTGGAGCATCAGGCGAAGGAAATGGGATATGAAACTGTGTTTTGCCGTGTGGATATCAGCGACCCGGGGTATGGAGATCGAATAGAAGAAATTATGACGGACTCAGAGAGCGCAGTGGTTCTTCTGGGAACGGAGATGATGGAAGAAGATTTTGAACCGTTTCTTCGTGCTCAGAATAAAGTGATACTGCTGGATGGGTGGAGTGACAGATATTTCTTTAACAGTGTTTTGATAAGCAATACAGATTCTGCGGTGAAGGCAGCCGAGTATTTGCTGCATAAAGGACACCGGGATATAGGGTATATTCAGGGGGATTTTAGAATACAGGCTTTCAAGTACCGGGAAATCGGACTTCAGAGGGTGCTGTCCAGAGAAGGAATATCCCTAAAACCTGAATATATCGCTACTGTTGGGACCAGGATTGAGACGGCGTATGAAGGAATGAAACAATATCTGGATAAAGCTCCGGGCCTTCCCACAGCTTATTTTGCTGATAATGATACCATTGCCATAGGAGCAATGCGGGCGCTAAAAGAGTATGGGTATGATATTCCCGGGGATGTATCCATTGTGGGGTTCGATAATATAAGCTTCGGAGCAATTTCAGATCCGCCCTTGACAACGATCAACGTATATAAGCAGGAAATGGGAGAGATGGCGGTGCGTCAGCTGGCACTGGCCATGGAGGAGCCGGAAAAGATAAAAATGAAAATACAGGTCTGTACTGACTTCGTGGAGCGGGGAAGCGTGCGGGAGATATAAAGAAAAGAGCATCGGTTGATTCAACCATCCTCTTTTCTTTATTGCATTATGAATTAAATCTTGATAAAAATGACTGAAGTCTTGGCGTCTGTGGGTTGTTAAACAATTCCTCCGGTTCGCCTTGTTCTGCGATAACGCCCTCATTAAAGAATGCTATTCTGTCTGCAATTTCCCTCGCAAAGTCCATTTCATGGGTAATTAGCAGCATGGTCATGTCGCTTCCAGAGGCGATTTCCTTAATCACATCCAGAACTTCACCTACCAATTCGGGATCCAATGCAGAGGTGGGCTCATCAAACAACATGATATTGGGTTTCATAACCAGTGCTCTGGCTATGGCAACTCTCTGTTTCTGCCCCCCTGACAGCTGCGCCGGATAAACATCCAACTTATCCGATAATCCGACCTTTTCCAGCATTTCTTCCGCCTGTTGTTTAGCCTTTTTCTTTGAAAGCCCCAAAACTGTAATAGGAGCTTCCATGACATTTTTTAAAACGTTCATATGAGGAAACAGATAAAAATGCTGGAAGACCATACCTATACTTTTCCGTATTTCTCGAAGGTGCTTTTCCTTTGCCTTCACAAGTTCCCCATTAACTTCTTCCTGCCATAAATTCTGGTTTTCTACTTCTATAATTCCGGAATCAGGTTCTTCTAGTGTCATTAACAAACGTGCCAAAGTGGTTTTTCCCGAGCCGCTAGGGCCTATAAGAGCTACTTTCTCTCCAGGATAAATATTAAAATCTATATCTTTTAAAACTTCCAGATCTCCATAAGTTTTCGTGACATTTTGATAACTTACAATTGGTGTCATAATACGCTCCTTTCTGTACGAATCAATTTCTGTCTCCCAGGCGTACTTCCAGTTTTTTGATTAGCTGTGATGATGGATAGCTTAACAGGAAAAATATAATTCCAACAATAGTAAAGCCTTCCAGATACCTGAAAGAGCCGGCCCCGAGTATCTTAGCTGTCTGCAGTATTTCGACAAGAGTTATAGCAGATAATAAGGGCGTTTCCTTAAACATGGTAATCAGGTAGTTGCCGATAACAGGGATGATGGGTGGAATAACCTGAGGTAAAATTATTTTCGTCCACGCCTGGATATGCGAGAAATTTAAAGCTTTTGCGACTTCCCACTGTCCTGCGGGGACGGCCTCTATTCCACTCCTGAATACCTCTGACAAATAAGTACTGTAGTGTATTCCCAACCCCAGAATTCCAGCGGTAAAAGGCTTTAAGGATATTCCGATTTTGGGGAATACATAAAAAATAAAATACAGCTGTACCAGAAGCGGCGTATTTCTTATAAACTGTACGATTCCTCTCACAGCCAGAGATATGATCTTAACTTTTGATCGAGCCAGAACTGAAAAAATCAGTCCTAGGAACAAAGCCAGTATAAATCCAACAAAAGTTGCACTTATTGTTACTTTTAAAGCCGATAAAATTGAGGGGAGTATAGAAAAAGCGTAATCCCAGTTCCACATATTACACTCTCCCTTCTGAAACTTTTGCTTCCAATAATTTCATCCCTTTGGATAATGGCATACCAATTATAAAATAAATAACCAGAAGCATTGTGTAAACCTTTGTGGTTTCAAATGTGGTGGCATTCAAAATATTGGCTTGGTAAGTTAAATCTGTTAATGTGATCATGGAAACCAGGGATGTACTTTTTAGCAGCTCTATCAGCTGATTCCCTAAATTGGGGAGCATCATTACAAATGCCTGGGGTATGATGACTTTTACCATACGCTGAGTTTTCGTCATATTCAGCGCAATGCAGGCTTCTGTCTGCCCCACAGGCACATTTTGTATGGCACTTCGTACAACCTCAGAACAGTATGCTCCGTAATTCAGCCCTATAGCTAAGACCCCTGCAGTAAGCGCCGAAAGCCTTATTCCCATCATGGGGAGTGCAAAATAAATCCAAAAGAGCTGAACCAGAAGAGACGTCCCTCTGAATATTTCTAAATACACACCTGAAATGAAACGTACTATTTTATATTTGGACATTCGCGCAAGACCGGATATAAAGCCCAGCACCAGGGCCAGTATGGCTGCAAGAAATGTAACTTGTAAAGTAACCTTCAGTCCGACCTTGATCAGAGAGATAAATATTTCATATGTGGTCAAGCGTTCCACTCCCTTTCTTCCCATGTATGCATCACTTGATCACCTCTTCCAGTGTTACATCTCCGGGCAGCTCTTCTTCCGTAAAGCCAAATTCCTGTATGATTTCGAGTAATTCTCCTGAATCCTGTAATTTTTTTAGTTCATTATTAAACGCTTCAACGAAATCCGTATCTTCATTTCGAAACGCTGTAGCACCATAGCCTCTCACGCTTTCGCCATCTACAGTGGGCTGTGCAAAATCGGTAACCCTTTCAAAATCGGAATTTTTTGATGAATCCAGTGTATTTTGCAAAGACGGGCCTGTGGCGGTGATGACATCCACCCGTCCCGCTTCCAGGGCAGCCAATGCAGCAGGCATATCGGGAACCGTAATAATCCGGTCCTTTGGAACACCGACTGCAATCAGATAATCGTATTCAATTGCTCCGCCCGGCACGGCTACTGTGGCAGATTCATGGGCAGCGATATCTTCATAGCTGTGCAGATCCAGAGGATTCGCCTTATTAACTGCAATTGCTTCGCCTATGCTATATTCGGGATTGGCAAAACTTACATCCTTTGCCCGCTCCGGTGTAATGAACATGCCGGCAGTAACCATATCAAACCGCTTTGCCTGTAGTCCGGGAATTAGAGAACCAAATTCAGTCAACACTCCTTCCATTTCATCGATGCCCATATTTTTAAGAACTGCACGGGCGACTTCAACCGCTTCACCGGTCAGCTCTCCGTCGGCATTTTGGTAGGCGTAAGGCTTTTCGTTGGCGAACCCAATAGTGACACCCCCTTTTTTCTGCGCCTTCTGGAGTGTGGTTTTTCCAGACCCTCCACCATCTCCTGAGTTGCCGCATCCCCCGATGGAGAGGACAAGTATTGCTACTAACAGTATAAGACTAATTTTTCTTATGTTTTTTTCCTTCGAGTTGAAAAATTTCATGACATATCTCCCTTCTGATATCCTGACACAGAAAAGTCGTGCCTGCGCCGGACATAAAAATTAAGAGCAATTGCTAGATGTTTACAGCACGTATTTAATTTGAATTAATTATGTTGGGTTTTGATACATAAACAGGGCTGTAAGGCCCAAAAGAAAAACAAACGTATTTGAGTAACAGTTTAGTGGAATCAAGCTGATGGATGAACTGTTACGACTAAATTTGAGTAAAACAGACCGCAACTATTCAGAAAAATAAGTGAACGCTTACTTCTTTCCCTGCGTAATTACGAAAATTCTATGTAATTTTGTTTCACACGCTTACGAGGTTAGCTGACGGGTTCGGTCAGAAACTGCCCTATGGCCTGCTCTTACACAGGCTAATTCACCCCAGGAAATGGTTCCCCCGTTTTCCTTTTGGAAATTCAGCAAAAATTAATTCACTGAGTCTTTTATGCTCTGATAAAAGGGTACCATACATGAAAAATCATGTCAACCGCCAATACTGAATTGAAATAATCAGGTAATATAAAGGCAAAAATCATATGCTGTATGCGGTTTTTAATGTCGATAGAACAGCATGCATATAGCATATAATAGGAGAGATATAATTTATATAAATATTTAAATACGATAAAGGGGATTGACAACAATGTGGTTATGAAAAACTTAAAAGTAATGTTAATGTTATACAAAAGTATTAATTAAATACTGTGAAAATCATACAAAACATAAATTATGCAAATAAAATACAATAAAAGGTATTGAAATATTTATATAAATGTTTATAATCGAATATAAATAAATAAGAGGCGGTGAGAGATTGAGGGCCAGCATAAAACAAATAAGCCGGATTACGGGTTTTTCTCCTGCTACAGTTTCAAATGCTTTGAACCACAAAAAGGGCGTAAATGTAGAAACTGCTGAAAAGATATTCCAGGCAGCTGAAAAATTGGGGTATCGGACGGAGAGATCAAGTTCTAAACTGCGTTTTGTGACTTATAGAAAGAATGGACGAATTATTGATGACAGTCAAATATTTCCTGCCATGATAGAAGGTGTTGAACGGCAGGCGAAAGCCATGGGATATGAGACTACATTCAGTCATTTAAATTACTGCGCCCCTGACTTTAAAGACCGCTTGCGGGAAGTGACAGATGACACGAGTTCTCCTTTGATTCTTCTTGGCACCGAGATGCTGGAGGGCGATTATAAACTGTTCGTGGATTATAGAGGGTACATTATTATACTGGACGGCTGGTGCGAGGAGATGACCTTCGATGCAGTGCTGATCAATAATACGGATGCCACCTGCAATGCAATGGAGTATTTGGTGAAAAAGGGGCACAGGAAGATTGGTTACCTCAGAGGTGACTACAGAATAAAATCGTTTCAGTACAGGGAATATGGATATCATCGGATACTGGCGGTACATAACTGCCTGGAGAAACCTGAATATGTAGTGACGCTTGGAACCCGTATAGAAACTGCTTATGAGGACATGAAGCATTTTCTGGAAAGAAAACCGGAACTCCCTACTGCATTTTTTGCAGACAATGACATTATTGCCCTGGGAGCAATAAGAGCTTTGGAGGAAAACAACATTAGAGTTCCGGAACAGGTTTCTATTGTGGGATTCGATGATATTCACTTTGGAGCGGTATCCGGGCAGGGGCTCACAACGATACATGTGTTTAAACGGGAAATGGGGGAGGTGGCAGTTAGGAGGGCACTAGATCATATCAAATATCCCGGCAGACAGATAAAGACGAAAATCCAAGTTGGCACAGAGTTCCTTGAAAGAGGAAGTGTCAGGGATTATAGACATATGGAACGCGAGGAAGAAGAAAGAATGGAGGACAAAAATGGCAACGATTAAACTAGGGTATGCTCCCACAAGAAGAAGCATTTTCAGCGCGCCGGATGCAATCAAATACAGAGGACTGACAGCTGACAGACTAAAGGAACTGGAAATTGATTTTGTGGACATCGATGACATTAATGAAGAGGGACTTCTCTATGATGACCATGATGTAAAGAAAATAGCGGCTAAATTTAAAGCAGCCGGGGTTGATGGATTATTTCTCCCGCACTGTAATTTTGGCACGGAATATGTCTGTGCCAGGCTAGCGAAAGAACTGAATGTTCCCGTATTGCTCTGGGGGCCTCTGGATGAGAGGCCGGATGAGAATGGTGTGAGACTCAGAGACACACAGTGCGGTCTGTTTGCAACCGGAAAGGTACTTAGAAGGTTCCGGGTTCCATTTACATATATGACAAACTGTAGGCTAAATGACCCGATATTTGAAAGAGGAGTCAAGGATTTTCTTGCAGTGTGCAACGTAGTAAAGACATTCCGCAACATCCGCATTCTTCAGATTTCGACCAGGCCCTTTGATTTCTGGACTACTATGTGCAATGAAGGAGAGCTTTTGGAGAAGTTCAACATTCAGCTGGCGCCCATACCCATGACCGAGCTGACAGAAGAAATTAAAACCGTCAAGGCAGAAGGCGGGAAAATGGCAGAAATGATTACATATATCAATGAAAATATGGAAGTAGAGATTCAGGAGAGCCAGGTGGAAAGTGTAGCGGCCCTGGAAGTAGCTACGGAACAGCTGCTCGACCGTTACGGATGTAATGCAGGCGCGATCCAGTGCTGGAATGCACTGCAGACGGAGCTGGGGATTATGCCCTGTGCTGCCAACTCTATTTTAAATGAAAAGGGAATTCCGATGGTCTGTGAGACGGACATCCACGGGGCTGTCACGGCACTGCTTGTTGAGGCAGCGGGAATGGATGAGACAAGAGGATTTTTTGCCGACTGGACGATTCGTCATCCGGATATTGAAAATGGTGAACTGCTGCAGCATTGCGGACCATGGCCTATTTCTGTGGCAAAAGAGAAACCAAGGCTTACCTATCCTCTGGCGTTTGATCATCCCGGCAGCCTAACTGCCGAGGCAAAACATGGGGACATTACTCTGTGCCGTTTCGACGGAGACAATGGCGAGTATTCCCTCCTTCTGGGCAATGCAAAGGGCGTGGACGGACCTCAGGGGATGGGCACTTACCTTTGGATAGAGGTGGACAATATTAAGCGTCTGGAGGCCAAGATTGTGGAGGGTCCTTATATCCACCACTGTGTGGGTATTCACAAGGATGTTGTTCCGGTCTTGTATGAGGCATGTAAATATATCGGCGTAAAACCGGATTTCTATGACCCTATTGAAGAAGATGTAAAAGCGTATCTAAGAGGAGAATGATAATGGGAAATCTGAAAGCATTGGCTTACGAATTAAGAGAAAATGTAATCGATATGATCGTGGAAGGCAAAGGCGGGCACACCGGCGGCGATATGAGCGTGATGGAAATATTGACAGAAATCTATTTTGACCAGATGAATATAAGCCCTGAAACAAAAGACGACTCGGACCGGGACAAATTTATCATGAGTAAGGGGCATTCTGTAGAGGCATACTATGCGGTTCTAGCTGCGAAAGGGTTTTTTGACATTAAGGATGTTATCGCTCAGTTCAGCAAATTTGGCTCAAAGTTCATTGGGCATCCGAATAACAAGCTGCCGGGTATAGAAATGAATTCCGGGTCTCTGGGACACGGACTTCCGGTCAGCGTTGGGATGGCTCTGGCGGGTAAGATGGAGGAACGTGATTACAGAGTCTACACAGTGATGGGTGACGGGGAACTGGCAGAGGGTTCTGTTTGGGAAGGAGTTATGGCTGCCCATCAGTATAAGCTGGATAACCTGTGCGCGGTTGTGGACAGGAACCGCCTGCAGATTTCGGGAAACACAGAAGATGTGATGGGACACGATGACCTTCATGAAAGGTTCTCGGCTTTTGGGTGGCATGTTATTGATGTGAAGGATGGTAACGATATCGATCAGCTAAAGGAAGCTTTTGAGGAAGCGAAAACTATAAAAGAAAAACCCACCGTACTGATTGCCAATACCATAAAGGGAAAAGGCTCTCCGGTGATGGAGAACAAGGTAAACTGGCACCATAAAGTTCCCATAGAACAGGAACTGGTACAGATTAAGGCTGATCTCGCAGAAAGGAAGGAGGCGGCACTTCGTGGCTAAAATAGCGAATAAACAGGTTATATGTGAAGTATTAATGAAAGCAGCAAAGACAGATAAAGATGTGATGGCGCTTTGCAGTGATTCCAGGGGGAGCGGCTCCTTTACTCCCTTTGCAGATGAGTTCCCGAAGCAGTTTGTTGAAACCGGGATTGCGGAGCAGAACCTGGTAGGCATTTCTGCAGGACTTGCGAAATGTGGTAAGAAACCCTATGCGGTATCCCCAGCATGTTTCCTTTCTACCAGAAGCTATGAGCAGGCAAAGGTTGATGTAGCCTATTCGAACACTAATGTAAAACTGGTAGGAATAAGCGGAGGCATCAGTTATGGCGCTCTGGGTATGAGCCACCATTCTGCTCAGGACATTGCAGCAATGTCAGCAATACCGAACATGAGAGTTTATCTTCCAAGCGATAGGCTGCAGACCGAATGCCTCACGAAGGCGTTATTGGATGACAATAAGCCGGCTTACATACGCGTGGGGAGAAATGCAGTGGAGGATGTGTATGAAGAAGGAGCTGTACCTTTTGAGATGGATAAAGCAACAGTGATAACACAGGGGACGGATGTGGCGATTATTGCCTGTGGAGAGATGGTAAAACCCTCGGTGGAAGCGGCAAAACTTTTGAAAAAACGGGGAATCACCGCTACGGTTGTGGATATGTACTGTGTAAAGCCATTGGACAGAGACACCATTGTCAAGGCGGCATCTAATGCTAAAGTAGTATTGACCGTGGAGGAACACTCACCTTTTGGAGGCCTGGGATCTATGGTCAGCCAGGTTGTGGGAAGCGAGTGCCCGAGGAAAATAATCAACATGGCCCTGCCGGATGCCCCTGTGATCACCGGAAACTCCAAAGAGGTGTTTGATTATTATGGATTAAATGCAGAGGGAATTGCCCAAAAGGCGTCTGCGATTGTCAGTTAGGGAGGATATTGACAGGAGACACCTGTTAATATAGACGTTTTGTTACAGTATTAACCCATAAGGAGGAAGGGAAAATGAAAGGATTCAAAAAGGTATTAGCAACGACACTTGCAGCTGCCATGGTAACAGTTGTGGCAATCGGATGTGGCTCCGACAAAGAAGTGAAAGACACAGCAGACAAGAAAACGGAGGATACTTCTGACACAGCGGACTCTAAGGCTGAGGATACTGCAGAAGTATTAAAGGGAGGCGGTTCCAACCTGATTTATATTATTACACCGTCAGTGTCAAATCCGGCATTCAAAGCGGAAGCTGATACAGCATCTGCAAAAGCAAAAGAACTTGGATATGATGTAAAGACAGTCTCTCACGATGACGATCCAACTAAACAGACAGAACTTTTTGACAGTGCGATTGCTGACAAGGCAGCAGCAATTATCTGTGACAACGCAGGTGCGGATGCGACAGTAGAAGCTGTTCAGAAAGCACGAGATGCCGGAATTCCTACTTTCCTGATTGACCGTGAAATCAATGAAGAGGGTGTTGCGATTTCTCAGATTGTTGCCAACAACTACCAGGGCGCAAAAGCGATTGCTGAAAAATTTGTAGAAGATATGGACGAAAAAGGAAAATACGCTGAACTGTTAGGGAAAGAGTCTGATACAAATGCCGGTGTTCGTTCTTCCGCATTCCATGAAGTAATCGACCAGTACCCGGATATGGAAATGGTGGCACAGCAGACGGCTAACTGGGAAAAAACTGAAGCATATGACAAAATGGAAGCAATTATTCAGGCAAACCCAGATCTAAACGGTGTTGTCTGTGGCAACGATACGATGCTGGAAGGCGTCTGTGCAGCACTTGCAGCTCACAATATGTCACTCCCGGTTATCGGAGTGGACGGCTCTGATGAAGCTGCAGCTTTGATTAAATCAGGTCAGGCTACGGGGACAGCGCTTCAGCAGTTTGCAGTTATTGCTGAGATGGCAGTCACTCAGGCTGATGATTACTTAAAGAATCAGACAACGGGGTTGGATGAAAAGCAGCTGGTAGACTGCATTGCGATTACATCTGACAATGTGGATAAACTATCTGGTTTTATTTACACAGAATAGCCTGACGTAAAAGAGGCATCAAACTGTAACAAAGGACAGGGAGGCATGTAAAAGTGCTTCCCTGTAATCAAACGCGGCCCTTCACGACAAAGGGCTTGAAGGAGGACGCTATGAAAAAGCGTATGGCAGTTCTTGGACTTACGGTGGCGCTTGCTGTATCTGTGCTGCTGACAGGGTGCCAAGTTGTGAAAGTCGTCAAAATAGGGGAAGAGGGAAAATATACTGGGGAGACGGAATTTAATGCAGGAGATGATGTGGCGGCTATATGGGAATCTTCGGCCCTCCCGGAATTGAATGAAACAGCAGTGGATCTAAAGGATTTTCTGACAGAATCAAAAGGGGAACTGACCAAACTGGCTGATAAATATGGGAAATATTCTATGGGCGTTTCCGGAGAACTAAGTTATGTGGTAAAAGGAAGCGGAACGGTGGAAGAAGTAAATAATGAGTCTCAGGCAGGCTGTCTAGCCTTGAAATTGGATGGATATACAGGGGCAGAAAGCATAAAGCTTCAGATAGGGCCTGTATATAAGGGCTCCTCTATTCGAGATACTTTAAGTTTTATTAAGTTTGGTGATTATAAGAATCAGGAGGAATGGGCGGCAGTATCACAGAGCATTAATCAAGTTGTGGCAAAAGATGTTGTAGAACCGGCAAAGCCTGAATCTCTGCAGGGTAAGACTATTTCTTTTGTGGGTGCATTTACGGTATCGGCGGGAAGCACGGATGTGCTGATTACCCCTGCTGTTCTGGAAGCAAAGTAAATCACTGCTAAGTCAAATACCCCGCGGCAAGCTGACGGGGCATCAAACTTGTAGCGCAGCAAGCTGCGGGGTATTTGACCCTGGCGGCAATAAAGGAGAAGATGAAATATGGGCGAAAATTATAAATGCAGAGATGATGTGTTTCTCCATGCGGAAAAAATAAGTAAGATTTACCCGGGTACAAAAGCCCTGGACCAGGTATCCTTTGACTTGCTTAGAGGTAAGGTGAATGTACTCATCGGAGAGAACGGAGCCGGGAAATCCACCCTCATGAAAATGATTGCAGGAATTGAACAGCCAAGCGGAGGAAAGATGTATATAGATGAACGAGAAGTATGTTTCAAAGATACGACAGAGGCAAGAAAATACGGGATAGGTATTATACACCAGGAGCTGAGTCTGTTTCCGAATCTGAATGTTTTCCAGAATATTTATATGAATAAGGAGAAAACGAAAGGCCGGGTTGCGCTGGACAATAGGGCGCATATGGAAGGGGCCAGAAAGGTTTTGGAACGGCTTGAGCATCCCCTGAATCTGGAGGCAAAGGTTGAAGAACTCAGGGTGGGACAGCAGCAGATGATTGAAATTGCCAGGAATCTGGTGGAAAATGATCTGAAGGTACTGATTATGGACGAACCGACGTCTTCGCTGAGTGAGCAGGAAGTGAAAGTACTTTTTAAAATCATGCGGGAACTCACGGCACAGGGGATCTCTATCGTATATATTTCCCATAGGCTGGAAGAGATTATGGAAATCGGCGACCACGTAACCATACTTCGGGATGGGAAATATGTGGCTGATGCTGATGTGGAGGAAATTGATGTACCCTGGATTGTGAACCGGATGACCGGTGCCTCTAAGTCTTATCCCAAGAGAAACAGGGATGTGAATTGGAGCAGCATTGATACTGTATTGGAGGTAAAAGACTTGTGTCTGCCGAAAGCAGGCGGCGGATATCTGGTTGACCATTTGAACTTTCATTTGAAAAAGGGAGAAGTACTGGGAATATACGGCCTGATGGGGGCCGGAAGAAGTGAAGTGTTTGAATGTCTAATGGGGCTTCATCCGGAACACACCGGACAGGTGTTTATGAACGGCAGGGAAATGAACATAAAATCTATTTCACACCAGATCGATAATGGATTTGCCCTGATTCCTGAGGACAGACAGAGCCAGGGGCTGGTGCAGACCCTCGATGTTGAAAAAAATTGTGCGCTTTCAGCCTTAAAGCGCTATAAAAAAGGTCCTTTTCTTGATGATAAGCTGGAGGAGCAGAAAGTAGATGGGCAGATTAAAGATATACATATTAAAGTGGCAGACAAGAAGCTGCCGATACTCTCCTTATCGGGGGGCAATCAGCAGAAAGTAGTTATTGGAAAAGGGATTTTGACTGAACCTAAGATCTTACTGATGGATGAGCCCAGCCGGGGCATTGATATAGGTGCAAAGACAGAGGTGTTTGATATAATCAGCCAATATGCCGAACGGGGACTGTCGATTATAGTTATTTCTTCGGAGCTGCAGGAAATTGTTTCAATTGCAGACAGGGTGATTGTCTTGTCAAACGGTTTGAAAACAGGAGAATTTTACGGTGATGAGATACGGCAGAACACTCTGGTAATGGCTTCCTATAAAGGTCATCATAAAGAGAAAAAGGAGAGTTAAATATTATGGCAGCGAAACAAAAATCAGGGAATAATAAATTAGCAATGACTCTTTTGAAGGGCCGCACATTTATTGTATTAGTCGTTCTGCTTATATTTTTCAGTATTACGGCAAATAATTTTTTAAGTGCGGGAGCACTTCTGACAGTGGCAAAACATGTGGCACTATATGGGATTCTTGCTATCGGGATGACATATGTTATTATTACCGGAGGAATAGACCTATCGGTGGGTTCAATAGCTGGTCTCGCAGGAATGCTTGCAGGAGGTCTGATTGAGGAGGGATTTACACTAAAAATTTTCGGAGTGACATTATACTTTAGTATACCGATGATTGTAATGATTACAGTACTCCTCGGAGCGCTTATGGGGATGATTAACGGAATTGTCATCACAAAGTTTAATGTAGCTCCGTTTATCGCAACCCTGGGTACGATGTATATTTGGAGAGGCTTTGCAAACCTTCGCTCGGACGGTAAAACTTTCTCCAAACTGGCAGGCAGTGAAGGACTTGGGAATACCGGTTTTGAAGTGTTTGGACGGAATATAGTGGGAACCCCGATTCCCGCAGGTGTGGTTATACTTGTGCTGATTGCTGTTGCGGCTGGCCTGATTCTGAAAAAAACACCCTTTGGATGGCATGTATTGTCCATTGGGGGCAATGAGAGAGCTTCTAAGCTGTCGGGTATCAAGGTGGACAGAGTAAAAATCTGGGTATATGCGTTTTCAGGATTCTGTTCAGCGGTTGTGGGCATTATTGCCACGTCCCAGCTGGTATCGGCCACCCCGAAAACCGGGGAGTCATGGGAAATGAATGCCATTGCCGCATCGGTACTTGGAGGAACCTCCATGGCAGGCGGCGTAGGGACAATTGGCGGAACCATTGTCGGTGCGTTTGTCATCGGTGTCATCAATGACGGTATGACCATGTGCGGCGTGACAGAATTCTGGCAGAAAATTATCAGAGGCCTCGTAATCATCCTCGCCGTAATCATTGATCAGGTGCAGAGAAATATGCAGGCAAAGATGGCCCTCCAGGCACGCAATGAAAACAAGTAAAAAGTAAAAGAAGTAAAAGGGGTCAGTCCCTTTTGACAGCCATATTCAGAATATTCTGGCAAAAAGAAGGGCGTCTGTTTTGAAAGGTGATATTATGAAGGTATTAAATTTTGGATCATTGAATTTGGATTATGTATATTCTGTCGACCATATGGTGAAACCTGGGGAGACTATGGCCTCCTTTGGCATGAATACATTTTGTGGCGGAAAGGGCCTGAATCAGTCTATTGCACTTGCCAGGGCAGGGGTAGCTGTATTTCATGCCGGGATGGTGGGGGAAGGAGGGAAACTTCTTCTGAAAACCTGCAGAGAGAGTGGTATAAAGACGGATTATATCCGTACAATCCCGGGTAAATCCGGTCACACTATCATTCAGGTGGATAAAAACGGCCAGAACTGCATTCTGCTGTATGGCGGTGCAAACAGGAGCATTACGAAGGAATACGTGGATGATGTACTGGGATGCTTTGAATCGGGAGATATCCTTCTTCTCCAAAATGAGGTGAACCTGCTGGACTACATCATAGAGCAGGCCTATGATCTGGGTATGATGATCATTTTGAACCCGTCACCCTATGACAGTGCATTGGATACCTGTGATTTCAGCAAGATTTCTATGTTCCTGCTCAACGAAATTGAGGGGGAGCAGGTGACGGGAGAGGGAAATGTAGAGAAGATGCTAAGAAAACTGAAAACGATGTATCCGGATGCCCGGATTGTGCTGACTTTAGGCGCAGAGGGATCTGTCTACCAGTACAAGGAAGAGCAGTATCACCAGGGGATTTACAAAGTAAAGGCGGTGGATACCACGGCAGCAGGAGATACGTTCACTGGGTATTTTATTTCTTCGGTTATTGAAGGAATGCCTGTGCAAAGAGGGCTGGAGCTGGCGGCAAAAGCAGCCGCAATTGCAGTATCCCGACAAGGTGCTGCGGATTCCATACCATTAAAAGAAGAAATTGTGGGGGAATAGTCGATGGCGGAACAGTATATTATCAGCATTGACCAAAGTACCCAGGGAACAAAGGCACTGTTATTTGATGAGAAGGGGAGTTTGATTAAACGCACAGACAGACCACATAAACAGTTTATTAATGCACAAGGATGGGTATCCCATGATCCTAGCGAGATTTATACAAATGTTATCAATGTGGTGAACAGGCTCACGGAAGAAATTGATAAGACGAAGGTTGTAAGTGCTAGTATCAGCAATCAGCGTGAAACTTCCCTGGCCTGGGACCGGGCAACGGGGAAGCCTCTAGGAAGTGCCATTGTATGGCAGTGTGCCAGAGCGGCGGACATTTGTGAACGGGTAGAAAAGCTTGGCGAGGCTGAAAATATCCGCCGTAGGACGGGACTGAATCTGTCTCCTTATTTTCCTGCGTCCAAAATTGCGTGGATTTTGGAAAATGTGAATGGAGCGAAAGAAAAGGCCGACAGAGGGAGAATCTGCCATGGAACTATAGATAGCTGGCTGGTGTTTAAACTGACTGGAGGAAAACATTACAAGACTGATTATTCCAATGCCTCCAGAACACAGCTTTTTAATATTTTTGATTTGAAATGGGATAAGGAGATATGCAGTCTGTTTGGGGTTGAACCTAAGAATATGGCGGAAGTCTGTGATTCGGATTCCAATTTTGGGGAAACGGACTTTGAGGGTATACTGCCTCATTCGGTTCCCATTCACGGGGTCCTTGGAGATTCCCACGGTTCCCTGTTCGGACAGGGCTGCCTTAAGCCGGGAATGACAAAGGGAACCTACGGTACTGGTTCCTCTATAATGATGAATATTGGTGAGACGCCAGTTTTAAGCACTCATGGGGTGGTGACCTCTCTGGCATGGGGGATGGGAGGAAAGGTTAATTATGTACTGGAGGGAAACCTAAATTATACAGGGGCGGTTATCACATGGCTTAAAGAGGATTTGAAACTGATTCGTTCTCCCGGCGAGACAGAAGCTTTGGCCCAGGAAGCAATTCAGGATGATTGCCTCTATCTGGTTCCGGCGTTTTCAGGGCTGGGAGCCCCTTATTGGAACAGCCGTGCCACAGCTTCTATTGTGGGGATGACCCGGACTACCAAAAGAGCGGAAATAGTGAGAGCAGGCGTGGAGTGTATTGCTTACCAGATTACTGATATTGTCAGAGCTATGAGTCAGGATGCGGGAGTGAAAGTGGGAGAACTCCGCGTGGACGGAGGCCCTACCAGAAATAAATATTTGATGCAGTTTCAAAGTGATATCGCGGACGCTATCGTACAGGTACCGGACTCTGAGGAACTTTCCGGTATCGGCTCAGCATATGCGGCCGGGCTGGCACTTGGGATATGGGATGAAACGATATTCGAAAACATGAACCGGACAAAATATGAACCACGAATGAAGAAAGCACTGAGAAAAGAAAAATGCGAGGGCTGGAAGGCTGCAGTAAAGTCGGTGCTGACAAAATAGTATAAAAACCCATATGGCTGGCAGGCTTTGGCTAGAAAGCCCGTCGTCTGCATGGGCTTTCAATCTTATGTGATTTATATGCCGATTTTATACAAAAAGATTTACATTTGCTTCCTCTGCATTTCAGAGATAGAAAGTCACCCCGGCGATTCCTTTCGAAGTGCATTCAGTCCCCAGAAGGTAAAAACATTGTGACCGGGCGCTCCATAGCGGCGGCCCCGTTGGCGATAATGAAAGGTCCATTTTGCATAAGTATGCGGTCTGCGTTATAGGAACGGACACCTATGGAACAGTAGGGGATGATGAGTAGTACGTTCTGTGCAACGAAGCCGAGCATGTTTACCGGATCTTTTGCAGAGGAATGGGGAGGCATATAGGCAAACTCTAATTCTGCCAAATCATTGACGGTGCCCTTCACCCGCATTGTGACGGCTATGGTATCGATCCGCTTATTCACTTTGTCCTGCCCGAAGATCTGTGCACCATATATGGTGCCGTCACGGACGAAAATCAGCTTTAAGGTAATGGGGATGGCTTCGGGATAGTAATCGGCGTGGGACTTCTGGTTGATGAGTACGGATTCGTGATCCTGGCCTTTTTGCTTTCCAGCAGCTTTAAGCGTCTTTTTATTCAATCCTACAGCTGTGGCGTGTAAATGTGAAGAACTCCGTTTTTCCATATACCGCACCGCCATGTTCGAAGATGCTGGACTGATAATAACCAGGCTCTAAACCAGCACAAGAAAGCATCTATGACGGTAAAGTGAATTTAGATAAATTACCGTATTCGGAGTAGATTGCAGCTGTTGATAATGGTCCGATACCGACAAAGTATATGATAAGTACCTCCAAAAAAATATTTTACACTGTTGTTTTTATGTTTGTTAAGGATATGAATTACCTTACTAATGATAACTTTGTCTGCAGTATCAACCGACATGCTAATATCTTGCAAAAGATTGCTGACATAATCAAGCAGGGAATTTGCTTTTGATATGGAGCAACAGATTTTGTAAGTTAAAAAAACAGCCCAATATATCAGCAGGTGACGATCTGCTTAGATGTGGCAGACGGACGGTATAATATAACTGGGGCGGATGCCATAACAGATGGTAAAGTGGTATTCCTTGGGCTAGAAATAGACCGTCAGGAGATTCTTCGTTATTTTCTACGGAAGATAATGTGCAGTTCCGGTAAAAAGACTGACAGTTCACAGCAGGAGAGTGTTATGTCTCGTCCATTGAATAAGAAAAACGATACTCACTGGGCGTTATTCCTTCACGTTTGCGGAAGGTGGTGCAGAAGATGCTTTCACTGGTAAAGCCGCAGGAGAATCCAATTTCCTTAATTGGAAGTGAGGTTGTTTTTAGTAAAAATTTTGCAGAGTTCACCCGCATGGTAATCAGATACTGATGAGGAGTCATACCTGTTTCTTTTGCAAAGAGGCGGGTAAAGTAATAAGGACTTAGAACTGCAAGAGCAGCGAGACGATCTAAAGTAATTGGTTCCGCAAAATGTTCATTAATATAAGAAATAGCTTTTGAAAGAGACAGCTGAGCTTTTGGCGCTGTCTCTTTTTCTGTCCCGGAAAGCATAAGTTCCGTTAGTATATCTGTAATATACCGGGAAATGTCTGCTTCTAGTATTCTGGTATTTGTCTGAAACATGCTGTAAATACTTTTGAGAGCGTGTTTTACCGCAGGCGCTTTTCTTGGCGTCAGCACATTGCCAAAATGCTCTGCTATATACTGGTAATAGTTTCTGCATAACTGCCCGTCAAAATGAAGCCAGTAGGATTCGTATCCAGTCCTGCTTTCATACTGATGTGGTGCATAACAGTCCAGAAAAACAACATCACCAGGTCCTGCTTCAATCTGAACTTCATTTAAAGTGACGGTACACTCCCCTTTGGTAACCAGCATTACCAGAAAGCTGTCATAGCTGTCCCGTTTAAGAAAATATCCGGGTTCATAAGTAAAATAGCCTGTACAGACCGGATAGAAAAACAAAGTACGTGCAAGTGCGCTTGGAGTATAGACATAGTAATCGGAATCACCTGATACGTGAGGTTCTAATGTTAGCATAAAAAGACTCCTTTAAGATCATTTTATACAGTATAACACTTGCCCTCAACTATCACAAATAAAAATAGCAATTTTTATAAATGAATAAGCAAAATACAGTAATGATAAAACATTTTTTATGGATTATAATCAATTTTGAAAAAGCAAATTATAAAAGGAGATGCCAATATGAAAGAAGCAAGAATCTGGGAAGAAGAAGTGGCGATCCCGACTTATGAAGTGGGTGAACCTGATAAAAATCCAATGTTCCTTGAGAAACGTGTATATCAGGGAAGTTCAGGAAAGGTATATCCTTATCCTACTACTGAAAAAATCAGTCATGAAAAGAAAGACAAGGTGTATCGTGCAGTATATCTTGAAAATGAATATATCAAAATTATGATTCTGCCGGAACTCGGAGGTCGTATACAGAGAGCTTATGATAAAACAAACGACTATGATTTTGTATATTATAATCATGTAATTAAGCCGGCACTTGTAGGGCTTGCCGGACCTTGGATTTCAGGGGGAATAGAATTTAACTGGCCCCAGCATCACAGACCGACTACATTTATGCCGGTGGATTATTTACTTCAGGAAAATGAAGATGGAAGCAAAACGCTTCTGGTCAATGATGTTGATCAGATGTATGGAACAAAGGGAATCGCAGGGTTCACACTGTATCCGGGGAAAGCGTATATAGAGATCCGGGGACAGCTTTACAACCGTACAGCAATGCCTCAGACATTTTTGTGGTGGGCGAATCCTGCAGTTGCAGTTAATGACCATACACAATCTGTTTTTCCTCCGGATGTACACAATGTATATGATCATGGTAAAAGAGCTGTATCCAGATTTCCAATCGCCAAGGGTGAATATTACAAACATGATTACAGCGAAGGTGTAGATATATCCCGGTATAAAAACATACCTGTTCCTACATCCTATATGGCTGAAACGTCTAAATATGATTTTGTAGGTGGATACGACTATCAAAAAGAAGCCGGGCTTTTACATGTGGCAGATCACCACTTCTCTCCGGGAAAGAAGCAGTGGACATGGGGATGTGATGATTTTGGCCACGCATGGGACCGCAATCTGACCGATGAAGATGGCCCTTATATTGAACTGATGACCGGCATTTATACTGAAAATCAGCCGGACTTTACCTGGCTGAAGCCATTTGAGGAAAAAACGTTTAAACAGTATTTTATGCCATACAAAAATGTTGGCACAGTAAAAAATGCAACAATTCATGGAGCATTAAATGCAGAAATCACTGAAGAGGGTATTACTCTCATTGTTTATGCAACAGAAGAATATACAGATGCAGAGATAATTGTGACAAAAGCAGGACAGGAAATTTTCCGTGACACTGCAGTAATCTCACCGACTAAGGTGTATAAGCAGTCTGTCTCACAAGGAACAGATAAGCCGGAAGAAATCAAAGTATCTGTCCGTGCAGGCGGCAAAATACTTGTTGAATATCAGCCGGAGGAGGTAAAGATTCCTGAACTGGCAGAACCTGCAGAAGCGGCAAAGGATCCACAAGAAATTAAGACAAATGAAGAATTGTTGTTGACGGCTCAGCATATTGAACAGCACAGACATGCAACTTACCTGCCTGATCCATATTATCTCGAAGGACTGAAGCGTGATCCAGAGGATATTCGTATCAATAATGCATATGGAATGCTTCTCTTTAGAAGAGGTGACTTTAAAGGAGCTGAAGATCATTTCCGAAAAGCAGTTAAGCGGCTGACATGGAGAAGTCCGAACCCTTATAACAGCGAAAGTTATTATGATCTTGGTCTGGCACTGTTCTATCAGAATCGTAAAGAAGAGGCTTATGATGCATTTTACAAGGCTACATGGAGTAGTGAGCAGCAGGAAATGTCCTTTTATTATCTGGGAGCAATTAAGTCAGAAGAAGGGAATTATCAAGAGGCACTGGAGCTTGTTGAAAAAGGACTGGTCAAGAATGTACACAATATTAAGGCAAGAGGCTTGAAAACTGTTCTTCTAAGAAAGCTTGGCAGAATTCAAGAGGCGAAGAGCTGGTGTGAAGAAAATCTTGAACTTGATAAGTTTGACTACGTTTCCAGATATGAGCAGTTTATTTTAGAAGACAAAGACCCGGAAAAACTTTTGCTGATGAATCGTCTTATGCGTAATTTCCCGGAAAATTATCTGCAGGCTGCGAGAGATTATGCAGAGTCTGGACTCTATGCAGAAGCAGAGACCATATTAGAGCAGTGCAGTTTAGAATATCCACTTCTTTCTTACTATAAGGCCTATTATCTGGGCAAGGAAAACAAAACAGAAGAAAGTATACAGGAATATAAAAAAGCTGATACTTTAAAACCAGACTGCTGTTTCCCAAATAAACTTGAAGATATTGCAATTCTTGAAGATGCAGGCAAAAAAAATCCCAAAGGGGCTAAGTCATATTATTATCTTGGAAATCTTTTCTACGATAAACTTACATTTAAAAAAGCAGTGGAATTGTGGGAGAAGTCAGCTGCATTAGATGACAATTATCCTACCGTACACCGGAATCTTGCACTGGCGTATTTTAATAAAGAAAATGAACCGCTAAAAGCCAAAGCAGAACTTGAGAAAGCATTTGCTTTAGACAAAACAGATGCAAGAATATTCCAGGAGCTTGACCAGCTGTATAAAAAGCTTGGGACACCATTTGAAATAAGACTGGCTAATTATGATCAACATCTCGATATTTTGACAGAGCGTGATGATGTTATGCTGGAATACGTGACATTATTTAATCTTGCGGGAATGCATGAAAAAGCTTACGAGACAATCATGTCTCATACATTCCGCCCGTGGGAAGGTGCAGAGGGGCGTATCTCAGGTCAGTACAAAGTAGCGCTTCTTGAGATGGCAAAACAAAAAATCAGCGATAAAGATTATGCAAAAGCAAAGGATTTACTTGAGAAGGCTCTTGAATATCCACTGAACCTGGGTGAAGGAAGATTAGAAGGAACGAAAGATAACCACATCCATTATTATCTTGGTGTGGTAAAAGAAGCACTTGAGGAAAAGGACATTGAGACAGAATATAAAAAAGCAGAAACCGGAGACAATGAACCAGCAGGAGTAATGTACTATAATGATCAGCCGGCCGATATGATCTTGTATAAAGGATTGGCTAATCAGAAGCTGGGAAATCATCAGGAGGCATGTGCATGCTTTAATAAGCTGATGGATTATGGAGAAAGACATCTTCGTGATAAGATGAAAAATGATTTCTTTGCCGTATCACTCCCTGACTTTCTGATTTTTGAAGATGATATGGATGCCAAAAATCAAGCCCACTGCTATTATCTGATGGGTCTCTCAGAACTTGGATTTGGAAATAAGGAAGAGGCTAAGCGATTATTTGAGCAGGCACTTAACATTGATTATAATCACCAGAATTGCAGAATTTACCTGAAAATGTGCTAAAAATAGAAATGTTCGAATTTTGAAACAATTGACTGTATCTTACAACTGAATACCACAGTCATTCCTGTTATGCTGAAAATAAAAGATAATGTGAAAGCGGCAGAATTTTCAGGAGGATGTTAATGTTGAAAAAAGTAAAAACAGCAGTAGTTGGCTGTGGTATGATCAGTGATATTTATTTGAAAAATCTCCGCAGTATGTTTTCTATTATAGAACTGGCGGGGTGCAGCAGCCGGAGTATGGAAAAAGTAGAACAAAAAGCTGCACAGTATGGTATCAAGGCAATGACAATAGAGGAAATCATGGCGGATGATTCCATTGAACTGGTGATCAACTTAACTACACCCACCGCCCATTATGCAGTAACAAAAGAGTTACTGGAGAGCGAAAAACATGTGTATACAGAAAAAGTGCTTGCGCTGGAATTAGATCAGGCAGAAGATTTGATTCAGACAGCAAAAAGAAAACAGTTGTATCTTGGAGCAGCACCGGATACCTTTTTGGGAAGTGCCGCACAGACAGCAAGATTTATTCTGGATAGCGGCATTATAGGGGAACCTACCGGGTTTACTGCAGTGCTGAACAGAGACAATCGAGTGGGAGCGGAATTTATCCCCTATTTGGCTGAAGCAGGCGGAGGCATAGGTTTTGATGTTGGTATCTATTACATCAGCGTACTGAATTTTATTCTCGGGCCGGCTCGACATGTGTCAGGTATGATGAAGACAAGGAATCCGAAAAGGACGCATTTTCTTCCTTCCAAGGAGGATTACTGCAATACGTATGAAATGAAATGTGAAAATCAGATGGCGGGGAATATTGAGTATAGTAACGGAGCAGTGGGAACCGTATTATTTAATTCTGAGTCAATTATGAATCCTTATCCAGAATTGGCCATTTACGGCACACAGGGGATAATGTATCTGTCCGATCCTGATGCTTTTGGAGGAAATGTAAGGGTTCTGCAGAGAGGGCAACAGGAAATGATAAATTTTCCTTCCAACTATGGTTTTTCGGATAATTCAAGAGGTGTTGGAGCGGCAGATCTGGCATGGGCAATACGTCAGGGAAGAGAACCAAGAGCTTCTAAGGAAATGGCTTATCATTCTCTTGAAATTCTTCATGGAATTGCAGGCAGCAGTAAGTCTGGCAAAGTATATGAGATGAAATCAGGTTTTATTCAGCCGGCACCTTTGCCTCAGGGCTATCAGAAGCAAACACATTTTGGTCACTTTGAGGCTGATGAAGAAGCTGCTTTGGCATATCTCAGATAAGGAGGAGGGGAAACATGAACATTTTTAGTATGGATAGTGTTTTTTACCGATTCATCAGTAAACTGGGTGATCTGATGATTTTGAACATCCTGTTTCTGATCTGTTGCCTTCCGGTATTTACCGTAGGTGCATCAGTAACAGCTCTGTACAACATGTTATTGAAATTGGTAAGAAATGAATCTGGATATGCGGCAAGAGGGTTTATTCAGGCCTTTAGGGAGAATTTCAAACAATCTACCATAATCTGGGTCATTATGGCAGCTATCGGATGTGTATTTTATTTTGATATCCTCCTGTCCCATGCAATGGGAGGTATTTTAGGCAGTACGCTGAAAGTGATATTTCTATTTTTAGGCATTTTGTATTTAAGTGTACTTTCCTATGTGTTTTCGTTGTTAAGCAGATTTGAGAATACCATATGGAATACCTTGAAAAATGCTTTTTGGATGGCAGTGGGATATTTGCCGTTAACGGTGTCTATACTTGTTTTAGAGGTGCTGCCACTATTTATTATTTATATGAGACCAAAAGCATTCTGGTATCTGCTCCCAATTATGGGGGTGTTAGGATTTTCCGGACTTGGATATTTCTGTACCATAATCTTTAATTATATTTTTAAAAAATACATGAAAGACGAAAATTAAATGATGATAAAAAGCGGATGGGCAGGTGGCAAATCCGCTTTTTTATAAGACTGGAGGATGAAATGAAAAAAGTAATAGATTTAGGCGGGCAATGGAATGGTTATGCAGATAATCTGGGAAATTTTACTGTAATGCTGCCGGGAACTCTAGACACCAACAAAATAGGGGTTAAGGACGAGAAAAATCTGGCAACAAGACTGACCAGAGTCCATACATATGAAGGACAGGTATCATACTCCAGAAAAATTTATGTATCTGAATGCTCGCAGGGAAAAAGATTATTCCTGAAAGTAGAAAGAACTCGGGAATTGTCCTTAAAAATTAACGGAGAAGAGCAGATACCTTATGAAGCAGGAAGCTTAAGCACTCCTTTTCTTTTTGAGGTGACACGGTTTGCGGGCAGAGAGGCAGAATATGTTTTTACTGTAGACAATGTATATACAAAATGGCCCAGAAAATCCATTATTGGTTCTTCTGCTGCTACGGATGAAACACAGACAAACTGGAATGGTATCTTGGGCGACTTTTATATTTATGAAGAAAATGAAGTTTTTATTTCTTCCATTAGTGTATATCCAAATGAAATCGGAGCTGACGTATGTATAGAGGTAGATGGTATTAACGAAAAATCCAACAAAAATCTTCTCCTCACCATTGAATCGCCGGCTTTTTCAGAAGATAAAACAGTTCTTGAATCAACAGAGTGGAAGAAGGATTTAGATGAAACAGAAAAAAATAGAATGGCATGCCGGGTTATCGGTATTCCGTATGACCAATCAGTCAAAAGGTGGGATGAAGGAGAAGGAAATCAATACCAGGTCACCGTATCCATTTTGATGCAAAATGAAAAGGTTACAGAAAATATTGATGAACGTATCATCTATTTTGGTATCAGGACTTTCGGGAAAGAGGAGAGTCAGCGTCTGGTAATTAACGGGAGAAAATTCTTCCTTCGGGGAGAAGCAAATTGCTGTGTATTTCCTGAAGAGGGGCATCCGCCGGTAACCGAAGAAGCCTGGACAAAAGTACTTGAAGTTTACGAATCTTACGGGGTAAACTGTATGCGCTTTCATTCATGGTGCCCTCCCGAAGCGGCTTTTGACGCAGCGGATAAGATGGGAATGATGATGCAGCCGGAGTTGTCTCAGTGGAATTTTAAGGATGCTTTCGGGGATGAAGATGCAAGAAAATATTACCGCCATGAACTGGAATCTGTATTAAAAAATCTGGCCAACCATCCGTCTTTTCTTATGCTTACTTTTGGAAATGAACTGCAAAATACGGAAGAAGGAGATATTTATGTAGCCGAACTTCTAGATTTGGCAAGGGAATTGGATTCTACCAGAATGTATGCAAAGTCATCTAATTATCATTATGGCGAGTTGGGAACAGATGACGAAAGTGATTTTTATACCTCTATGGCATATTTTGAAGAAATGCTCCGTGCCACCAGTTCACCCATGATTGGGCATCTAAATCACGAATATCCATCCACAAAGCATAATTATGATGAAACAGTAAATAAAGTGTGCGGTAAAGGAAAGCCTGTCTTTGCATTTGAAGTGGGACAGTATGAAATACTACCTGATTTTGACGAAATACCGGAATTTAAGGGGGTTACCCGTGCAGTAAACTTTGAGTTAATCAAGAAAAAGGCAGAGCAGGAAGGGATATTGCCTGTATGGAAAAAATATGTGGAAGCCACAGGGGAACTGTCGTTACTTTGCTACAAGGAAGAAACGGAGGCAGCACTTAGAACGGGTGGGATGAGTGGTCTTTCTCTTTTGGGACTTCAGGATTTTCCGGGACAGGGTACCGCTCTGGTTGGAATGCTTAATTGCCATCTTGAACCTAAGTCTTTTAATTTTGCTAAGCCTGAGCGCTTCCGTGAATTTTTCAATGATGTGGTTCCGCTGCTTTATCTGGACAAGTTTACATACTGGAGCGAGGAAAAACTGTCTGCACAATTCTGTCTTGCCAATTATGGAAAGAAAAACCTGAAGCTAAAAGCAGGGTGGAAGCTGACAGAAAATGATAAAATTATAGCTTCTGGCGAATTTGAGGAATCTGATTACCTTTGTGGAGAAGTAATTTCTGGCGGAGTGATCGAAGTGACTGTTCCCCAGACAGAAACAGCATTAAGAATGAATCTTGAACTATATGCAGGAGAGTATAAGAACAGCTATCCAATATGGAGCTATGCAAAGAAAAAAGAAGTTGCTCCTTCCGAAATGGTAAATACAGTATTGACTGAAGCGCTGATTCAAGAAATAAAAAAAGGAAAGACAGTATTTCTGGAACCTTCTCCGACAAAGGAAAATTTTCCGGAGTCTATTGGCGGGCAATTTACCACAGACTTTTGGTCAGTGGGAACATTCCCCATGCAGGAAGGTGGAATGGGGATGGTGATTGAAAAAGAACACCCAGCTCTGGCCGAGTTTCCTACAGAAATACACAGCAATTACCAATGGTGGTCTATGGCATCAAAAAGACCAATGATACTGCCTTCACAAATAATGCCAATTGTTACCGTGCCTGATAGTTACAGCAGGATGAAACATATGGGACTTTTGTTTGAAGCATCATTGGGAAAAGGCCGGGTCATGATTAGTTCAATGGGCTTACTTGAAAATCAGAAGTATCCAGAATGCCGGGGCCTGCTTTACAGTTTGCTGGATTACCTTGAACAAAATGAAGAAAAGGTAAGTCAGATGATAGATGAAGATGAACTGAAAAGAATAATATCTGTTCAAACAGATGGAGAGATGAATGGAAATGAGGATAAAGAAAAGCTTCAGGGAGAAAAAAAATAAACAGGAGTACAGTATATCAACAGGGGAAAGGGTGAGTTTTGGGCTTGGTGACTTTGCGTTAAATGGAACATTTACGCTGGTTTCCTCTTATCTTTTGTACTATTATACAGATGGCGCCAAAATTAGTCTTAGTACAGCCGGAGTGATTTTGCTTCTTGGGCGCGCAGCGGACGCATTGACCAGTATTTGGGCAGGTGTTATGGTAGATAAGGTACAAACAAAGATGGGAAGGTGCAGACCTTTTCTTTTAGCAGGAATTGTACCAATGATGCTATTGATGTGCATGTTATTTTATATGCCGGACTTTTCCGAAACACAAAAGTTGATTTACGGATGTATCAGCTATATCTTATTCAGCTGCTTTTACGCATTTCTCAATGTGCCATATTCCACGATGCTTTCTGTGGTCACAGATAAAGCAGAAGAAAGAATCTCATTTAATATTTACAAGAATTTTGGAGGGAATGCAGGGGCGGTTTTTGTTACCCTGCTGACCTTCTCAATACTTGGAATAATGGGCACGGATGATAACAGTGGGTATCTAAAAACTGCGGGGTTCTACGCAGTTTTCTTTTTACTTAGTATGATGATTTGCATTCGATACACGAAAGAACGGATATGTGAAATAAGTAATACTGTAAATAATTGGAAAGATTCCGCTATGGCGGCGGCAGGAAATAAAAGCTGGCTTATGTTCATTGGAATCCAATGTCTTGGTATGCTATACATGATTATCCATAACCAAGGGACCTTTTACTATACCAAGTACTATCTTGAAAAAGAGTACCTTAATACTATATTACTTACAATGACGCCTCTGACCTGTATTTTTTGTGCGTTTATACTTCCTGCTTTTGCAAAGAAAATTAAAGTGAGAAATATTTTGACTGCGGGTCATTTTATTGTCCTTTTGTCTTTGGGCGGAACTGTAGCAGCAGGGAAAAACACTGCAGTAGTTATTGTGTTTGCTTTCTTTACCAGTCTGGGATGGAGCATAGCTACGGGAATGATATTTGTTATGCTTTCACAACTGATTGATCGTACAGAAAAACAAAGTAACAAGCGCCCTCAGGGACTGATGACCTCTGTAATGACTTTTCTTATGAAGATGGGAGTAGCCATGGCGGGTTATGCAGCTCCGGCAGTATTAAAAGCGGGGGGATATGCGGCTGATACTAAGGCGGAAGCAGGAGCACTTCTGGCCATTCAGTCAAATTTTATCTATATACCGGCAGCAATTTCTATAATAGTAATCATTATGAGTATTGGCTATTCAAGAATGGAAAAACGTGAAGAGGTATACTGGGAGGTATAGATTATGTTTGAGGGAAAGAAAAAAGCAGTTACATTTAGTTACGATGACGGCGTAAGGCAGGATATCAGGCTGATTAAACTAATGGACAAGTATGGAATCAGAGCTACATTTAATTTGAATTCAAATTTGTTTGGCGTAGAGGGTGATGATGTACGCAAAGGAACTTATATTCGTGCAGATCGATTAAATAAAGAAGATGTCAGGTATGTATATGAAAATCATGAAGTGGCAGCTCATACGTTAACTCATCCTAATCTTAATCTGATTTCAGATCAGGAAATCATAAGGCAGGTGGAACAAGACCGGCAAAATCTACAGGATATAATAGGGCGTCAAGTCAAAGGTCTTGCATATCCGGGTGGGGGCATAAATTATAATACTCATGTTGCACAGGTAATAAAAAAATATACAAAGGTAGAATATGCAAGAACTACGATTAATACAGATTCTTTTTTCAGGCAAAAAAACCTCTTTGAGCTAAAGCCCAATGTTTACCATACCATGAACAAAAATCGACTTTTTGAGATGGGAAAGCAATTTCTGGAAAGTAAAGGTGAGCAGGATTTAGTATTGTATGTCTGGGGACATAGTTTTGAATTGGATATAGCAGATGGATGGACACATCTGGAAAAGTTTCTTCGTATGATAAGCGGACATAACGATATCTTTTATGGGACAAATAGTGAAGTTCTGCTGAACGGAAAATAAGAGTCAGATAGAGATGTTCGAAATTCTTAAAATATGATTGGAATTGATTTGCTCAATCCGGAATATGCAATGCTAGAATGAATATAACAAAAACAGGAGGGAATAAAATGAAAAAGAAAATCATTAGTGTACTATTGGCAACAGCAATGGTTGCAACCCTGGCAGCAGGATGCGGAGCAAAAAGCGACAGCAGTTCTTCCAAAGATTCTGAAAAAAGTGCTGATGGAGAGGTTACAATTTCTTACTGGGGATGGGATTCAAACTATTATGAGCCATTATTTAAAGCTTATGAAAAAGAACACCCAAACGTAAAATTTGAGCCGACGGCAGTAGAATGGGGCGATATGCTGACAAAGGCTCAGCAGGCATTGGCATCAGGATCGGAACTTCCTACCATTATTGCAATGGACAACACCCTGGTAGAGAACTGGAAAGACCTTGATATCTGTGAAGATTTGACTCAATATGGCTTTGACAACAGCAAGTTCGTTGAGAGTCTTGCGGAGAAAGCGGTAACAGATGACGGAGCAGTAATCGGAGCACAGGAATCCATCAATCCAGCTGGTATTGCTTACAAGAGAGATCTTGCAAAAGAGTATTTTGGAACTGATGATCCGGATGAACTGTTTAAGATATTCAACAGTTATGATGCATATGCTGAAAAGGGACAGGAAGTCTATGACAAGTCAAATGGAGAAGTACATTTATTCCATTCAGGACAGGCAGTTGCAGAATGGTTGTATTTTGCAAGTGATGTTCAGAATATGAACGATGCTACTTTGGAATATACAGATAAAATGACAGATGTTATGTCAACGCTTGTAAAATTGCGTGATGCAAATGCAGTAGATACATACCAGAATGGTACACCTGAAGCAAATGCAACATATGCAGATGATTCACATATTTTTTATCCCTGCCCGAACTGGAGCCTTTCCTATTACATAGAAGGAAATGACCCAGATGGATCAGGAAACTGGGGTCTGATGCATGCACCTGTTGATTACAACCACGGTGGAGCATCACTTGGTATCACAAAAGATTCTACTGATGAGCAGAAAAAGGCAGCATATGATTTCATTGAATGGGCTGTTCAGGGAGACGGAGCAACAGTTGCAAGAGATGAGACCGGTTATGTTACACCATACAAAGAACTCATGGAAGATTCAGAATGGGTTAAAATGAGCGATAAAGATGTTGAATTCTTTGGAGGAGAAGATATCGGAAAAGTATTCTATCAGGATATTGCTCCCAATATGGCAAGCGTACCATCATCTGCATGGGACAACTCAATTGTTAATGTACGTAATGATGTGGCTCAGCAGTTAATGGATGATAAGTCAATGACACTGGATCAGGCAATCAGTATTGGTAAAGATCAGATTGAACAGCTTGTAACAGATGACAGTGTTACGATTAAATAATTGTAATATTTAATCATTTGTATGAAGGAATGGCTTGCTGTTCCTTCATTCTTTATAAAGGAGCATTTTATGAATAAAGGAATACATAATAAATATAAAAGCACTTGGCCAACGCTTTTTCTGGCGCCGTTTTGTGTTAGTTTTCTCATGTTCAATCTATTTCCTATTTTATACTCTTTCTATATGAGTGTACTTGACTGGAATGGATATAGTGAAAAAACATTTATCGGATTACAGAACTATATTGACATCTTTACAAAAGATACCACTTTCTGGGCATCTCTCTGGAATACAGTAAAAATTGGTGTTATCGGATTTCCTATAGCAATACTTTTAGGATTACTGTTCGCAGCAATGATCAGTGATTTGACAAAGTTTAAAAATGTCTTGCAGACTGTAAACTTTTTACCTTATATTACAACACCTGTTGCAATCGGGATGATTTTTACATTTATTTTTGAAAAGCATATTGGATTTTTAAACAAACTTATTGTTGCTCTTGGAGGAGAAGCAATTAACTTTACCGGAAGTCCCACATGGGCACCGTTTGTAATTGCCTTCATGATTATTTGGAAATGTACGGGATATTATATGGCTATGTATCTGGCTGGTATTACATCAATATCAGAAGATGTCTATGAGGCAGCGAGAATTGACGGAGCAAGCAGGGTGCAGACTTTTATGAGGATCACGATTCCGCTGTTAAAGCCTGTAACTATTTTCCTTGTTATAACAAGTGCTATTTATGCATTCCAGTTGTTTGATGAGCCAAACCTTTTGTTCTCAAATCAATCTTCATCTACGGTCGGAGGTCCCGGACAGAGCTGTCTGACTATGGTATGGAACTTCTATAATCAGGCATTTGGTGCAAATCCGAGACTTGGATATGCTTCAGCCTTATCTTCTGTTCTGTTTGTTATTATTGTAATTGTTTCATTGCTTGGTTTGAAATTTATGAATGGAAAGGAGGAAAAATAAATGTCTAAAAAAGTAAAAGGTATTTTAACAGGTATAGTTCTTGTTATAATATCGTTCATCTCCTTGGTTCCGTTCTGGTTTATGTTTTCAATGTCAACCTATAAGAGTGAATCAATTTTTCAGGGAACACCGATATTTCCATCTAATTATATGATGGAAAATGTTAAGACAATATTAGCATCCAATTTCGTGGGTGCTTATGGAAACAGTTTATTTATCTCTTTGGTTTCTATGGCAGTATCTGTTATAATATGTGCAATGGTAGGATACGGTATGAACGTATATAACTTCCGTTTAAAAAAAGCACTGAATGTTTTCATCATGATGACGATGATGGTACCAACACAGATCGGGATTATCGGATACATGATTGAAATGAGAAATATTGGTCTTAATACCACACTATGGCCAATGATTTTCACATGGTTTGCAAATGGATTTGGAGCTTACTGGATGATTTCCTTCATTCAGGGTTCTCTTCCTATAGAATTGGTGGAAAGTGCGAGAATTGACGGTGCAGGAGAAATAAAGATTTTTCGTTCCATAGTTTTGCCATGTATTAAGCCGGGGCTGCTTACCTTGTGCCTGCTTATTTTCCTCTGGTCATGGAACAATTATATGATACCTTTAGTGTTTATTAATAAGCCTGCTAATTATACCATTCCTATTTTTATCAAAAGTTTGGCCAGTGCCTATAGAACAGATTACGGTGCTCAGCTTGCTGGTCTTACATTGGCAACAATACCTCTTTTAATACTTTTTATTATTGGTTCCAAGAATTTCATTAGAGGACTGACAGCTGGTGCAGTAAAAGGGTAATGGAGCTTTTTGAACAGCAGCTGCTCAAAGCGAAAAGGTACTGCCAAGGCATAAAAGAAAGGACAGGATCTTATTGTGAAATTGACAGTATATATAGTAGATGATGAACCTATGGCAATTCAGTATCTGGAGACAATTCTGCAGGGAACTTCTCTGGATATTCAAGTCATAGGTACTGCACAAAATGGTGTTAAAGCAATTCCGGAGATAGCAAAGCTGCATCCGGATTTTGTTTTTGTAGATATTAGTATGCCTGTTATGGATGGCTTGCAGATGTCAGAGGAAGTATTGAGGCAGAATCCTTCACAAAAAATTTTTATGCTGACAGCTTATCGAGACTTTGCTTATGCCCAGAGAGGAATAAGTCTAGGGATAACACATTATTTTCTGAAAAACGAATTATCCGAGGAGCAATTGGAAGAAGTGATGCGGAAAAATGCAGCAGATCTGGAAAAAGAGAGGCGGGAACATCACAAAATACTGGAGACAAATATTCGTGATTTTTTCCGTGAGGACACTCTTGGAAGCATGCGTGAATGGGCGTATCAGGACAAGCCGTTTCAACGATATGTTTTGTTCTATATTGCTCAGCGTCCTCAAATCGTTTTGCGGCATTCAGAGAACAAAAGAGAAGCATATGTAGACTGTTATGCCATGGAGAATGGATTCCAGGATGATGAGCTTTTATTACGTGCGTTTGTGGAACTTTTTAGTAATGAATACTGTGGTATTTTTTTTACCCAGAAAGAAATACCGAATGTAGAGTGGAAATGCAGGGAAACAGCAGAGTATATTATGAATAAGTATTTAAAAAATATGGAAGATTATATCTGTCTTATATCATCTCCAGTGATGAAATTTGATATGCTTCCGGATACTTATTACAGCCTTCGTAAAAAAATGAAGTATTTATATGCGGATCAGGAGAAAATATATACTGAAGGTAAGTTGTCTAATAGCGGATTGTCTGATGAAAATGTTGAAATAAATAAAACGTTTTCTATTTGGAAAGAACGAATTGCAGAGGAAGATGAAAAAGAATCAAAGTTGCTGCTTGACAGACTTATGAATGAAATGAGCAGAAATAGAGATGTTTGGGAATTTTCCGATGGTATGCACGAGTTATGCCATTTTTTGTCCGCTCAGGTTAGAAAAAACAAACTTAATCCAGACCTATTTAAAATGTCGGATTACTATACAGATATAAAAATGCTGAGAGCTGATTTATCGAGGAACCAGGATAATCTTTTAGCTGAAATGCATAAACGAAGAGAGAAACAGTATTCCCGTCATGTCATTCTTGCCCAGGAGTATATTTATCAGAATTTTATGAAGGATATATCGGTGGCAGATATTGCTAAGGCTGCAGGAATTTCTGAAGGTCATCTTAGGAGATGCTTCAAGAAGGAGATGGATGACAATGTGGTAAACTATCTTACCGATTTTAGGTTAGACCGTGCAAAAAAATGTATGGAAGAAGGAATGAAAAGTATTGATGAGATATGGAAACAAATCGGATTTACTTCTGCTCAGTATTTTAGTTATGTATTTAAAAAAAAGGAAGGGATGTCTCCAAGAGAGTATTTGAGAAAAGTAAATCATGAGAAGGTGGATAAACAGGATTAGGCAGAGGATTCAGAGGAGAATCACAGTGAAACTGCAAAAAAAACTTACAATACCCGTTTTACTTACCATAACTGTTATATTTATGGTCATGCTGTTTATTATTATTGGTTATTATCATAAGAGTTATAAGGATAGGGAAATCAAAAGCCAGAGAGCACAAATGGATCAGGCAATTGCATCTATATCTATGACACAATCTACTGTAGAGAACATTGCAAAGCAGATTGCGGTAAGCACGGTCGTGCAGAATGATATAAATGTACCCGAGCAGGCAGTGGCTAACAATTATGTTTCCCAGACTTCAGCAAAAAATGCTTTGCGTACCTATACCTATGTTATGGACTATATTCAGGAGATTATGATTTACACCAATACGAAACGTACTTACAGCAGTATGCAGTCCAGAGATAAATTTTATCCGGAAAAGGAAGAATGGTATGCTGAATTTAAAGCAGACGGAAAAACAAAAGGATATACGAATGTGCATATGTCGGCGCCAACCCAGAACGGACGTACAAGGAAGGTAATCAGTTATATACTGACCTATTACTCAGTTGAAAATTATGAGCAAAAATTGGGGAATCTGATTATCAGTCTGGATTATTCATATTTAGAAAATTTGGCTACACGGGATATGTCACTTCTAGAAGGGTATGCAGTCTACGATGATGAGGGAACATCTGTTATACAAAATGGAAGAATTGGTTTGGATTATGAGACCCTAAAGGATAATATGGATGGAAAAATTACAGATAAATATGGCAATATCTATCTGGTATCTAAAGGAATGAATCAGGGGTGGATTATGGTGACTGAAATTTCAAGTCATTTAATGCAGAAAAAGATCATCGTTGTTGAGGTATTTCTGATTTTTATTTTTGTTATTTTAATGGTGCTGATTGTTGGGATACTTTCTACAAGTATAAAAAAAGTCGTACATCCCATTAATCGCTTAAGTGAGGCGGCCGCACAGTTTGGAAAAGGAAATTTTGATGTGTCGGTGGATGTAAGAACAGGGGATGAGATTGAGGTTCTGGCTAATGTTTTCAATAAAATGGTGCAGGACGTGCAGCATTATACAAAAATGTCGCTTGAACATGAAAAAGCAATCCGAAGAAGTCAGGTGGATCAGCTTCTCTTACAGATTAACCCACATTTTATTTACAATACCCTCAATTCTATAGTTTATATGGCTAAAATCAAGGGAGACTCAGAAATTATTGAGTTTACAAATGCATTTATCTCTTTGCTTCAAGGGACCTTGCGGGTGGAAAATGCAGTGTATATATCCTTGGAGGAAGAACTGAAAAATGTAGAGAATTATCTTGTGCTTCAGAAATACCGGTATATGGACAAGTTTGATGAAAAAATAGAATGTCCGGACAGGTTGCTGCATTGTATGGTTCCTAAGGTCATCCTGCAGCCCATTGTGGAAAATGCAATTTTTCATGGTATAGCGTCAATGGATGGACGTGGACTTCTTAGCATTATTGTTACACAGCAGGAGAAAAATCTACAGATTGTGGTGGAAGACAGCGGAGTAGGCATGTCAAAAGAAGCAGCGGCTGAACTGCTGAATGGCCATCAGGAAAACCGGGGTGGAATGAGAAAGATTGGAATAGCCAATGTTTATCGAAGAATTAAGGAAATATGCGGCGAAGAATATGGTTTTATGGTACAAAGCAACGTAGGTGAGGGGACACGTGTTATCATCACACTACCAATGAAGGAGAAATAAAAAATGGCAGATATTCCAAATGTTTACGCAGCATCAAAGGACAGATACGAAAAAATGGTCTACAACAGAGTGGGAAAGAGCGGCTTGAGATTTCCGGCTGTATCTCTTGGATTCTGGCATAACTTTGGTACCAAGGATAATTATGACAACATGAAGGCAATGTGCAGAACCGCATTTGATGCAGGAATCACACAATTTGATCTTGCAAATAATTATGGACCGGTATATGGTAGTGCAGAATCAAATATGGGAAAAATATTTCTGGAAGATTTTCGTCCTTACAGAGATGAACTGGTGATTACAACAAAAGCAGGATATGACATGTGGGACGGACCTTATGGTGACGGAGGGAGCCGAAAGTATTTAATGGCCAGTATTGACCAGAGTTTGAATAGAATGAATCTGGAGTATGTGGATATTTTTTACCATCACAGAATGGATATAGAAACACCATTGGAAGAAAGTATGCAGGCCCTTGCGGATATCGTAAAAAGTGGTAAGGCGCTTTATGCGGGTGTTTCTAACTACGATAAGGAATACACCGAAGAAGCAGTAAAACTACTTAAGGAAATGAGGTGCCCTTTTGTGGTTAATCAGAGAAGATATTCTATGTTCGACAGAACAATAGAGGAGGACGGTGTTAAAGATTACTGTAAAGAGGCAGGTGTTGGTATTATTGCCTTCAGTCCTTTGGCACAGGGATTGCTTACAGACAAATATCTGCATGGTATACCCTCTGACAGCCGTGTGGCCACAGACCATAGATTTCTGCATGCAAGTGATCTGACAAAAGAGAGGCTTGGACAGATAGCAGAGCTTAATGAAATCGCAGTACAAAGAGGGCAGACACTGGCGCAAATGGCACTTTCCTGGGTACTCAAAGATGATGAGGTGTGTTCTGTTTTAATCGGTGCGTCAAAGCCGGAGCAGATTCTTGAAAATATTTCTGTTGCAGATTATACCAATTTTACAGAAGAAGAGTTGGCAAGAATCGAACGGATCTGTGCAAGAAAATAAATGTGAAGATAAATTAGTTTAATACAAGCGGAGGAAAACGATGAGTGAATTAAAAGGTGGCTTTACTCTGCCGGGTGAAGCAGGATACGAACAGTTGACATTAAAAATGGCAGAAAAGTGGGGGGCAGATGTCATTCGTGACAGTGATGGAACAGAGCTATCGCCTGAAATTCTAGATGCCGGGTATGGTATTTATAGTACCATATGTATTATTAGAGATCATAATGAATGGGCAAAAAAAAATATGGATAAGCTGCAGCAGACGTTTCTTATGACCAGACCGGTCATGGCAGAAGCTGACAAGCTAAATATCGCAGTGATGAAAGATTATTTTGAGGAACAGTTCGAAGTGAATAGTTCTAATGAAGCAATGGCCTACTGGCAGGTATTTGATCGTACTACAGATACTTTATTATCTACAGACGCGTGGGAATATGATGAAGAAACCAAAACAGTAACAATCATCAGCACAGTACCATTCCATACATATACTGTTAGTTTTCTGGGGTATCGCATATGGGAAGAAATTTCCATGTACAATCATGTGACCAATAACTGGGATAAAGAGCATTTGCTGCAGATTGAGCCAAGATATCCTGAGGTACAGCAGTTCATGCTGAACTGGATGGAAAAGTGGTGCAAAGAGCATCCCCATACAACAGTAGTTCGTTTTACTTCTCTTTTCTATAATTTTGTGTGGTTATGGGGAAGTAATGACCGTAACCGTAACCTTTACTCGGATTGGGGGGCTTATGATTTCACAGTCAGCCCTCTGGCATTGAAAGAATTTGAGGAGGAATATGGGTATGCGCTTACCGCTGAAGATTTTATTAATCAAGGTAAACTTCATGTATCTCATATGCCTCCCACATCTCAAAAAAGAGATTGGATGAATTTTATCAATAAGTTCGTTATCGGATTTGCAAAGAAGCTGATTGATATTACACATCACTACAATAAAAAGGCTTATGTATTTTATGACGACAGCTGGGTAGGTCTTGAACCATATAAAGAAACATTCAGCCAGTTTGGATTTGATGGGTTAATTAAATGTGTATTTTCTGGGTATGAAGCACGTTTGTGTGCCGGTGCAGATGTGCCTATCCATGAATTAAGGCTTCATCCGTACCTGTTCCCTGTCGGACTGGGTGGAATGCCTACGTTTATGGAAGGCGGAGACCCTACCACAGATGCAAAAAAATATTGGAACAGTGTAAGACGAGCTCTGCTTCGTGCTCCAATTCAGAGAATCGGTTTGGGAGGGTACCTTCATTTAACAGAAGATTATCCGGATTTTCAGGACTATATTGAGCAAATTTCAGATGAATTCCGCAGAATGCAGGAGTATCACAAATGTGGAAAGCCATATATCTTAAAGCCCAGGGTTGCTGTACTTCATGAATGGGGAAAATTACGATCATGGACTCTGTCAGGACATTTTCATGAAACATATATGCATGATCTGATTCATGTTATCGAAGCATTAGCAGGTCTTCCTCTGGATGTAGACTTTATTAATTTTGAAGATATTAAGGAAGGCTGCCTGAATCAATATGATGTTATAATTAATGCTGGTAAGGCGGGAACGGCATGGAGCGGCGGAGACTCGTGGAAAAATGCGGAAGTTATTACCAGATTAAATCAGTGGGTTTTTGAAGGCGGTGCTTTTATTGGTATTGAGGAACCTTCAGCAGTGGAAGGGTTTGATAAATATTTCCGGATGGCAGAGGTTCTTGGAGTGGATGAAAACATTCCTTCAAGAGTATGCCATGGTAAATGGGAGTTTACAAAAACAGAAATACAGAATTTACTGCCCAAAGGCTGTACAATCCCTAAACATGCAGATGTTTCGCTGACAGACGGGAGGGCAAAAGTAATTTTGGAAGAAGAGGGTTCTCCAAAACTGGCAGTGAATGATTTCGGGACAGGACGCGGAATTTATTTAAGTGGATTTTCATACTCATTGGAAAATACCAGACTGCTGTTAAATTTGATTTTGTTTGGTACAAAAAATGAAGACAGGAAATACATCACCGATAATGCGAATACTGAATGCGCTTATTATCCTGCAGCCAAGAAACTTGTCGTTATAAATAACAGTGACAGTGAACAGCATACGGTTGTAGAAACGGATAATGGTCCGGCATCATTTAGCATAGAAGCATATGGACAGGTATCAGTAGATTTGTAAAGGAGAGTTGTATCATGAAGAAATTTTCAGAAGGATTTGTATGGGGAACTTCCACTGCTGCCTATCAGATTGAAGGCGGATGCAGGGAAGACAAAAAAGGCGAAAGCATTTGGGACCGGTTCACTCATATTCCAGGAAATATTAAAAATGGGGATACTGGCGATGAGGCATGTGACAGTTATCACCGTCCTAAAGAGGATGCACAGTTATCTTCAGATCTTGGGGCTGGTGGGTATCGGTTTTCCATATCATGGTCCCGCGTAATGCCTGATGGTTATGGTGAGATAAATGAGGCCGGAATGCGGTATTATGAAATACTGATTGATGAACTTCTGAAACAAGGGGTGGAACCTTATGTTACCCTGTATCACTGGGATCTGCCCCAGAAACTTCAGGATGAAGGCGGATGGGCGAACAGAAAGACAGCAGAATATTTCCGGGATTTTGCAGAAGTTATGTTTCAGCGATTTAAAGGAAAGGTAATACATTGGACTACCTTAAATGAACCCTGGGTGGTGTCTTTTGTAGGAAATTATACCGGGGACATGGCTCCTGGAATACGTGATTTTTCAACAGCACTTAGTGTAGCTCACACTCTCCTTTTGGGACACGGCATGGTGGTTCGTTTGTTCCGCGAAATGAAACTGGAGGGAGAAATCGGAATTACCCTGAATTTAAGCCCTAAAGCACCTCTAACGGAAAAAGCTGAAGATGCAGAAGCAGCAATCCGCTGTGATGGGTATATGAACCGCTGGTTTTTAGAGCCGGTGTTTAATGGGAAATATCCCAAGGACATGTTAGCGTGGTATACAAAGAAAGGCGTTATAATGCCGGATATTCAAAAGGGAGATATGGTGAAAATTGGTGAACCTGTAGATTTCCTTGGTATTAATTATTATAATATTGACTATACAGTAAACGATTCATCCATCTGGCCTATTGAATTAAAGACTGGATTATCTGGTGGATATCCGGTAACGTACTACAATATGCCTATTACTCCTGTGGGGATTTATGCGTTATTAATGAGAATCAATCAGGATTATTCACCGGCTAAAATCTATATCTCGGAAAACGGTGCCAGTTTTCAGGATATTCCAGATGTAAATGGGGAAATTTTCGATGAGTATAGGATTGATTACATATACCGCCACCTGAATCAATGCTGGAGAGCGGTGCAGGATAGTGTGCCTTTAAGGGGGTATTTTGTATGGTCCCTGATGGACAATTTTGAATGGAATACAGGATATGCTAACCAATTTGGACTGGTATATGTTAATCGGAAAACATTAAAGCGGACAAAGAAAAAGAGTTTTGAGTGGTATCGTAATGTCATTCAAAACAATGGAATCGATGGAAGAGGAAACTAAGGTGGAAGAAAGGGTAAAACAGGACTTAGATAAACGAATTACAGAGGAAATCAGAAAAGGCCATATACCGGGGGTACTTGGAGGTGCATGCGTGGATGGAAAGGAGACAGATTATTTTTCCTATGGAAAAGCAAATATCAGTACGGGAATGGAACTGAGAAGAAACACAATTTTTCGTCTGTTTTCCATGAGCAAACCGGTATGTGCGGTGGCGGCATGGATACTGATCGAACGTGGTGATCTTGATTTGGAGGATCCCGTCGGTAAATATCTTCCTGAGTATAAAAAAATGAATTGTCTGAAGGCTGGACATATTGTTCCTGCGAAGGAGTCTGTTCAGATTCATCATTTACTGAATATGACTGCCGGACTTGCGTATAACGATGAAGATACTATAGGGCAGGAAACCGAGAAAATATTTGCGCAGATACATAGGGCAATAGAAGCCGGGGAAATGATGAGAACACGCGAAGTGGTAAAAAATCTAGCAGAAGTCCCTCTTTCTTTTGATCCGGGTGAGCAGTGGAGATACGGGCTTTGTGCGGATGTTCTTGGAGCTGTTATTGAAGTGGTATCCGGCAGTAGTCTGGGAGATTTCTATCAGAAGGAAATTTTTATGCCCCTTGGGATGAGTGATACCGGATTTTATGTACCCAAAGAAAAACAGAATCGTTTTGCCCCTTTATACAAAAGAATACCGAGTGATTCAGGTGATAACAGTGCACTGATATGTGATAGTGAATATCATCTTGGCCTGGGCGGCTTTTTATCAAAACCTGCATTTGAATCAGCAGGTGCAGGTCTGGTATCCACTTATCAGGATTATATGGGGTTTGCACAAATGCTCGCCAATGGAGGCGTGTTTGATCATACAAGGATTTTATCTCCGGACACTGTTAAACAATTTACCCGGAATCAGCTGACGGCGAAGCAGACAGAGAGCATTTACTTTCAGCATATGAAGGGCTATGGATATGGCAATTTGATGCGTGTTTATCTGGATAAAGAGGAAGCATTGGTTCCCGGAAGTGAAAATTCCTTTGGCTGGGATGGATGGTGTGGTCCGTATATGGCTGTGAATATGGAGCAGAAGAAATCTATTGTGTTTTTTATTCAGGTGTCAGCATATGCAGACTGGGATTTAAATGTACAGATAATAGAAGCTCTGCTTTGACGGACGTAGTAATACAATTATATATATGGTAAAAGCTTGTTCAAAGGCCTGAGTATAGGTATGCTGAACAGGCTTTTTCCTTTATAGGGATATCTATGGAATGTGAACAAAAACTATAGAATTTTCAGGGAAAGCTTAATGCTTAATGTGTTATTTTATAGATATAGAATGTTAAGGAGGGAATGTCATGATAAAAATATTGTTAGTGGATGACGAGGTACTGGCGATGGAGTATATCCAGCATATGTATAACTGGGAAGAGCATGGTTTTTGTATTGTGGGTTGTGCATCCAGCGGCAAAAAAGCGCTGGAATTATATGAAGTGCACCGCCCTCAGGTTGTTATATCTGACATAAAAATGATTGGAATGGATGGTCTGGAATTGGCGATGCGGTTAAAGAAAACCAACCCTAATATTATTGTCATACTCTTATCTGCTTATAAGGATTTCGATTACGCGAAACAGGGCATACAATATGGCGTGGACAGCTATCTAGTAAAGCATGAACTGGATGAAACTGTGCTTGTGCAGGAATTAAAAAAAGTGAAGGGACTCCTGATTAAAAATGACAAAAAGGAGAAAATTTATCAGAAATACTTCATGAATCAACTAATTTATAATGCGGATATAGATACGCTGGATCGATCCAATCTCAGTAATCGAGTCTTTCTGATTATGCTTCACCGTAATTATTCCTTTGAGAAAGGTGCATTTAGGGAGTTGCCGTTAAATGTGGATGAAATGGAGCCGGTGCATAGGGTTATTGAGGATACTTTAGATCAAACTATTTTTTATGTTGCAGATGTTAAGATAACTTCAAATAACTGGATAGTTTTGTACAGAATTGAAAATGAGGTAAGCAAGTATAAAGTAAATACATTGATCGAAGAAAAAAGTAAGCGGATTTGCGATACATTGAAAAAAAATGCAGGCAGTGGGATAAATATTCTTTACAGCCACGAGATCAAGCTGGATGAAATCAGTACTGTATTTCGAAAAATGTCCAGGCAAATTAGAAAAAGCATGTTTTGGAAACGGGATAAGGTTTATTCATTGTACAGACTAAACGAGATTACAACAGAAGAAATGGTAGTGTTTACAGAAGAGATTTCTGAACTAGAAAGGACTGTATATAAAGAAAACCAAGAGTGTGAACATATGATACGCTATCTGTTTGAAATGGTCAGCGGTCCTGAGGACAAGTTAGAATCTTGTAAGGAATTGATTCAATTACTGGAAAGGACTATAACTGGCATTGAAAAAAGGGAAGGTATTCATCGGAAAATTTATAGGGACAACATTTTTAAAGTACAGGAGATACAAAGTTATTATATTGATTGCTATATAGACGTGCACACAAAGATTCATGAGAATACATCTAAAAAGTATTCTAATATTGTATTGGAGATGATGCGCTTTATCCGAAAAAATTACAAAAAGGAAATGAATCTGGAAATGATGGGTGGCGTATTTCAGATGAATGGTGTTTATCTTGGGCAGGTGTTCAAAAAAGAAGTGGGTGTTACTTTTCTCAAATATCTGACCAATTGCAGAATTGATGAGGCAAAAAGACTGCTGGAAAGCGGAAAGTATAATATCTCAGAAGTAACAGAGGCTGTGGGATATAAAACAAGCCAGTATTTTAGCCAGGTCTTCATGAGAAATGTTGGAATGAAACCTCAGGAGTATAAAAGATGGAACGAAAAAAGGTGAAAAGAAAAAGGCTGAAAAAAAGGCTGCTAATCAGCATAGCATTTGTATTGCTTGTATCTATGATTATCAGTACCGCTGTTAGTTATCTGTATTTTTCAAAGGTAGTCCAGACACAAGTTATTTCTGATGAACGGGCAAATCTGCGACAGATTTCTAATCAAATTGAATTTTTGACAGAGGATATTCAAAATTTTTCCAAAAGTATCATTGTTGATGATGATATTCAGAGTTCACTGCATTCAATGGATTATGAATCTACGTATGATGGAGTAGTTTTTGAAGATGACATGGCAAAGCGTCTGGTTTTTTATAACAGTCTGCGGACATATATATGGAGTTCCTATATTCGGATTGAAGACGGCACTTTTTATGGAGGGGTAGCACCTCAGTCCTCCCGTCATTTAGAAAAAAAGTATTCAGCTGCAGAAATGCAGGCGTATCACAGTCACCCCAGATGGGTATATTCTGATCCATATTTGGGGCAAGATTCAATAAAGCCTGGGTATGTGATATGTTTTCGTGCGGATATGATGGATGTAAATTCTTTTGGAAGAAAACAGGGAACTCTTTATCTTGAAATTTATTTAAAGTATTTTGTAGATCAGATTGAAAGCTATGCTCAGGATTCGGAAAATATCTGTTTGTCGGGAAATAATAATAAAATCATATATAAAAAACAGGAAACTGATCAAGAAAAGGATATATTTAAAGAAGTTATAAAAGGACTGGATGCAGGTACATACAAAACGAAACATGGTTATCTAATCTGTGAAGATATTCCCGAAACGGGATGGGAGATAAGTACGATAGTGACAAAGCAGAATCTATGGGAGAGAAGCAGATTTGTGCTGGCCTTTTTTATACTCTCCTATGCAATTTCAACAACACTTATTTTAGTAATTACATCCCGGCTTATGACAAACATTATCCGGCCCATCACAAGGCTGTCAAAACAAATGGAAAACATGGACTATCAGACGTTATGTATGACCGATATGGGAGATATGATTCGCACTAATGACGAGATACAGACATTATATGAATGTTGCAGTGGTATGCTGGAGGAAATACGCAGAGGTATTTCCTGCAAAAAAGAATATGAAAAGCAAAAAAAGAGTATGGAATTTGATATTATGCTTTCACAGATCAATCCCCATTATTTATATAATGTGCTGAATACTGTCATGTATCTAGGTGCGGCAAAGAAGGAGAATGACATTGTAGAAATTATTAGATCCTTGATCTATACACTGCAGGAAACCATAAATTTAGGGGAAGAAAATTTTGAAACTACAATTGAAAAAGAGTTGGAACTGACAACATGTTATCTGAATATACAAAAGTATCGTTACCCAGACAAGTTTTCTGTAAATATTCATTGTCAGGAAGAACTTAAAGACTGTCTGGTGCCAAAAACGGTCATACAGCCACTCGTAGAAAATGCACTTTTGCATGGGATCATACCTTCTGAGTGTAAAGGGATAATTGAAGTCTGTATAGAGAAAAACGGAGATTTTATCTGTATATCTGTTCTGGATGACGGGATTGGAGTTACAGAAATGCAGGTAAAATGTTTTGAGCGTGGAAACGATATGATACAGGAAAACAGCCAGAGAAGGCACCTTGGCATTCGCAATATAAGAGAGCGTATTCAGTATTTATATGGTGAGCCTTATGGTATGCGGATCAGAAGAAGAGAACCCTCAGGTACATTGATAGAAATCCATTTACCGGTAAAATTTTATCGAAAATATAAAATGAAAACAAAATCTACGGATTGTCCCATCGACCCTGCAGGATACCAATGATAACCTATACTTATATCAAAGGAAGGGAGAAACAAGATATGAAAAAGCGGTTAAACACAATAGTTGCATTAACACTTTCGCTTGCTATGATTTCCGTCAGCCTAGTGGGGTGCCAGAGCTCCAGTAAGAATGAAGAATCTGAAGAAAAAGAAAACGAAGAGACTACGGAAGATTACAGCCAGCCTCTGCCAGAAGACTATGAGGGAACTATTTCAATGTGGGGGTGGGACGATCCGTATTTTAATGCTGTGACGAAAGCATTTAATGAAAAGTATCCTAATGTAAAGTTCGAATATACACCTATGGCAAATGGTGATTCTCTACAGAAGTATCAGACTGCATTAGCAACCGGTACAGATCTGCCGGATGTTGCCTGGGCTATCATTGACTCAAGAGCAAAAGTCTTTGAACTTGATATGTGGGAAGATTTATCTGCGGCTCCGTATAATTTTAACATTGATGAAGTATATGATGTAGTACATGAAAGAATGGTCAATTCCAAAGGTGCAGTATGCGGTATTGAACAGTGTTTGACACCTGCAGGTATGGCATATAGAAAAGATTTGGCACTGGAGTATTTAGGTACAGACGATCCACAGGAACTGGAAAAATTGCTGCCTGACTGGGAGACATTTGTCCAGGTGGGTAAAGATGTATATGAAAAAAGTGGCGGAACCGTTTATATGTGGCCGGGTATAGCAGATGCGCAGCAGTTTATCCGTGAGCAGGGCGCAAAGTCGTGGATTGAAGGTGACACTATTAACGTAACAGATTCACTGCAAAAATCTATAGAATTGGCTTGTAAGTTCCGTGACAATCATATTACAGATAAACTGGAAGCGTGGAGTACGGCTTGGTATGCGTCTTTTGGAGAAGGAAAACATATATTTAACGGATGCGCAACATGGTCAGTACCATTTAACATCGAGCCTAATGATCCAAGCGGAGAAAATGCTGATCACTGGGGGCTGATGAGCGCGCCGGAAGGTAATATTAGCTGGGGCGGTACTTCCATGGGAATTACCAAAACTTGTAAAGATAAAAGGCTGGCATGGGAATTTATTAAATTTGCGACTTTATCTACTGAAGGGGCCGAAGCACTTAACAAAATAAATCTTTTAACATCTGCAAAGAAGCCTTATGAAGAAAATCCGGATCTGCAAAGTTCAAAAAGTGCATGGTTCGGGGATCAGGATCTTGGAAAGTATTACTTTGAAAAAATTATGCCTGATATTAAAACAAGACAAATGAATCCGGATGATAATGTGATTCATGAGACACTGAATCTGATAACCACAGCAATAAACAATGACAGTAGTATGACAGCAGAAGATGCAATGAAGCAATTGAAGGAAGAACTGAAAATGAAGCTTCCAGATTATAAAATAAAATAAACGTTACAAATTGGAGAAGGGCGTTGTTTTATGCGACGCCCTTTTGATATAGATCAACTTATAGAAAGGGCTGACAACATGAAAAAAGCAGATGTAAAAATATTAAGCAAATGGCCAGTTATTTTTCTGGCACCGTATTTTATATTTTATCTAATGTTTTTTATATTCCCCACTATTTATTCCTTTGTAATCAGTTTAACAGACTGGGACAGTATTGCAGGGGAAGCCAATAGATCTTTTGTAGGGTTCGTTAACTATGTACGATTATTTACATCGGACAATTTATTCATAAAGTCACTGGGAAATACGTTTTTATTTATGATTATCTATATTCCTATTCTGATTCTGGGCGGACTTATACTGGCCAATATGTTATACAAATTAAAAAAAACAAGCAGACTGTTTCAAACCATTAATGTACTACCTTATATTACAACACCTGTAGCAATCGGAGTAATATTCTCCTTTCTATTTGACTGGTCTACAGGTATTGTGAACCATGTTCTCATTCAAATGGGGCTGTTAGAAACAGGAATCAACTGGCTGGGGGGAGAGAATACTGCACGGCTGGTAGTTATATTGTTGATAGTATGGAAAAATATGGGATATTATCTGCTGATTTATCTAGCTGGAATGTCCTCTATTCCTGAAGACATATCTGAGGCGGCAGTGGTAGATGGGGCAACAAAGATTCAAGTATTCTGGAATATTACCGTACCATATTTAAAACCAATTACTATATTTTTGGTTTTGACCAGCATCATCAGCGGATTTCAGTTGTTTGATGAGCCGTATCTGTTGTTCAGCAGCATCAACAGCAGCGTAGGGGGACCAGGAAGGGCATGTCTGACAAGTATGATGTATTTCTTTGACCAGACATTTCGAAGTTCTACAAAACTTGGATATGGGGCAGCAGTATCCTATGGAATTTTTACAGTTGTTCTTATTGTAAGTATGATTGTTTCAAAGCTCGTCAATAAAAAGGAGGAGGCTTGATTATGAAAAAGTTTAAGAGTGTTTGGCAGTACATCCCGTTGCTGCTTATCAGCTTTATATCCATTGTGCCGTTTTACTTTATTATATCTATGGCAACTCATTCAACTACAGAAATATACAATGTAGACATTTTCCTTTTTGGAAACCAACTGCTGGAAAATCTGAAGACAATTATATCAGGAGGGTTTCTGAACTATTACTGGAATACGTTTTATACATCTGTGCTTTCAGGAGTATTGTGTATATTGATTAGCGCAATGGCTGCATATGGTTTGACCGTGTATAAATTTAAGAGCAGAAAATTCCTGAAAACATTTATCGTTGCCAGTATGATGATTCCGGGTCAAATAAGTCTGATAGGTTATACCATTGAAATGCGGCAGTTAAATCTGATCAATACGCATCTACCGCTGATTTTGACGTGGGGAGCAAGTGCATATGGAGTTTTCTTTATTTTGCAGTATATGAAGAGTTCTCTTCCTATGGAATTAGTAGAAAGTGCAAGAATTGATGGCTCAGGTGAATTTCGTACTTTCCTTTTTATCTCTGTGCCGATGATTAAACCTGTTGTAGGAACTTTATTCATGCTTATCTTTTTATGGTCCTGGAATAATTTCCTTATGCCCAGTACGGTACTGACACAAAGTGATAAATTTACCATTCCCCTGGGTATACAGTCTTTAACTACAGCCTACACACAGGATTGGGGAGCCAGGGGAGCTGCATTGACTATTTCAGTGCTTCCAATCTTAGTTATTTTTGCTATAGGCTCTAAATACTTTATTAGGGGATTGGCGGCAGGAGCTATAAAAGGATAGTGTAAGCTAAAAATGTAAATATGACCCTCAAATATGAACAGCAGGAGGTATATTGGGATGAACAATAAAATTTCAATAAATGATTATAAAAAGAAGGATATTTATCCTCTGAGAGATGAATTTCAAGGTAATAATCCTAAGGGAGATCAGATTGGTTTTACAAATTATTACATGACAATAAATCAGAAACCGTTTTACGGAATCAGCGGAGAATTTCACTTTTCCAGATGCCATGAGAGTAGATGGGAAGATGAAATCATTAAAATGAAGATGTGTAAAATCAATATAATAGCTACTTATATATTCTGGATTCATCATGAAGAAGAAGAAGGGGTCTTTGATTTTGGCGGATGCAGAAATCTAAGAAAGTTCATTGAGTTATGTGGAAAACATGGCATATATGTAATTATCAGAATAGGTCCCTTTGACCATGGAGAGGTACGTAATGGGGGATTACCTGATTGGATGTATGGAAAACCCTTTGAGGTGAGAAAATTAAGTGAACCATTCTTGTTCTATACAAAAAGGTTCTATGCAAAAATATACGAGCAGATTGAAGGTATGCTGTATAAAGATGGCGGCTGTATTATTGCTGCACAGATAGACAATGAGTATATGCATTCTTCTGCACCATGGGAAATAACTACGGGTATATCCAATGAGTGGGTATTCCGGGGAGATGAAGGAGAACAGTATATGCTGACTCTTCAGCATGAAGCAAAAAAGTGCGGAATTATTACACCCTTTTATACATGTACGGCCTGGGGAGGTGCAATTACACCTTCTTCTATGATGCCTCTGTGGGGAGGATATGCATACCGACCCTGGCTTTTTTATTCGGAAAGGGGAGAGCATCCTACTACAGAAGAATATATATATCAGGATTTTCATCATAATCATGTGATGGCTACCAGTAATTTTGTGCCTTCTTATGAACCGGAGAGCCGGCCTTATGCATGCTGCGAAATGGGAGGAGGAATGACCTGTACATATAATTACAGATTTTCTCTTCCGTTTAAAAGTGTAGATGCAATGTCAAATATAAAAATTGCTTCAGGCTGTAACTTTCTTGGGTACTATGTGTTTCAGGGGGGAACAAATCCAAAAGGAAAACACGGTACTTTTTTGAATGAGTCTCAGGTCCCTAAAATGTCTTATGATTATCAGGCACCGCTGGGCGAGTTCGGGCAGGTGAGAGAGTCCTACAACAGATTAAAAGCAATACATCTTTTCTGTGAAACCTTTAGTGAGGAGCTATGCAGTATGGGAACTGTCCTGCCTGATGGTGCTTCACAAATAGACCCAGAGGACCTGGAAACCCTCAGGTATGCACTGAGAACAAATGGAAAAAGTGGATTTTTATTTATCAACAACTTTCAGGATCATGAGAAGACAATGCCCAAAAAAGATATAAATGTGACGATTCAGACTGCTACAGGAAATATTGACTTCCGCCAGCTCAGTCTTGACGCAGATGAGAATTGTGTACTTCCTTTTCATATGGATATTAACGGTATTGATTTGATTCAGGCAACGGCACAGCCGGTGACTAAAGTTGAGCAAAATGGGAAAGTAACTTATGTATTTTTAAAACCAGAGGGAATGAAAACTGTATTTAAGTTTGAATCAGGGGTAATAACCAATCATAGGGACTGTACCTGGATTTGTGATGAACATAAGGCGGCAGAATTATTTCAGGTTAAAAAAGAAAAGAGAAGTACGGATATTCTTTGTTTGAACAGAGAAATGGCTGATCAGCTGTATGCGCTAAAGGACGGGACACTTGTGTTTGCAAAAGGAGCTGTACTGGAAGATGAACAGGGAGTACGTCTTGAAACAGATACAGATAAAAATGTGTTCTATACATATCCCAGAGGAAATTATCATCCGGTTGAAGGGGTAAAGAAAGGTGATTATAAAGAGGACATTTTTGACATCTGGACAGTAGATATCACCCCAAAAGAACTGGAGGTTCAAGTAACACAAACAGCAGCAGGCAGATATATAGTGACTGTACCACAAAATTTTATGTATGGTCTGAAAGATGTACTTATGCAGATTCAGTATCAGGGAGATATTGGTCATGCCTTTATAGATAGTGATATGATCCATGACAATTTCTGTAATGGGGATATATGGGAAATTGGGTTAAGAACATTTGCTGACAGGTTGAAGGATAACCCTCTGACAATCGTAATTACCCCTCTGAAAGAAGGCGTAAATGTCAATGTAGAGTCAGCCATGGCAGCAAGAATGGAGGAAGTAACGGCATATATAGGAAACTTGGAGAAGGTAAAATTAAGTCCGGTATATGAATTTAAGTTAAAGTAAAATCATATTTACAAGATAGTAAAATTATTAAATAATACAATAGTATAATGGTCTCATAAATTAAGACGCTTTCCCAGACAGATTTCAATACCCTTGTAACTGAAAATAATATCTAGCTAAACTATTTCTAATTTGCCCCATCTGTTATGGTAATCTCCACTCTTCGGTTAGCTGCCCGCCCGTCTTCGGTATCATTGCCGGCTATAGGGTTGTAGTGCGAATTTCCTTCGACAGACATTTTTTCGGGGGCGAGGCCGTTGGATGTCAGAAAATCAAGAATTGTTACTGCCCTGTTCACCGAAAGCTGCCAGGAATCCGCCTCATTTTCCGGGTCGTGGTTTCCCAGGTCCGCCGTGTTTCCTGTAATTGTAAGATGATTTACATTCCCGTACACCTGGGATACAACCTGGCAAACTTTCTTTAACGTCTCTTCGCTGCCCGGCTTTAATACGGTAGAGTCACCCAGAAACAATAATTTATCTTTTAAACGAATGGAAATGGCATGATCCGATTTTACCAGATCAACGTTGTCTTTCAGGTCATTTTGCTTGATATAGCCGTTCAGCTGTTCGTAAATTGTTCCCAGTGGATCCGCATTTTCAAGCGATTTCCCGGTTCCGCTTCCACTTCCTGTACCGGCACCACCCCCTGCAGCTTCCGCAGTATTGTTAAAGGCATCTGAAAGTGCGGTAGATACAGCTTGAACTTTAGATGCATTTTCTGTGCTCATGCCATACATAATGATAAATAAGGCCAGAAGAAGAGTAATCAGATCTGAATATGTAAGAAGCCACCGCTCATTATTTTCTGATTTATCTTCGTCGTCTGTTCTTCTTTTTTTCAAAGTCCTTTTCCTCCTAGTTTTCGATACCTGCTTTATAATGTCTGATACCATCAGGAAACGCCTGATAATACATAGCAAGTTCATTTTCCATGCTTCTAACATTTGTGCCTTTGGACATCATGCACACACCGTCAATAATGATTTCTCTTTGTATCTGGCTCTTCTTAGCATACAGCTTTATCTTATTTGCAATTGGGAGATAGATAATGTTTGCAAAAGAAACTCCATATAATGTAGCGATAAAGGCAGTACTTATTTTGCGCGCCAGCTCGGCAGAATCGCCAAACCCTGCAGCAAGTACCACAACAAGGCTCATAACTGTTCCGATGACTCCCATGGTAGGAGAATACCCTGCGGCTGATTCAAATACGCCTGCTTCTACTGCCTTCTGCCGGGTAAAAGCGTGAAGCTCGGATTCCATGACATACTGAATATCTTCTGTATCCTTTCCGTCCTGGAGCAGAACCAGTCCCTCCTTTAAAAGAAGAAGATCTTCTTTCTGCAAATCAGCCTCCTTTACAATAGAATCCAGAGAAACAATTCCGTTTGTCCTGAAAGTTTTAGATATTCCCAGTATTCTGTCAATAAGCTGTTTGGTACTGCTTGAATTAGGCTGTTTAAAGGTCTGTCCTGCGGTTTTGAATGCCCGCAGGATGTCTTTAAACGGGTAAGATGCTATAGTTGCACCTACTGTACCGCCCACCACTATTAATAAAAGGACTCAGCAGCATCAGGCTGACCAATTTTCCGCCTTCCATAAGAAATCCTGTAATCAAAGCACCAAGGCCTAAAATCATTCCGATAAATAATGAAACTTCCACGTTATCTTACCTCCTCTTAATCATAATTACTATATCGACTTTTTGAAGAAAATTGATAACTGACGAGTAATAAATAATTGATAAATGTTTTTTTACCTGCCATTTCCTTGACTAATGCCATTAAGTTATGGTACAATTCTCTGGCGAATGGAAGTAGGTCTTTTTTTTATGCCTAAATTTTGATGGCTTCGCAACCATCATGTAACATGTAATGAATAAGAAAAAAGCGAGGTGGAAGTTGTGCGCACAAGAATCACATTGGAATGTACAGAATGCAAACATCGTAATTACAACATGACTAAGGATAAGAAAGCTCATCCGGACCGCATGGAGACTAAGAAGTATTGCAGATTCTGTAAATCACACACACTGCACAAGGAAACGAAGTAGCCATTGGAAGGAAGTGGATGTCATGGGTGAGAAAACAGCGAAGACTCAAAAGAAGAGCTGGTTCAAAGGGCTTAAGGCAGAGTTTAGGAAAGTCGTATGGCCGGACAAGAAGACACTGGCAAAGCAGACCACGGCAGTCGTTTCGGTTTCCGTATTATTGGGGGCATTGATTTCTATAATTGATGCAGTACTGAGGTATGGAATTGACCTATTGGTGAGATAATCAACTGTAGCAGAAAGGTGATTTTATGTCAGAGGCAAGATGGTATGTAGTTCATACCTATTCCGGGTATGAGAACAAAGTAAAAGCTAATATTGATAAGGCGATTGAAAACCGTCATCTGGAAGATCAGATTCTGGAAGTCAGGGTTCCTATGCAGGAAGTCATTGAACTGAAAAATGGTGTTCAGAAAGCAAGTCAGAAAAAGATGTTCCCGGGATATGTCATGATTCATATGATTATGAATGATGATACATGGTATGTAGTTCGTAATACCAGAGGGGTGACAGGATTCGTCGGTCCTGGTTCCAAGCCGGTTCCGCTCGAGGACGAAGAGATGGAAGGACTGGGAATCAAGAAGGAGAACGTCGTAATTGATTTTGCAGTGGGCGATACCGTGACTGTATTAAATGGTGCATGGGAAGGTACTGTAGGTGTCATCCAGTCAATGAACGAGCAGAAACAGAGTTTGTCTATCAATGTAGAGCTGTTTGGCCGTGAGACACCGGTTGAACTTAGTTTCGCAGAAGTAAGAAAGATGGATTAAAAACCGTGGGAGGGATTCTTTAGTCCCGCAAGTACCACAAGGAGGTAATTAAAAATGGCAAAAAAAGTACAAGGTTATATCAAATTACAGATTCCGGCTGGCAAGGCAACACCGGCACCACCGGTAGGTCCTGCACTTGGACAGCACGGTGTAAATATCGTTGAATTCACAAAGCAATTCAACGCAAGAACAGCAGATCAGGGAGATCTGATTATTCCTGTGGTTATCACAGTATACAGTGACAGAAGTTTCAGTTTTGTGACAAAGACACCGCCGGCAGCAGTTCTGATTAAAAAGGCCTGCAACCTTAAATCTGGTTCAGGCGTTCCGAATAAGAACAAAGTTGCCACAATTACAAAAGCTCAGCTGGAGGATATCGCAAAAACAAAGATGCCTGACTTAAATGCAGCAACCCTAGAGGCAGCTATGAGCATGGTGGCTGGAACATGCCGTTCCATGGGCGTTACTGTTGAGGAGTAGAGCACTTGGCGAGGTCCTGTCGAGCCTGGTGGATCGCGATGATACACTGAGTGAATTTGAAATAAGTGGGAGGGGCGTTGACCCCGTCAATACCACAAGGAGGTTATTAGAATGAAACGAGGAAAAAAATATATCGAGGCTGCAAAATTAATTGAAAAAGGCAATCTTTATGAGAAAGAAGAAGCAATTGCCCTTGTAAAGAAGACAGCAGCAGCTAAATTTGACGAGACGATTGAAGCTCATATCAGAACCGGATGTGACGGACGTCATGCAGACCAGCAGATTCGTGGTGCGGTTGTACTGCCTCACGGAACAGGAAAGAAAGTTCGTATTCTTGTGTTTGCCAAGGATGCCAAAGCAGAAGAAGCTCAGGCAGCAGGGGCAGACTATATTGGCGGAGAGGAACTGATTCCTAAGATTCAGAACGAAGGATGGTTTGACTTTGATGTTGTAGTTGCCACACCGGATATGATGGGCGTTGTCGGACGTCTCGGACGTGTACTTGGACCAAAAGGCCTGATGCCGAACCCGAAAGCAGGAACAGTTACTATGGATGTAACAAAAGCAATTAATGACATCAAGGCCGGTAAGATCGAGTACAGATTAGATAAATCAAACATTATCCATGTGCCGGTAGGTAAAGCATCTTTTACCGAGGAACAGTTAGCGGACAACTTCCAGACGCTTATCGATGCAATCATCAAAGCAAGACCGTCGGCTGTAAAAGGCCAGTATTTAAGAAGCGTTACACTGACATCTACAATGGGACCAGGTGTAAAACTTAACCCATTAAAGCTTGCGTAAATACTTCCGGGTTGATGAAAAACTAAGATAAATAAAAAAATTGCGGCAGCATTTCTGAAAACAGATATGCTGCCCTTTTTAGGATTTTTAGGATATATTTAAAAAGACGGTTGACAGATAGCCTGACAAGTGTTATTCTAACAAAGCAATTAACTGCCGAAGACAGCAGGTGCCGCAAGGCATAAGTTGAAGACGCCTGCCGAGGAAGATTAAATTCTTAATGTGAATTTTATGTCTCTGTGTCTTTGGATACAGAGACTTTTTATTTTTGGCAGTACACGCAAAATTTATAAGGAGGTGTACCAGAACGTGGCAAAAGTTGAATTAAAACAACCAGTTGTAAATGCAATTTCAGAAGAGATCAAAGATGCCCAGTCAGTCGTTCTCGTTGATCATCGTGGATTGACGGTGTCTCAGGACACAGAACTTCGTAAACAGCTCAGAGAAGCAGGTGTAACTTATAAAGTATATAAGAACACCATGATGAAGAGAGCTTTTGAAGGAACTGAGTTCGAAGGACTTCAGGAGTACCTGGAGGGGCCAAGTGCTATGGCTGTTTCCAAAGATGACGCAACAGCACCCGCAAGAATTCTCTGTAAATTTGCAAAAGATGCAGCAGCACTTGAGTTAAAGGGCGGCGTGGTTGAAGGAAATGTTTATGACATCGCAGGTTTAACAGAGCTTTCCAAGATTCCTTCCAGAGAAGAATTACTTTCCAAATTCCTTGGAAGTATTCAGTCACCAATAACCAATTTTGCTCGTGTCATCAAGCAGATTGCTGAACAGGACGGTGAAGCAGACGCCCAGACTGCTTCTGCAGAAGATACTCCGGCAGCCGAAGGGGCTCCTGCCGAAACAGCAGAGACACCGGCTGAATAATCCGGAAAAAAGGATCCCGGCAAAGTCTGGTTGATTCAAAAAAGAAACTAAACAAAAGGATTTATTTAATCCTGAAATAATTTAAAATGGAGGATAAAAAAATGGCTAAGTTGACAACAGCTGAGATGATTGAAGCAATCAAAGAGTTATCAGTATTAGAGTTAAATGATTTAGTAAAAGCTTGTGAAGAAGAATTTGGTGTATCCGCAGCAGCAGGCGTTGTAGTTGCAGCAGCAGGAGAAGGTGCTGCCGCAGCAGAAGAGAAGGATGAGTTTGATGTAGAGTTAGTAGCTGCAGGCTCTTCTAAGGTTAAAGTAATCAAAGCTGTCCGTGAGATTACAGGACTCGGATTAAAAGAAGCTAAAGATTTAGTTGACGGAGCTCCTAAGCTGGTTAAAGAAGGCGCATCTAAGGCAGAAGCTGAAGAAATCAAAGCTAAACTTGAGGAACAGGGAGCAGAAGTAAATCTGAAATAATTAAGGGCTCTTTCATAAGAAATTATATTAGGACTGTTGCGTGATAACTGGAGTAGTTATGAAGCAGCGGTCCTTTTTTCAATCGAGATGAAGGGAGAACTGTTGATTCACTTGCCGTATGCCGGGAAGGATTGACAATCTGAGCTTTGGGCCCTATAATTTACATATCTGAATGGAAGGATGACATGGTATGCGAAAAACAAAAATTATTTGTACTCTTGGCCCGTCTACGGATAAGGACGGTGTGTTAGAAAAACTGGTTACGGAAGGTATGGATATAGCCAGATTCAACTTTTCACATGGCTTATATGAGGAACAAAAAAAGCGTTTGGATAGCCTGAAAGAAATACGGCAGCGTCTGGACAAGCCGATAGGGGCCTTGCTTGATACGAAAGGACCCGAGATACGGATTGCTACTTTTAAAGTTGGTCCTGTGCAGCTTGCGGAAGGACAGGCATTTCTTTTGACACCCGAAGATGTGGAGGGGACGAAAGACATGGTATCTGTTACTTATAAAGAGCTGTACAAAGATGTAAAGCCCGGGGATACGATTTTAATTGATGACGGACTTGTGGGCCTGCAGGTGGAAGAAATAGAGAATGGCAATGTACACTGCCGTGTTACGAACGGAGGAGAGATATCTGACCATAAAGGGATAAATCTCCCGGGGGTGGAAGTAAATATACCGTTTATCAGTCAGAAAGATAAAGAGGATATCCTGTTTGGAATCCAGGAGGATTTTGATTTTATTGGGGCTTCATTTACACGATGTGCGGAGGATGTAAACGCAATCAGAAAGATTCTGAATGAGAATGGCGGCTCGGGTATTAATATTATTGCAAAGATTGAGAATCAGCAGGGTGTGGACAATATTGACAGTATTATTGAAGCAGCCGATGGAATTATGATAGCCCGAGGGGATATGGGGGTAGAGATACCACTGGAAGAAGTGCCCATTATTCAAAAAGATATTATTCACAAGGTTTATGATGCTGGCAAACAGGTTATTACTGCCACGCAGATGCTGGATTCCATGATTAAGAACCCGCGGCCTACGAGAGCCGAGACTACCGATGTGTCCAATGCTATTTATCAGGGGACCAGCGGAATTATGCTGTCGGGAGAGACTGCAGCGGGTAAATACCCGGTGGAAGCTTTAAAGACTATGGTGAGAATCGCAGTGAGGACAGAGAGTGATATTGACTATGATGAAATTTTCAACCAGCGATGTGGAGAGAGCCGCACAGATATGACAACGGCTATATCCCATGCCACCTGCATGACTGCCCGGGATTTGGGAGCACGGGCAATCATTACAGTGAGTAAGTCCGGGCGCACGGCCCGCATGATTTCCAGATACCGTCCGGCCTGTATGATTGTAGGATGCACACCGGATGAGCATACTTACCGCCAGATGAATATGTCATGGGGAGTACAGCCTGTGATGATCAGGGAAGAGTACAGTATGGAAATTTTATTTTTGCATGCCACAGAAGCAGCAGAGAAAATGGGATATGTACAAAATGGCGAGGTGGTAGTTCTGACCGCCGGGGTGCCTCTTGGCAAGTCCGGCAATACAAATTTGTTAAAATCTACAGTAGTGGGAACCTATTAGTAAAAGCAGTTCGAATACTAAACATTTAAAGTGGAGGGAAAAGAGATGAGCAGTCTAAGCAGCATAAAGAATGATATTGTAGAAGGACGTACAACACTTGGTATTGAATTGGGATCGACACGGATTAAGTCTGTATTGATAGGCGCGGACTTTGCTCCCATAGCATCAGGCAGCCATGAATGGGAGAACAGCTATGACAACGGCATTTGGACATATAATCTGGAGGATGTCCGCGAAGGGCTTCAGAACAGCTACCACAATATGGCGGATGATGTAAAAGAAAAATATGGCGTTTCTCTCAAGAGACCGAAGGCTATCGGATTCAGCGCAATGATGCATGGATATCTGGTATTTGACAAGACGGAGAGACTGCTTGTACCTTTCCGCACATGGAGAAATACAATTACAGGGGAAGCGGCAGGAGTACTGACAGAATTATTTCAATATAATGTGCCTCAGAGATGGAGTATCGCTCATCTGTACCAGGCGATTTTGAATGGGGAAGAACATGTTGGAGACGTGGATTTTCTGACTACATTATCGGGATATGTCCACTGGCAGCTGACAGGCCGGAAGGTCCTGGGCATTGGCGATGCATCGGGAATGTTTCCTATTGACACTGAAAAGAAAGACTTCAATGGGAGAATGCTGAAGCTGTTCGACGAGCTTGTCTCGGAGAAAGGATATTCATGGAAGATTAAAGACCTGCTTCCTACAGTACTGACCGCAGGAGAAGATGCCGGCTGTCTTACGGAGGAAGGCGCAAGACTGCTGGACCCTTCAGGGGACCTGGAAGCAGGAATCCCTGTCTGCCCTCCTGAAGGAGATGCGGGAACCGGAATGGCAGCTACCAACAGTGTGGCAGTCAGGACAGGAAATGTATCCGCAGGCACTTCAATATTTGCCATGATTGTGCTAGAGAAAGAACTCTCAAAAGTTTATACAGAGATTGATTTGGTGACAACCCCTTCTGGTGAATTGGTTGCCATGGCCCATGCCAACAACTGCACATCAGACCTAAATGCCTGGGTGGGACTGTTCAAAGAATTTGTCGAGACATTTGGTATGAAGGTGGATATGAATCAGCTGTTCTCTGTATTATATAACAAGGCATTGGAGGGAGATGCCGAGTGCGGAGGGCTTTTGTCTTACGGCTATTATTCCGGTGAAAATATGCTGCATTTGGACGAGGGTCGCCCGCTGTTTGTCCGTACTCCCGACAGTAAACTCAATCTTGCCAATTTTATGAGAGCGCATCTGTTTGGCGCGTTGGGCGCACTGAAGGTTGGTATGGATATACTGACAAAGGATGAACATATTCAGATCGATAAAATACTTGGACACGGCGGCCTGTTTAAGACCAAAGGTGTGGGCCAGAGGCTTATGGCCGCTGCGATGAATGCTCCCGTATCTGTTATGGAGACTGCCGGAGAAGGAGGCGCATGGGGAATCGCCCTGCTTGCAGCCTACATGGCACAAAAGGAAGAAGGAGAGACGCTGGCACACTATCTGTCTGAAAAGGTATTTGGCGGAAATGAGGGAAGCTCCATAGAGCCGGATACAAAAGATGTGGAAGGCTTCGAGACATTTATTACCCGGTTTAAAGAAGGTATGGCAATTGAGCGCTGCGCGGTGGAAAATCTGCATTAAAAAGTGAGATAATGGTTCAGAAAACGGACTGCAAAGGGGTCTGCCCCCTTTAAAAAGGAGAAAAATATGCTGGAACAGTTAAAGAAGGAAGTATTTGAAGCGAATATGCTGCTGCCCAAACATGGACTGGTCACATTTACATGGGGGAATGTCAGCGGTATTGACAGAGAAGCGGAACTTTTTGTAATCAAGCCCAGCGGCGTAGAGTATGATAAGCTCACGCCGGGGGATATGGTAGTTATGGATCTGGAGGGGAATAAGGTGGAAGGAAATTATAATCCATCCTCTGATACTCCCACGCACCTGGAGCTGTATAAAGCATTCCCTGATATAGGAGGAATCGTACATACTCATTCTGAGTGGGCAACGAGCTGGGCTCAGGCAGGAAGAGGAATTCCGTGCTATGGAACTACACACGCTGATTATATGTACGGAGAGATTCCGTGTGTCAGGAATCTGACAAAAGAAGAAATCAATGAAGCATACGAGAAAAATACAGGTGTATTGATTGTAGACTGCTTCAAAGATAAAGACTACGTTTCCATGCCGGCAGTGCTCTGTAAGAACCACGGGCCTTTTACCTGGGGAACGGATGCACACAATGCAGTGCACAATGCAGTGGTTCTGGAAGAAGTGGCGAAAATGGCGGCCAGATGCGAGTGGATAAACCAGCAGGTTCAGCCGGCTCCACAGGAACTGCAGGATAAGCACTACTACAGGAAACATGGGGCGGACGCCTATTATGGGCAATAAATATTGAGAATATTCAGAAAACGGACTGCAAAAGGGACTGACCCCTTTGCAGTAAGAGGAGGTGCAACATGCGGGATGCAGTCGATCTGGCTGCTCAGCTGGTCAGGATAGAAAGTACAAACCCGGGAACCTTTGAGGGGCAGATGGGAGATTTTATCTGTCAGTATCTTGAAAGGGCCGGCGTGAAAACTGAGAAATCTGCTGTGTATCCGGGGCGGTTTAATGTACGGGCAGTTCTGGAGGGTGAGGCGAAGCATCCGGCGCTTGTATTCATCTGCCATATGGATACTGTTGTAAAAGGAAACGGCTGGGATATAAAAGCCTTTGAAGGAATCCTGGAAGATGGCAGACTTATGGGCCGAGGGGCCTGTGACATGAAATCAGGACTTGCAGGTGCCCTCAGTGTATTTGCTGAAACTGCGGATCAGATAAAGAGGGGTGACCTTAATTTGAAACATTCCCTTGTGTTTATTGGAACCGTGGATGAGGAGGGTGACATGCAGGGTGCGGAGAAGGTCATTGAAGACGGATGGGTGACGGACAATGACTGGATCATGGACACGGAACCCACAGATGGGCAGCTACAGATGTCGCATAAAGGACGCACTTGGTTCGAGCTGAATGTACAGGGGATTACCGCCCATGCCAGTATGCCGGAAAAAGGTGCGGATGCCATAGCGGGAATGGCGGCAATGATTACTTATATAAGAAGGAAAATCGCCCAATGCCCTGTGCATCCTGAACTGGGGCGCTCAACGGTTACCTTCGGACAGATGGAAGGAGGGTACAGCCCCTACGTAGTGCCGGATAGCTGTCAAGCGACAATTGACATGAGGCTGGTACCGCCCATGGACACGAAACAGGCTGAAGAGATTCTGAATGCGGCGATAGAAGAAGGTCAAAAACAGGTGCCGGGAGTAAAGGGCAGCTACAGGATCACCGGTAATCGGCCGTGGGTGGAAGCTCATCCCGAGTCGGTATTACTGGCAGGACTTAAAAAGGCTTTTGAGGAAGTTACAGGGAAAATGCCTGAGGTCAGTGCTTTTCCGGGCTATACTGACACGGCAGTGATTGCCGGAAAGCTGAAGAACAAAGAGTGTGTGTCCTGCGGACCGGGAAGCTTAAAGCAGGCTCACAAGCCAAATGAGTTTGTTCTTACCACAGAAATTGAAAGATGTCAAGAGGTTTTTCGCACATTAGTGAAAAATATGTTGACAGAGGAAAGAGCTATGTGATATAGTAGAAAATGCGCTATTGTGGAAAGGTATGCCATTGTAGTAACAGTTTACTGTCACATGGCTCTTTCCTTATTTTGCTATATTAATGGAACTATTGAAGGGCGACTCGTAAGCCCGCAAAAAAATATATGAGGAGTGAAACGTCAATGGAGAAAAACAGAATTCGTCCCATCACAAACGGAAAAAGCTTACGCATGAGCTATTCCAGACAAAAAGAAGTATTAGAGATGCCGAATCTTATTGAAGTCCAGAAAGACTCGTACCAGTGGTTTCTGGATGAAGGACTAAAAGAGGTATTTGACGATATTTCCCCAATCTCCGACTTCAGCGGTCATTTAAGTCTGGAATTCGTCGATTTTACACTCTGCGAGAGTGATATGAAGTACACAATCGAAGAGTGCAAGGAGCGTGATGCAACATACGCAGCGCCTTTGAAGGTAAGGGTCAGACTTTACAACAAAGACAATGATGAGATAAACGAACATGAAATATTTATGGGTGACCTTCCGCTTATGACGAAGACCGGTACCTTCGTGATCAACGGTGCCGAGCGTGTTATTGTAAGTCAGCTGGTCCGCTCGCCGGGGATTTATTATGGAATTACTCATGACAAACTCGGAAAAGAACTTTATTCAGCAACAGTCATCCCGAACCGTGGTGCATGGCTGGAGTATGAGACAGACTCCAATGACGTTTTTTATGTACGTGTAGATAGAACGAGGAAGGTGCCGATTACCGTGTTAATCCGTGCACTGGGAATCGGAACCAATGCAGAAATCATTGATTTATTTGGTGAAGAACCGAAAATCCTTGCAAGCTTTGGCAAAGATACAGCCGAAAGCTATCATGAAGGTTTGCTGGAGCTTTATAAGAAGATAAGACCTGGTGAGCCTCTTGCTGTAGACAGCGCGGAAAGCTTGATTACAAGCATGTTTTTTGACCCAAGACGATACGATCTGGCAAAGGTTGGACGCTATAAATTCAACAAAAAGCTGGCACTCAAGAACCGCATCAGAGGACAGAGAGTGGCGGAGGATGTTGTCAGCCCTCTGACAGGTGAAGTCATTGCAGAAAAAGGCACAGTAATCACAAGAGAATTGGCAGATGATATTCAGAACTCTGCGTCACCCTATGTATGGGTGGAAGGCGAAGAAGAATCCCGTAATATTAAGATTCTTTCTAATATGATGGTGGATTTACAGGCGATTGTTGATATTGATCCAAAGGAAGTCGGGGTTACAGAACAGGTATACTATCCGGTACTGGAGGGTCTTCTGGAAGAGAGCGCCGGGGATATCGAAGAACTGAAGCATTTGATGCACAGAGATATCCACGACTTGATTCCTAAGCATATTACAAAGGAAGATATTCTGGCGTCCATTAATTATAATATCCATCTTGAGTATGGAATAGGTAATGACGATGATATTGACCATTTGGGAAACAGACGTATCCGTGCGGTAGGAGAACTTCTCCAGAACCAGTACAGAATCGGTTTGTCCAGGTTGGAGAGGGTTGTCCGTGAAAGAATGACAACACAGGATCAGGAGGGGATTTCTCCCCAGTCTTTGATTAACATTAAGCCTGTGACGGCAGCAGTGAAAGAATTCTTTGGTTCTTCCCAGCTGTCTCAGTTCATGGACCAGAATAACCCATTGGGTGAGCTGACTCACAAGAGACGTCTGTCTGCATTGGGGCCGGGTGGGCTTTCCAGAGATCGTGCCGGATTTGAGGTTCGTGACGTTCATTATTCCCATTATGGAAGAATGTGTCCTATTGAGACCCCTGAAGGTCCTAATATCGGTCTGATCAACTCTCTTGCCTGCTATGCGAGAATTAATGAGTATGGTTTTATAGAAGCACCATACCGTAAGATAGATAAGACTGACCCTGAGAACCCTATTGTTACAGAAGAAGTTGTCTACATGACAGCAGATGAAGAAGATAATTATCATGTGGCACAGGCGAATGAGCCACTGGATGATGAAGGACATTTCCGCAGAAAGAATGTTTCCGGCCGTTACCGCGAAGAGACACAGGAATATGAAAGAAACAAGTTTGATTTTATGGACGTTTCTCCTAAGATGGTCTTCTCTGTAGCAACCGCCCTGATTCCTTTCCTGGAAAATGACGATGCCAACCGTGCCCTGATGGGTTCAAACATGCAGCGCCAGGCAGTGCCGCTGCTTACTACGGAGGCTCCGGCCGTAGGTACAGGTATGGAAGTGAAATCGGCTGTTGACTCCGGCGTATGCATGGTATCGGAGAAAGCGGGCGTGGTTGAACGTTCTACATCTGCAGACATTACAATTCGTCATGATGACGGAACAAAGAAAACCTATAAGTTAACAAAGTTCCTGAGAAGTAACCAGAGCAACTGCTATAATCAAAGACCAATTGTCGATAAGGGCGAACGTGTGGAGGAAGGACAAGTAATTGCAGACGGTCCGTCTACTTCCAACGGCGAGATGGCGCTTGGCAAAAACCCATTGATTGGTTTTATGACATGGGAAGGCTATAATTACGAGGATGCAGTTCTGTTAAGTGAAAGACTGGTACAGGATGATGTATATACATCTGTTCACATTGAAGAATATGAGGCAGAAGCCCGTGATACAAAGCTGGGACCGGAAGAAATCACAAGAGATATACCGGGTGTCGGTGATGATGCACTCAAGGATCTGGATGAAAGAGGAATTATCCGCATTGGTGCAGAGGTTCGTGCAGGAGATATCCTGGTCGGAAAAGTAACTCCTAAGGGAGAGACAGAGCTGACAGCGGAAGAAAGACTGCTGCGGGCAATTTTTGGTGAAAAAGCACGTGAAGTAAGGGATACTTCCCTGAAAGTGCCCCATGGAGAATATGGTATAATTGTTGATGCAAAGGTATTTACAAGGGAAAACGGAGATGAACTTTCTCCCGGTGTAAATCAGGCAGTCCGCATCTATATTGCCCAGAAGAGAAAGATTTCAGTGGGGGATAAGATGGCAGGACGTCACGGCAACAAGGGTGTTGTTTCCCGTGTGCTCCCGGTCGAGGATATGCCTTATCTTCCGAACGGGCGCCCTCTGGATATTGTGCTGAACCCATTGGGTGTGCCTTCCCGTATGAATATCGGACAGGTACTGGAAATTCACTTAAGTCTTGCTGCAAAGGCACTTGGATTTAATATTTCTACCCCGGTTTTCGATGGGGCAAATGAGATTGATATTATGGATACTCTAGATCTGGCAGATGATTATGTCAATCTGGAGTGGGAAGAATTTGAGAAGAGACATGGCGATGACCTGCTTCCGGAAGTCCTTAAGTATCTCTCTGACAACAGAGAGAACAGGAAGCTGTGGAAAGGCGTTCCGCTTTCACGTGACGGGAAAGTACGTCTGCGTGACGGTCGTACCGGAGAGCTTTTTGACAGTCCGGTTACAATCGGGCATATGCACTATCTGAAGCTCCATCATCTGGTAGACGATAAGATTCATGCACGTTCTACCGGCCCATACTCACTTGTCACACAGCAGCCCCTGGGCGGTAAAGCTCAGTTCGGCGGACAACGTTTCGGGGAGATGGAGGTTTGGGCTCTGGAGGCCTATGGCGCATCCTATACTTTACAGGAGATACTGACTGTAAAATCTGACGACGTTGTGGGACGTGTGAAAACTTACGAAGCAATTATAAAAGGCGAGAATATTCCTGAACCGGGTATTCCAGAATCCTTTAAGGTTCTTTTGAAAGAACTTCAGTCACTGGCACTGGATGTACGGGTGCTGCGTGATGACAATACAGAAGTTGAGATTATGGAAGCCTCAGATTATGGCGAGACAGATCTGCATTCTATTATCGAAGGAGACCGAAGATATCGTGATGAGAATGAATCCTACGGACATCACGGTTTCACGGAACAGGAATTTGTTGGAGAAGAACTTGAAAATGTGGAGCCTGAAGAGGATGATTCCGTGGAAGAGAATGACGAAGCCGACGTTGATGATTTTATGGATGACGAAGAATAGGAGGAGTCATATATGCCAGCAAGTAATAATGAACAACAATTTCAGCCATTAACTTTTGATGCAATCAAAATCGGTCTGGCTTCACCGGATAAAATTCTGGAATGGTCCCGAGGAGAGGTTACAAAACCTGAGACCATTAATTATAGAACACTCAAACCTGAGAAAGATGGACTTTTTTGTGAAAAGATTTTCGGGCCAAGCAAAGACTGGGAATGCCACTGTGGAAAGTATAAGAAGATTCGATATAAAGGGGTAGTCTGCGACAGATGTGGTGTTGAAGTCACAAAAGCATCTGTTCGCCGTGAGCGCATGGGGCATATTGCCCTGGCAGCTCCGGTTTCTCATATCTGGTATTTTAAAGGCATTCCAAGCCGTATGGGGTTAATTCTGGATATTTCGCCGAGAACACTGGAGAGAGTATTGTATTTTGCTTCCTATATTGTACTGGACAAAGGCGAGACCAATCTGCAGTATAAACAGGTTTTGTCTGAAGCTGAATATCAGGAAGAGAAGGAAAAATGGGGCTATGGTACTTTCCGAGTAGGAATGGGTGCAGAGGCCATCCAGGAGCTTTTGCAGGCGATTGATCTGGAGAAGGAATACGCAGAGCTGCAGGCAGGACTTGCCAATGCCACAGGACAGAAACGTGCAAGAATTGTAAAGCGTCTGGAGGTTGTGGAAGCATTCCGTGAATCCGGAAACAAACCGGAATGGATGATTCTGACGGCAATTCCAGTCATTCCGCCTGACCTTAGGCCTATGGTACAGCTAGATGGCGGGCGGTTTGCGACATCCGACCTAAATGATTTATACAGAAGAATTATCAATAGAAACAACCGCCTCAAGAGATTGCTGGAACTGGGTGCGCCGGATATTATTGTCCGCAATGAAAAGCGTATGCTGCAGGAGGCTGTAGACGCCCTGATTGACAATGGGCGCCGCGGCCGTCCGGTAACAGGACCGGGAAACAGAGCATTGAAGTCTCTTTCCGACATGCTGAAAGGAAAGTCCGGACGTTTCCGTCAGAATCTGCTTGGAAAACGTGTCGATTATTCAGGGCGTTCTGTTATCGTGGTCGGGCCGGAGCTGAAAATTTATCAGTGCGGTCTGCCAAAAGAGATGGCAATTGAGCTGTTTAAACCCTTTGTTATGAAAGAACTGGTAGCAAACGGCACAGCTCACAATATTAAAAATGCAAAGAAAATGGTAGAGAGGCTTCAACCTGAGGTATGGGATGTACTTGAAGAAGTAATCAAGGAACACCCGGTTATGCTAAACCGGGCTCCTACACTGCACAGACTGGGTATTCAGGCCTTTGAACCTATCCTTGTAGAGGGGAAAGCTATCAAGCTGCATCCCCTGGTATGTACCGCATATAATGCCGATTTTGACGGGGACCAGATGGCTGTCCACGTGCCGCTGTCTGTAGAGGCTCAGGCAGAGTGCAGATTTTTGCTGCTTTCACCGAACAATCTGCTGAAACCATCTGATGGTGGTCCGGTTGCCGTCCCTTCACAGGATATGGTACTCGGTATCTATTATCTGACACAGTTAAGACCGGGATCAAAGGGTGAGGGAATGTTCTTTAAGAATATTAATGAGGCAATTCTCGCCTATGAGAACGGATATATTACCCTTCACTCCATGATTAAGGTTCGTGTGTCAAAAACTATGCCGGATGGCAGTGAAAAAACAGGGGTTATTGATGCCACACTGGGAAGACTTTTGTTCAATGAGATTATCCCTCAGGATCTTGGATTTGTAGACCGGGAGAAGGAAGAGAATGCTCTTTTGCTGGAAATAGATTTCCTTGTGGCTAAGAAGCAGTTAAAACAGATTCTGGAGAGGGTGATTAACACCCACGGAGCAACACAGACGGCGGAAGTGCTGGATAATGTAAAAGCTATCGGTTACAAATATTCAACAAAGGCAGCCATGACAGTATCAATCTCCGACATGACTGTGCCGCCCGAGAAACCGCAGATGATTGAAGATGCTCAGAATACAGTAGATAAGATTACAAAGAACTACAAGCGCGGTTTGATCACGGAAGAAGAGCGGTATAAAGAGGTTGTTGAGACCTGGAAAGTAACTGACGATAAGCTTACAGAGGCACTGCTTTCAGGCCTGGATGAATACAATAATATCTTTATGATGGCAGATTCCGGAGCCCGTGGTTCTGATAAGCAGATTAAACAGCTTGCCGGCATGCGTGGTCTGATGGCTGACACTACCGGACGTACGATTGAGCTGCCTATTAAGTCCAACTTCCGTGAAGGTCTGGACGTACTGGAGTATTTCATGTCGGCCCACGGAGCACGTAAGGGACTTTCCGATACAGCTCTTCGTACAGCCGATTCAGGATACCTGACCAGGCGTCTGGTTGATGTTTCACAGGAGCTGATTATCCATGACAGTGACTGCCAGGAAGAGGGAAAAGAAATTCCGGGAATGTATGTTAAGGCATTCATGGACGGCAATGAAGAAATTGAAAGCCTTCAGGAACGAATTACAGGACGTTTCCTGGGGGAAGATATCAAAGATAAAGATGGCCAGGTGCTTGTGAAAGCAAACCATATGATCACGCCAAGACGTGCAGAGCTGATTATGAAAAAAGGTGTGGATGAAAAGGGCAAAACGCCTGAAAAGGTAAGAATTCGTACTATGCTGACGTGTAAGTGCAAGAACGGTGTATGCTCCAAGTGCTATGGGGCCAATATGGCAACCGGTGAGGCTGTTCAGGTTGGTGAGGCTGTCGGTATTATTGCGGCACAGTCTATCGGTGAACCCGGTACACAGCTAACCATGCGTACTTTCCATACAGGCGGTGTTGCCGGCGATGATATCACACAGGGACTTCCTCGTGTCGAAGAACTTTTTGAGGCGAGAAAACCAAAAGGTCTTGCTATTATTACCGAATTTGCAGGTACTGCAACAATCAGTGATACAAAGAAGAAACGCGAAATTATTGTATCAAATGATGAGACAGGAGAGTCTAAAGCTTACTTGATTCCTTATGGTTCCCGCATTAAGGTACAGGACGGAGCGCATCTGGAGGCCGGTGATGAACTGACAGAAGGAAGCGTGAATCCTCACGATATCCTGAAGATTAAAGGACTTCGTGCTGCTCAGGATTACATGATTCAGGAAGTGCAGCGAGTATATCGTCTGCAGGGTGTTGAAATCAACGATAAGCATATTGAGGTTATTGTCCGTCAAATGCTTAAGAAAGTCCGGGTTGAGGAAAGGGGAGATTCTGAATTCCTGCCGGGAACTATGGTGGATGTACTGGAATTTTCCGAGGTCAACGAACAGCTTGAGGCAGAGGGAAAAGAGCCTGCAACAGGCGAGCAGATTATGCTGGGTATCACGAAAGCATCTCTTGCAACAGATTCATTCTTGTCAGCAGCTTCCTTCCAGGAGACCACTAAAGTGCTCACGGAAGCTGCAATCAAAGGAAAGGTGGATCATCTGGTAGGTCTTAAGGAAAATGTTATTATTGGTAAACATATTCCTGCAGGTACAGGTATGAAACGGTACCGGGATGTAAAACTAAACACCGAACTTGCGGAAGACGATGAAATCGACTTTGACGAAGAAGTGGATTTGGATGAAACAAAACCGAATGAAGAACAGACAGAAGAACAGAGTGTAGCATCAACAGAAGAACTTGTTTCTACAGAAGAATAAAACAAAACAGACTTTGTAAGAAACTGCCGGCGAGGCAGATTCTTGCAGGGTCTGTTTGTATAATAGAATGCTTATTCTTTATTCCCAAAATGGATTGACACTTCACATAAATAGTCTTACAATTACTATGGTATGTTTATAAAATTTGCACATGGGATGTCAAAGAAGGAGGAGTATTGATGGACACAGGAAAATTGAACAGAATACTGGATGCGATGAAGGAGCAGGATATGCCGCAGATGATTATTGCGGATCCCCTGACTATTTTCTGGCTCACAGGAAAGATGATTATTCCAGGAGAGAGGCTGCTGGCACTCTACTTAAATGTGAATGGAAATCATAAGCTGATGATTAATGAGCTATTCCCACAGGAGAAGGATCTTGGAGTGGATCTGGTATATTATAACGACGTACAGGATGGTGTTGAGATTCTTTCTAAATTTGTAGAAAAAGATAAACCCATCGGTATCGATAAAATCTGGCCGGCTAGATTTTTACTCAGACTACAGGAGCTGGGTGCCGGAAGCAAGTTCTTAAATGGCTCTATGATTATAGACTACATCAGAATGATTAAGGATGAGAAAGAACAGGCACTGATGCGGGAATCTTCCAGACTGAATGATATTGCGGTAGAGAGATTGATTCCATGGGTAGCAAAAGGACTTACTGAAAAAGAGCTGAATGCAAAAATCCGTGAGATATATAAAGATCTGGGATGCGAGGATGTATCTTTTGATCCGATCACTGCATATGCCAAAGGCGCTGCAGATCCTCACCATGTTACGGATGATTCCAAGGGAAAACGTGGAGACTGTGTAATTCTTGATATCGGAGGCTTTAAAGACCACTATGCATCAGATTTGACCAGAACCGTATTTATCGGAGAAGTGTCTGACAGAGCAAGGGAGATCTATGATATCGTTGTAGAAGCGAATAGAAGGGGAATAGCAGCTGCAAAACCTGGAAACAGGATGTGCGATGTTGACGCCGCTGCACGTGACTATATCACAGAAAAGGGATTTGGAGAATACTTCACTCACAGAACAGGACACTCAATAGGGTTGGAGGATCATGAGTTTGGCGATGTATCTTCTGTAAACACAGATATTATTAAACCCGGACAGTGTTTCTCTGTAGAACCGGGAATTTACCTTTCTGACGAGGGAATCGGTGTTCGTATTGAAGACCTTGTGCTCATAACAGAAGATGGATGCGAAGTTTTAAATCACTTCACTAAAGATCTGATTGTTGTGCCGGAAGAGGCTTAATTATCTTGTATGTCAAAAAAACGGGACAGGAACCTGCCGATTGGTAAGTTCCTGTCTCGTTTTTTAAAGACCAATTTCTTTTTATATTTCCATTCCGTTCTTATATTTCTGCAATACGTTCTGGATTCGCTCACTTGGGCTTAGCAGTGTGCTGATCGAACCATCATGGTTCAGCGTATCAATCAGCAGAGCAATGTACTTGCTCATATCGCAGCTGATGTAGTATGGCTTGGAAAGAAGAGCCGGCGACTGGTAGATCAGGTTTGTCGCCAGTACCCCTGTAAGGACTCCTTCTTCATAAGCCTTATCAAACTTGTCCATCCCATTTGTAAACAATCCAAAAGTTGAAGCAGCAAATATCCTCTTTGCTTTACGGCGCTTTAATTCGGCTGCTACTTCAATAATGCTGTCACCGGATGAAATCATATCGTCAATAATAATGACATCCTTGCCCTCCACTGGACTGCCAAGAAATTCGTGGGCAACAATCGGATTGCGCCCGTTTACAATCTTTGTATAATCCCGGCGTTTGTAGAACATGCCCATGTCAAGACCCAAAACATTGGCAAGATAAATTGCCCGGTTTGTGCCACCCTCATCGGGGCTGATTACCATCATATGCTCACAGTCCAGCTGTAAATCTTTTACATGGCGGAGCAGTCCTTTGATAAACTGATAGGTGGATGGAACCGTCTCAAAGCCGTTTAAGGGGATTGCATTCTGCACCCTGGGGTCGTGTGCGTCAAAGGTAATAATGTTATCCGCACCCATGCGTACCAGCTCCTGAAGGGCAAGAGCACAGTCCAGGGATTCCCTGCCGTTTCTCTTGTGCTGGCGGCTCTCATACAGGAAGGGCATAATGACATTGATCCGACGGCACTTTCCCCCTATAGCCGCAATCACTCGCTTCAGATTCTGGAAATGATCATCCGGGGACATATGGTTTGCATTGCCGGTAAGGGAATAGGAGACATTATAGTTGCATACATCAACCATAAGGTAAATATCTTTTCCGCGCACGGATTCATTGATAATACCTTTTGCTTCCCCTGAGCCGAATCTTGGAACCTTGGCATCTATAATATAGGTTTCTCTCTCATAACCAGAGAACGCCACATCGTCTTTGTGTTCATGTGCACTTTCTTTTCTCCACTTTACCAGGTAGTCGTTGACCTTGCTGCCAAGCTCCTCACATCCTACAACTGGAATCAGGCCCAAGGCGCCTACCGGAATATTTTCTAGAGTTCTTTCTGTGCGGTGTAACATGATTGTTCCTCCCTGTTTTTTAATTTCTTTTTAATTCTAATGTCATCACCAATCAGCCTCAGCATAGTGTAATTACTTGTGATTCTGGAAAATGTACGCTCTGTATACAGGTCCGCAAGACTGTCCAGTGAAAGATTGGTTGATATAATGGTAGATCTGCGGCTGAGAAGCCGCTCATTGACACAGGTAAAAAACTGCGATGCAATGAATGTGTTGGTAAATTCTGTTCCAAGATCATCGATAATCAATAAATCACAGTCAAAAATGTACTCATACATATTCTGTGCATCAACATCGCTTTTGTCAAAGGTATTTTTTGCCAAGATAGAGAAAAACTTTGAAGCTGAGAAATAAAGAACCGAAAATTCCTTATCCATCAGCTCCTTGGCGATGCAATTTGAGAGGAAGGTCTTTCCAACCCCTACATCCCCATACAAAAACAAATTCTGAAAATCCCTTTTAAAGGTATCAACAAAAGTATGGCAGATCTGGAGGGCGTCCTTTATTACCTGCATAGAAGACCGCCCCGTTCTGCTGTCTACATAATTAGCAGAATAGTAGTCAAGAGAAAATGTTTCAAAATTTTCCCGTCTGAGAATATCTTTTAGATTAGACTGCTCGTAAAGAAGACCAATGACGGATTTCTTGAAACAATGGCATTTCTGGTTACCGATATAGCCTGTATCATGACAGTCACTGCATTCATAGACAGGTTCAAGATAATCCGCAGAAAATCCACCGGAATGAAGCAAATCCTGCTTTTGGTTTCTTAAAGTTGTCAGTTCCTCTTTCAGAGAATCTACAGCCTTCTCATCTCCGTTCAACAGTTTTTTGCCGAAAGAAACGGAGAGAACAGAGATAGAATCATCTAAAGATTTGAATTCCGGCAGCTTCCTGTAGACTTCTTTATAGCGGCTTCGCAAGATATCGCGGCTATGAAGCTGCTTTTGCTCGTAACCGCGCATAATAGTCTGATATTGTGATGTTTTAAGTCCCACAGCTGTGCTCCTTTAAATTACTGTTTAATAGTTGCTCCTCCAGGGATTCCATGTCGTAGGCTCGTCTCTCAAAATTATTAAGATTCTTCGCAACAGGCTTTTGCTTGCTGCCGACAGATTTATGAGAAGACTTTTCTTTCTGGAAAGCCTCGTCCAAGGCAGCAATATCCTGCAGGTGATGTACCTGACCCGCATTCCATTTTGTGAGAATAGTGTCTGCATATTCGAAACTAGGCTGATGCGTGGACGCAATGGTCCGCCTGCATGCTTCCTGTATGATATCCAGGGAAAACCCAAACTCTTCTGTCCACTTTTTGATGAATTCAAGCTCCGCAGGTGCCGGGCCTCTGTTCTTGATACCGAAAGCATTCAGAACGGTGTAGCAGTTCTTATTATATGCAGACGAAGACTGACGGGCCTGTTCTACAGAGGTAATGTTGCTGTCAGTCCAGGACAGGGCAACCTTCTGGATGTAATGGATGCTCTTGTGCCCGTTCTCCACACAGGATTCTATCAGATATTCTATTAAATCTGCGGACATCTTGAGATCCTGGTAAAAATATGTAATGGAATCCACATCTGTTCGAGACAGTGTCTTTCCTAAATACTGCTCCGCGATAAAGAGAAGAGACTTGAGCTCTTTCTGCGCTTTAAAGGAAGTCAGCGGTATAGCAGTAGCAGTGTGAGTATCCACAGCCGGCATTAAGGGGACTGTCTGTATCTTTTGAGAAACATTTGCGGAAGATACTGGCGGCGGCGTGGCCTCTGGGGCGTCCTCCCTTGCCGTGGCAATGGAAGCTGCCTTTTCCAGTTCGACTCCGGTAATTCTGCCTTCTTCGTCCTTTTCCAGAGTTAAAAGCCCTTCAGATTTCCAGTATCTGAAGGCTCTTAAGATGTCCTTTTCTGTATTGTTCAGGCAATCTGCAATCATAGGAATTGTCAGGGATGAACAAGGATCATCCAGATGCCTCAGAAGGAACAGGTATACTTTTACGAACTCACCGTTTGCCTGTATCATATAGTTATCAATGAAATCATTGGCAACTAAGGTGACATTTGTCTGAAATTTATTCTTTAATGTTAATGTTTTCATGATTATGCTTTTCCACCCTTCTCATATGTAAGGGTATTATAGCATCTTATCGCTCGGGTAAAAAGCCTTTTTTAGCAGGTAAAACAAGGTTTTTTGTAGATAACCTTGTGTGGAAAGTGTGGATAAGTTCTATTTTAAAAGATCTTCTCCGATATTTACAACATCTCCTGCTCCCATAGTTATCAACAAGTCACCTGGCTTGCAGTTCTCTTTGAGGAAACCTTCAATCTCCTCAAAACTAGGGAAATAATGCGAGTCTGTTCCTTTATTTTGAATTTCTCCGGCCAGATCTTTGGAAGAAATTCCTAAAGTATCCGTCTCTCTTGCCGCGTAAATATCTGCAAGTACTACATGGTCTGCATGAGAAAGTGATTCAGCAAATTCACGGAAAAATGCTTTTGTCCGAGTATAGGTATGGGGTTGGAACACACACCAGAGTTTGTTGTGCGGATAATGCTGTGCAGCTTTCAATGTGGCTGCGATTTCCGTTGGATGATGCGCATAATCATCAACGATAGCGATGCCGTTTAGTGTACCTTTATATTCAAAGCGTCGGTCTGTTCCCGAAAAAGAAATCAGCCCTTTTGAAACTGTCTCCATAGGAACATGTAAGAGTTCTGCTACAGCAATCGAAGCAAGAGCATTTGATACATTGTGGTCACCGGTTACAGACAGAACCACGTGTTCTGCTTTTTCACCTCTTCGAATCATATCGAAAGAAACCCTGCCCTTTTTATCATAACTGATGTTTTCCGCTCCGTAATCGGCCAAAGAAGAGCTGCCGTAGGTGATGACATGGCACCTGAGTCCCCGGCAGATTTCCTGATAGTCCTGAATGTCTGCGTTTATAACGAGGGTACCGTCGGCAGGGAGCAGTGATGCAAATTGGCGGAAAGACTGGCGGATATCTTCTAGATCTTTAAAGAAATCCAGATGGTCCTCCTCGATATTAAGAATGATACTGATCTTCGGGTTGAAGCTCAGAAAGCTGTTTGTATATTCGCAGGCTTCTGTAATAAAGATTTCGGAGTTTCCCACACGTATGTTTCCTCCGATAGCCTGCAAAATGCCGCCCACAGATATGGTGGGATCAAGGTTTCCCGCCAGAAGAATATGAGAAATCATGGAGGTTGTAGTTGTCTTACCATGAGTGCCTGATACGGCAATAGACGTATCGTAGTTCTTCATAAGCTGACCTAAAAGTTCAGCACGTGTCAGCATAGGAATCTTCTGGGCAACGGCCTCAATCAGCTCCGGATTGTCCCTGTTGACCGCTGCTGTATATACTACACACTGAATGCCATCTATGATATTGGAGGCTTTCTGTCCGTAGAAAATCTGTGCACCCTTTTTTTCGAGCTGGCAGGTAAGCGGTGATTTTCTGGAGTCAGAACCGGAGACTGTAAAGCTCTCTTCAAGCAAAATTTCTGCAAGTCCGCTCATACTGATGCCTCCAATACCTATGAAATGAATATGGATTGGTTTTTCAAAATTGATTTTATACATAGAATTGTTCCTTCCTAAATTTAAGGCTTTTGTCATAAACTTTAACCGTTATTTATATTATACTATATATATCAAATTTTTAAAGGCGTTCTTTTTGTGCAAAACAAATAAAAAGAAAAAATATTACGTTAATAAATTGTAAAAAGTGTGCACAAAACAGAAAAGTATGCTATAATAAATCTAACCAACTAGAAGTGAGGAGACGACATGTTTAAGAAAGAGATGATTGCTATGCTGCTAGCAGGTGGGCAAGGCAGCAGATTGGGGGTCCTTACCGCAAAAGTGGCCAAGCCTGCGGTGGCCTTTGGCGGTAAGTACCGCATCATTGATTTTCCGCTTAGCAACTGTATTAACTCAGGAGTGGACACTGTTGGCGTACTGACGCAATACCAGCCGCTGCGGCTGAATACTCATATCGGAATCGGAATTCCATGGGACTTGGACAGGAATGTAGGAGGCGTAACAATTCTTCCGCCATATGAGAAAAGTACATGCAGCGAATGGTATACAGGTACAGCAAATGCCGTTTACCAGAATCTTAATTACATGGAGACCTATAATCCTGATTATGTACTGATTCTTTCGGGGGATCATATTTACAAGATGGACTACGAGGTAATGTTGGATTTCCATAAGGCAAATAAAGCGGACGTGACGATTGCGGCCATGCCGGTACCGATGGATGAGGCGAATCGTTTTGGTATTGTCGTCACAGACGAGGAGAGCAGAGTTAAAGAGTTTGAGGAGAAGCCAGAGAATCCGAGCAGTAACCTGGCCTCTATGGGAGTGTACATATTTAACTGGACTGTGCTTAAGGAGGCTCTGATGAAGCTTTCCGAGCAGCCAAACTGTGACTTCGGAAAGCACATTATCCCATATTGCTATGAAAAAGGCGAAAAATTATTCGCTTACGAATATAATGGATATTGGAAAGATGTGGGAACGCTGAATTCCTATTGGGAAGCAAACATGGAGCTGATTGATATTATTCCTGAATTCAACCTGTATGAAGAGTTTTGGAAGATCTACACCAACAGTGCCAATATTCCCCCCCAGTACATTTCAGAGAAGGCGATCGTTGACAGATGTATTATAAGTAATGGATCTGAGATCTATGGTGAAGTACATAATTCGGTGTTGGGCGGCGGTGTGATTATCGGGGAGGGAAGCATTATCAGAGACTCTATACTTATGAGAGATGTCGCAATAGGAAAGAACTGTGTCATTGATAAGGCAATCATTGCAGAAGACACAAAGATAGGGGATAATGTGACAATTGGTGCAGGAGGTGAAGTTCCGAATATAGAGAAGCCGGATGTATATAGCGGAGGCCTTGCAACAATTGGAGAGAATTCTGTTATTCCGGCCGGGGTGCAGATTGGTAAGAATACTGCTGTCAGTGGAGCTACATCGGCAGATGATTATAATGATGGAGTGCTTGCAGGCGGGGAGACATTAATAAAGGCAGGTGAGCGGATATGAGAGCAGTAGGCATTATTCTGGCCGGCGGAAACAGCAGGAAGATGCTGGAGTTAACTTCCAGACGTGCAACAGCTGCAATGCCCATAGCATCGAGTTACAGAGCCATTGATTTTACACTGAGCAACATGTCAAACTCACATATACAGAAGGTTGCCGTACTGACACAGTACAATGCAAGATCAGTCAACGAACACCTGAATTCTTCCAAATGGTGGGACTTCGGGAGAAAACAGGGCGGGCTTTATATATTTACCCCCACAATAACCGCAGAGAATGGATATTGGTACAGGGGAACAGCAGATGCTATTTACCAGAACCTAGACTTCCTGAAAAGATGTCATGAACCTTATGTGGTTATTACATCCGGAGATGCGGTGTACAAGCTTGATTATAATAAGGTTCTGGAGTATCATATTGCCAAAAAGGCAGATATAACTGTAGTGTGCAAGGATTTATCATCGGGAGAAGACGCAACAAGGTTTGGAACTGTGCGGATGAACGAGTCTGCCAGGATTGAGGCATTTGAAGAAAAACCAATGGTTGCCCACTCCCAGACAATTTCCGCAGGTATTTATATTATCCGAAGAAGACACCTAATAGATCTTATTGAACACTGTGCAGAAGAAGAAAGACATGATTTTGTAACCGATATTCTGATTCGTTATAAGAATCTGAAGAAGATATACGGTTATAAGATAAATAGCTACTGGAACAATATTACAACTGTAGATTCATATTATCGGACAAATATGGATTTTTTGAAACCGGAAGTGCGCAATTATTTCTTTAAAGAGCTTCCAATGGTGAAATCCAAGGTAAGCGATCTCCCGCCGGCTAAATATAACCCGGGGGCAGTCGTGAAGAACAGCCTTATCGGAAGCGGAAGTATTATTAACGGAACGGTTGAGAACTCCATATTGTTTAAAAAGGTGTTTGTGGGCAATAACTGTGTCATCAAGGATTCTATTGTATTAAACGATGTCTATCTCGGGGATAACACTTATATTGAAAATTGCATTATCGAGAGCCGTGACACAATAAGAGCGAACACAAGATATGTGGGTGAAGAAGGTGTGAAGGTAGTAGTTGAGAAAAATGAGCGGTATGCATTATAACCTTACAAGGGAAGGGAGACTTGAAGATTATGCAGATTACAGACGTGCGCGTGCGCAGAGTAGCAAAGGAAGGCAAATTAAAGGCAGTTGTTTCCATCACGATTGACGACGAGTTCGTAGTCCATGACATCAAAGTAATTGAGGGAGAGAAAGGTCTGTTTATCGCGATGCCAAGCAAAAAAGCACTTGACGGTGAATACAGGGATATTGCACACCCTATTAATTCGAGAACCAGGGAACGTATTCAGTCAACAATATTAGAGAAGTATTCCGAATCGTTTGAGGAAGTCTCGGAACCAATATCGGAACAAATGTCAGCGAGATAGTACACCAGGTGTAAGGCTGCTGCAGCTCACAGGAAGATGCAGCAGCCTTTTTTGCACCATGAAAGCATGCTTTTGCAACTGTTTAGTTATGCAGGTTTTCAAGAGAGTCTACAGGTGTATTGAGGTGAAACTCCATAAGCTCATTCGTTCCAGGATGACGAAATGTCAGATGGCAGGCAAATAATTGCAGAGAACGGAAAACTAAAGGTGCTCCTCCGGTGCATGAATGTGGGAGAGACTGTGTACTGCCGTATTTCTTATCACCGGCGATGGGAGTGCCTAAGTGTGCCATCTGCACCCTGATCTGATGGTGCCGCCCTGTTTCTAAGACGATATCTGCCAGTGCATAAGGTGGCCGGGTTTCGATAATTTTGTAATGAAGGCGGGCTTTTTTTGCACCGGGGATATCATCGGAACATACGTGGGAGACATTGGTCCGCCCATCCTTTATCAGGTAATCCTCTAAATCGCCTTCCAAAGAGACGGGAACCCCTTGAAGCAGGGCACGGTAATGTTTACCGAACCCATATTCTGTCAGCTGTTTATTCAGTTCCCGGGCTGCGGCAGGGGTCCTGGCAAATACAAGAAGACCTTCTACCGGCTGGTCCAGGCGATGGATAACGGCCAGATAAGGCCGGCCTTTTTCGAGACTGCTTTTATGAATATAATTTATTAGGATACTTATCATGTCAGGGGTTCCCACGTGTTTGCTTTGCGTGGGGACACCTGCCGGTTTATGGCATACAATAATGTCCCGGTCTTCAAATAAAATATCAGGGTTCATTTTCTTTACTCCTCTATAGGTATTATCTTGACTTTTCAGGAAAATCTAACTACACTGATTATCATATAAAAGAAATGAGGGGTCAAGCTTTTTAGCAAGGCAGGTGGAAGGAAAATGAATCAGGATTGGGAAAGATTTGGAGAAGATATCCGCAGAACGGTGCAGGAGGCAATAGATTCACAGGACTTTAACAGACTCAACCAGACAATTACAAATACCGTTAACAGCGCTATGAACAGCGCTGTGGATGGTCTGGAAAAGGGACTGTCAGGCATAGGAAAATGGACCGGAAAAGGCAGATATAGACACTGGGAGCCGGAAAATATAAGAGAAGCAGGGGGAAGGCAATACAGTGCTGTGCAGCAGACTCCAGTTGTGCAGAAGAACTCCGGTCTGTTTGTCAAAACGTCGCGGGCAAAGGCCGGCTCAATCGCAATGTCTGTAGTTGGATATACTGTGGGAATCGGAACTTTTTTAATGCTATTGATTACCCTGTTTGGCACAGCACTTGCTGATGTGTATTTCGGAACGGGATTTAAAGTGCTGACGGGTATACTGGCCGTCTTATTTGCGGGAAGTATGGTTTTGGGAGGCACAGGGACAGCTCTTTTGGGTAGAATAAAAAGATTCAGGAGTTATATTCAGGAGCTAGAAGGAAAAGAATATTGTGAAATAAAAGAACTGGCCGAGAGGCTGCAAAAACCTCAAAAATATGTTGTGCGCGATATTGAGAAAATGATGCGAAAAGGCTGGTTTCTTCAAGGCCATCTGGACCGGCAGAAAACCTGTCTTATTGTGAGCAATAACGCCTATAAACAGTACACCGAACTGATGCAAAATATAGAAAAGCAGAAGATGGAGGAAAAGCTGGCAAAAGAGCAGCAGATTCGTGAGCAAAGGCATATGGATCCACAGGTGCGGGAGATTGTACGCGCCGGGGATGAGTATATACAAAAGATTCGCGAATGTAATGATGCTATCCCAGGGAAAGAAATCTCTGCAAAAATTTATCGCATAGAGATACTGGTGAACAAGATTTTTGACCGGGTAGAACAGAATCCTGAAAGCATTTCCGATATCAGGAGGCTGATGGAGTATTACCTGCCGACGACAGTAAAACTTTTGGAAGCTTACGAGGAACTGGATGCCCAGCCGGTACAGGGAGAGAATATCATTTCATCGAAAAAGGAAATTGAGAAAACACTGGATACATTGAATGTAGCATTTGAAAAGCTTCTGGATGGTCTGTTTAAGGACACGGCATGGAATGTGTCGGCTGATATATCGGTACTCAACACAATACTGGCACAGGAAGGACTAACGAAAGATGACTTTTAGACACTATTTAGAGGACAGAAGTATTTAATAACAGACCGCGCAGGCATGCTTGCCCTTCGGGTGATAATACAGCGACTATATGGAGGAAAGAAATATGAGCAGCGAATTTGATGAGTTTGAAACAGCACCGACACTGACATTGGAACCCTTTCAGGAGAAAAAGCATTTTATAACGCCTGCCGCAAAGGAAGAAGCTTCTTTTGACGATAGTATTTTGTCCGAATCAGAGAAACAGGCGGTGGATACCTTTGCCGGTCAGATTGATTTGACTAACTCTGCGGTGATTCTGCAGTATGGAGCAGGGACACAGAAGAAGATGGCAGACTTTTCTGAGAAGGCTCTTGAAAATGTGAGGACAAAAGATTTGGGAGAAGTTGGGGCTCTTTTGTCAGGCGTTGTTCAGGAACTTAGAAGCTTTGACGAAGAAGAGGAAAAGGGGTTTTTAGGCATATTCAGGAAGACATCAAATAAGATTTCTGCAATGAAGGTCAAGTATGCAAAGGCGGAGACAAATATAAATCAGATATGCAAAGTGCTTGAAAATCACCAGGTACAATTATTAAAGGATATTGCCATACTAGACAAGATGTATGAAGTAAATCTCACCTATTTTAAGGAACTGTCTATGTATATACTGGCCGGAAAGAAAAAGCTGCAGGAAGTCAGAAGCACAAGGCTGCCGGAACTTCTTACAAAGGCACAGCAGAGTAGTCTGCCGGAGGATGCACAAGCAGCAAGAGATCTTGACTCAATGTGCGGCAGATTCGAGAAGAAAATACATGATCTGGAACTGACCAGAACTATTTCTATACAGACAGCACCACAGATCCGTCTGGTCCAGGGAAATGATACACTGATGGTGGAGAAGATACAATCTACAGTCGTGAATACAATACCACTGTGGAAGAGTCAGATGGTTCTTGCCCTCGGCGTGGAACATTCTGCACAGGCAGCGGCTGCACAGCGCGAAGTGACAGATATGACTAATGAGTTGCTGAAGAAGAATGCGGAAAAGCTGAAGTTGGCAACAATTGAAACTGCAAAAGAATCTGAGAGAGGCGTTGTGGACATTGAAACTCTGAAGGCAACGAATGAATCTCTGATATCTACTCTGGATGACGTACTGCATATTCAGCAGGAAGGACGTCAGAAGAGACAGGAGGCAGAAAAGGAAATGGCGCGTCTGGAAAGTGAGCTGAAGCACAAACTACTACAGGTTCAGAGGTAGATAGAAAAAAGCCCAGGGAGTACCTTGACAAATGGCTGTTTTTCGGGTAGAATCACAGTTATCGCAGGCGATGATCGGGATTAGTATATATGGGAAGCGGCACAGAGAAGAAACTGTCAGGTGGGAGGTTTCTGCGCAGAGTATATAGAACCGGCCCGGGAGCTGTTGTGTGAAGGCACAACGTAGAACCGGCGTTAACGGTGAAAGAGTGAACTGTAGGCTGCAGTTAATTAGGGTGGTACCGCCGAAACTTTCGGTCCCTTTTAGAGGGAAAGAAGGTTTCGGTGTTTTTTATAGCACAAAAAGATTTTTCCCATAGTAGAAAATGGGGCAGGGCCCTGTAGAAAAGGAGATATATTATGGCAAAGGAAAAGAAATTAGTTGAGTCAATCACATCAAGAGACGAAGATTTTGCGCAGTGGTATACCGATGTGGTGCGGGAAGCAGAGCTGTGTGATTATTCAAGTGTAAAAGGATGCATGAATTATCTGCCGAACGGCTACGCAATCTGGGAAAATATTCAGGCAAAGCTTGACAAGCGTTTTAAAGACACAGGGGTGCAGAATGTATACCTCCCCCTTTTAATACCTGAGTCACTGCTTCAGAAGGAGGCAGATCATATTGAAGGTTTTGCACCGGAAGTTGCTTGGGTAACCCGCGGCGGTATGGAAAGATTGCAGGAAAGACTCTGTATCCGGCCAACTTCCGAGACTTTGTTCTGCGATTTGTGGAGCAGGACCGTGCAGTCATACAGGGATCTCCCAAAAGTATGGAACCAGTGGAACTCTGTACTGCGCTGGGAAAAGACGACAAGACCTTTCCTGCGTTCCCGTGAGTTTTTATGGCAGGAGGGGCACACAATTCATGCCACCTATGAAGAGGCAGAAGAAAGAACCTTAATGATGCTTAATGTATATAAAGAATGTATCGAGGAAGATCTGGCGGTTCCTCTTATTGTCGGACGCAAGACGGAAAGTGAAAAGTTTGCGGGAGCGCGGGACACTTATACAGCGGAGGCTATGATGCATGACGGAAAAGCTTTGCAGTCCGCAACCAGCCATTTCTTTGGAAACGCATTTCCGGATGCATTTAATATTAAATATGCAGATAAAAATAATGAATTGCACAGTGTATATGAGACATCCTGGGGATTTTCCACAAGAATGATTGGCGCAATCATAATGGTACACGGGGATGACAGCGGGTTGGTTCTGCCCCCGAAAATTGCTCCTGTACAGGTGAGAATTATTCCTATTGCACAGCACAAAGAAGGTGTGCTGGACAAGGCAGATGAGCTTCTGAGCGTATTAAAGGCAGCGGGGTACAGAGCAAATATTGATGACTCCGATAAGAGTCCTGGCTGGAAGTTCAGCGAGCAGGAGAAAGTAGGGATTCCCGCGAGAATTGAAATAGGGCCAAAGGATATTGAGAAGAATCAGGTTGTAGTTGTACGCCGGGACACGAGAGAAAAAATCATAGTCTCTATGGATGAGGTTACAACGAAGCTGGCTGACATATTGGGAACAATACAAAAAGATATGTTTGATAAGGCAAAAACATTTCTGGATTCACACATTGATACCGCTGTTACCATGGAAGAAATGGTTGAGAAGTTTAAGAAAAAAAGAGGATTTATCAAAGCAATGTGGTGTGGGGATGAAGAATGCGAAGCCGAAATTAAGTATAATACAGGGGGAGCATCTTCCAGATGTATTCCTGCGGAGGAAGAACACCTTTCCGATGTATGCATATACTGTGGAAAGCCTGCAAAGCACATGGTTTACTGGGGAAAATCATACTAAATGCAATGTGGGGTCTTGCTTTTCGGCAAAAACCCTTGACTTTCCTACAAAAACGTAATAAACTAATTTAGCGTGCACAAAAGATACGCTATTTTTAGTGCATAAATCAAGATAATCATAATTATCTGCAACCATTTCCCGCACAGTCGGGAGAAGACGAAAGAATCATAGGAGGTGAAAAAAATGCCGACATTTAACCAATTAGTTAGAAAGGGACGTGAGACTTCTGAAAGAAAATCAAACTCACCGGCACTTCAGAAAGGATACAACTCTCTTCAGAGACGTGCTACAGATTCATCAGCACCACAGAAAAGAGGCGTGTGTACAGCAGTTAAGACCGCTACACCTAAGAAGCCTAACTCAGCTTTGAGAAAGATTGCCAGAGTTCGTCTTTCCAACGGAATCGAAGTGACAAGCTATATTCCGGGCGAGGGACATAATCTCCAGGAACATAGCGTTGTTCTGATTCGTGGAGGAAGAGTTAAGGACCTGCCAGGTACAAGATACCATATTGTCAGAGGTACACTTGACACTGCAGGCGTTGCTAAGAGAAGACAGGCTCGTTCCAAATACGGCGCTAAGAGACCAAAGGACGCAAAATAAATCCACTTTGGCTGACAGTAACTAAATAGTTAAATCGTATCACAAACAGAACTATGATATCGTATCTTATTGAACATTAGCAGCTCAATAAGTACACCTTATTGAACATTAGTAGTTCAATAAGTACACCTTATTGAACATTAGTAGTTCAATAAGTACACCTTATTGAACATTAGTAGTTCAATAAGTACAGGTTGCGGATTTTAAATGAAACCCGTTTATCCGGGTTTCTATAGAAGAGTCTCGCGGCCACGAGCACATGAAGCGCGATTTCCATAGAGAGACACATGTGAGTACCGATGAATTAATCCCGGCAGAGACCGGAAGTAATGATTAAGGAGGGAAGGACCGTGCCACGTAAAGGACATACTCAAAAAAGAGATGTATTAGCGGACCCAATATACAACAATAAAGTTGTTACCAAACTTATCAATAATATTATGTTAGACGGTAAGAAAGGTGTAGCACAGAGGATTGTATACAAAGCGTTTGAAAGAGTTGAAGCAAAGACAGAGAAGCCGGCAGTAGAGGTGTTTGAGGAAGCCATGAACAACATCATGCCGGTACTGGAAGTTAAGGCTAGACGTATCGGCGGAGCTACTTATCAGGTGCCGATTGAAGTAAGAGCAGAGAGAAGACAGGCCCTGGCACTTCGCTGGCTTACATTGTATTCCCGCAACAGAGGGGAAAAGACAATGGAAGAAAGGCTTGCCAATGAAATTCTTGATGCAGCTAACAATACAGGTGCATCAGTGAAGAAGAAAGAAGACATGCACAAGATGGCAGAGGCAAATAAGGCATTTGCCCACTACCGCTTTTAATTAGGAGGGAAAAATCTTGGCTGGAAGAGAATATCCACTAGACAGGACCAGAAATATTGGTATCATGGCTCATATCGATGCCGGAAAAACGACATTGACAGAGCGTATCCTGTATTATACTGGTATTAATTATAAGATTGGTGATACCCATGAAGGTACTGCTACCATGGACTGGATGGAGCAGGAACAGGAAAGGGGTATTACAATTACCTCAGCGGCTACAACATGTCACTGGACTTTGGAAGAAAATACAAAGCCAAAGCCAGGCGCTCTGGAGCACCGTATCAATATTATTGATACACCAGGGCACGTTGACTTTACCGTAGAAGTTGAACGTTCACTACGTGTACTGGACGGCGCCGTTGGCGTGTTCTGTGCAAAGAACGGTGTTGAGCCTCAGTCAGAGAATGTTTGGCGTCAGGCTGACACATATAATGTACCAAGAATGGCGTTTATCAACAAGATGGACATTTTGGGTGCTGATTTTTACAATGCAGTAGATCAAATAAAAACTAGACTTGGGAAGAATACAATTTGTCTTCAGCTGCCAATCGGCAAAGAAGATAATTTTCAGGGACTTATTGATTTGATGGAAATGCAGGCCTACATCTATAATGATGAAAAAGGTGATAACATTACTGTTGAAGAAGTTCCCGATGATATGAAAGATGATGCAGAACTTTACCGCACAGAAATGATTGAAAAGATATGCGAGCTGGATGATGACCTGATGATGGAATATCTTGAAGGAAACGAGCCGTCAGTTGAGGATCTTAAAAAGGTTCTGAGAAAAGCTACCTGTGAGTGCAAAGCAATTCCGGTATGCTGTGGTACTGCATATAAGAACAAAGGTGTTCAGAAATTATTGGATGCAGTTATTGAATATATGCCGGCCCCGACCGACATACCACCGATTGACGGTGTAGATATGGATGGAAATGAAGCGGTCAGACACTCTTCTGATGAAGAGCCATTTTCAGCTCTGGCATTTAAAATTATGACAGACCCATTCGTAGGTAAGCTTGCATTCTTCAGAGTATATTCAGGAACCATGAATGCCGGTTCATATGTACTCAATGCAACAAAGGGCAAGAAAGAACGTGTCGGACGTATCCTGCAGATGCATGCAAACAAGAGACAGGAACTGGATAAGGTATACTCAGGAGATATCGCAGCTGCTATCGGATTTAAATTTACAACAACAGGTGATACAATCTGTGACGAGAAGCATCCGGTTATTCTGGAGTCCATGGAATTCCCGGAACCTGTTATCGAACTTGCAATTGAACCTAAGACAAAAGCATCTCAGGGTAAATTGGGAGAGTCCCTTGCAAAACTTGCAGAGGAAGATCCGACATTCCGTGCACACACAGACCAGGAGACAGGACAGACAATTATTGCCGGTATGGGTGAGCTTCACCTGGAAATTATTGTTGACAGACTTCTTCGTGAGTTTAAGGTAGAAGCAAACGTAGGTGCACCTCAGGTTGCCTATAAGGAATCCTTTACAAAGGCTGTTGACGTTGACAGTAAGTATGCAAAACAGTCGGGTGGACGTGGACAGTACGGACACTGTAAAGTTAAGTTTGAGCCAATGGATGTCAATGGAGAAGAAACATACAAGTTTGAGTCTTCTGTAGTCGGAGGTTCTATTCCGAAGGAATACATTCCCGCTGTTGGACAGGGTATAGAGGAAGCTATGAAAGCTGGTATTCTCGGAGGATTCCCGGTTGTCGGCATCCATGCTACAGTATATGACGGTTCCTACCATGAAGTCGATTCAAGTGAAATGGCATTCCACATTGCAGGATCTCTGGCATTCAAGGATGCGATGAAGAAAGCTGCTCCAGTGCTGCTTGAACCAATCATGAAAGTAGAAGTAACGATGCCTGAGGAATATATGGGAGATGTTATCGGTGACGTTAACTCCCGTCGAGGACGCATCGAAGGAATGGACGATTTAGGCGGCGGCAAGATTGTTCGTGCATATGTACCACTATCTGAGATGTTTGGGTATGCGACAGACCTTCGTTCCAGGACTCAGGGGCGTGGAAACTACTCTATGTTCTTTGATAAGTATGAGCCGGTACCAAAGTCTGTACAAGAAAAAGTGTTGTCCAATAAAAATGCTTAAATATATGAAAAAGGCTTGAAAAACCTAGGATTATGAAATATAATCAGAGATAGCCGAGTTAAAGAAAAAACCAATAAAAATGCCTGCAAACAGGCGATATATTAAGGAGGATTATTCGAAATGGCAAAAGCTAAATTTGAAAGAACAAAACCACATGCTAATATTGGTACCATTGGCCATGTTGACCACGGTAAAACAACATTGACAGCTGCTATCACTAAGACGCTTGCTCAGAGAGTAGCAGGAAATGCAGCCGTTGATTTTGATCACATTGACAAAGCTCCGGAGGAGAGGGAACGTGGTATCACAATTTCTACTTCTCATGTAGAGTATGAGACAGAGAAGCGTCACTATGCACACGTTGACTGCCCGGGCCATGCTGACTATGTAAAGAACATGATCACAGGTGCCGCACAGATGGACGGAGCTATCCTTGTTGTAGCTGCTACTGACGGTGTTATGGCTCAGACAAAGGAGCATATCCTTCTGTCCCGCCAGGTAGGTGTACCTTACATCGTTGTTTTCATGAACAAGTGCGATATGGTAGATGATGAAGAACTTCTTGAATTAGTAGAGATGGAAATCCGTGAACTCCTGAACGAATATGAATTCCCGGGAGATGACACTCCGATTATCCAGGGTTCAGCTCTGAAAGCTCTTGAAGATCCTTCAGGAGAATGGGGAGACAAGATCATGGAGCTTATGGATGCTGTTGACAGCTGGATTCCAGACCCACAGCGTGACACGGACAAACCCTTCCTGATGCCAATCGAGGATATCTTCTCAATCACAGGACGTGGTACAGTTGCTACAGGTAGAGTAGAGCGTGGTACACTGCATGTTTCTGATGAGGTCGAAATCATCGGTATCCACGAAGATGTTAAGAAAACTGTTGTAACAGGTATTGAAATGTTCCGTAAACTGCTTGACGAAGCTCAGGCTGGTGATAACATTGGTGCACTGCTTCGTGGTGTTCAAAGAACGGATATCGAAAGAGGTCAGGTTCTGATCAAACCAGGTACAGTAACATGCCACAAGAAATTTACAGCTCAGGTTTACGTACTGACAAAAGATGAAGGTGGACGTCATACTCCGTTCTTCAACAATTACAGACCACAGTTCTACTTCAGAACAACAGACGTAACAGGTGTTTGTGATTTGCCTGAAGGTGTTGAAATGTGCATGCCTGGAGACAACGTAGAGATGACAGTTGAACTGATTCACCCGGTAGCTATGGAAGAGGGTCTTGGATTCGCTATCCGTGAGGGTGGACGTACAGTTGGATCAGGAAAGGTTGCTACGATTATCGAGTAATCATTGACTGAAAAGTTAATAAATCAAAAAACATACCGCAGCTCTCGAGAAATCAGGGACTGCGGTTTTTGAGTTTTTGAATTAAAAATAGAATATTATGTCACGGTAATAAATATGCATACTATAATTAACATATATATTGAATAAAAGGAAGGAAATGTCATGCAGTTATTTGATTTACATTGTGATTCTATCGTCAAATACAGAAAGTTCGGAGAAGGGTTTTTGTGCAGGAAAACACAATTTTCCCTGAACGATGAAGACGGGTTCGAGCGCCATTGCCAGACCATGGCCATTTTTATTCCTGACGATATCCGTGGGGGTAAAGCAACCGATTATTTTAACGTGCACAGGGACTACCTTCTTACGCTGACTGATAAACAATCTGAGCTGGTCGAGATGGCCTATACAGGGGATGATGTACTTCGTATTACAAACAACGGGAAATGTGCTGTTATGCTATCAGCTGAGGGTGGAGCTGTCCTGGCTGGAAAGCTTGAAAATATAGACTATATGGCCCGCTGTGGTGTGCAGATGATAACTTTGGTGTGGAATGGAGAAAATGAAATTGGATCGGGACACCAGACACACTATGGCCTTACTGCTTTCGGACGCGAGGCAGTGAAAAGAATGGAAGAACACAATATCATTGTAGATGTCTCCCATTTGAATGATGAAGGATTTGAGGAGATTTGTGAAATTGCGGGGAAACCATTTATTGCAAGCCATTCCAACCTTCGCTCGGTATGCCCCCACAATCGTAATTTGACAGAAGAACAGTTTCATGAAATCGTACGGCGGAAAGGCCTGGTCGGGCTAAATCTCTTTGAACCATTTTTGAGTGAAGAGGGAAGTGGTACAAAAGATGCTTTGCTCAGGCATGTGTATCGTATGTTGGAACTGGGCGGCGAGAATGTGATTGCCTGTGGCAGTGATTTTGATGGTGCCGACATTCATCCTTCACTGGATACTCCGGTTAAATTTGCTGGGGCAGCGCAGTATCTAATCGACCATGGTATTGGAAAGGAGCAGGTTAGAAAAATGTTTTTTGATAATGCTTTAAAATTTTTTATGAAAAAATAACATAACTATTTTCTATATTCCAAAAAGATAAGAAAAGGCAGCGAGGGTTTCTTCTTTTATCTGCTCCGAGTCCAGGCTGGGATCCTGACACTTAAGTTCCAATTTATATTTGCAGTAACCTACACTTATTTCATTTAGCATATATACGTTTTCTTCTGTTACCCCAGTGCCCTCTGGAATGAGTGCGCGTAATATAGTAAGAGAACGCTCTGTGAAATTTTTACCAAAGTACATTGCTTCAATATCTTTTGAAAACTGCTCACGTTCCTCAGGAAAAAGGTCATAATACATCTTTATAATATCATACAGGTTATCGCTGTTCTTCCCAAAGAAAAAATTATAAAATACGAAGGGATTCTTCAATGCTGTATCAAGAAAGTAGGCCCAAATGAGCATAAAGTTATCAACAGGAGGAAGCCTTCGCTGACTTAGGATGTTCAGTGCATGGCTGTAATCGCAAAAGTATTTCATAGAGGCCAGCATGATTAGCTGGTCTGAATTTTTAAAATAAAGGTAAGTGGTAGAATTGTGGAAGCCAGCTTTTTGTGCAATTTTTCTAATAGACACGTTGCGAAAATTTTCCTGTTCCATTAATTCTTTGGCCGCATTGACAAAACGCCTGCGGTTTTCTTTTTTCAGTGCTTCATTTTCAGCTTCTTTTAATCTCATAATCGCTTATTTTCCTCTTTATATCGGCTTTTATTTTTTTGATATTGAATAATTTGGAATGCCGCTATTTCATTTTATCATCGAATGTACAAAAATCAAGACAATATTAAAAATTAAAATTTTGTTAATTATTTACTAATTTAATAGTATTATAGAAAACCCATATGGAAGCCCTTGACAACGGGAACGTATGTGATAAAATTATCGTATAATATTTAACATAAGCGCGCTTACTAATATTAGAAAACTGAATAAGGAAGAAAAAAACACATTATTGCAAGCCAATTAAGAAGGAGGTTAACATGAAACTAGAAATTGGTAATTTCTATGTAAAAGATATTGTGTTTGGCAAGTCGTTGTCGTTTCATGACGGTGTACTTACCATTGACAAAGAAGAGGCTCTAAAATTCATATGTGAAGACGAGCGGATTACTGAAGCAGAGCTTTACATTGCAAAACCGGGGGACAAGATTCGTATGTGCCCGGTAAAGGAAGCAATTGAGCCCAGAACCCGCCTGGATGGAAGAAGTCTGTTCCCAGGGTATATTGGCGACTTGGCTAAAGCAGGTGAGGGGGTTACTTATGCCCTAAAGAACTGCAGCGTATTGGTGGTTGGAAAGCACTGGGGAGGATTCCAGGACGGCTTGATAGACATGAGTGGCGAAGGCCAGAAGTATACATATTTTGGACAGCTAAATAACATTGTATTGGTAGCGGATACTAATGAAGAATTTGAGAAGAGAGAACAACAGAAAAAGAATGATGCGCTTAGAAGGGCCGGACATAAGCTTGCAGAGTTTATCGGGGCATGTGTAAAAGACTTGACACCGGAAGACACTGAAGTTTACGAGTCTGAGCCTATGATCAGACGGGGAGCTGAGATTGAAAAGCTGCCCTCAGTTGTATATGTAATGCAGCCTCAGTCCCAGATGGAAGCAATGGGATACAACGATTTGGTTTACGGCTGGGATACCAATCATATGGTGCCCACCGTTATGGATCCCAACGAGATTCTGGATGGAGCAATTGTATCCGGAAGTTTTATGCCCGTTTCTTCAAAGTGGTCAACCTATGATTTCCAGAACTGCCCGAATATTAAAGCACTTTATAGAGAACACGGGAAGACTATTAACTTCCTGGGCGTTATTATGTCCAATCTGAATGTTGCTCTGGAGCAAAAAGAAAGGGCTGCACTTTATGTTGCGCAGATTGCAAATACACTTGGTGCCGATGCTGCTGTTGTGGCAGAGGAAGGCTATGGAAATCCGGATGCAGACTTTATAGGATGTCTTGTAGCTCTGGAGGATGCAGGGGTTAAAACTGTCGGCGTAACGAATGAGTGTACCGGCCGTGACGGACAGTCACAGCCACTTGTAACTTTAGACGAAAAGTGCGATGCAATCGTATCCTGCGGTAATGTTTCAGAAATGATTCAACTGCCTCCTATGGAAACTGTCCTTGGCGAACTGGAAGCTCTTGGGAGAGACGGACTCTCCGGCGGCTGGGCAGACGATGAGATTTTAGGACCATCTGTCAGAAAAGACGGTTCCATTGTTATGGAAAATAATGCAATGTTCTGCGGCGATCAGGTTTGCGGATGGTCCCCGAAAACAATGAAGGAATTTTAGGAGGTGAGAAAATAAAATGAAGAAAGCAATTGTATATTTGAATCAATTTTTTGGACAGATTGGCGGGGAAGACCAGGCAGGAGCTGAGCCTCAGATTCACGAGGGCCTGATTGGGCCGGCAATGCAGTTTGACAAACTTTTGGATGCAGATGTCACTCATACGATTATCTGTGGTGACAACTACATGGGGTCTAACACAGAGGAAGCTATTGCAACAATTCTTGGCATGCTGGAAGATAAAGAATTCGATATTTTCCTTGCAGGACCGGCATTCCAGGCAGGACGCTACGGAGTTGCCTGTGGTACAATCTGCAAAGCTGTAAAAGAGAAATTTGGTGTTCCGGTTGTAACATCTATCAACGAAGAGAACCCCGGAGCAGAAATGTTTAAGAAGGATATGTACATATTGAGAGGCGGAAATATTGCTTCCAAGATGAGAAAAGATGTAGCTGCAATGGTGAAAGTTGCAAATAAGATATTGAACGGTGAACCGGTTGGAAGTGCAGAGGAAGAAGGATATTTCCCAAGAGGAATCCGCCGGCAGGTATGGCGGGAGGATGCAAAACCTGCATATGAACGCATGGTTGACATGTTGGTTAAAAAAATAAACGGAGAACCATTTGAAACGGAGCTTCCGATTCCTAAGATGGACAGAGTACCGATAGCGCCTGCAGTGAAAGATTTGAAGAAAGCAAGAATTGCTCTTCTGACTACAGGAGGTATTGTACCGGTAGATAATCCGGATCGCATACAGTCAGCATCAGCGACACGCTGGGGAAGATATGATATTTCAAAGACAGATGCACTGAAGTCAGGGGAATATAAGACAATACATGCAGGGTTTGACCCGGCAGCTGCTGATGCAGATCCAAATGTTATCACTCCGATAGACGCCCTTAAAGTATTAGAAAAGGAAGGCTTCTATGGAAGCTTACATCCATATTTTTACTCTACCGTTGGAACAGGTACAACACAGGCAGAAGCAGAGAGAATGGCTAAGGAAATAGTTCCGTATCTGAGAGAGGATCATGTTGATGCGTGTATTATGGTCTCCACGTGAGGCACCTGTACTCGCTGCGGTGCAGCGATGGTGAAGGAAATCGAGAGAGCTGGTTTCCCGATTGTACAGATGTGTAACTTGATACCGGTTGCAAAAACTGTCGGTTCCAACAGAATTGTTCCAACAATCTCTATACCGTATCCTCTAGGTGATCCGTCAACGACCAAGGAAGAGCAATGGAAGCTGAGGTATCACAGAACGAAAGTAGCTTTGGAAAGCCTGGCAACAGATATTGATGAACAGACGGTATTTCGTGTATAACTCAATAAGAGAGAAAAGGGGGCAAAAACGTGGGAAAAAAGAAACAAGATAATTTTGTCTTTTATGTATCGCTGATACTTACAGGGGCTATTGCCATATGGGCAGTAGCTGGAAATGCGAGCTTCTCCAAGGTGTCAGATGCTGTCTTTGGATTCTTGACCAAGGATTTTGGCTGGCTGTACCTTATGGTAATGACATTTTTTGTTATTTTTGCTATTGCCATTGCATGCAGTAAATATGGAAAGATCCGGCTGGGCGCAGATGATTCAAAGCCGGAATACAAGACGGTTTCCTGGTTTGCCATGTTGTTTGGAGCGGGCATGGGGGTAGGACTTGTGTTCTGGGGAGTTGCAGAACCTATATCCCATTATGTCAGCCCCGCAGCGGGCGTTGAGGCAGGCACCCCGGAAGCAGCAGATTTTGCCATGCGCTCTTCCTTTATGCACTGGGGAGTTCATCCATGGGCTGGATATGCAATTATCGGTTTAGCACTGGCTTACTTCCAGTTCCGCAAGAATAAACCCGGCCTCATCAGTGTCATCTTTGAGCCATTGATTGGAGAAAAGGGAGTAAAAGGCCCCATAGGAAAGATTATAGATGTACTTGCAGTATTTGCTACAGTGGCCGGGATTGTAACCTCCCTTGGACTGGGCGTACTTCAGATTAACAGCGGGCTTAACGTTATGTTCGGTATTCCAACCACATTGTTGATTCAGATTATTATTATTGCAGTAATTTCAGTCATCTATATTTGGTCGGCGGTGTCCGGTATTGAGAAGGGTATTAAAATGATATCCGATGCAAATCTTTATATTGCATTTATTCTGATGATTGCTGTAGTTCTTGTGGGACCAAGACTGGAAATGGTGAATAACCTTATGAATGGTCTGGGACAGTATCTGGGGAACTTTTTCCAGGATAGTTTTGGAACCAGTACCTATGGAGATAACTCCTGGGTAGAAAAATGGAGAATATTCTATTGGGCATGGTGGATTGCATGGGCTCCGTTTGTCGGAACATTCATTGCCAGAATCTCAAAGGGAAGAACAGTCAGAGAGTTTGTTATGGGTGTTGTAATAGCACCAAGCCTTGGCTCTATTGTCTGGTTCGCAATCATGGGTACTTTAGGACTTCATCTCGGGGAGACCGGAGGATTATCCATGGATGTGTTAAAAGAAGTTGCTGCAGTTCCGGAGACCGGTTTGTTCGTTGTAATGCAGAAATATCCGCTGGGTGTAGTATTATCGCTGGTGGCTTTGGTACTCCTGTGTACCTTCTTCATTACATCGGCTAATTCGGGAACATTCGTTTTAGCTTCATTGACTTCAGAAGGCGATTTGAATCCGGCTAATAGCAAAAAGGTCCTTTGGGGCGTTGTTCAGTCTGTAATGGCAGCTGGTCTTTTGATTGCCGGGGGGCTGACACCGCTTCAGACAATATCCATTGTTGCAGCCTTTCCGTTTATATTTATTATGATATTTGCCTGCGTCGCACTGGTGAAAGCATTAAAGGCAGAAAAAATAGTGAAAACGGGCAAGACAGTTAAGGCAGACAGCACTGGAAAAGTAACAAAGAAAGCGTAAGGTATAGAAATGAGCAATGTTTATGATGTAATTATTTTAGGAGGAGGTCCGGCAGGATTATCTGCCGGGCTGTACGCAGGCAGGAGCCGCCTCTCCACGCTGATCATCGAAAAAGGTCAGGACGGCGGTCAGATTGCCATCACAGATGAGATTGAGAACTATCCGGGACAGATGGTGGATGGAGAATCCGGCCCGGAGCTGATTGCGAGGATGACAG
>NZ_FBWL01000163.1 GCF_001517425.1 Clostridium sp. C105KSO13 | reverse complement strand
AGAAAGTTCTGCCATGACTTCTTCAACTGAAAGAGTGTTATTCTTTTGAATCATATCAAATATCGCTTTTTCTCTTTCAGATAATTTATCTTTTTCTTTTGCCTCATTTGCAGCTTCCACATTCAATGGGATGGAAATTTTAAACACATCATCCTCAAATAGTTCAGGTTTTCCACCATCAGAATAAATTGGTGTGTGTTTGTACAAATTTTTAACACCTGAACCAATTGTATCTGTACAGATAGATGATTACATTTTGCGGTAACTCAAGAATTCAATATGTAGACGAACAAAAACATCTAGTTTTTCTTATATCCAGTTCATTTATAAAACTCTGGAAACTTGGAGAACTATTCCGGCGGATATTCATTTGTCTCCCGATATTTTCAGCCCATTCTGATTTGCAGCGTCCTACATCAAACGCAGTTGGGTTCATTTTTTGGAATCTTGATATACCGCCTTTTGTTATCATATCTGCCAGATATTCCCAAGTACCGCAGATACTATCTTGTTTATACCCTGAATGTTTGGAAGCTATTCGATCTGAGACCTTTGCATAAGCCGCCTGAATAGCATCCTTGTCCCCCAGTAACCATGCTTCCATTTCTTCTATAGCAATACAGAAGACATAATCCATTGAAATTTGTTCCCTCTTTGCCACATTCTTCAGCTGTCTTTTAAATTCCATTGTATTACGGGTATCATTGTCTAAAACAATAAATATGGAAACATCTTCCGCACCCCCATATTTAGCCTGGATTGCTTTCATTCTTTTAGGTAAGTCCTTTAAAAGCTGTTGTGCTTTAACATTATTGACATTTGAACCTTTAGGGAGCCCTCCAATACCTTTATATGATAATATGGAATATTCAATTTGAAATAAAGGGGTTTCTGATACATATTTATCCATAATTTTAGTAAGCAGAACCTTCCCTGATGCATCTTCAACTAAAAATTCTATTCGCATTTTTCCCTCACTTATCCAAAGTATTTACTATACCATAAATCACCTAGGAGTATATTCTCATCTGACATCTCTTTTACAAATTCATACTCGGACGCTCTTTGTATTACGGAAAAACCATCCCCCTCTTTTTCTAAAACCCACACGTCATCCGGAGAAAGTGCATTCACAAAAAATGGACTATGAGTTGTCACAAAAAGCTGTTTTGAAAAACCAGAGCCTACATTTTTTCTCATTTCATATGCCAGATCTGTAAGATATTGATGATATAAGCCATTTTCAGGTTCTTCGATAAAAACTAGCTGTCTGGGTGATTTTTCATGTAATAATAGATAGTATGCAAAAAGCTTTAACGTTCCATCGGACATATGTGGAGAATAAAATGGTTTCTCAAACCCTCTTTCCAAAAAACGGAGCACCATCTGTCCATTCTCCAAATATTGTGGTTGTATTGAATCAACCCCCGGTAATTTTGTCTGGATGTCTTTTAAAATGCGCTCAAAAGCTACTTTATCCTCCCTATACATATACTGTGCTACATTATTTAAATTACTTCCCGTTCTATTTAAATGTGCCTGAGGTGCTGCATATTGTATTTGTCGGGCCGAATCCGGAGAAAAATAACATAAATACCAACTTCTCAGAAAGTTCATAAAATCCACGATTCGATTATATTGTGACATAGCTCCATATGTTGCAATCCCTAATTTTCTTTTATCTGCCAGATCTACCTCAACACGTTTTCCCTGTCCCGTTATATTTCCATCATCGTCCTGCCATCCTTCTTTACCCTCAAAAGCATACCCAACACCCTCGTGAAGATTCAAAAATGATTTGGGCCACCCTCTTTTTTCTACTCTTTGCCTCAATCGTTCATCTAATACATATGGTCGTTCATTTTTATCCATAGCAATAGCTAACTCATACGTTATTGGCTTGGATGTACTCGTTTCCCTATAATATAATTCAAATCGAATGATTGGTTCACTCCCCTGCGATACAAGCTGTTTAAAACCACCTCTATTCCCCATATCACAAGCTTCTTCAACACCCTTTTCCAGGCAATCTGCAATGAACCCAAAAGCATCAGCAATTGTGCTCTTTCCCGTACCGCTTGGGCCAATAATTGTTACCATATTGCCAAGAGGTTTTCCTTTCTGATAGCTAAAAAGTTTTCCCATACATATAGAGTGTAATGCACCATAATTTTGTATACGGATACCTTCAATTTTCCCCATAAAATACCTCCACAATAGTATCAGTCAAAAATGTTGCCTGTGCCTCTTCCTATTTTTCTTGATTCTACCATACTGTCAAACACTTTTCCAGCCGTTATCTGCTGAACTTTGCGGTTGGGAAGAGAAATTCACCGAATTTAATATGCGCTTCTTACCTCCTATGGTCTACCGTATTTGCTCACCTCACCACCAAAAAGTATATCAGCTCAATTACAGCTTTCACATCATTTATACACTGTAATCCCCGTCTCTTCTTCATTTACATAACCGGCGAATTAGGTAAATATGGCGTTCATGTCCTTCCAGCAGCATGTCCCACTCGCAGGAGTCTTTATAAACGAGAGGTTCTCCACAGACAGGACAATAGGATATGGCATTACTTTCAATTAAAAATATCTTGTTCCTCATTGTAGGTTGTCGAGTAGCGCGATGTTTCTGCTCGTCCTGTTGAATGTGAAAGCAGAACTGAGAGTACATGAGTGGTTCCTCATTATTAGCACGACAATCCTCCATGTATTCTGTCCATAAAAGTTTCTTGCTCACACCATTACGTAAAAGTTCTTCGCGGACGTAAGCATAATCAGGCATCCTCTTATTGGATGTGATTTGTTTGGCAGAAGGGAAAAACTTCTCTGCCAGTACAACATCGGTCTCATTTTCATCAAGTGGCCAGGAGATAGATAATTCCAGGGCACGTTTAAGAACTCGATTAACCGTTTTCTTAGAGACACCGCAGCTGTCGGCGATGTTCTGTTGACTAAGACCTAAGGATTTCAACCTTAGAATCTCTCGATATTTGGTCATACAAGTGACCTCCTTTGAATGTATTTACACCGCATGGTGCATAGTTACATTCTAAAAGATTTATGATAAAGGTTTCCACCACCGGAATGATGGTTTCCTTAAAAACGGATTGGCGGTTTCCTAACACCGGACAGCAGGGACACGGAAGCCGGAATACTCAGATTTGACACTCCAATTAAATAATTTTCAAATTCACTTATCGTTTTTACCAAATCGTATAAGCAACTATGAAAGTCACAGATTAAGTATTGCTGATTACTTGAAAGTTCTATTGAAGCTAAGGAGCTATAGGCCTGTATCGTTTCTTGAACGTCTGTATAATTGTACAATTCTTTACTCAGAAGTAATTTCTTCCTCATCTTGTTCAACCAATCCTTTAAAATACTATTTGAATCATATCCGTCGATTCCACTGCATCAGCTGACACGTTTACAATAGTAGACGCCAGCGCACGTGCTACTGTAAGTTCTCGAATGTTCTTTGTCTTTTCAGCAACCAAGCGCCGAGTTTCTTGGGCAATCAATTCATTTTCAAATTTTTCATACAAATGGTTTGCATCTGTACCCTCTTTGGGAGTTAAAGAAACTATGTAATCTTCAGCATCTGTATCTAAATGAATATAGCTACAGTCCGTAAATGCATAGGCAGCTTTTAATAAAACTTCTTGCGTATATATATCTTTTGAAAATTTAGATGGATTTATCACGTGACTTTTCACCCTTTTCTCCATTAGTCTTAAATATCGCATACCAGCATAAATTGTGAAACCTTCCCTGCACATATTTGTGTTCTTCAAACACACCTTCCGGCTTAAATCCCATTTTTTCATAAAATCGTCTAGCTCTTTTATTTCCTTCAAGCACATTTAAATATACTTTATACAGTCCCAATTCATTAAAAGCATATTCCAGTATTTTCCATGTTGCCTCCTGAGAATATCCTTTTCCTAATGCATCTCGACGCAGCACTATTGCATATTCTGCATTATAATCTGTGTATGATATGTTTTTTAGACTAATAGAGCCCTGATAAATGTCATCTTCATCCACTACAGCAAAATGTTGATTCTTTTCATCAAAGCTATTTTCAATGAAATTAATGGCATCCTCCAATGTATGGCTTTCAAAATCCACACTAAAGTTATGATTGATTTCTTCATCATGCATCCATTCCAGCATTCTTTCGGCATCTTTTTTTTCTAATCTTCTTATCATGTATTCTACCTCTCCCTTTTTACTACTGACATTATGTCTTTAAAATATAGCATGATAAAACCCGCCAAAACACACAAAGTTAGCCCAAAACTTAGTATCTTGTGCTCCATCAAAAAGAGTCTCCAAATAATAGCATATAGGGTTGTAATCAACACACAAAACATAAATCTTTTAGATACCTTTAGCAGTTTCATCCTTTCTAAAACGAGTACACAGATAATTATTGATACAGCATACCCACACAGAGTTCCTAACGCAGCCCCCTCTATACCCATATGTTGGATTCCAACCCAATTGACAGCTATATTTACTAATGCACCAAATGATAGAATTAATAAATTAGGCCAAGTCTTTTTTATAATTAAAAATTGATTACATGCTATTTGAAAAAGCATTAGCAGCAACGGAGAAAAGAATAAATATGGTGCTACAATGGCTCCCTGGATATAGTCTCCAATAAAAAATATTTTAAAAATGAAATCAGACATTGTTGTCATCAGCATTCCTGCACCAAATGAAACAAGGCCTAAATATTCAAAAATATTTGATGTCATTTTCACCTGATCCTGATCTTTCATTGTAGAAAAAGCAAAAAATTGCCAGCCACCAGCAAATGCTGTATAGATAAGTTGACTGACTTGTCCAATCTTTGCTCCGATTGCGTAAATACCAACCTGATCATTTCCAAGCATATTTGCAATCATTAACCGATCACATGCGTTAAAAATCCAATATACCAAGAAATTAGGAAAAAGAGGCAATGCTATGTATAACATAGTTTTGATATGTTTCCATTTTACTTTTTTTAAATCAAACCATCTTCTATTTAAAATTAAAAAGATTATTTCCATAGAAAGGGCAGCGATGACGCTCGCCAAGGGAAGTGCTATGATATAGTACCCTTTTATCAATAATGGGATTGAAACGCTATATGACAGAATTGGACTTAAAGTATTTGTAACCAAAAATATTTTCCTTTGATTTTTCATTCTTGTTGGAGCACTCACTATAGAATTGGTTCCACCAATTAGTATGCTTAAGGCTGTAAGAAGTAGCAGATTAGAGTACTTTCCAGAGCCAAAAAAAACTCTCGCAAAAAAGTTGCGGAAGAGAATCAAGATTAAAAAGACAATAACGGATGTGGCAAGAGTAAAACCTAATGTACTAGAACATATTTCTTCCTTATATTCCTGTTCATCTCTTTCAAAAAACATACGATACATGGCATCGTACATTCCCATAACTGCTATAGCCGTACCAAAAGAAACTATTACTACAGAAATATCATTAAGGCCAAAATATTCTGTATTTGGCATAAGCCGGGTGACAATCGGTAACATAATTAATGGCACTATTTTACTTATTACCCCGCCAATACCATATACAACAAAGTTTTCAATAAATAGTTTTAATCTTCCCATAATTCATCTTTCTAAAATCTGTTAATAGTTTCAATTACATATTCAATTTCATCATTCTGCATTCCGTAATACATAGGCAGACTCAATTGAGTAGAAGATATCTTTTCTGCAATAGGAAAATCTCCTTCTGTAAACCCCAAGTCGCTATAAGCTTTCTGCAAATGCAATGGAATTGGATAATGTTTTGTAGTTCCAATTTCCTTTTCATTTAAATACTTTTCTAGTTCATCTCTCATTTCACTTCGGATTGCAAAAATATGCCAGACGTGCCTGCAATCAGCACTGACTTTTGGCAGAATTATCTTCCTGTTTTTTATTCCATCCAAATATCTGTCCGCAGTTTTCCGTCGATCCTCATTCCATTTATCTAAATTTTTCAATTTCACCCGCAAGAAAGCTGCCTGGATCTCATCTAACCTTGAGTTCGTTCCTTGATATATATGATTATATTTCTCTGCTGAACCGTAATTTGACAATGCTCTTACTTTGTCTGCCAACTCTTTATCATTGCAAATAACAGCGCCACCATCCCCTAATGCACCTAAGTTTTTGCCAGGGTAAAAACTAAATCCTGCGGCATCACCAAACGTTCCTATCTTTTGGCCCTTATATTCCGCACCATGAGCCTGAGCGCAATCTTCTATGACCTTTAAATTATGTTTCCTTGCAATAGAACAAATGCAGTCCATTTTAGCAGCTTGTCCGTACAAATGGACTGCAATAATGGCCTTAGTTCTATCTGTAATTTTCTCTTCTATTAAATCCGAATTTAAATTATAACTCCATAATTCAGGTTCAACAAATACAGGAGTTGCACCAACATATGACACTGCAAGGGCTGTAGCTATAAACGTATTTGACGGTATAATTACTTCATCGCCTTGCTTAATATCTAAAGCTTTTAAAATCAAATACAGAGCATCAAGCCCGTTTCCGCACCCTACACAATGCTTTGCTTCACAAAATTCTGCAAACTCTCTTTCAAAAAGTTCACACTCTTGTCCCTGTATAAACCAGCCTTTGTCCAAGACTTTATTAAATGCTATCTCTAATTCTTCTTTTACTTCATCATGCATTCTATTGAATGTTGAAAATGGTATTTTCACGTTACTCCTCTCCTATCATAATTATTTTTCTTCAGTTACTAATTGAATAATATTCCTATTCAACACTATACATTTGTCAAGGTAATTTGAAATTGGTTTTATACACCATCTACATGTAGCCTCAATGGCATAGCATATTATATATGTAACAAGTATGCATCCCAACATATTAAAAGTAAAAAATATGGGTGTGCTTTGTGATGCCTGTTTAATTGAGAAATATCCCCATAAAACATTTGTAATGAGTTCTTTTGTATGTATTATGTAAATACCTACTGTCCCTTTTGCAATCACATTAACCCTTTGCTTGTTCTCTAAAGTAATCCCTTTTCCCCATAATGCAAAAAAACTAACGCTCATGATAGTTACAAAAATATTGTCATAATTCCAACTTATATCAGTATACTTGCTTAATATAACTGTTACACATAATGCACAAATATACAACACACTTAAGTATCTTTTTTTTATTGAAATTGAATATTTGCCTACATAACTACCTAGTAGGTACAAAAAAACAAAATTCACAATATTATAACCAGCTTGAGAACCATTTATTGATATCGTACTAATACCTAATAGCCTTATATCAAGAAAATCAGAAGCCATCTCAAATATAGTATTCCAAACAGAAAATATAACAGTTATCACACCTAGTAAAATTTGAAATTGTTTCTTTGAAATATGATTTATCAAATAATTCGTATATGGTGCAACCAAAATCAATGCACAGTAAAGAATTATATACCAATTAGAAGGAATAAAACTCCCGAGTACAGTTCTCAATGATAGTTCTTTATCTCCCATCAGAATGCAATCACTTGGAATAGTATATTGTAAAAAGTCACCCATGCAATTAAGCTTAAGGGTTTTCTCAAAGACTGTGTCATTCGTTTATAACCAAAGTAGCCTGTTATCAGCACAAACACGTTAACTGCAGTAATACATATACTTTCAAAAAACGTGCAAGCGCATAATTAACGTTACTAGTTCTGGTGTATTCCAAAGCTCTTCCCATTTCAGAATTTAAATAGTGCAATGTGATTACCATAAATGTTAAAGTAATCCTTAATAATTCATATTTAGATTCACGCTTCACTATCATTTCTTCCTTTCCAAAAACAGCTAAACTAATCAATAGTTCTAAACTGAATATTTTCAAGAGTCATTGGAGCTTCACCATCATTTTCTATAACACACTTAACTCCTTGATATCCACTCTTATCTACATCATAATACTGTTTAATTTGTGTAGTTATTTTATCTGTTTTCTTTTCGTCGCTATCTACAATATTTAAAGGTACTTCATTTACAGGATCAACCTTTCTGTATAAGGTACTCTCCACATCCGAAATTTTCTTTCCACTTGACATCGTAAATGTAAATTCATATGTGCCCATCCCTAAATTATCAAACAAAGGAATGCTTAATTTCTTTCCTGGATTTAATCTTACTCTTTCCTTTTCCCCAGGCAAGGCAAAAGAATATTGATTAGATATTCTTCTAATAACGATTTCAGGCATTTCCCCGTCATCACTATTTACTTTCCATGACAAAGATTGATTATTGTCTTTAATAGATATTGTTATAGAATATTTTGTTGACTTTTCATCAAAATCAATTTTTTCAATCTTATTACCTGCATGAAACTCAATATCTCCGATTACATTTGGAGAACTAAAAATAACTTTATAGGTTCCTTGATTTAAGAATACATTATTATCAGAATATATAGTCCCATCCGTATTTAGTCTTAACACATCAATGTCTATAAATCCATCCTCAGAGCAACCCTTTTCTCCCATCTTTTTCCATAATCCTGCGATTCCATTACCTTTCCGGGTAAGTAATATATAGTTTCCATTTGCCATTAAGCAGTCATAATCATCCAAATACTCAAATATATCCATATTAGCTCTTTCTAAAATGTAGTAACCATTATTTTCTGCATTTTCTAATTTAGCAGTATTTATGACTGTAAATGATAACTCTGGATATAACCCCTTCAAGTATGAAAAATCATATTCCATATCTTCATGTATTGAAAAATAATTTATTTGCTGCGGATCTATATTTTCTATCTTAGTGATCACTCCCTGCATGTCCTGACTACAGTCTTTTCCAACAAGATACTGATTGGAAATTTTTTCATACGATATCGAATTTATTTCCAGTATCACACCTTCCTCAACTTCGACATTAATTTCCACATCCTCAGTGTCCATACATGAAATTCGAATTTGATTTTGATTTTTTTTCAAAAATCCCCTATCTATCACTAACTCTTCAAGTATTTCCTTTCCCGCATCCTTACTAACGAAACATTTTCCCAAAACTTTTTTCTCTTTACTACCGATTGACTCTATATTAAAGTTAACATCATATGTTCCTGCTGATAGTCCCACTCTGTAGTTATTTATTAACCTTCCTGCTTCCCCATTAGATCGAAACCCTTCATAATTGCTGTCCCAAGTATCACTTTCTGCTGCACTTAAAGCTAAAGGTGTTTCAAATGAATATTGTTTTTCTTCCAATGTCGTAATTATTTTTGAATCCATTTGAGTACATACATAAAATTCATTACTTTCTTTTAAAATTTTTTTATCCCTAATCAATTCATTAACATTTTTACCACCCTTTTCGTAAAGCCAAATACTATTGGAAGCGACCTTCTCGTTACTTTTGGCATCAACTACATGAACTTGAATGTCTGGAATCCAAAATTGCAGATATTTTGGGTTTGTACAATAAGAATCGAAATTGTTATCTTTCACATAGTATACGTCATCTACTTCCGATTTTTTTATCAGTTCAGCTAAACTTTCATTGCTTTCCGTTTTTGTTACTTGCATGTATTTAATTGTATGTGTATATGTATATGATCCTATATTCAGCCAATATATTAAAATTATAATTCCTGCTATAAAAAGCCCTTTTATTTTTCGAGTGCCAGATATAAATACATTTATAATTCCATTCAATGCTATTGAGCACATTACAGCTGGCTCTATAGCAGCTCTTCCACTTTTATTTTCAAAAAATTTGGCTATTCCAATACTATTAATATCTGCAAATGCATTATTTCCTACCAATTGTAGCATATGTGCAGTTAAAAAGCCTGTTCCAATAAGTAATATAATATAGCTTACTATCTGTTTAATAGAAATCTTTTTTTCGAAGATTGTACCCGCACCTATCAACAGAACTGGCCCCACTGTGTTTTCAATGTACCTACCATAAACAACCGAATCTGCTCTTCCAAATCCCTGTACAACCGTAACAACCCCTATAGCAACCGCAGACAAAAATGATAACATTATAAAAGCCTCTGCACATTGGATTTGTCCCAATCTTTTAATTGTATTCTTTTTGATTTCATAAAAAATATCTGCCAGTATACGTACAAATCCACAATACCACAGTATTCCTCCTGAAACCAAAAAGTAAAATACTCTTCCAGCCAGTCCATAAAAGATACTTTTTATTCCAAATCCTGAAAATATCGACTCAATCAAAGAAACTTGTCCTTTAAAATCATTCATATTACTCAACTCGGAACTTGCCCACAGCCAATCTTTTAATTCTCCTTTTGTATAGAAATGTAATAGCAGGATTCCACTTAATACTCCTAAAGCTAAAATCATTTGTTTAAAAGAAATTTTTTTAGAAATGCAGAGCGATATTAAAATAACTATCCCGGAAATCACAATTCCGATTGTTCTTTGATGTACAATAAACATATATCCTAAAATCAAAGAGAAGCATAGTATTTTCCAAATTGTTGGTTTTTCTGCAAGTGAAAGAACACTTAAAACGGTAAGCCAAAACAAAAAGTTTAACAGTGTTTCTGTCCATGCCACCTGTGTCTGTACCAGCACATTTGGGTAGCAATTAATTAAAAAACAAATAAACATTAGAACTTTTATGTCCATATTTGGGAAAATCTTTTTTCCACACAAAACAGAAGCGTAATAGCCTAAGATCAATATAATAACATTTAAGAAAATTGCCGCTTTGTAAATTGTATACGTTGGAAGTCCTAAATGGAATAATGGGACAAGCAACAAACTATAGCCATAATTATAATACGGAGTGTTTGCAATCAATTCTCCCCAATTTTTTCCTCCCATTGACGCAGCAATAGACCAGTATCCAAATTCATCATTAAGTACAACTATCTGATTAAGTTCTCTTATATGAAGTAAGCAAAAAAATGCCAAAAGAATCGTGAATAAAGATAATAATACAATCTCTGTTTTTTTAAGTTGTTTTCCTGTTCTCCGTAACTCCACTTGTATTCAAATCTCCTCTTTTTACCAGGTCTAAAAATTCCTCATAATCTCGTATATAATCACTCTCATCATATTGTTCTGATGCTAACACTAATAATACTGCATCCTTTGAAAAATCATACATTTCTCGCCACATGTTGCTGGATATGTATAGTCCTTCATATGGCTTTTCCAGAGATACAATTTTCTTTTCATAGCCACTGTCCAATAGAACTTTACATGAGCCATGAATACAAATAAGAATCTGCTTTAAAGATTTATGAGCATGGAACCCACGATGTACCCCCACGCCTGTATCATACATGTAATATACTCTCTTAATATTAAATGGAATATCTTTCATTTCTTCCAAGGCAACTAATTGTCCCCTGTCATCTCCATGCTGCTGAAACGCATATTTTATTACCTGCATAATTACTCCTTATGGCTTAATCTATTAGAATCTAGAAACTCAGTATCATTTAAAAAACCATGTTCATTTTTGGCTTTATAAAGACCTTGTCTTTTTTGAAGACCTGTTCTCATAGGTATAAAAAACATTCCTGTATCTATCAAAAACTTCATTCCCCATCTAAATAACTTGGGCCAATTGTCTAGACGTTGTGTCCGTAAACGTCTACGAACGTATTTATTGTTCTTATATTCTTTTCCCAAATATGTAATCAAAGAATTATAATCCTTCTGTATTCTCGCTTTCCAAAAAGAATTTCCTGATGTAGATATTCCCCCCCCCATCTCATACCACATAATGTACTCATCAAAAAATCCAATATTTATATTTTTAACCAATGCTATAATTTGAATAAAATCTTCACAAAATATTACTTTGCCTCTAATTTCATCAAGTAACTTAGTTAGCAAGTCCTTTTCAAAAAACATACTAGCGCCAGACATTAGCTTTCCCCACGACACTATATTTCGCTTAACTTTCTTCAAATTATTTTCTCTAAATGCCCTTATATCCATTGGTATGTTACAGTCCCAATACTCCAAGTGGTTGTTTTCAGTTTGGAAAGCTCTCATTAAGCCAAAACCTATTTTTTGGTCTTTGTCCTCCATAAACATACAAAGTCTGTTTATGCTGTCCTTTCCATAGAGTAGATCGCCACAGCCTAATCCTTTAATGTAACGCCCTTTTGCTATCTTTACCCCCGAATAAAAATTTTCGACTGTACCACGGTTTATATCACTGGCAATTAATTTATAGTTAATCACTCCATGTTTTTCTAAAAATTGTTTGATTTCAGGGAGAAAATTATTTTTTGAGCCGTCATCTGCTACTATCACCTCTATTTTATCAAGATTCTCTTGCCTCAATACAGAATTCAAAGTCAGATATATTTTTTCTAAACTCGAATTATATGTAAGCATAATTACACTGCACAACATTTTCCTGCTCCTTCTGCAAGTGAATCTAGCAATTTGACCTGACTATAAATTTTTAACACTTGCTTTTTACTTCTTTATAATATTATTACACGTTTCATTTTAAACGAATGTTTTAGTTTCTATCATTTTTCATCTCTTTCAATAAAATTTGACACCCCTCAACAATATATTTGTACATAAAAATGTTTTTCTCAAGTTTCTTTTCATACGCTTTTCCTGTTGCTACTCCTTGCATATGGAAAGTCTTCAATTCCGGAGAGTATACAATTTTATATCCATTTCTTTGACACTTATATGCCAGTAAATCTTCTTCTCCATACATAAATGTTTTAGGAGAGAAAGCCTCCGTCTCCCTGGATATATATATCGGTGTAAAAATCAAGCATGCTCCTTGTAAGACCACATTTTCTTTCCTTTGTTTGTAATTAATGTTTTCATGTGTCTTTTCATCCTTTTTATCGTACAAGTACTCAAGGGCATTGATTTTCTTATCCAAATGCAATGTTTTTTTTAACATAAAGTAATGTAAAAAGATGGCTTTTATTAAAAGCATTTTTCTGACTTCATTTTGGGTTAAAATATGATCACGATGAGGATTTTGATGATAACCATCGGGAGTGATTAAATCTGGTCCTATTAAATAGCAGTTATTTTTTTCAAATTCCGAAATCATAATGTCTATATAATTATGTTGTTTAAATATGGTGTCATTATTCGTAATTATAATATAATCTGCATTGAGCATTTTTTTAGCATAGCTATAACCTAGGTTATTTCCTTTAGCAAATCCCAAATTTTCATTTGCACACAACAAAATCACTTTTGGTTCACTATCATACTTTTCTTCTATCCTTTTCTCACTATCGTTAGTAGAACCATTATCAACAACAATTATTTTATAGTTTTCATAGCTTATATTATTTATAATAGAGGCTATACATGCTACCGTTGTATCTAAATCCATAAAATGTAAAATAACAAAACTAACTTGCTTCATGTCCTATCTCCTAAATACGTTTAACTTTAATTAAATATCTGCCTTTTGCCAAAACACCTAATGCTCTCGGACTTATAAAGGCTATAGCAGCCATTCCTCTAATAAGAACATTATTATTTTTATCTAGTAAAGCCATTTTCCGAGTCTCTTTTATAACTCTAATGACATATTCTTTATCTTGCTTAAGTTCTCTATTCAACGGGATTTTACGCAATACATCAACCCCTGAGACAAAGCACCTAGAAGAAATAGCATTTTTAATTAATTCACTACCATTGCTGTAATGCTGTTTGATTTCTTCATTTGCTGCTATTATATCCAATTGTCTAACTGAATACTGTGAATTAATAATGCTTCCTGCTCTTTGTCTGTAATAATAAACTTCATCATACAAAACCACTATTTTGCTAGCCTTTTCAAGAATTTTATATAATACAAATACATCTTCAAAGTATCTTCCTACAGGAAATATTATATTTTTAACAAGATTGTCTTTATATAATCTCCCACATACATAACCAGAGATTTTTCTGTAAAAGTATTGAATCAAGGTCTCATCAGATGTGATTATGTCTTTAATACCAGTTTGTTTTGATATTTTTATCTTATCGCAATCGTCAAATTTTCTCTCTTCACCAATAACTATGTCTGCGGAAGTATTCATCGCAGTGAATATTAATTTTTCACAAGCATCTCTCGCAATATAGTCATCCGCGTCGACAAAAAAAATCCACTCTCCTCTGGCCTCGGACACTCCCGCATTCCTTGCATCGGATAATCCGCCATTTTTTTTATGGATTACTCTAATCCGGTTATCCTTAGAACTAAAGTCATCACAGATAGTTTCTGAACCATCATCTGAACCGTCATCAACCAAAACAATTTCTAAATTTGAGTAAGTTTGACTGACAACTGATTCTAAACATTCTGGTAAATATTTTTTTACATTAAAAACTGGAATAATAATAGAAATCAAGGGTCTATTCATTTTATTTCTCCATCAACCTATAATATTTTTCAGCGATTTTACTATAATCTCTATTTGAAACAACCTTTAATCCATTTTTCGAAAATTTATCTTGGATTTTTTCAGAATTCAATAGTACATTAATTTTTCCAGATAAATCTTGTACATCCCTCTCTGCAACTAAAAACCCATTATAACCATTTTCTACTATTTCAGGTATTCCCCCTGAGTTGCTCCCTACAACAGGAAGACCTGATGCCATGGCCTCAAGCAACACTAGTCCCAACCCTTCTTTATCACCATCTTCAGTAGTAACTGAAGGGGCAACAAATATATCTGCTGAAGCATATATATTTTTCAACTCTTCATGAGTTTTTGAACCCCAAAATTCTATCTTATCCCCATAACTTTCTGCTTGAGCTACTAATGAATCCTTCAACGGTCCATCGCCAACAATCACTAATTTACCATCAACATATTTCATTGCATCTATCAAATATGTCACCCCCTTTTTCTCTGCCAATCTTCCCACGAAGAGTATCACTTTTTTTCTATTTTGATTAAAGTAATTCTCCTGGTAATATTTTTTTCCAAATTTTGAGGTGTCGCACCCCATAGAAATTATTTCCGTTTTAGCTTCAGGATATAATTTTTTTACCTCTTCGGCTAAGGCTTTCGATACGACAGTAATTTTATCAGCCCTTTTTAAACATTTTACCTTCAGTCTTTTTATGATTCCCTTATTAAGTGATGTAACATCACCACCGTGTCCTGTAATTACATATTTTTTATCAAAAAATGATTGAACAATTCCCTGGGGAATAATCCAATGTGCATGCACCTTATCATAATCTTTGCAAATTTTTTTCAGTTTCAACCATAAACCTAGAAACAAAAAAGGAACCAGTAACCCTCTAATTTCCTTTTCTCTAATTCTTGGTACGATGGCACCGGGATAGCATAAAGTTTCCCACTTGTGGATAGGAAAGTAATGATATCTAATTACCCTGACTCCTTCCAAAACTTCCTCATCCTTTGCATTTGGACAGGCCGGAACCAAGACTGTCACATCATAATACGCTAACAATGCCTTGGATATATCTAATACAAATCTTGGTTCTGTATCTCCTGCCCATCTCGGAAAAGTAGATGCTGTCACCAATAATTTCGACTTCATCTGCACATATTCTCCTTACTCTGCTTCATTTTTATCTTTTTTTACCTCTTCATGTCCCGGGCCATAATCGATTTTTCTCAATTCAAACTGTATTTCTTCCAACAGTTTTCTATTGGCAGAAATAACATCACCCAGAAGTCCCATAACTCCTGCCATCACCGCAATTACAATCAACATACTTGCCAGTATCAGTGACTGAATATGCCCATCTCCATTTCCTCCAATATAGTAGACCACAAACCGTATACCCAGTGCAAATCCTGCCACTCCAAATATACCGGCTATCCAGGCAAAGCAATACATTGGCTTATACATAATCAATGCTCTTCCAATTGTCAGCATTGATTTCTTCACATACCCAAACATACTGTTGAACAGTCTAGACGGCCGCAGCTCCGCATTCGTCCGAATCGGCACGGATGTCACTGCCATTTTTTGTCTTCCTGCCTGCACAATTGTTTCAAGTGTGTAAGTATACTCGTTAATAACGTTCATTCTCATGGCCGTATGCCTGCTGTATGCCCGAAATCCACTTGGCGCATCAGGAACATTTGTCCTGGAGGCCCGCCTCACAACCCAGCTCCCGAAATGCTGAAGCTTTTTCTTTAGAGGTGAAAAATGTTCTGTCGCATCAATCGGACGTTCTCCGACAACCATCCCAGCTTCTCCCCTTAGTATCGGCTGCACCAATTTTTCTATGTCCGCTCCACAGTACTGGTTATCTGCGTCTGTATTTACAATAATATCTGCACCGTTCCTAAGACATGCATCGAGACCTGCCATAAACCCCCTGGCAAGTCCCTTATTATTTCTAAAACTAACAACGTAGTTTACTCCCCAGTTTTTTGCAACTTCAACTGTGTTATCTTTGCTCCCGTCGTTAATAATCAAATATTCAATTATATCAATTCCATCAATATGTTTTGGCAGGTCATTTAATGCCACTTCCAATGTTTCTGCTTCATTGTAGCAGGGAATCTGTATGATCAGCTTCATATGTACTTCTCCTCACTCTTATCCTTCAATATCATTCACAGTCGGTCTTCCCACCGAACCATAGGTGGTACCTGTGCCTTCAAATGCAGTTAAAGCATAGCAATTCCTTCCGTCCAACACGATTGGCCGTTTCATAAGCTGCTTATACTTACTGATATCAAATTTCTTTACATCTTCCCACTCCGTGAATATAAAACAAATGTCCGCATCCTTAATAGCTTCTTCAATCGTACTGCAATACTGAATCTTTTCATTTGGAATTTTCTTTTTAAAATTCTCTGTTCCTACCGGATCCCATACTCTGACATGAGCACCATCTTCCAATAAAAAGGGTACATTCACCAAGGATGGAGCCTCTCTCAAATCATCTGTTCCCGGTTTAAAAGTACAACCCAACACAGCCACATTCAGGAAAAGAAAATCATCATAATATTTTTTTGCCTTCTTAATAAGCTTGAGTTTCTGATTATCATTTACTTCAATGGCAGCTTTTACCGTGCGGATTTCCTTATCATTAAAGCTTGCCAGCCAACTCAGAGCCTTAGTATCTTTTGGAAAACAAGAACCGCCGTATCCGATTCCCGCATTAAGGAAATGTTCTCCAATCCGTTTATCGTACCCCATTCCCTTAGTAACCTCTTCCACATTTGCCCCTACCGTTTCGCAAAGGTTTGCAATCTCATTGACATAACTAATCTTCAGTGCCAGGAAATCATTGGATGCATACTTAATCATCTCTGCACTTCTACGTCCCACACAGAGTTTTGGTGCGTCAAAGTCTTTATAAACTTTCTGCAGAGTTTCACATACAGATAGGTTGTCTGTTCCAATGACGATTCTTGAAGCATGAAGTGTATCTCTTACTGCCGTTCCCTGTGCCAGAAATTCCGGGTTTGATGCCACGTGTATTCCCACTTTATTGGTCTGCTTATCATGGATGTACTGCTCAATTTTATCATTCGTTCCGATTGGTACCGTGGATTTTATTACAACTACACATTCTCCCTCAACCGTCCTTGCAATCTGTTTTGCTACCTGATATACATAAGAAAGATTTGCTGACCCATCTGATTTTTCCGGTGTCCCGACACCGATAAAAATCACTTCTGCATCCTTATAAGCTAACTCAAAATCTGTGGTAAAAGTAAGATTATCCATGCTTTCTGTCATCAACTCAGATAATCCTGGTTCATAAATCGGTGATATTCCCTGCTGCATAGTCTTTACTTTTTCTTCATCGATATCTACACACGTAACTTCATGGCCTTTACTTGCAAGACAAACCCCTGTCACCAGTCCTACATATCCTGTTCCCGCCACTGCAATCTTCAATGTCTTCCCCTCGCTTTTCTGTCTGTTTGTAAAAATCTTTTTAAATTATAGCATGTTTATGGTGTCTTTGCCATTATTTTGTCGAATTTACTGTAATAATTAACAAATTAAAGAATTTATAACATCTCATTCCAGTGAGATTCCGCTGCCCTGTACCCTTTTCTGTAGGTCTTCTCCTGTCACATAAATATACTCATGTTCTGCAATTTTGCCGCACATATATCCCTGGACTGCCAGCTCCTGATGCTCGTCCTTATTTTGGCAGAGATAAAGAGCCTCTTTTTCGTTTTCCGGCGGCAGAGAGGAAACAACCGGCTCTTCCAGCATGCAAAACTGGTATAAAAATTTTGTCTGCTGTCCTGTTCCTTCTACACTTGCATCTTCAACATAAATCGTACCAGGCAAATCCCCTGTTTTCCGCAGCTGTTTCAGCATGTGAACACTGTCATCCACGTAAGTATAATTTTTCTGTCCACGGTATCCTTCATGATTTACTGCATTATAACAATAGCTATAAACTAACATAATACTCAACACGGCAAGAACAACATGCATTTTCTTTTTCTTGTACAAAATATAACTGAATGCAAGTACCAATATAACTACAAGAGTGGCGGAAAGATAGGTTCTCAGACGAATTTCATCTGTAAATCCTTTTGTCAGGGAATAGGGGGCAAAGTCCCAGCTGCATCCATTAAAGTCGCTGATATAAGGTAAAATACACAATACCCAGTATCCCTGCAGCAGAGCTGTTACAATGCAAACTACAGGATACAACTTTCCAAACATTTCCCGCTTATGGTAAAAGTATGCAATTCCAAGCATCAGAATAGGTCCGGCATAAGCCCCATAATATCGAAAATATGTCAGTGCTCTGTATGCATCTGGATCACCTCCGTTTTGCATTGCATTTGTCACTCCAGGCAGCCAGCTGACCGACTGCCCCGCAATGGTAATAACTATCGCGGCTAGAAACACACTTCCCACCACCACATAGGGGCTCATCGCCTGCAGTTCTTCCATATCTTGCTTATTCTTTATTAGGCCTTGCCATAAGAGAATCAAAATCCCAGTTACGGCAAACACTGCAAGTCCCCCTGTAATAACTATTGCTTCATTTAACTGCCCAATAATAATATTCACCCATGCCGGCCAGGATTTTATATCTTCCAGCAGATATCCAACAGAGAAAGATACCCCGGTATTTGATACACCACTGCTGGTAGCATTTGCAAAATAGTTTAAAACAATTTCTATTCCTTTTTTGCTAACTACAATAGCCCCTAATCCCACAAAAAGGCAGGTGGGGATTGAAACCAGTTTTTTCCGATAAACCCAGCCATAATACATAATTCCAAATGCAGCCGCAATCCACAGAGCAGTTGCCCTTGAATGCACTGTAGAGGCATAGAACAAAATCAAAATCAGCAATAAAGTATTTAATGTTTTTCCTTTTTTCTCATCTACAGTCTGATTCATTTTTAATAATACCCAGGTCAAAAGCCACATAACCAAAATGTAGATAAATTCGGGGTAAGTGTAAACCGCTCTCACCGACACAAGGTAAGAACAGCAGATAGAAGAAATGCATAATATTTTTTCATTATCCACCAGCAGATATTTTCTCATCAAATGATAGGATATAGGCGCTACAACGCTCTGTGCCAGAATCATCATTAATACCATCATCCGGTATAGAATGATTGGTTCATGAATGAGTTTAAAAAACGGAATCAGTAAAGCAGTATATCCATATCCATAGTATCGGTAGTTCTGCATAACACCGCTCCAGTCATAACCAGCCAATTTTGCCGCCGGTCCCATTGCAAACAGCTCATCGCCCCCGATGGACAGTGGATATGTCTGAAATAAGAAAATAAATCTAGGTAAAAAAGCTGCCATAAATGCCAGCCATATATGTTTATTCCTGTAGATTACCTGTATTAACTTTTTCAGTTTCTTGTCATTTTCTTGTCTCATTCTCTATCTCCTGCCGCTTTATCTTTTTATCCTGTTAACAACAGGTCTGACTATATCCATTACAAATGGTTCTTTTACAGCAATCAATATTGCCCCATACACCCCAAAGTAGATTACTGCCGATACCACCAGTGTAATGAACACGGACTCAAATGCCAGGTAATTTCTGACCGCCCAGATAACAGCTGCCGACACAATTACTGCAGCTCCAATCTGCTTCCAATGAAATTCTCCTTTCATTTTCCACAGCATCTTCCGCAAATAAACAACCTGTATTATTAATACGACTATTTCTGCAGCCAGAGTTCCGATAGCTGCGCCTGTTGCTCCGTATTTGGGAATATATATTGTATTGAGCACCAGATCCACTATAGCCCCCACAGCTACAGAAATAACCACCATATTCTCTTTTCCTGTGGGAACCAGCACCTGTATGCCGAGTACATTAGAAAGTCCAATCATGATGACCGTAGGTGTAATGACACGCATGGGCAGCACGGATCCCATATATGCACTTCCGGATAATAAAAGTATACTCTCCCTTGCATAGAATGCAAAGTATATTGTCAAAGGAAAGGACAAAAGCAGCACAAAGTTGACAGCTTTCGCTATCATTGCCCTGAATTCTTTTGTTTTTCCACTCTCTATATAAAAAGAAAGACGGGGAAGCAGTACTGTTCCAAGGGAAGTAACCAGACTTACAAGAATATTTTTAACTTTCACTGCTGCATCATAATATCCCACATCTGTACTTGTCTTCATAAATTTGAGCATTACGGTGTCCAGATTTGTATAGACAGTTGTTGCAACCGACAGTGCAAAAAATATAAGAATAGGTCTCATATGCCTTTTAAAGTCATAATTTCCTGTTCGCTTTAACGAAACAAATTGTCTTAGACGGATAAAATTCAGTACATAAGAACCGGCGCTTGCAAACACAGTAATACCGCCGTAAATAACATAATCCTTGGGTGTGCGCACAAAAGTAAACATGAGAACAATCGACAGCATCTTAAAGGCCAGGGTTGCTGCCGTAATGTAGCTATACTGTTCCAGCGCCGAGTAAAGCCAGTTTACACCGATTACGTTCAGAAGTATGGATACGCTGCTGATCAGAAGAAGCATCCTGTCTTCCCGGAACTCTTTTACAAATACCAGTGCCAGTCCAAATACAATATAACAGAATATCATCAGCACTACATTGATAAGCAGTAGTTCCTGTACTGTCTTTGAAAGCTTTTCTTTATCCTCCCTTACTCTTGCACATGCACGGACGCCATAGGTTGGCACCCCCAGCATTTCAAACATAGTAAAGTAAGTAATCACAGAGGTTGCAAATGCCACACTTCCTGTCCCCGCAGGCTTCAACACACGTGACACATAAGGAAACGTAATCAGCGGAAATAGAAACTGCGACACTGTGAGCATGAAATTCATAATAAAATTGAACCTTACTGATTTTATCCTCATCTGATCACTCCTCTGTGAGGCCGTTTCTCTTTTTCCCCATTTTCATTATAGCCTTATACCCTTTAAAGTTCACTTTCCTCAAAAGCTTTAGAGTCCCGCTCTCTTTTGAGGACAGTTCATATATCCACTCACTTTTTCTTTTCAACTCCCGGTCAAACTTTAGGAACCTGGCTTTGTTCTCCTTATCGTGCACCGGAAAGCTCATAAAAATTGTAATCTGATCTCCCACCATCTGCGCAATCCGTTTTCCAATGAAATCCACCTTTGTCTTTTCTTCTTCAGAAGCATTTTTCTTATATTCCTCGGCAAATTCTGTCAGATGCATAATCACATCTATATGATTCTGTATGTGCTTCCTAAAGCCTTGCATACTGACACTCTGTGTGGCCAATGCAAGACGGTACATGTAAATATCCAGATCAAAATACACCACTGACTCTACAAAGGGAAGGGGATATAAAATATACTCCACATCCACATAAAAACTGTGTTCGTCCAGATGAACATGGTGCTCTTTCAAAAGACTGCTTCTGAAAATCAGTGCATGCATGGACGGCTGTGCTATCGTTGCAGCGTCCTTAAAGTCCCATCTGTTTTCATCCAGATCATCTTTTTTCAGTCCCAGATATTCCTTCTTCGTCTTCTCACCGGTCTGATCATTCACTTCATAATAATTTGTCACAATATAATCTGCATCACATGACTTAAGTTTCTCGACGAGCAGCTGAAAGTCCGGTGTGTTTACCCAGTCATCACCGTCCACTACCTTAAAATATTTTCCCGTGCACTCCCGGATTCCTGTATTGATAGTGGAACCGTGTCCGCCGTTTTCCTTGGAGATTACCCGGTAGGTTTCGGGATAGCGCCTTTCAAACCTTTTCCCGATCTCCGCCGTACTGTCTTGGGAACCATCATCCACAATCAGCACTTCAATATCTTCCAGAATACCTGGCTCTTCAAATGAAGTCAACGTTTGTTCCAAATACTTTTCCACATTGTAGGACGGGATTACTATTGATAAAATCTTTTCCATTACTTTCCTCCGTTATGTATACTTTTTCGTAACTAGATCTTTCTGTCTGCGGACCCTGGACAAGAAAAGCATGAGTCCATATAATTTCCACATAATCAGTGTTAGCATTACCCTGTCCTTCATTGAGAGACATTCCTTCACATAGGGGTTTTTTGCAGCCTCCGGAAATAACCCCGGCACATACTCCCGGAACTTCTTCAGGTAAGGGCTTTTCGGATTATCCAATACAATTTCTTTTATGGGCACAAAAAAAGCATGCTCAAAAGCCAGGTATTCCAGCTCCTGCCGAAATGTTTCATACAATCCCCGATTTTTAAAATAGGACAAAATATCTTCTATGGCTGCTTTCCTGTCCCGGTAACTTTTCTCAAAATCTTTGCTGCGCATAATTGAGCCTTCCCGCAGAATATAATAGTACAGCGGCTCGCTCTGCAGATAAACGACTCTTTCGGCATTTACCAGCAGTCTCGGACTCATAGTCATATCTTCATAATGTCTTCTTAAAGGATACTCTAGCCCGGTACTGCGAAAAAATTCCAGACGGTACAATTTATTCCAGGCACAGGGGGTTACCGTCAGCACTTTAGGCAGCTGCCTGGCATTCAATACTGTATCCCTGGGAATTTCCATACTCCACCTGTCCCGTCTCCCCGTATCTTCTTCGATTTCTTCAAAATCAAAAAACACCACATCTGCAGTATGCTCCTCAGCACAGGAGACGGCTGCTTTTACAAAGTCCGGTGACACATAATCATCCCCGTCCACATACATAAGATAAGTGCCCGACGCCTGGGCAAGACCTACATTCCTGACATCGGACAAACCACCGTTTTCCTTATGTATGACACGAATGCGGGAATCTTGGTCCGCATACCGTTCACAGATATCCCCGCTGTTATCGGGGGAACCGTCGTCAATCAGCAGTATCTCCAGATTCCGGTATGTCTGATCCACCAGACTCTTTATGCACCTGTCAATATAACGCTCCACATTATACGCCGCCACAACAACACTCACTAACGGTAAATGATTCTGCATGCCTGCTCCTTTTGTCTTTCCAGATCGTATTTTTTTGCTTCTTCTGTCAGCCTTACCTGTTCCCTGCTGTAATTTCTATGCTGTAGGATAAAGTCTGCCCATTTCCTCGGGCCGTCTGACAAGGGTAAGAACCAGCTATGATCCTGTATTTTTGTTTCCTTTGTGACGGAGTCGCTGAACACGCAGGGCAGTTTTGTGCACTGGGCCTCCACTCCTACCACGGGGAGACCCTCAAACCTGGAGGGGAGAAGAAAGAAATCCATAGCCTGATATAATCGGTCTGTGTCGGACCTCCAGCCGAGGAAGTGCACCGCCCCTTCCAGTCCCTTTTTTTTCACCAGTACCTGTACTTCCTTCAGCTCCACTCCTGTTCCTCCAAGGAGCAGCACAGCCCCCTTCACCTGCCTGTGTATCTGTTCAAACACCTCAATCAGAAAAGGCTGGTTTTTTGCATAACAGAAGTTTCCCAAGTGCCCTATAACAAACAGATTTTCATTTTCAATGTTCAACTCACTGCGCACTTCTTTTCTTATCTTAGGATTATATTGAAAGCGGCTTCTGTCCACAGCATTGTAAATCACTTGAAACCGATTCGAATGCACGATCCTTTTTGGAAATATCCACTCTCCTGCCTTTGTGGAGCAACCGTAAAATTGGGTGCCTGCCTTGTAGAAAAATAGCCTGCACACCTTATGCACCGCATCATAAACTGCCCTCTGTAAACTGCTTTCGCAGTCATTTCCGCTGGAATGGCTGTGAATGATCCTTTTGGGAACCCCCATCCATTTTGCGGCAAATGCTGCAACACAGTCGATAGCAGTAGATACATTGAGATATACCATGTCATACTTCTTGTTCTTTAATATGGCGCAAACCTGACGAAACTGCTTTAAGGGACGCTTCAGTCCTGCAATGGCATACAGCTCACAATTTCTCTGCGCAAGGTATGTTTTCAGTTCTTCATGCATCTCATCTGTCAGGAAATCAATGCTGACCTTCTCCGGGGCATCCTGACTCTGTACTGACTCCAGAAAGTTCAGCAGATATCTGTCAATTCCCCCGGCTTTTCCGCTCATAATAAAGCCCACCAGTATTCGTTTCATTATTTATTCTCTGCTCCTATCTGACAAAGTCTCATTGCATAGCCCAGAAGCAGCCAAAAGCACATGTTCTGAGGTGCATTTACATAAAATATAAAAGATAAAAATGTGCCTGCAGCCAGCAGTGCAGCACAAGCTGCAGTGGAAAATACAGGCTCCGTCTTATATTCCCCGGACACCTGATACATCCTTTTAAATAGAATCACACTGCTGTTAATCAGCAGAAGAAGAAAGAGGATGCCTCCAATGGCTCCCTGGCCCACCAGAATGTCCAGCTCCAGGTTATGCATGGAATCATATTTTACGCCCCCTCTGTTTTTTACAAGATACCCCTCAGGAAAATGCTCTGCCGCATACCCGGCAATATTCCGAAACCCTACACCAATGACCGGTGACTTCTCCACAATCTGCAGTCCGTTTTTCCAAATTTCTAATCTTCCGTTGCTGTAATCATGCTGCAGGTCTTTTTTCCGGGTATCTGGTTTTTGAGTTTTCGTTTTTCCTGCGGGAGACTTGACTGTTGCGGGATTCTTTGCTTTCATAACTGCTTCAATCTTCGCATCCATGGGCTGATATATGGCTTTTACTCCCACGTCTCCGACAAATGCAGTGCCAGCCGCCAACACTCCCACAATACATAGCAAAAGTACATGTTTTGGGCGTACACTTCTTTTTTTCTCCACCCATGCCAGAAGACAATGCCATAAAAAGAGCCCGGCGGCAAGCATAATAATGCCCGTTCTGGAATCTGACAGCGCCAGATATAAGTAGTGAATTATAAACAGAAGCAGCAGACCAATCCTCTGCCACCATTTTCGTGTGCATGAAAACAGATAAAGCAGCATAAACAGTGCGATGACCGTGATGGTAGCTCCATGATTGGGATCATCATAGATTCCCCACAGGCGCTGCCATCGGTAGCCAATGGCGTGAACAAACCCTGTCTCATCCACATAATCATATTTGCGGCCCCACCAGACCATACTCAGGCTGATAATATTTACCACAGTACAATAGATAATATAAATAGCAGAAAGCCACTTCATCTCCTGGCGGATTTCTTCACCTGACATGTCAAAGGCACTTAAATAAAGCAAAACCAGAGGAAAAACAAGCCATATAAGCCCCTTCACATTTTCTGCGCCCCCGTAAGAAAAATGTGCAGCGGCACTGATAATATAGCTGGCGGCAAATCCAGCTAAAATCCACAGATTGTATCCCTTTTTGTACCTTTTATACCGAAAGAGCATCCATAGAATCATTCCTGCTCCCAGTATTGTAATCACATAAGAGGCTATGTTCATCCATGAAGCCCCATTTACAAATGCGTTAAAGGCCAGCAGTAAATAAACCATATAGCATACTTTAAAACCAAACAGTACCTGTTTGAATTTTTTATTTTCTTCCATAGAGCCTCCTATTAAAACACTATCTTCCGGATTTTACTTTTGAATACACCATTGGCATAAATCTTCTCACAATATAGATCCCTCTGCCCATCACTAAACAAAGTATTGGCCTTTTCCAGCGAAAAAATAACAGCGCAATGCGAAGGGATAGGCTTTCCTTCGCCCGGGCCGCAGGAATCAGTTCATTGAACAGGCCATCGGAAAACACCCTTATACACCACTTGTACCGGTGGGCATGGTTCATGCCTGCCTGTTTATTGCAGTTGCGCTCCAATGCGGAGAGGATATAACGTCCGTAGAGGCTTCCCAGTATACTTCTGACCTGTTCCGTACATATCCCCCAGTAGGAAAACTGGTCAAACAGCATCTCTATCCTACGCCTGTGCAGTGTAAAATAGTCCGGCACGAACTTATTTGTCAGGTTTTCCTCCAGTTTTTTTCCGTAATGATAGGGCGTAACCGGCAGAATATTCAAAGTCTCAATGTCCATGAAGTACTCAATGTTAAACGCAATATCCTCGATCAGCTTTACATCCTCATATACAAGCTTCAGCTCCCGTATATGAGAAAGCTGGTATATTTTGTTCCAGGGGTATCCATACAGTGTCTCCTGTTCCAGCTCGATGATATGGGGCCGCAGCTCTTTCGCAGTCTTAAAATAGTGCTCCCTTGGACAAATGGAGTGGGTGTACTGCAGCATACCTTTTTTGTCATAATACTCCTCTACGTGACCAAACAAGACTACCTGGGCAGGACTGCGTTCTATGGATGCATATACCTGCTCCAGCAGTGTCTCATCCACATAATCATCTGCGTCCATATACCAGATGTACTCCCCGGATGCCGCTTTCGTTCCGGTATTTCTGGCTGCACTCACCCCTTGATTGGTCTCGTGCCGGATGACCCGGATGCGGGAATCTTCCGCTGCATACTTTTCTGCTGTCTGTCCGGTTTTATCCGGTGAACAGTCCTCCGCCACGATAAGCTCCCAGTCAGTAAATGTCTGCTTTTGTATACTCGAAATTGCTCTGTCTATGTACTTTTCCACATTGTAAGCCGGCATGACAATTGTAAAAAAAGGCTTCTTAGATTCTTCATTCTTCATGAATGCCCCCACCTCTCAAGAGATTCCGATCCACCGTTGGTTTTTTGAACAACTAAAGCAGTTCCCTGATTAGCTGTTCTATTTTTCTGTAGGATTTAGGCCTGTCAAACTGCTCCTCGGCAATCTTCCTTGCCTTTTTTCCCATCTCCAGACGCTTATCCTCGTTTCTGTATAAATCTTCAACAGCATCTGCCAGGATACATGTATCCTCTGGTTCAATATTCACACCAAACCCGTCATTTTCTACCTTATTGCGGAACTCCGGACTCATACAGGTGTTAATCATTGCTTTGCCCGCAGCCAGATAGTCTCCTATCTTTGTCACGATACTCTGTGGTGCCTTCCTTACAAAGGAATTCACAAGAATATCCGATTTCTTCAGGTACGCCGCCATTTTATCATAGGGAGCGTATCCCACAAACTCTGCATTTTTAATGTTTTTGTCCCGTGCAAGAGCCTCCAGTTCGTCTTTAAGAGGACCGCCCCCGAGAATTTTGATTTTAATGTCAGCTCTTCCCCTTTTGGCAAGTTCCTCTGCTGCCAAAATCATGGTACGGATATCATAGCTGGTTCCGATGGTGCCTGCATAGGTCACCCAGAATTCTCCGTCCGGCTTCACGACTGTCTCCTCATTTTCCTCTGCCCCTCTGTCAAAGACTGCAAGCTCGTTTCCCACATACACAGTGGCTTTTGGCACTTCCCTTTTCTGATTCTGAAAGGGCCTGTCCCTGTATTCATCGGAGGTACCAATTACGCCGGACACCATGGAATACACTTTTTCGGCATCCCTCTGCAAGGGATAAAACAATAGAGAACTGATAACAGGAATGTCCAGCACCATCCGCATCGCCTCGGGCCACAGATCGTTCACATCCACCACAAAGGGAATCCCTTTTTTCTTTGCAAACTCCCCGCAGGCCAGTGCCACATCATTGGGGGGAATCTCCGCATACAGCAGGTCATAGTCTCCTTCTCTTTCCAGAAGCGCCGTCAGGTTCTTCGCCGCAATCCGATGGCTTTTAATCCTTTTCAGATCAACGTTTTGCTTATACCCCGGTTCATAGATGAATTTCAATCCAAACTTATAGTCGTCTTTTTTAAATTTTTCAATATCCCGCTGGGCTTTCTCCCAGTGCTGGAAGGTGGTGGTAATCAGATCCACCTGATACCCGGCCTCTGTAAGAAAATCACAGAGATACCTAAACCTGGTATACCCCTTCTCCCCATCCAGCCTCACACCCATCGTAATAACTGCTATTTTATACATACCTATACTCCTTGGTGAGGTCCTTTCGAACCTAGTAGTAAGGTACAACCTGCTGGCTTAGTGAGGTCCTTTCGAACTTAGCGGCATGGTTGTATCCTTGTCTATACTCCTCGTTTACCTATTTTATTTTATCACAGCCAGAACTGTATCCAGCATTATTTTTATATCGCTGAAAAAGCCAAACTGTTTTATGTACTGCAGATTGTATTTCATTTTTACCGGAAGAATATATTCTACATATACCTCATCCACTGGCTTTTTGGTCTCTTTCTGATGCTTTTCAAGCAGTGCGTCTTCATCCTTGAACCGGATGCTGGCTCTGGAAGTAACTCCTGCCGGAAGCAGCAGCGTTGCCCGCATTTCCCCAGTGTACTGTTCTACGTACTTTCTGACTTCAGGTCTTGTTCCCACAAAGGACATTTCCCCTCTTAAGATGTTGAACAGCTGGGGAAGTTCATCCAGCCGAAGTTTCCGCAGGGCTTTGCCGGACCGGGTAATTCTGCTGTCTTGCTTTTTTGTGACAAGGGGGCCCTTTTTGTCTGCTCCCGCAACCATGGTTCTGAATTTAAAAATACGGTATGGTTTCCCATACTGCGTAATCCTCTCCTGCCTGTAAAAGACCGGACCTCTGCTGTCTAGTTTTATCCACACTGCCAGAACCCCCATCACCGGAGCCAGCACAACTGTCAAGATTAACGCAAGAAAGAAGTCAAGCCCTCGCTTTAGGCAGAGGGCAGACTTCTTCTTTCTTAATATCTCGTAATATGGTTTTACAGAATCATTGCGCATGAATTCCGGCAACTGTTTCCAATCTGGTATCATATAATCAGGCTCCTGAATGTATCTGCAACATACTTCACCTGCTCATCTGTGAGACAAGTGTGAAGGGGCAGCGTAATTTCCTTTTCAAACTGAGCATATGCATTGGGATAGTCTTTGATGTCAAATCCCATCCGGCTGTATGCGCTCAGCATGGGCAGAGGCTTATAATGTACATTGGTCGCAATTCCAGCTTCCGCCAATTTCGTGATTATATTGTTACATTCCTGTCGAGATTTGTCAAGTGTGCTTACCAGATATAGGTGCCCGCTGGAGCTGTAATCTTCTCCAAAATGGCGCAGCAGCTTCACCGGACAGTCTTTCAAAGCCTCATCATATTGCTCTATCAAATTCTTTCTTCTCTTAAGTATATCCGGATATCTTTTCAGCTGAATTAGTCCGATGGCTGCCATAATATCCGTCATATTGCATTTATAGTAGGGGGCCACGATATCGTATTCCCAGGCACCGGCCTGGGTTTTTGCCAGGGCATCCTTGGACTGTCCGTGAAGGGAGAGAAGCATGTAATCTCTGTACAAAACCTCCCCATCCAATCCTGCCTGTGAGATGGCCTGTGACCATGTCACTGCGCCCCCCTCCGCCGTAGTCAGATTTTTCACCGCGTGGAAGGAAAAACATGAAAAATCCGCAATTTCCCCGCACATTTTCCCGTTTTGGGATGCGCCGAAGGCATGGGCTGCATCTGCAATCACAAGAATTCTGCCCATGGCTTTCTGCCGCTCGTTGGCAGGAGAAAATAAACGTTTCTTTTCCTCTGCAATCCGAAAGATTTCATCATATCTGCTATAAACAATACCTGCCAAATCTACACAGATGATTGCTTTTGTCCGCTTTGTCACCGCCTGGCGCACTTGCTCCGGATCCATCTCATAAGAACCGGGCATTGTATCCACAAGAACCGGGGTCGCCCCTGCGTGGCAGATGCAGCTGCAGGTGGCCGTATATGTATATGCCGTAGTGATTACCTCATCCCCGGGGCCTATTCCCATCAGATGGAGCGTCATTTCCAGACATGCTGTCGCCGAATTCAGACAGACCGCCCTGTGGGTGTGGAGATAATCTGCAATCCTACGTTCAAACTCTTTTGTTCTGGGTCCTGTGGTAATCCAGCCGCTGCGCAGTGTTTCAGCTACTTCAGCGATCTCTTCTTCTGTAATATCCGGTGGTGAAAATGGTACATTCATAAGTATTTTTATATCCTTTCTTGACTTCCCTGCTCCAGAAAAGCACTGGGAAGTTCCGATCTCGTATCAGCAAATTCCTGTTTCCAGCAGGACTGCAGCTGCCGGTCTCTCTGCACATCAGCTTCCCGCAGATGATAGGTGGGGATAATCTTGTGGACAATATCTTTCATACACTCCGTCTCCCCATAGGCCTCCCTGTACAAATCTTGCAGGTCTTTCAAAAATTCTTCCTCATCAAACTCGATGGGCTTTCCGATATGGATTTTTTCATTCTCGGTATTTTGGAGTCCTTCTTCCGCCATCAGCAGTTCTTCATACAGCTTCTCCCCGGGGCGCAGGCCTGTATATTGAATCTCTATGTCCACTCCAAGGGTGTAGCCTGACAGCCTGATCAGATTTTTTGCCAGATCCACAATTCTTACCGGCTGCCCCATATCCAAAACAAAGATTTCTCCGCCCCTGGCACTGGCTCCTGCCTCCAAAACCAACGACACGGCCTCCGGTATGGTCATAAAATACCGGATAATGTCCGGGTGGGTCACCGTCACCGGTCCCCCTGCCTCTATCTGTTTTTTGAACAGCGGTATGACACTGCCGTTGCTGCCCAGCACATTTCCAAAACGCACCGCCACATATTCCGTTTTGGAGCGTCGGTTGAACACCTGGATAATCATCTCGCACATCCGCTTGGAGGCGCCCATGATATTCGTCGGGTTCACTGCTTTATCCGTAGAAATAAGTACAAACTTCTCCACCTTGTAGCGGTCCGCAGCCAATGCAACCTTGTAAGTTCCAAACACATTATTCTTAATTGCCTCGTTTGGGCTGTCTTCCATCAGTGGCACATGTTTATGGGCTGCCGCATGGTATACTATATCAGGCCTGTATCTGGCAAAAACACTGTTTAGCTTTCTTCCGTTTCTGACGGAACCTATAAGCACAATTAAATCCAGGTTGGGCCATTTTGCCTTCAGCTCCTGCTGTATATCATAGGCATTGTTCTCGTAAATGTCAAAAATAATCAGCTGTCTGACACCGTTTGCGGCAATCTGGCGGCAGAGCTCACTTCCGATGCTGCCGCCTCCGCCTGTCACCAATACCACCTTGTCTGATACGTAGATCCCGATTTTCTCTGAGGTGATCCGGATAGGCTCTCTTCCCAGCAAATCTTCTATTTCTACATTGCGCAGCCTGGAAACGCAGACATCTCCATTTACCAGCTGGTATACCCCGGGCAGTATCTTTAATTCACAGTCCGGAACCTTCTGGCAGATTTCCAGTATCTTCTGCCTCTCCCGTTTGTCTGCACTGGGAATGGCAACAATAATCTCATTGACGCAGTATTTCTCTGCATATTTCAGGATAACATCTCTGCCGCCCACTACCTTCACACCGTGAATATAAGTCCCCTGCTTTCTTGTATTGTCATCAATCACACAGCAAATCTTTGCATCCAGCTCCATGCTGAGCTCCAGTTCTTTCATGACTACATTACATGCCTCGCCTGCCCCGATAATCATAGTATTTCTTACATGACGGCCGTGGACATTCCCATGGTAGAGCAGCCTGACGAGCCGGTAAGTAAAGCGGCTTAAGCATGTCAGCAAAAACAGTGACACAACATAGAGGGGAAAATAGCTTCGGTATATTTCTCTGTAAGTAAGATAATAGGCCAGAATATTAAACAGAACCGATGCCCCACAGGCCTCAATAACATAGACCAGTTCCTTAATGCTTGCAAATCTCCAGAGGCTTGTATACAGCCTGAATAAGGCAAATATGATTATCGTAACAATCGTATTTGCCACAACCAGCTCTTTTACTGAATCCGCATACTCAGGCGGTATCTCACTGATGTGCATATTAAAGCGGATCCACAGTGCCATAAATGAGCTGGTATTGAGGAAGATAATATCCAATAATACCAGCATTACTTTATATATAAAAGAAAGATCCCACTTTTTTAACAATTTCATCATTTTACTTTTCCTCGGTATCTCATTATTGCGCCACCTCTGAATCTGGCAGCGTCTCCCCCTTCTCCACCGCATTAATTGCTTCTATAATCGGCGTTATAGATGACATATCCGGCTGGGTCACATAGAGAACACTGCCTGGCGAAGAATAGCACTCCTGATTGTCACCGGTTCCTTCTGCCGCCATGGATTTAATATTCCAAGCCGCCCCATCTGAGAGCTGACTCTTAATCAGATCCTGCATCTGATTCTGTGACATGTTCGTGTCCACATTTCCGCTAACGCTGCTTAAAACTCCATTGGCACCTGTCAGTATGGCCGGAGAAATGGCCTTCTTAATCATAGCTGTAATCACGGCCTGCTGGTTCTTTCCTCTCTGGAAGTCACCGCCGTCTACATTCATTCTTTCTCTGGAAAATGCCAGTGCCTGTTTCCCTGTAAAATGGTTTTCCCCCTGTACAACATTCATGACCTGGCCGGATTCCTCACTTGTTGTGAAAGCCTGCTCTGATATTACATCCACTCCGCCCAGAGCATCTACCATCTGTTCCAGCGAAGTGAAGTTCACTCTTGCATAAAAATCAATATCCGTGTCATAAAGATGCTCCAAAGTAGCCATCGAGGCATCTACTCCGTAAATTCCCGCATGGGTCAGCTTATCCTTCTGTCCTCCTGAAATATCCGGAATTTCTACATAATAATCCCTTGGCGTGGTCACCAGCAGAATCTGATGAGTTGCAGGATTCACCGTTGCCAGGATGTTCACATCGCTGCGGCTGTTGGTCTCGATAGCGCCATACACATCGATGCCGCTGATGTATACCGTAAAAGAATCATCCGCCACCTTCACGTCTGCCGCTTCATTCTTAAGGGTGCTGGTGATCTTATGGCTGTAGATAATCTTTACTTCGTCACTGTAGCTCTCGTATGCTTCCTCCAGTACGCCTGTGTAGGCATCATTATAAACAATTGCCTGTACTTCTCCATCCCGGAGTGCCTCTGCCTGTTCGTTCAGGCTCTTATATTCCGTGGTAGAGATATCCTTTCCCAACTCCTTATTAATTGCCTCTACCGTACTCTTTACATCGTCGCCTTTCATAGCATACTGTACACCAAAGCTGTAGCCAGCCGCATCCTGGATTGTCTCGGCAGCATCCTGCGCCGGAACCGCAACCACCATCTTATCTACCTTTGTATTTCCGCCGGTGATTTTTTCAACCGTGCCATTGGTCTTAAATATATAATAGGAGCCCAGCGCCAATACAATAGACATAAAAACACTGAAGACTTTCCCTGCAATGGCTTTTTTCTTGGATACAAGCTGACCAATCAGCAAAATAAGCCAGACTACCAGCAGGATTCCACCGGCTGCTGCCAGATATTTCACAGGCAGCATATTCAATACAAACAGCGCTGCAATAAACACCAGCGTTGCAGCAATCTGGATTCCGCATAAAACGATGCCGATCTGTCTGCTCACCTTGTTGGAACCTTGCCTCTTCCCGGGCTTTTTCCCTCTTTTTTCATTCCCGGCCTCCGGTCTTTTGCCGCCCCCTCTTTTGGTACTGCCTGCCAGGGATTTGGCCGGATTGTCACTGACAATTCTTCTCCGCGCTTCTTCTCTTCTGCGGCGGTTTCTCTCCTGCTCTTTTTTGTCCGCCTCCTGCTCTTTCGAGCTCTTTCTTGGTTGGCCCATATTTATCTCTCCTTTATTAAGTACATCTTTGTCAATATTTCTCCGTTGGTGCAGCTTTACTGCGGCATAATTTTTGCCTAAATGAGTCAGGCAGACATGCCCCCCATGTCCATCTGACTCATTCCTTACCAATGAAAATTCTTATGTCTTTATCTTTTCTGTTTTATGCTTTTCGTTTTGCTCTTTCTCTCTTTCCAGGTAACCCATACGGCGCCTGCGATACAGATGGTCGAATAGAACCCGCTTATCATGCCGGCCAGCATGGGCAGGGCAAAGACTATGATAGAGTCTATATTATAAGCTAAGCCAAAGGCTAAAATAACCGCCACACAGAATATGGTGGAAAGCGCCGTATTAATAGAACGCGCCAGTGTCTCTGTAATGCTTCTGTTTACCAGGGGCACGAGTCCCTCTTTTGAATGTTTTTGCATGTGCTCGCGTATCCGGTCATAGAGAACAATTGTATCATTGATGGAGTATCCGATAATTGTAAGGACTACTGACACAAATGCATCGTTAATCGGTATCTTGCAGACACCGAACACCAAAAAGACGATAAATACATCATGTATCAGAGCAACCACCCCGGACACTCCTGCGGACAGCCCCGACAAAGTTGAAAAGCGAATGGCGATATATATTACAATAAATACAGCCGCCAATACAATAGCAATGCCGGAGTTTTTCAATGCACGTGCACCGATATAGGGCTCCACTGCATAAGTTTCTGATGATTCATATTTCTGGTCCGGCTGAATTTTATTCAAAGTCTCCAGCACTTTTGTCTGATCATCCGGAGAAAGTCCCTGCTTTCCTCCGAGATTCAGCACCAGTTTGTTTTGGCCGGACACAAAATCATTTGTCAGCTGGGCACTGACCGGACGCTTCAGCACATCTTCTGCGGCATCGGCTGCCTTCTCTATATCCGGCGTCCCTTCACAGGTATATTTTAAAATAACGCCTCCGGTAAACTGGGTGTCCAAAGTCACCCCTCGCACGCCGCTGATGATGCTTCCGGCAATAAGTACTGCTGCTGTAAACAGGAAGATTGCTTTCCGCTTTCCAAGAAAATCTATTACTTTTCTCTCTTTCTTCACGTAGAACAGCTTTGGTTTCTGGAACAAAGGATAAAGAACTGCTGAACTTAACATAATTCTGGAAAGCCATACACCGGCAAGCAGGTTGATAATAACACCTGTCAGCAATGTATAACCAAAACTCAGCATCGTTCCTGAACCAAAAATCATCAAAATCACAGCAACTACCGCTGTAGTCACATTTCCGTCCAATATAGAGGAGAAGGCATTCTTATAGCCCATCCGCACTGCGGTCTTTAAGCTGCTTCCCTTATTCAGCTCCTCACCGATACGCTCGTTAATGATGACGTTGGCATCCACGGCCATACCAAGGGATAGAATCAGACCGGCTATACCTGGGAGGGTCAGCGTATACTGCGGAACGGAAAGTGCAAGTATCTGCATACACATCTGGAAAACCATGGCCAGACATGCGATCAGTCCCGGAAGACGATAATACAGTATCATAAACAGACATACCACGGTAAATGCTACCGCTGCAGCCATCAGCATAGCTCTCAAGGCACCGCTGCCCAGTGTGGGACTGATGGTGTTATAGTTGGTTGTCTTCAGAGAAAACGGCAGTGCACCTGCATTGATTTTCTCGGACAATGCTTTCGCTTCCTCCTGGGAGCCCATTCCGTTGATAACAGCTTCTCCGCCTTCGATAGCCTGCTGTACAACCGGATTGGATATCTGCTCCTCATCCATGTAAATTCCAATAGGTTTTCCCACCAGTTCTGACGTTGCCTTTGCAAAATCCTTAGCTCCGGTCTTGTCAAACTTAAGGGCAACCACATATTCCCCTGTCTGCTGATCTTTCTGTACATCACTGCTGGATACATTCTTTCCTTCCACCAGCACCTTCCCCTCCGGGTCGCGGAAGGTTAGCTTGGCAGTCTCCCCCAGCTCCGCTATGGCATTCTCAGGGTTAAAATCCTTCTCGTCCGATTTCCACGGGAATCTGACAATAATGTTGCCGTGCTCTTTATCTACCGTCACCTCGCGGTCCACAATATTCTGCGAATCCAGCCGATTCTCCATAACAATTCTGGCAGACTCAAGATCTTTCGCAGAAGGAACCTTGTCCACTCCCTCCGGTTCAAAAATGGCCTCCACACCGCCCCGGATATCAATACCAAACCGCATATCCACTGCACCCTTAAAGCCGCTGCCCAGACCGAAAATAGCAACATAAACAAACACTGCAATGATACACAGCACAATCCATATATTTCTCTTATTCGCTTTCAAGAAAATATCCTCCTCCTAGTTATTCCCATCTATTATAATGCGCGCGGGTCTATTATGCAAACATAAAATGAGAGCGGCAGCAAATTAAAAGACAATGTATCCTATCTTTTCCTTTCCCCGTTCTCCAGTTAGTGTTATAATACATGTACTATATAAAGAAACCCACTGTCATTCACAAAGGAGGAATTCTTATGAAATTAGTGATTACCATGAGCCGCTGTTTCGGTACCGGTGCAAGTGTGATTGCAAAGGAGCTTTCCGAGAGGCTGGATATCCCTGTTTATGATAAAGCATATATTGAACATCAGATCGGTTCGCACAAATATGAGACCGAAGCAGAGGCTATTAGGAAGCTTGCTTCAAAGCCCTGCATCATACTTGGGCGCTGTGCTTCTGATATTTTGAAAGGCCGGATGAATGTCCTGAACATCTTTGTGCGGGCGGATAAGGAGGATCGTATTCGCAGAATTATGCAGCTTGAATCCCTTTCCTGCGAAGACGCCGAAGAAAAGGTAACACGCACAGATGCGGAGCGTGCCGCTTATTACGAAGAGCATGTAGGCAAGACCTGGGGGGATGTGAATGATTACCATATGATACTGGATACCTCCCAACTGGGAGTGGATAACTGTGCTGACATTCTGATGCATTACTTCGAAAAGTTAGAATATATTTAAATGAATTCACCGACGCAAGAGTCTGGCAAGCCAGGCTCTTGTATTTTTTTGACGGCCTCTGTCAATCCTGCATATAGTATAGGAAGAAGAGATTGAGGAGAGAGTAAGTTGAGAGTTTCTCATGTGCACATTGTGCTTCTTTGTATGGTTGCGTTATTCATTCTGTTTGTGCTTCTTTTACACCACAGGATGACAAAAAGCCGGAGACGGGTTTCTGATATGCCTTACTATGAAAAAAATAATCTGCTCAATGACCTGGCGCGGCCTTTTGGATTCTCTTACCTTTTTACTCAGGATATTTTTACATCCAGAATTGATGCCCCGCAGCGGAAATTTGGATACGGGACCCTTTATGATCTGACTGCCCCTTCAATGAATATGGTCTTTGATTTTGAACCAGTATATTTTAATTATCAGGGCAAGACCTGGCTGATTGAGTTCTGGAAAGGACAGTACGGTATTTGTACAGGCGCCGAAGTAGGAATCTATCACGCGGATTCAATCGTTCCGCCGCTTTTAAGGCCTCAGACCATCTTTCCATCTGCAGCACCGGAAGAAATGCTTCCTGTAAAAATACGCCTAAAGCACGCGGAAGGAGTGCTTTTCAATATTGAAAGGCCACACTGGTGGCTGACCGGTTTTTTAATGGGGACTTACCGTCTGCCAGAGGACCAGACACTGGAGGCTTCTATCGTCTTTCCCGATGAGGACATGTGTGATGCTTTTGTCCATTCCCTAAAGCAAATTGGCTATGAAAGCAGTGAATTGATTGTCGGCTGCTGTACTGTACAATTTTCTCTAACAGAACCAAAAAGTACTCCCGACTTCCTTTACGACACCTGGATAAAAAATTACGTCCTCTGGAAGACCAGAATGTACTGCCGCCTCTACCTATGGGTCACAAAACCCTTTGATATGACAGTGGACCGTCTGCTGTATTTGTACTATGTTGTACCTGCTTTTTTCAGAAGGGTCCTTCGCATCCGTACCTTCGGGAAGAAAAGAAGGAGACATTTATGAGCTGGTACAGACGGGTATCCCGGGCTTTTGAGGACGCTGCCTCTGTTCCCATGGACAGTGCCTCACGTTTTGTCCTTATGAGTGACTGTCACAGGGGGACTGGCAATCACAACGATAATTTTATGAAAAATCAAAACGTCTATTTTGCGGCATTAAATGACTATTTTGAAAAAGGATTTACTTATATCGAAATCGGGGATGGAGATGAACTCTGGGAAAACAGGTCTTTTGCAAGGATCATTGATATACACAGTGATGTATTCTGGCTGCTTTCAAAATTCAAGGAAGAAAACCGCCTGTTCATGCTTTACGGCAATCATGATCTGAGTAAAAGACGATGCAGCTATTGCCGCCGTCACTGCTCTACGTACCATGTCAGCGGTCAACTGGCCCAGGCCGCTCTGTTTCCTGACATGTGTTATCTGCAGAGCCTGATTTTAGAAGATACAGAACAGAAAAATGATTTATATTTGATACATGGACACCAGGTAGAGATACTGAACGATACATTAAGTTTTATCAGCAGATTTCTTGTGCGCTACCTCTGGAAGCCTTTGGAGGCAACCGGGATATCCGACCCGACCAGTGCGGCCAGAAATTATACAAAGAAAAGAAAAGTGGAAAAGAGGCTCCTGAAATGGGCCTGTCAGGAAAATAAGATTTTGATTACCGGACATACTCACCGCCCTATGCTGGGTTTTGCCGACTCCCCTTATTTTAATACCGGGAGCTGTGTGCACCCCAGATGCATTACCTGTATAGAGATACAGAATCGACAGCTGACACTTGTAAAATGGACCGTACGCACAAAAGAAGACCGCACCCTCTACGTGGCCCGGGAAGTGATCGGTGAAAGCTGGGCCTTTTAATGAAAAACGGGGCGGTGGCTTAAACGGCCAGTACCCCGAGATGTTCCAGCAATATCTTGGTCCCGATCAGAAGCAAGATAACGCCTCCTGCCTTCTCTGCCCCGGACTTATATTTCATACCAAATATATTGCCCATTTTCACACCTGCAACTGAAAAAAGAAATGTGATAATTCCAATAAAAGATGCAGCCGGTAGAATGTCTACCCGAAGAAAGGCAAATGTAATTCCCACAGCCAGAGCATCGATGCTGGTGGCCACAGATAGCATAAACATATTTTTTACATTCAGGGAGCCACTGGATGCCGGACAGTCTTCTTCCCTGGATTCCCAGAAAATATCCAAGTACCGGCATCAATGCCTGGAACCGCCGAACCACAGTCCAACGACAGACGCCTTTTTTACTGTAATATCCCGCATGGCCAGGCCTTTACAGACAGACACCGCAAAGGCATCCATAGAAACTCCTGCAGCTAATAATAGTAATTCAATAATTCCCATTTATAATGTGTTTACTTAGAAGAACCATCTGTGGTATCTTCGCCAGTTTCCTCCGTATTCTGCTTAATAGACACACCCTGGCCGGCAAAGCTTACCTTTTTCCATGCCTTTTTATGCTCTTTGATATCGGTGTCTTTCCGCCACTTTTTGAGCAGAGAATTATACTGATCCTGTTTCCTCTCTTCGACTATGGTATCTTTCTTGGCATCGGTGGCTTCCCTGTCCAGCAGACTGGTCAGCTTCGCAACATAAATGCCGTTGTCGGACTCTATAATACCGGTCACATCGCCTTCAGTTCCCAGTGCATCCACTGCCTTCACCACTTCTTCCGGGGGGGTGGTAGATTCTGAATCAAAAGCCGCCGTCTGCACTTTCAGATCCGCCTCTTTGGCCGCAGCATCCATATCTCCTCCGTCTGTCTTTAGAGTATCTGCAAAATGCTGTGCTTTCTCTTTGAGGGCAGCTTTCTCGTCGTCAGGCATGGTTTCGGAGGTACCGTCATCAGAGGTCTTTGTATAGGGGAAAAGTACATACTGCATGCTCTTCTGGGCAGCCTCTTCATCAGATACATCTTCCTTCACACCCGCTTTCATGGGTGCATCCATTTTACTCTGAATCGTGGCAAGTTCCAGGAATTCTGTTATGTACTTCTTATACCCGGACACTGTTTCTTTCACCGTCTTTGTATTAGCCTCTGCAAAGGCATCCGCAGCTTTACTGATTGCCTTCTCATCATCGTCGGTGAGCTCGATTTTATAATCTTTTGCGTGTTGCTTTAAAAGGTACATATCTTCCAGGGACTTTAATATGTTCTCTTTTGTTGTATCTTCATAGGTGCTGCCCTTCTCTGCTTCCTGGGTCCACATTTTATCTCCGGTCGTTCCCAGCATACCTGCATAATAGGTCTCGTACTGTGCCTGCTGCAGTCTGGCATAAAAATTGGCAGTCCCCAGCGAAATCACCTGATCTCCTACCTCTGCAACCACTGCATCATTATTCATAGAACGGCCGCATCCTGTCAGAGACGCTATTGCAAGGGTCCCTGCCACAGCAGCAGTAACTGCTCTCTTACTGAACTTTCCCATAACATCCTCCTGCGTATCTTGTACATAATATATGTTTTCGATTATAGACTTCTTTTATCATTCTAACAAGTCTTTTATATCAATTAACAGTCTTTTCACCAGTTCCAGTATATTATCATCTTTTATTTTTTTATTGTATCCCTTTTTCTGGTAAAGGAAGTAAGGAGGCGTTTCAGCTTTGAACAGGAGACTGCCCGTATAGGCTTTTAAGAGGCCGGGAATCTTCTGTGGCTGTACCTTTGCTTTTTCATACATGGTAAACTGATAAGTGTCTCCTTTTTGCTCTACCACCGTCACATAGGCAGAGTGAGCCAGTGCTTTCAGGCCGGCAATATTAAGAAGCTGCTGTACCTTCCGGGGTATGTCCCCGAACCGGTCTATCAGCTCCTCTATCATATCATCCATTTCTTCCTCGTTTTCTATGCCGGCAATCCTCTTATAAATATCCAGCTTCTGGTATTCATTTGGAATATAGCTGTCCGGAATATAGGCATCCACATTCAAATCCATCGTTGTCGTAAAGACTTCCTCTTCCATTTCGCCCTTGAGCTGTTTTACCGCTTCATTGAGCATCTTGCAGTACAGATCATATCCCACAGCTTCCATGTGGCCGTGCTGTTCGGCTCCCAGCAGATTTCCTGCACCTCGGATTTCCAGATCCCGCATGGCAATTTTAAACCCGGAGCCTAAATCTGTAAATTCCCGGATTGCCGCCAGTCTTTTTTCCGCCACTTCCTTGAGAAGCTTATCTCTGCGGTACAATAAGAAGGCATAGGCCATCCGATTGGACCGTCCGACCCTTCCTCTGAGCTGATAAAGCTGTGAAAGTCCCAGTCTGTCGGCATCATGAATAATCATGGTGTTGACATTGGAAATGTCCAGCCCTGTCTCTATTATTGTAGTAGATACGAGAACATCAATATCCCCATTGATAAAATCGTACATGATGTTTTCCAGCTGCCGCTCGTTCATCTGACCGTGGGCAAATGCTACGGCCGCCTCCGGCACCAGCTTCTGGATTTTCCCTGCCACATCCGCTATGTCACTGACACGGTTATAGACGTAGTAGACCTGCCCGTCCCTGGACAGCTCTCTCTCCATTGCCTCCCGTACCATCTCCTCATTATATTCCATAACATACGTCTGAATCGGAAGTCTGTCCATGGGAGGTTCCTCCAGAACGCTCATATCCCGGATTCCAACCAGACTCATGTGCAGCGTCCTGGGAATCGGGGTTGCGGTCAGTGTCAGAACATCCACATTTTCTCTAAGCTTCTTGATTTTTTCTTTATGAGTCACGCCAAAACGCTGTTCCTCATCTACGATCAGAAGGCCTAAATCTTTAAACTGCACATCTTTTGACAGCACCCTGTGAGTCCCGATGATTATGTCCACCAGTCCTTTTTTCAAATCCTCCACAGATTTCCTCTGCTGGGCAGAGGTGCGGAACCTGCAAAGAAGATCTACTCTGACGGGAAAATCTTTCATTCTCTGCACAAAAGTGTTGTAGTGCTGCTGGGCCAGAATGGTAGTGGGCACCAGATACACGACCTGCTTTTCCTCCTGTACTGCCTTAAATGCCGCACGTATGGCGATTTCAGTCTTTCCATAGCCCACATCCCCGCAAATCAGACGGTCCATGACTTTTTTACTTTCCATATCCCTCTTCGTGTCCGCAATTGCCTGCTGCTGATCCTCGGTTTCTTCGAAGGGGAACATTTCCTCAAACTCTTTCTGCCACACCGTATCCTTCTCGTACACAAACCCTTCAGACTGCTGCCTGGCGGCATAAAGTGCAACCAGATCCTTTGCCACGTCCCTGACTGCGCTGCGTACCTGGTTCTTTGTTTTTATCCACTGGCTTGTTCCCAGCTTGTTCAGCTTTGGCTTTTTTGCATCCGCACCGGCATATTTCTGTATCAGATCAAGCTGTGTGGCAAGAATATAGAGAGTTCCGCTGTCCGCATAAGATAACTTCATGTAGTCTTTTGTAACTTTGTCTACTTCAATCTTTTCAATTCCCCGGTAAATTCCCAGTCCGTGATTTTCATGAACTACATAGTCGCCTACTTTCAGTTCGGAAAAGTCCTGGATCTTCTGCCCTTCATAAACCTTTCTCTTCTTTTTGCGCTTCTTTTTCCCAAAAATATCTGACTCTGATATTACCATGAACTTCAGCAGGGGATATTCATATCCTTCGGATACATGCCCGTAGGACACCATAATCTCACCGGGCTGTACGCCCCGATACATATCCTCACTGTAGAAACTGCTAAGATCATAGTCCCTCAAGTCCTCGGCCAGACGTTTGGCACGTGTCCGGGAACCTGAAAGCAAAATTACTCTATATCCGCTTCGTTTCAGTCTTTTTAAGTCCCTTGTCAGCATCTCAAAGCTGTTGTTATAAGGATTTACTCCTTTTGTCTGAAGACTGTAGGTAGCTCTTACATGGAAATTTCCACATTTCGACTCCAGTATTGTTAACCCAATGCCACAGTACCGATTCATTTTTTCCACAATCTCTTTCGTGGAAAATACCCGCAGCTTCTCCTCTGCGTCCTCCACTCCGGCTTCTATTCGGTTCTTTCTGCTGCTCAAGAATTCCTCTTCCACTTCATCTGCCCGCTCTATAAGGCGGAGAGGTTCATCTAGAAAAAGAAGGCTCTCCTCCTTCGGAAAATAATCCAGGAATGAAACATTTCCCCGGCTTTCTCCCAGGCTCTCCGCTGCCGGATAGATATCCACCTCCTCCAGTTTTTCTACCGAGCGCTGACTTTCAAGGTCAATGGTACGGATAGAATCCACCTCATCCCCCCACAGCTCCATGCGCACCGGCATCTCCTCGGTCAGCGGAAAGACATCCAGTATCCCGCCTCGGACGGCAAACTGTCCCGGCCCATCAATCTGTGACTCCCGCTCATATCCCATTGCTGCCAGTTTCTTCTCCAGCTTTGTCAGGTCTATGCTGCCGGTGTCTGTAATATGAATTCTCTGTCCTGCAATCTTCTTTAAAGGCGCTGCCCCGTCCAGGAAAGCATCTATAGTTGTGATAACTGTGATACCTGCTGTCTGTGCTCCTTTGCTTTCTTCTGCCTCCAGAACAGCCTGGACCACTTCCATCCTCTGCTTTACCAGGTACTTGCCTTTGATATCCGCATGGTAAAACAAAAGATCTCTGGCAGGGTAAAGGTACACGTTCTCATCCAGAAACCTGTATTCCTCATATGCTTTCTTCGCCTTTTCATCACTGGAAAAAACGATGATTTTGTAATAACAACCATCGCTCAACGCATACACCAGGTGGGTTTTCTGTGAATTGACACACCCCGTTATCTGTATAATTCCTTCGCCCTTTTGCCGTTTGTCCAATATTTCTTTATATTCTGCCAGTTCGGCAAGTGGTGCTAAAAAAGCCTGCATATCTCCTACTCTTCCTTCTTTTTCCGGTTATACTCATTCATGGCCCCCTGTATATCCCCGGCCATGATCATCTCCACAGCATGTACTGTCGATTTACAGCCTTCTTCTATGAATTCATGCTCTGCTTTTGAAAAATGTCCCAGCACATAGTCTGCCAGATCATACCGGGATGGCTTTTCTCCCACTCCCAGCTTTATCCGTGGGAACACCTGGCTTCCCAGATGGGCAATGATATTCTTGATTCCATTGTGCCCTCCGGCGCTTCCCTTTGCACGGATCCGGATTGCCCCCACATCGAGACTTATGTCATCATAAATCACGATCAACTCCTCTTCTGGATCTATCTTATAGTATTTTACAAGGCTGCCGACACTCTCACCACTCAAATTCATATAAGTCTGAGGCTTTGCCAGAATGACTTTCTCGCCGCCGATGATTCCTTTTCCTATAAAAGCCCTGTGCTTCTTTGTGTCTATGTCTATATTATATTTATCCGCAATGGCATCTATCACTTCAAATCCCACATTATGTCTCGTACCTTCATATTGACTGTCCGGATTTCCCAGACCTGCTATGATATACATATATTTCACCTCTTCGTTCTTTCCTATTTTACAGGATGTCTTCCTGTTTGTCCACACAGTTTGACTGAATGGAACTATATGAATAATTTTCCTTTTCCTGTCATACACTTATAAAAAGCGAATTGGGCAAGTAAACTGACTGCATGGGAGGTCTCTTAAATGGGTTCCAAAACCAAAATTATTGTTCTGCACATGAAAGAAATTATATATACCGCTGTCTTTGTGGCACTGGGCATACTGCTGGTAATTCTGCTGGTTGTTATGTTCCGCCCGGGGAAGGATAAGGGAGCAGATGCAAAGAAACAATATACTCCGGGTGTTTATACTTCCACTTTGACTTTAAATAATACAAATCTGGAAGTGGAAGTTTCCGTGGATGAATCTCATATTAACTCCATACGGTTCTCTAACCTGGATGAGACAGTGACGACCATGTTTCCGCTTATCCAGCCTGCCATGGAGGACATTGCCGATCAGGTCTGCGAAAAACAATCTCTGGAAGATATATCCCTATCCAAAGATACCCCGTATACTTCGCAGGTGATTCTGGATACAATAAGAGAGACAATAGCAAAAGCCGCGGCAAAATGATGCTGCGGCTTTTGCATGTCTAAAACCGGCTGATATACCGGCTCCTAAGTATTAGGATTAACCTTCCACGATCAGATATCTGTCATCGGGCAGTGCGAAAACTTCTGAAGCTTCCTCAAGTTCTTCGTCCGGCATGTTGTCCACATCGACTCCGCTCTCCTCAAAGTATTCCCTTACTTCTTGAATAGAGTCCACCACTACTGCCATACAATCTTCCAGAAAAGCTTCTGCTTCCTCCAGCGTCTCGGCTACTGGCTCGTCAAACAACTGGCTTTGTTTCTCCAAAAATGTAAGCAGGCACTCCTCATCGTATTCATCCATGATTTTCCACCTCCTGATTTTTGCTAATCCATTCTGTAATTTCCCCGGGAATATCTACAATTATCCCGGCCCCGTCTGCTTTAAGATCTTCCCTGCCCCTGAAGCCCCAGGATACACCTATTGTCTTCATCTTCGCAGCTGTTCCGGTCGCAATATCCACCTCAGAGTCCCCGATATATATAGCTTCTTTAGGCTGTGCACCCAGTTCTTTGGCAATATGCAGTACTGCCGCCGGGTCGGGCTTCCTTGGTACCCCTGGTTTTTGCCCCTGAATCCATTGGAAAGTTTCCTTCCCAAAAATCTCTTCCACTACGTGGACGGCCTGTGGGTCAGGCTTGTTAGACAATACGGCAAGCCTGAGCCCCAGATCTTTCAGCTGGCGAAGCATCTCAGTGATTCCCTCATAGGCTGCTACGTGATAGGTGCAGTTAGCATCAAATATACGGCCGTATATCTCCATTGCTTCGTCGATCCGCTCCAAAGTATCATCTCCGCCTGCGCGCAGTGCCTTTTCCATTAAAACTCTTGCGCCGTTTCCCACAAATCTGCGGCACTCTTCCCTCGTAATAAGCGGCAGTCTCATCTCTTCCAGTGTCGCATTGACGGAAAAAGCCAGGGAGTCCAGCGTATCTGTCAGAGTTCCATCCAAATCAAAAATACAAGCTTTATACATGGTTCTTCTCCATCCTTCCTGAACTCTAATTATCATAGTATGAAGTCATGGAAATTTCAACCACTAAAAAAAACTTTTTCCATATATCTGTTTAGCTCTGAATAGTTACAAGATATTTAAGGCAGTACTAACCCACCAGATACTGCCGCATTATTTTTAGCGCATTTTTTTCCAGTCTGCTCACCTGGGCCTGGGAGATTCCGATTTCATCTGCTACTTCCATCTGTGTTTTGCCTTCGAAAAAACGCAGTGTAATTATATATCGTTCTCTCTCGTTTAATCGTTCCATGGCAGCCTCCAGTGATAATTCCTCCACCCAGTTCTCTTCTTTGTTTTTCTTGTCACTGACCTGATCCATAATATAGAGTGTGTCTCCCCCCTCGTTGTAAACCGGTTCATGCAGGCTCATGGGCATTTGAATGGCATCCAGGGCAAACACAATATCTTCTTTAGAGATTCCGATTTCCTCCGAGATTTCCTGTACTGTAGGCTCTTTTAAATATCTTTTCATAAATCCTTCCTTTGCATAAATTGCTTTATATGCAGTATCACGCAGAGAACGGCTGACCCGGATTGAATTATTGTCCCGCAGATATCTGCGGACCTCGCCGATAATCATAGGTACTGCGTACGTTGAGAATTTTACAAGTCTGTCGGGGTCGAAGTTGTCCACTGCCTTCATCAGCCCCACGCATCCGATTTGAAATAAATCGTCTGCATTTTCATTGCTGTTAGAAAAACGCTTAATCACACTTAATACCAGTCTCAGGTTTCCTTTAATATATTTCTCCCTCGCCTCTTCATCCCCCTGTTTAATACGCGCAAACAAAGCCTCCTTCTCTTCTTCTTTCAAGAGAGGAAGCTTTGCTGTATTCACACCACATAGTTCAACCTTGTTCAGAGCCATAATAAGAATCCCTCCTAGATGAAAATTTTTAATCTAATAAAATGATTCTCAATCTGAGCTTCTGTTATTCTCTATTGGTGCAAAATTTAAAAAGTTTTAGTCCTTGACAAACATATTTATGACTAATTTGTTACTTAAAGATATCCCATTTATCTGCCAGATTATGCAGTTGTTTTTCAAACTTTGCTTTGTCCTTATTGCTGATCTGCCCGCATTTATAAACAACTTCCATGAGATGCTTTCCTGCTGTAATCAATCTGGCAAAAGCTGCATCCGATTTTTGGGCAGCTGCTTTCTTCGTTTTCACAGGTATGCGAATACCCTCACTTAAAACTTCATTTACCGCAAGGTCAACTTGTCCGCCGGGGAACGGCGCCCACGCCGGATACCCCAGCCTCTGCTGGACTGTGGCGGCGAACTCTTCTGCCACAGTGTCTTCCCCGTGAACCACAAATACCTGTTCAATGGGAGTCTTAAACCCTTCCAGCCAGGCCAGCAGTCCGTTCATATCTGCATGTCCGCTGACACCGTGCAGGTTCTCAATTCTGGCATGAACCTCAATAGGCTCACCGAAGATCTTGACGTGCTTTTCACCATCCAGAATTCTTCTGCCCAGAGTTCCTTCGGCCTGGTAGCCTACAAACAAAACAGTACTTTCTGCTCGCCACAGATTGTGCTTTAAGTGATGGCGGATACGTCCGGCGTCACACATGCCTGAGGCAGACACGATTACCTTCGGTTTCTCAATCTTGTTGATCATCTTGGAATCTTCGCTAGTGACAGAAGTATACAGCCCAGGAAATACGAGAGGATTGATTCGCGCATTTATCAGAGCAATAGCCTCTTCATCAAAGCATTCCCTCATATTTCGTGTGAAAACTTTTGTCGCTTCAATTGCCAGAGGACTGTCCAGATACACTTCAAAATCAGGATATTCTTTCAGCAGGTTCTTCTCCTTAATCTCACGGATAAAGTACAGCAACTCCTGTGTACGGCCGACTGCGAAGGAAGGAATAACTACATTTCCTTTCTTGTCAAAGGTTTCTCTTAACACTTTTGTAAGTTCCCCAACATAGTCCACAGGCTTTGTTAAGTGAACCCGGTTCCCGTAGGTGGATTCCACTACCACGTAATCAGCTGACTCCGTATAGTGTGGATCCTTGATAATCGGCTGGTTGAGGTTCCCCACATCCCCGGAAAATACGATTTTCTTCTCCATTTCTCCTTCCCTGATCCACACTTCAATACTTGCGGAACCCAGCAGATGTCCCACATCGGTAAAACGGATCTCAATTCCGTCGCATATCCGGATGCGCTCGTTATACTGGCAGGGGACCAGCTTTTCAATGGCATCCAGGGCATCCTGTACTACATAGAGGGGCTCAAAAGCCTGTTGTCCGGCTCTCTTCCCCTTCCGATTGCGCCATTCTGCCTCAAATTCCTGAATATGCGCACTGTCACGAAGCATGATATTGCATAAATCTGCCGTGGCATATGTAGTAAGGATCTGTCCTTTAAAACCATTCTTCACAAGTAACGGGAGTAAGCCTGAGTGGTCAATGTGAGCATGAGTTAAAAGCACAAAGTCTACTTCATTCTCGGGAATGGGGAGTCCCGGGTTCTCATACAGATTCGGTCCCTGTTCCATACCATAATCCACCAGAATATTCTTTCCTGCCGCGTGCAGCATGTGACAGCTTCCGGTGACTTCATGGGCTGCTCCTATAAATGTCAGTTTCATCAGCATCACCAACCCTTTTTGTTTTATTTTAACATTTTTCCTATAGAATTTATACAGGGACTTTGTAGATTGGGCTATTCATACCTTACCATTTCCCTTTTTAATCTCTGCATAATCTTCTTTTCCAGCCTGGATATATAGGATTGTGATATTCCAAGCAAATCTGCAACTTCTTTTTGTGTCTTTTCCTCTCCCTCGGGATTATCCAGCCCGAATCGCATTTTTACAATTAATTTTTCCCTGCTGGACAATTTGTTTATGGCTCTGATCAGCATCTTCCGCTCTGCTTCGTTTTCCAGATCCTTATATATGGTATCCTCCTCCGTACCTAATATATCGGACAGGAGAAGCTCATTTCCGTCCCAGTCCACGTTCAACGGCTCATCTATGGATACTTCCATCTTAGTTTTGCTGTTCCGGCGAAGATACATTAAAATCTCATTTTCAATACAGCGGGATGCATAGGTAGCAAGCTTTATATTTTTTGTAGGATTGAAGGTGTTGATGGCCTTGATCAGTCCAATGGTGCCGATGGAAATCAGATCTTCCACACCCACTCCCGTATTATCAAATTTTTTTGCTATGTAAACGACCAGCCGCAGATTGTGCTCTATCAGAAGCTTCTTTGCCTCCTCGTCATACTCGGAACCAAGATGTCCTATCACTTCCGTTTCCCGCTCTGTCTCCAGCGGAGCAGGCAGCACCTCCGACCCTCCGATATAATGTATCTCTTTACGGTTCGGGAAGAAAATACTTTTGAAGTCCGGTATTACTTTAAGTTTAAACTGCTGGGGTATTGCTACTTTTACAACCATTTTATATGCCTCCTAACATGTCTGGATTTAAAATCATCTGATACTCTTCTTGTTCTGAAACACGCTCTTCGCAAACTCCTATGACCGGACTTTTTATCCACCGCTCTTCCTCCAGGTGAACGCACATTTTCCTGATACGAAAAACAGGCATAATACTTTCTTTTCCAACAGTCCTGTATGGTATATAGCGGAATCCGTTTTTAACATCCTCATCTGTCAGTATGGATTTTGCCAGAGCCTTGTCTATTACACTTACCGGCTCCTTTGACACACTATCTTTCAAACCGTTTCCTGTGTCAATTAACGCCTTAATTTTTTGCTCGCCCGCACTGGTATACAATGTAATCTCGCATATTTTTTTCTGCAGTTCTTTCTGCCCGATGATAAACTTCCAAATTCCTTTTATCAGATAATAGGAAGCCACCGCAGCTGCAAAAAACAGGCTTCCGATCCGCACATAGGGGCGAAGTGCCTGTAAAATCCCCCCAAACAGAAAAGATGCAATATACAGTAAACCAAATGCTTTCAAAAATTGTTTTTTACCTTTGATTTTTAATCCCGTTTTTATCATTATTGTATTGATCACCGTGTGGAATGTGACAAATTTTATAATGGCCGGCATGGGAATTGCTATCACTCCACACGTCAGTCCTGCCCCGAGCGCTCCTCCCATAAAAATGCGTCCATGTGTGGCAGAACATTTCAGCATCTGGTTCACCGTCAACAGCAGAAGGGAGTCCATCATAAAATTCACAAGAAACAACACGTCTATGTATAATTCATAATACACATTCCACCCTCTTTCTCGTTGGTACTAATGACACTCAAGCAAGCAAGATTAATTATAAAGGGATATGTTTTGAAAATTTGTCAGAAGATGACAGAAGGAAAGAGGATTATTTCGACAAAAAAGGGGACAAAAAGGAGGCAAAAGGGGTCAGTCCCTTTTGCGTCCCGTTTTCAGAATTGTTTTACAATTATTCAAATAATTTTCTTCTTTTTAGACATAAAATATGCTCCCTCCTAAATGACAAGTTTTTGTTCTTTCACTTGTCTACCTAGAAGGGAGCATATCAGCATGCAGCGACAGCTCCTTTGAATTGTAAAACAATTCTGAAAACGGAGTTCAAAAGGGACTGACCCCCTTTATTTTTTAAAGAAATCCGGAATCTTTATTTGTTGTTCTTTGACCTTTCCGGAATGTGTTCTTGGCTGTTCCAGGGTTGGCATTGGACTGTTCCCTGTGTTTGTCCGGCTTGCAGACGATGCGCCTGTTCCCTGCTGTCTTATTGCAGACGGAATCCTGCGCTCTCCATCTGTGGGAACTCTGCTGATTCTCTCTCCGGAGGGAAGGATGGAACCTGCCTTCTGCTGGCCTTCGAGCCTTGCTTTAAGCTTGGATGAACTTCCGCCAACGTTATGTAAACCGGTGGCAATAACGGTGATGGTAGCCTCATCGGATCTGGAATCATCGTACATGGCACCGAAAATGATATTCGCATTCTCACCGGCGAGATCCTGAACATATTCGGCTGCATCGGATGCATCCATTAAAGTGATATCACCGGAAATATTGATGATAACATGGGAAGCTCCCTGAATAGTTGTCTCAAGCAGCGGACTGGCAACAGCCTGCTTTACTGCTTCTAAAGCCTTATCATCACCGCGGCCTGAACCGATACCTATATGTGCAATACCCTTGTCCTTCATAACAGTCTGGATATCTGCGAAGTCCAGATTGATCAGAGACGGCACATTAATCAGGTCGGTAATACCCTGAATACCTTGCTGAAGAACCTCATCCGCCTTCTTCAAAGCCTCCGGCATGGTTGTCCTTCTGTCAACTACCTCCAACAGCTTGTCATTCGGAATGACGATCAGTGTATCTACGTTTTCTTTCAGTTTATCTATACCTGCCTGGGCATTGGCCATACGGGTCCTTGACTCAAAACGGAAAGGTTTTGTGACAACCCCTACTGTCAATGCACCCTGCTCTTTTGCTATACGTGCCACGACTGGGGTGGCTCCTGTTCCTGTTCCGCCTCCCATGCCGCAGGTTACAAATACCATGTCTGAACCTTTCACAGCGGAAGATATCTCTTCTGCACTTTCCTCCGCAGCTTTCTCCCCCACATCCGGCTGTGCACCGGCTCCAAGCCCTTTCGTAAGTTTCTCACCTATCTGCATCAGGGTCGGTGCCTTACATAACTGAAGTGCCTGCTTGTCTGTATTAATCGCAATAAATTCCACGCCTGCAATCTGCTCATCAATCATACGGTTTACTGCGTTATTACCGCCGCCGCCGACTCCGATAACAATGATTTTTGCAGCCGCTTCTGATTCGTTTGTTTTAATTTCTAACAAGAGTATTTCCTCCTTTATTGTCTTATTAACCTAAATTTATACTTCCCTTTTTGATTGAATGATATAATTCAATAAGTATATAATATAGTCTTTCATGCAAATAATCAATAGATTTTTGCTTATTTCCTCACTTTTTATCAGGTACAAATCGTATCACTTTGTCTGAAGCATCATAGTTTTCAAGGTGCAGCGTCCCGGTCGTATCCGGATACTGCCCGGCCAGTTTTTCTAATATAGGAGGAAGCTGGGCAACCCGGTCTTCATAATTGGTCTTCCCCACGAGAACTTTCACGTTTCCAAAATAAAATACCGGATTGCCTTTTGAGCAGACGATTCTATCCGGGGTCAACTTATATTTCTTAAAAAGCTTTGACAATTCCATAATTCTCTCAAATATATCCTTGTCTGAGACAGGGAGCACTTCTCCAATCTTAACCTTTGATGTGTTCACATCCAGGCCCTCCAGATTGGCGGCCCCGTCCGGCTTATCGGTTGTCGTGAGCATCGCCGTTCCCTTTTTGTCAAAGCACAGATATCCGTCCTTGTATTCTATGTAACCGGATACTTCCTTTTCTTTCACAGTGACCTGTACCGTCCAGGGTCTCTTCAGTGTAATCCTGGAGGATTCCACCGCCGGCAGCTGATTGGGATGTGTAAAATTATATCTCCCCCAGATATACACAGTATTTGCTGTATATTTGTCTTTCTTCAGCCATTCTATGACATCCTCTTCCTTACTATATTTATTACCTTTTACTTCTATCCTCTGTGTATGGAAAAGGAGCATGAAAGAAAATAGGACAATCAGAATTCCGAGTATAAAAATCAAAAGCCCAAGAATTACTCCCTGGCGTTTTTTCTTTTTGTGTTTTTTTTCTCTCTGTTTCATCTAAAGTCCTCCAATTGACACTGTTATTCTATCAGATTTGACACACTTAGTACAAGCCCCATTTCCAGAAGAAGAAACATAACCGAAGTTCCTCCGTAGCTTATGAAGGGCAGTGTGATTCCTGTATTAGGAATCGAATTTGTCACAACTGCAATATTTAGGATCACCTGAATCATCATGTGAGCCAGTGCTCCGGTCGCTATGAGGGCTCCCAGCAGATCTTTTGCATGAGTCGCAATAACAAAAAAACGCCAGATCAAAATCAAAAACAACAGAATAAGAAGACTTGCTCCCACCAGGCCCAGTTCTTCACAAATGATAGAAAATATCATATCATTTTGTGCCTCCGGCAAAAATCCCAGCTTCTGCATGCTTTCCCCCAGCCCTCTTCCAAAGAGGCCGCCGGAGCCGATGGCATAAAGTCCCTGCAGTGTCTGATACCCCTTTTCGTACATTTCCGGGTTGCGCCAGATGGCCAGCCTTTCCATGCGATAGCTTTCCAGCGCCAGAAAAATCCCCATGAATCCTACTCCTGCAGCCCCCATCCAGATAAACTGGGCATACTTAGGACTTGCCACAAAGATCAGGACTACCGCAATACCCATAATAATAATAGCGGTACTCAAGTTGCTGGCTCCGACCAGACCAACGATAGGCAGTACAGGAACAAGCATTTTTACAAGCGTTCTTATTTTGCTCATTTGCTTTACGTTTTTCGTGATCAGACATGCGAGAAAAAGTATGACTGCCACCTTGGAAAACTCTGAGGGCTGAAAAGAAACAGGCCCCAAAGACAACCATCTTTTGGACCCATTGTACTCGTCTCCTACAAATATGACTGCGACCGACAACAAGATAGCGGTCAGGTAACCTAAGTTTGCCAGCGGCACCCATTTGTGATAATCAATTTTTGCAACAAGCAGCATTCCGGTAATCCCCAGTGCTGTTGCGAATCCCTGCTTTTTCAGATAGTAATAAGAATCATGGAATTTTACCCGTCCATTATAGGAGCTGGTACTGTACAAGAGAACCAGCCCTATACTTACCAGAAGTAACACAACGATCAGCAGTGTGTAATCATACCGCCTCTTTTTAGCCGGACGCTCCAATATAAATTCACTCCTTATACTTAACGTTTTACAGCCAGGCAGCTCGATTCCACCCCAAGGGTACCGTCCTAGCTTAACTGTAACACCAAATCTTTGAATTTATCTCCGCGTTCTTCATAGTTCCGGAACATTCCCCAGCTTGCACAGGCAGGGGACAAGAGTACAGCGTCACCCGGCACTGCATATTTCACACAGGTTTCTACCGCCTCTTCAAATGTATCTACAAGAACAGTATCTGTAAAGCCCAGCTTTCTGGCTGTTTCGTCAATCTTTTCCCTTGTGGCGCCCAAAAGCACCAGTTTTTTTACTTTACCGTCAAATGCCCGAATCCATTCTTCGTAAGAAGACTCCTTGTCATATCCGCCTCCGATGAGCAGAGTGGGACGGTTCATTGCCTGAATTCCCCTGATAGCCGCATCCGGGTTGGTACCCTTGGAGTCATTATAATATGCCACTCCGTTTTTCTCGGCTACAAACTCAATCCGGTGCTTTACGCCCTGAAATTCTTTCAATGTCTTTGTTATAATTTCCATGGGAACCTGATAAGCTGCCGCCATCACAGCTGCCGCCATTACATTCTCATGGTTATGTGTTCCAAGGATTTTCAGTTCGTCTACATGGCAGACTACTTCCGGCACACCTGTAATATTGCAGATAATATTGCCGTCATCCAGATAAATTCCCTTTTCTATTTTACGCCGGCTGCTAAAATATAGAACCTGGGCACCGACTTTTTCTCCAAATTTTCTTGTCACCTCGTCCTCGTAGTTCAAAACACAGACATCTTCGGCGGTCTGATTTCTGGCTATATTCTGTTTTGCCGCTATATAGGCTTCCATAGTATGATGCCGGTTCAAATGGTCCGGAGTGATATTCAAAATAGCGCTCACCCTGGGCCGGAAGGTATGTATGCTTTCCAACTGGAAACTGCTCATTTCCGCAACAATCACTGAATTTTCTTTTGTCTTGGGAACAACATCGGTGTACGGGTTTCCAATATTCCCCACCACAAAGACACTGTCTTTATAGTTCTTCATAATCTCGCCCAGCAGTGTCGTAGTTGTTGTCTTTCCATTGGTACCGGTAATTGCAAGTATGTCACCTTTTCCCTGAACATAGGCAAGTTCCGTCTCCCCCCAGATGGGTACGCCTTTATCCCTTATCAGGTTTACAGCAGGAATATCCAATGGTACACCGGGGCTCATGATTGTCAGATCCAGGCTGTCCACTATTTCTGCCGGCAGATTACCCAATATCACCTGTAAACTTCCTTTTCTTCCCTCCAGGATTTCATCCTTTATCTTCTGTGTATCCAGCGAAGTATTCCCGTCATATAGAATTACCTCCGCTCCCTGGTGAAGCAGCAGACGGCCGGCGGACACCCCGCTGATACCGGAGCCGAACACCAGTACCTTTTTTTCTCTTAAATCCATTCTTTTACACCCCCATCAGCGCAATCAGGCAGAGAATCGCTGTTGTAACGGAAAACACCGCAACAACCTTCGTCTCAGACCACCCGCTTAATTCAAAATGATGATGAATGGGTGCCATTTTAAAGAAACGCTTCCCGCCTGTCTTCTTAAAATAAGTAACCTGTATGATAACGGAAGCAACTTCCACCAGATAAATCATACCTACAATAATGATAAACAGCGGCATCTGCAGCATATACGCCGTTCCGGCTACAAAACCTCCCAGAGCCAGTGATCCTGTGTCTCCCATGAAAACACTGGCCGGATACACATTAAATAAAAGGAATCCAAGCAGGGCACCAACGACCGCACAGGTGATTGGCTCTATCCCACTTCTGGTCCCTATGGCAACCACTGTAAAAAATGTCGCCACCAATACCGTCACACTGGAAGCCAGGCCATCCAGACCATCGGTAAAATTAGTACCGTTTACAGTCCCGATGACAGCAACAAATAAAAGCGGAACTGCCAGCCAGCCGATATCCCAGTATTTCCCGCCGGAAAAAGGGACTAAAAGAGTCAGCGGAATGCGTGATACTTGTATAATATAATAGGCGAAAACAGCCGTCACAACAAGCTGCAGTGCCATCTTCTGCTTCGGATAAAGACCGTCCGAGCGCTTCATCACAACCTTCAGATAATCATCCAGAAACCCAATCAGTCCAAAGCCGATTGTAAGGAATAAAACGGGAATGATATTCGGATAGCTTTTTACATAAAGCAGAGAGGTGATTACCACACTTCCCAGGATGATTACACCTCCCATTGTAGGCGTTCCTGTCTTTTTCAAATGGGACTGCACCCCATCTGTCCTCTCCGTCTGTCCCATCTTCAACTTTCTGAGAAACGGTATTACGACCGGTCCCATCAATAAGCTCAACGCAAATGAAATCAGCACCGGAATCACTACATGATAACTCATACATACACCTCTTCATCTCTTTTGTTAAACGAACACATATCAGCCGTACCTTTATTTTCCGGCGGACACTTCATTTAGTATATCATATCTTCATACACATTTGTAGTTCTGATTTTAACAAAATCTCACTCCTGTTGTGCTTCCTGCTGCTCATCATCATTCACAATCTCTGCCTTTTCTATTCCAAGATAGGGGAGTACATTATCAAAAATATTTCTCATCACAGGCGCAGCTATTGTTCCTCCGTAATACACCCCCTTGGGATTATGTATCGCAATCATTCCCAGCACCTGCGGGTTCTCTGCCGGCGCAAAGCCAATAAAGGAGGAAATATACTTATTTGCACTTCTGGGCAGTGTCTGTGAGGTAGCCGTCTTTCCTCCGATTGAATACCCTTCGATATAAGCATTTTTTCCAGTTCCCTCCGATATAACACCTTCCAGAAGCATCCGCATAGTGGCAGAAGTTTCTTCGGACACAATTCCATCTCTTTCTTTATATTTCAGTTCTTCCACTACATTTCCTTCTCTATCCAGAACCTCCATTCCCAGATGAGGTGTCACCCGTTTTCCTCCATTTATCAGGGAGCTGACCGTTGTGGCCATCTGGATCGGGGTAATCTGGAAAGACTGACCAAAGGACATCGTTGCCAGTTCTACCAGACCGATATCCTCTTTCTTGTGCATAATTGTTCCTGCTTCACCAGGTAAATCTACATTTGTCAGGCCAAAAAGCCCGAACTGATCAAAGTAGTCATAAAACCTGTCGGCTCCAAGCCGAAGTCCAATATCAATAAAAACAGGGTTGCAGGAATTCTGTATCCCCTGGACAAAGGTTTCAGAGCCATGCCCCCCCACCTTATGACACCTTATCTTCCGGTCCTCTACAATCCGGTATCCGGGACAGGAAAATGTGTCATCTAATTTTACGACTCCCTCCTCCAGGGAAGCGGAGGTAGTAATAATCTTAAAGGTGGAACCGGGCTCATAGGTGTCATTTATACAGCCGTTCCGCCACATCTGGTTTAACTGATCCTGCAGCTGTTCATCAGTCAATGTATCTCCATCCACCCCTGTATTTAGTATATACGGCTCGTTCAAATTAAATTCCGGCACATTGACCATTGCCAGAATTTCTCCGTTCTGCGGATTCATCAGCAGTATGGATACACTGTCCGCCTGCTTTTCCTCCATAGACTTCAGTGCCGCCTGCTCACAGAAAGACTGAATATTATAATCCAGACTGATTTTAAGTGTCTGTCCAGCCACAGGCTCAATTCTATCCTCTGCTTTTGCCTCCAGTTCCACTCCTCTTGCATCGGTAGTCGTCAAAATCTTCCCGTTAATTCCTTTTAAATAATCCTCATACTTAACCTCAAGGCCGATAATCCCCTGATTATCGCCTCCCGTAAATCCCAGTACTTTGGATGCCAGCTCATTGTGCGGATAATAACGTTTAAAATCTTCATCCACTTTTACACCTGCCAGGTTGTAATTGCGGATTCTGTCCCCGGTTTCCTTTTCCACATTTGTTTTTATTCTTTCTATAGAAGAAACCTTCTCCACACGTTTCCTGACTGCTGCTTCATTCATGTCCAGTTCTTTTACCAAAGTTTGGATAATAAGCTCCGGATCTTCAATCTGGTTGTGTATGACGGAAATGGTGCAGACTGTCTTGTTAGTAGCAAGCACGGTATTATTTCTATCAACAATTTCGCCCCTTGCCGCCTTAATATCCCGTTCCCGCTCATGAAGCGACTCTGCTTGTTTCTGATAATACTCTGCGTCAAATATCATGAGATATGCCAGACGCCCGATCAGTGCCAGAAGAATGGCAAAAGCACACGTAAAGACAATGAGTACTTTTCTCTTGTTATATGTTTTGTTCTTCATAAATAAAAACCTTACAAAAGATATTTTTATAACATATTACATCTTAAGTAAGGTTATGCGTATTCTCTATTCAGTCGGCTGTCCTTCAGCCCAGTCAGCTAAGTCCGGTTTGTAATTATCATCCATGTAAGAACCATCCTGATTTGTATAGGTATCCTCATACTCGGAATCAAAAGCTTCATAATCTGTTCCCTGAGAAGCCGTATCTGCCGCATCCTGAGCAGCGTTACTGTTCTCTGTAGTCGTAATATTCAAATATGGGAAAATCTGGGACATGATTTTTTGAGATAATCCCAGTACATAAGCACTGTTATCCTGCCTCTCAACATTAGGCTCGTCTACTACCACATAAACTACCACCTCCGGATTTTCCTGAGGAGCATATCCGATAAAGGACAGCAGGTATTTGCCCTGATCTCGTGGAAGCTTTTCGGCAGTTCCCGTTTTTGCTCCGATATCATAGCCGGGTACCTGCGCACTTTTCCCGGTTCCGGATGTCATGACCGCTTTCATGTATTGTTTCACCATTGTGGATGTCTCGGCCGATACTGTCTTTCTTAAAAGCACCGGATTCTTTGTCTCTACAACACTTCCGCTTGCGTCCTGAATCTGCTTTACTGTATGGGGTTCGTAATAGCTGCCCCCGTTTATCAAAGAAGAAAAAGCCGCAGCCATCTGTGTCATTGTCACATTGAAGCCTTGCCCGAAAGAATTGATTGCCAAATCAGTAATTCCCATATTTTCACTTGTGTATATGAGAGACGATGTGGCAGCTTCACCGGGCAAGTCAATCCCAGTATATTCTCCAAACCCAAAAACATGCTGATATTTTACAAAATCCTCTACTCCGATACTTTTGGCCATCTGCATGAGGGCTACGTTGCAGGAGTTTGCTACCGACTGCTCGATGGTTTCTACTCCGTGCCCTGTCTTGAGATGACAAGAAATGTCCCAGTCCCCCACATGAAGAAAACCATTGCAGACATATTCTTCGTTACCGGTCAGTGCTCCGGACTCCAGGCCTGCTGCAACCGTAAACGGCTTTATCGTCGAGCCGGGTTCATAGGCATCGCTGACAGCAAAATTCCGCCATAAGTTGTTCATTACATCCAGCTTTTCCTCATCAGACATAGCTGCTAACTGCTCCTTGGTATAGATGCCGGACAAATCCCTTGGATTATTCAGATTGAAGTTCGGGTAAGAGGCTTCCGTCAGGATTTCTCCTGTGTTGGGATTCATAATGATGACGGCCGTATTTTTGCTTCCCGGCTCCCCCTCTCTCACCTCCCCGGTATGTTCCTCGTTAAATTCTCTGATACACTGCTCCACAATACTCTGCAAAGTCACGTCAATGGTGGATACCACAGTATTCCCGTTCTTTGCCGGCTTTACCGTGCGCTTTGCCAGAGAAGCATCATCTAAATAGCCATATTCGCGCCCATCTGTTCCCGTTAATATGTCATTGTAGGCACTTTCAATACCAATTGCGCCCTGATTTTCTGAGGATACAAAACCTATGACATCACTTGCAAGTGTATCGTATGGATAGTGCCTTTTATAATCATCCTCCAGCCATATTCCTTTTACATTCGGATGGTTTTCTGTGTCCTCTTCTATCGCCTTGAATTTCCGTGCTTTATCATAGGCAACTCCTTTTGCCAGTATCTGATACCGGCTGTCAGGGGCTTCTTTGATTACCTTTCTTACGTCTTCTTCTTTTATCCCGAGGATATCAACCAACGCTTTTATCGTCGGCTCTTCATAGTCCTCATTGGATTTCAGAGCAACTACATCCAGTATGACATTGTATACTCTTTCGCTTGCGGCGATCTTTGTACCGGTGCGGTCCACAATGTCTCCACGTTTATATGGAATCACGCGGCTGTCATACTCCTGCTGGTCAAGAACAATCTTTGTATACCTGCTGCCCTTCGATGCGTTAATATAAGTAATTCTCCCAATAAGAACAATAAAAGCCAGTATAATTGCCATAAACAGCATTACCAGCTTTTGTTGCATCTTCTTAGAAAACCGTTTTGTTAAAAATTTAAATCTGTTCTTTTTATTCCGCTTTGCCATGTTTTATATCCTTAATCTCCTATATTCTGAGACTTGGCAAGAACACCATCAGAAGGTATATCGCTGTACTGTCTGACATAATCACTGGTGGGGCTGTTATACTCTATGACAATCCCCTGCGCAGCGTATACCATTCCCAGCTCATTCATTGCTTTACTGCGTATTTCCTCCATATTCACAGAATCTGCCACAGCACTATATGCCGTGTCATTTTGCTCTGTTAATTCCGTCAACTCTTCCTGCAGTGCAGAAACATTTTCAGATCTATCTGTCATATCTGACTGTATCTTCAGGTATGACACACATATCATAACTGCGCAGACTGCGGCAATCATCTGGAATATCACATATGCCCGGCTCATGCTCAGTGCACGTCTGCGGTTCTTGCGGACCTGACTGCTTGTCCTGACAGGCCGCTTCGGCTGTTTCGGCGGTCGTCCCACTGGCACAGCTTCCGGCTGGCGTACTGTATTGCCATAAATATATTCCTGTCTTTGACTGCTATTCGTATTTCTCACTTGTCTGGTTGTTGACATCCTTCTTCTTGCCGCCATATTGTCTGCCCCTTTCTTAATACTGGTTCCGTCAGGCTCTCCCCTTCCTGCCGGATATATTTGATATACTCCTTTTTTCCCTAATCCCGTTCAAATACTCTCAGCTTCGCACTTTTTGAACGGCTGTTTTCTATCAGTTCCTCTTCACCAGGTAAAATTGGTTTCTTTGTAATCACCCTTCCCTTTGATACTTTCCCGCATACACATACAGGAAAATCCGGCGGGCAGGTACACGGATCTTCATTTTTTCTGAACGTACTTTTTACAATTCTGTCCTCCAGTGAATGGAAGGTGATGATACAAATCCTTCCTCCCGGATTCAGTAAATCGATCATGTCATCCAGTGTGTCCCTCAGCACATCCAGCTCATGATTCAGCTCTATGCGAATCGCCTGGTATGTCTTCTTGGACGGGTGTCCTGAAGTTCTCCTAAACTTCATCGGAACAGCCTGTCTTATGATTTCATTTAGCTGTCCTGTTGTTTCAATGGGGCTTTTTTCGCGTGCCCTTACGATATATTTGGCAATGTTTTTTGCAAATCTGTCTTCCCCATAATCCCGAATCACGCGATAAAGGTCTGATTCGCTGTAGTCGTTTATAATGTCTCTCGCCGTCATCTGCTGTCTTTGATCCATTCTCATGTCCAAAGGAGCATCGGTTCGATAGGAAAAGCCTCTCTCTGCTGTGTCCAGCTGATACGAAGATACCCCCAGATCCAGTACAATTCCATCCACCTTCTCCATGCCTAATTCCCGGAGCCTCGGCTTTATATCACAATAATTGCTCCTGATTATTGTAACTTTCTCCCCAAAGCCGAGTAATCGGACGCCAGCCGCTTCAATAGCTGCCCCATCCTGGTCTATTCCTATAAAACTCCCCTTGCTGCTTAAACGCCTGCACACCTCAAAGGCATGTCCGCCTCCGCCGAGTGTAGCGTCGACATAAATCCCATCCGGCTTCACAGCCAGAAAGTCTACTGTCTCATTCAGTAAAACTGATGTGTGCTTGAATGCCATAAATGCCTCCATGTGTTATGAGTCGTCATTATGGTCAGATGCGGATACCGATTGATTCCATACGTTCGGCAATCGCATCGAGATTCTCTTCGCTGACCTGACTTCTTTCTTCCCAAAGTGCTTTATCCCAGATTTCAACGCGGTCCTGTACTCCTACAAGAACAACATCCTTCTCCAGTCCGGCTGCTTTTCTTAGTGTGGGGGGGACCAAAACTCTCCCCTGCTTATCAAAGCTGCCTTCCGATGCGCTTCCAAAGAAATAACGTTTGAATATTCTGGCATCTTTATTCATCCGTGGCAGTGTTTCCAGTTCAGCGACGAAATTGTTCCATTCATCCATAGAGTACACAAAAAGACAGCCTTCCAAGCCGTTACAGATTACGAAACTTTCTCCCAAATCATCTCGCAACCGGGCTGGAATGATTAATCGGCCTTTTCCATCAATTGTGTGATTAAACTCCCCTAACAGCATCCGGAACCCCTTCTTCTAAGTGAGCCTCCACATTGCTCCCACTTTACACCACTGGCTACCACTTCCTACCACTTGACACCATTGTAAACCACACTCACCCCATTTTCAAGTGTTTTTTTTAATTTTTACCACAAAAGGGCATTCGCTTTACTGGTATTTACGCAAAAAAAATAGTGCAGTCTTGAAAAGACTACACAGTTCTTACCCTTTTATCTATTCTATCCTTTACTCAGCTGACTCATATAATCATTCACTGCATCGTAGTTGACTTCTGCAACCGGCCGGTCCTCCTTTGCTTCCTGCTTCTGATGTGCAGAAAAGCCAAGCCATCCCACCACTGCAAATGCTGCCAGTACCAGGGCGGCCCTTTCCAGAGCATTCTTAATCCGCTGTTTTTTCATAATTTTCTTCCGATTGGCTTTTTCTTTTTTATAACGGTCTACTTTTTCCTGACTCATACTCTGCTCTCCCTTTGTGTCAAACTATACCTAATGGTAACACACATCGTTCTATATCACAACTATGATTCCACCGTCATTTGCATACATGGAACTGATGCCCGCTGTATCCACAATGAAACTGGATTTTACTTTTACTTTCCGAACAATTGACTCCTGCACTGCCAGTGCCCTCTCTTTGCAATTGCAGTGTGCGATTGCCAGTATTTTATCCTCTGGATTTTTCAGATCATCCAGAATTTGTCCTGTCATCTTCACCAGTGCTTTCTTCATGCCTCTTGCCTGACCCAGCTGGCAGATAACGCCTTCCGGCTTCGCTCCCATCACGGGCTTAATGTTCAGGGCACTGGCCACAATTGCTTTAATCCCGGTGAGTCTTCCGTTCTTACGAAGCGTATCCAATGTCTCCAGTACAAAGTAAGTGTTCTGGACCTCTATATATTCTTCCACTGCCGCAATAATCTCCGCGAAGGTCATACCTGCCTCTTCGCATTCTTGAATCTTTAATGCAATCACTGTCTCTCCAACAGATGCAGAACGTGAATTGAATACATAAATATCCTTTTCTCCATATTCTTCTTCATACAGCTTCTTTCCCAGTTCGGCACTGTTATATGAACCACTTAACTCGGAAGATAATGTAACTGCATAAACCCGTTCTGCTTCGCAGTGGTATCTTTCCATATATTCCTGGGGTGACGGACATGAGGACTTAGGGCTCGTCTGGCTTGCCGCCACACGTTTCAAAAAGTCAGCCTGATCAAATGACATATCATCCACAATCCGGACACCATCTATCTCCATCGTCAGGGGCGCTGTTTCAAATATATTGCTCTCCTTCATCTCATCAGTTAATTCACCGCAGCTGTCAACAATTACTTTATAACTCATGTTATATCCTCCCGCACCATACATCATGCATTTCGCTCCTATAATACATAGTTTCGAATACTACATATAATATAGCACACTTTATATTGTATGAAAAGATGTTTTTTCACTTAATGATCATCCAGCTGGATTTTTCGCGATATCCCCAGAGCAATTCCCATTTCTGTCATAAGAAACAAGATAGATGTCCCTCCGTAACTGATAAAAGGAAGCGTAACTCCTGTTGTGGGAATCAGGTTTGTCACAACTGCTATGTTCAAAATTACCTGAAGCGCAATATGTGCAAATATGCCGGAGGCTACAAGGGAGCCGAACATATCCGGTGCATTCCTGGCAATAAACATCAGACGATATAGAAGTAGTCCAAACAGCACCAGAATCATAATTGCACCAAACACACCAAGTTCCTCACAGACAATAGAAAGAATCATGTCATTTTGCACTTCCGGAATTACACCCAGCTTCTGTGTACTGTTGCCCAGCCCTTTTCCGAAAAAGCCGCCGGAGCCTATGGCATATAGTCCCTGCATCACCTGGAACCCGCCGGCGTCCGCATGATTTTCCGGGTCGAGCCAGGTAATCACCCGGCGAAGGCGAAAGTTATCACTTGTTGTAATGGTAGAAGCAAACAAAGAAACACCAACCACCACCACTGCCGTTCCCCCCACCAGAATAGCAATAAAAGGTTTGGTTTTCGGATGGACGATAAATAACAGCACACAGGTGATTGCCATAACAATAATAGCCGTACTTAGATTATCGGTCAGGAAAAGGACTCCTGCAGCAGCCGCCGCACCGAACACCAGAACTCTGATGAGGCTGTCCCGTGTATGAATCTTCTTTCCAAGCCTGCACAGTTCATACGAAATAAACAGGATAACGGCTATTTTTGTAATCTCTGAAGGCTGTAGTGTCATATTCCCTGGGAGCTGTATCCATCTTCTCGCACCGTTTATCTCCGTTCCAAGGGGCGTCTGCACAAGGGCCATCATAATCATGGAAAATATGTAAAATTCAAATGAAAACGCTCCAAGAATATGATAATCAATTTTCGACACAATAAGCATGAACCCAAAACTTGCAATACTGAAAATCGCCTGTCGGGAAAAATAATGCATGTCATCTCCGTCGAAATCTATTTGGGCACTATATGCACTTGTGCTGTACAAAATAACGAGTCCAAAGCACATCAAAAAGATAATAACCAGCAGCAGATCGTAATCGAAATATTTAGTTTTTTCCGACCACTGCTGCCGGTTTTTTCTTTTTGTTCCAACAGAAGACCTCGACTTACTGCCTCCCATACCCTCTCCCCTTTTCTTGAAATTATCGTAACTATCTTTCATTCATTGTCGGATGTATCGGCTTTCCATGTTCAAAAAAACGGTCGTACCATACAAGGAAAATATACACCGTCCAGATTTTACGGCTGTTATCCGTCTTTTCGTTGGTATTTTTACCCTTTTTATGGTCATCCAGCATTTTGACAAGCAGATCTGTGTTGAAGAACTTTCTCGCCGCTTCGGAGGTAAACATTTCTTTAACGATATTGTAATACTTGTCTTCCTTTAACCATACCCGAGTCGGTATCGGAAACCCCAGCTTCTTCTTCTCAGCCGTCTTACTTTGGATAACCTTCTCCGCAGCGCCGCGAAGTGCCACCTTTGTCTTCGGTGCGCGGACTTTATAATCCAGGGGAAGCGTCTGGGCCAGCTCCAGTACCTTCTTATCCAGGAAAGGTACTCTGACCTCCAGTGAATTTGCCATCCCCATCTTGTCCCCTTTCATCAGGATATCATGGACAAGCCAGAGATGTAAATCCACATACTGCATCTTTGTGACCGGGTCCTTGCCTTTTACCCTGTCATAGAGCGGACGGGTCACTTTCTGAATTCCCGGTTCAGAACCCTTTTTCAATAGTTTGTTTGCTTCTCGCTCTGTGAAAATATTCGTTGCATTGGCAAAATATCGCTGCTCCAATGTCTTCCCGTGACGCATAAGGAAGCCTCTTCCCTTCATCCCACGGGGAAGACAGTATTCTGCAAACTTTCCCAAAAACCGCCTAAAAAACATTGGCAGTTTATTAAAGCCGGTATGCTCCAAAGGCTCGCAATAAATATTGTAACCACCAAACAGTTCATCCGATCCCTCTCCCGAGAGAACGACTTTCACCTTTTTAGAGGCCTCCTTGCTCAAAAAGTAAAGAGCGATAGCTGCCGGGTCGGCAACAGGCTCGTCCATATAATACTGAATGTCGGATAACTTATCCCAGTACTCCTCAGGGGTAATAACCTTCGCATCATTCTGCATGTTGATGCTGGCGGCAAATTCTTTTGCATCCTGAATCTCACTGTATTTTCCTTCGTCAAATCCAACCGTGAAAGTTCTGTCCACCTGACCTAAGTAAGTCAGATAACTGGAATCCACGCCGCTTGACAGATAAGATGCAACTTCCACATCACTGATTTTATGTTTTTCTACAGATTCCTCCATAGTTTTTTGCACATCTTCTACAATTTCTTCAAAAGATTTCTCGCTGTCCCCGGTAAAATTTGGCTCAAAATAACGGGTTATTTTCATTTCTTCATTTTCATAGACAAAGAAATGTCCCGGCTGCAGGCAGAATACTCCTTTAAAAAACGTCTCATTTGTAGGGACAAATTGAAAGGAAAGGTAGTTTCCAAGAGCAGATTCATTGAAAACCTTATCAAACTTAGGGTGCTCCATAAAAGACTTAATCTCCGAGCCAAACATTAAAGTGCCGTTCATTTGCGCATAGTAAAAAGGCTTTATTCCAAAAATGTCTCTTGCACCAAAAAGCCTCTTTTCCTCACGATCCCAGATTACAAAAGCATACATACCCCGCAGCCTGTCCACAAGTGTCTCGCCCCACTCTTCATAGCCGTGGAGAAGCGTCTCGGAATCCGTGTTTGATGTAAATATATGGCCTGCTTCCACCAGTTCTTCCCTCAGTTCCTGATAATTGTAAATCTCACCATTAAAAACAAGAACCTTACTTCGATCCTCATTATAAAGAGGCTGATCTCCTTCTTCCGAAAGATCAATAATGCTCAGACGCCTGAACCCTAAAGCTGCGTCCTCATCCACGAATCTGCCTTCACTGTCAGGTCCACGGTGTATAATGGTATTCATCATATCCGTCAATACCTGCTCTCTATCTTCAACATCTCCCACAAAACCTGCAAATCCACACATAAAATGTCTTCTCCTTTAAATCATGCATACTAAACTTGTTCCCTATTATATCTTTTTTCATATATAAAGACAAGATTTACTTTTAATAAATGCGTGGCAATCCTCCCCCATACAGGATATCTATAATCCTCCTGCCATGCAGTGCCGTTGTCATATAAACTCCGTTCCCTTCCGCGATATCACCGATAATCCGGGCATTTTTTCCATTTTTACGCTTCCTGCTTTTTTCTGCTGTTTCGCACGATGCAGGAGAGCACGAAGTTTATGATGAAGTATACTAGTGCGACAAATCCGAAGATGATGAAAACACGCATGGACTGATTGACTGTGCTGTCTATCTGTGCAGACATAATCCATTTGCTGTTGTTGAAGAATTCTTCGATTGCTACCTGGGCCAAAAATGAGGTATCTTTGATTACGGTGATGACCTGCGACAGCATGGCCGGCACAATTGCCTTATAGCACTGCGGCAGTATGATAAACACCATGGTCTGGAAGAAATTAAACCCCTGGGAATATGCAGCCTCAAACTGTCCTGCGTGAACAGAGTTTAAACCGCCTCGGACAATCTCTGCCATCACCGCACTGGTGAACAGCGTAAATGCCAGGATTCCGGAATACATCGGCGCATCAAAAGGCTCCGGCATTCTTACCATAAAACGGATTGCCAATACCCAGAGAAGGTTTGGTGTGTTCCGGAAAATCTCTATATATACCACGCTGAACCCTTTGAGAAACCTGTTCCCGTATGTGCGGAACAGTGCAAGAATTGTACCAAAAATGATGCTCAGTATGACGGAAATCAAAGCTACATAAAGTGTCACTCCAAGCCCCCGGAACATATAGAATATATTGCTTCGGGTAAATACAGACTCAAACGCGTTCATGAATTCATTCATTTAGCTGCCCCCTTTCCTATACCGTAGGCCGAAAGCAAGGCCGTGTAGTCTTTAGGTTTCGGTGTCGCTCCAAACTTCTGCTCCAGATAACCTGATAACCTGGAAAGTGGAAAGCAGATGATAAAGTATAAGATACCAACTACCACGTAAGCCGGTCCGTAAGCCAATGTGCTTGATGCAAATGAATCCGCCTGATACATAAGATCGCCTCCCGCAATGATTGCCAAAATAGATGTGTTTTTAATCAGGTTTGCAGCCACATTCGTGAGCGGCGGAAGCATCACTTTTAATGCCTGGGGCAATATAATATACAACATAGTCTGAACATAGCTAAACCCCTGGGAGTCGGCCGCGTCACGCTGCCCTTTAGGTGTTGCCTCGATGCCTGTTCTCACGACCTCAGCCATATACGCTCCGTGGTAAATGCCCACTCCTATGATACCAATGGTTTTTACCGGAATAAAAACACCTACATAGGGAAGCGCATTATAAAGGAAGAAAACCTGTACCAGCAGCGGTGTATTCTGAAAGAACTCCACATAGACTCTTGCAATTCCTCTCAATACCTTTCTATGGCTGGTGGATATTACTCCGAAGATTGCTCCCAATACTAAAGACAGCAGAAGTCCAAGCAGAACGATATATAAGGTTGTCCCAAATCCCTGAATGAAGAGATCTATATTTCGAAATAACTTTTCCCATTTTTGTGCTGAAAATGCGCTCATTGAGTCAATCCCCACCTCTCCATTATTTTCTCAAGCTCTCCGTCTTTCTTCATCTCAGATATAGCTTCATCGGCCTTTGCAGCCAGTTTTGTATTTCTCTTTGCAATTGTAATGCCATATTCCTGCGGTGCGAACTCATCCGGCAGCAGCATCATCGAATTATTTAAGTACCCGCTCAGTATGGAACCATCCACTGAGAAACAATCCACACGCCCCGAATCCAGAGCCGCCTTAATCTCCGGATAGCTGGAATATTCGCTGAATTTCAGTGAAATACCGGCCTCATCTGCAGCTTCCTGCAAAGACTGCTCTGTCGTTGCAGATTGAGACACACCTATTGTCTTCCCGTCCATACTCTTGAAATCAGTAAAACCAGCTGATTTTTTAACCATCAGCTTTACATGGTCTGTATAATATGGCTGTGTAAAGTTATAAGTTTCTTTTCTCTCGTCTGTAATGGTAAAGGTAGCGGCTACCATATCCAGCTCTCCAGTCTCCAGCAGAGGACCTCTGGTCTTCGCAGTCACCGCCTCAAATTCTATCTTTACATTATCTCCATAAATTCTTTTACAAACCTCTCTCGCGACATCGATTTCAAAACCTTCAAATTCCCGTGTGTCGACATTCATCAGCCCGAAATTCGGAACATCATTCTTGCAGCCGACTTTCACCACGTCCTTGTTAAGTACAGTTTCTTCATCCGGTGCTCCGCACCCTGTCAGCGTAACGGCAGCAAGCAAGCCTGCTGCTAAGAGAGAGGATACTATGCGTTTATATCTCATATCTCGTCTGCTCCTCCTCATCATAACGTTTTCCTTTAAATGCTTATCGGATAATCTTGCTTAGGAATGCCTTGGTTCTTTCATTTTCAGGATTCTCAAAGAAATGTTCCGGGGTTCCCTCCTCCAGGATCTGCCCCCCATCCACGAAAAGAACTCTGTCAGCCGCTTGTTTTGCAAACCCCATCTCGTGGGTTACAATAACCATTGTAAAATTCTTTTCATGGGACAGATTGATAATAACATCCAAAACTTCCTGCACCATCTCTGGATCAAGTGCAGAGGTCGGCTCATCAAACAAAATCACCCGGTTCTTCATAGTAAGGGCACGGGCAATTGCTATTCTCTGCTGCTGACCGCCGGAAAGATTCTGAGGGTAGGCTCCGGCCTTATCCTCCAGCCCTACTTTTTCCAGATAATGCAGAGCCGTCTCCATTGCTTCACTTTTATTCACCTTTTTAAGCTTTGTTGGCCCTAAAATCAGATTGTCCAGAACTGTCATATGTGGATACAGATTGAATTGCTGAAACACCATGGCACTGTGAATTCTATTGACAAATGCCCGGTTCTTTCTCGTCAGCTCATGAGTGTGAATATAAACTTTTCCGGAAGTAGGTTCCTCCAGACCGTTCATCAGGCGCACCAGCGTACTTTTACCTGAACCGGAAGGCCCGATGATCACCACCTTCTCCCCTTCCTTAACATGAAGGTTGATTCCCTTTAATACTTCATTGCTGCCAAAACTCTTGTGTACATCTTCTAATCTAATCAAATTTCTTCCTCCTCCCTTTGTGTTACAAAAATCATCAAATTTTCTTTCAATTAATAAAGACTCTTAATAAAGACTCTTTCTCAATAAGACAAAAGCGCCACCTCGTGATAAATAGACTCGGTAAGCGCTATTATTATCTGTAATTCATCAAAATTTAAGACTATTTTACAAAAAATTGTGTGGTTTGTCAACGAAAAAACTTTAGTTAAGCCATCTTCTTTAACTCTTCGACATCCTTTTGCAGGGCTTTTAATTCGCCGGCTGAGATTCTGATAGTTTAAGGTTCGATTTCTTTTTATGCATAGATGCCTCTTCCACTTTTCTATGCAAACCTGCCTGACCTGAGACCTTGCAAAATATTTTATTTTGAAGTGAAAAGATACACAAACTTGTATTTGGATATTGATGAATGCAGTAAGATATTTAATAAGAATGAATAACGATTATTACACTTTTGGTATTCCGCATCAGGAGACAACGCAGACATTATAGCCAACATACACGCCAGCATCTAAAAGGTAATAATTACAGAATACTTATTGAAATTAAGTATGTCCTTATAAATAAGAAGATAATCGGGGTGACAAGATTTGAACTTGCGACCTCACGGCCCCCAGCCGTGCGCTCTAACCAAACTGAGCCACACCCCGATCTCACTTTTTCCATTATATATGACTTTCACCAAAATGTAAAGAGGAACCTTTCATATTTTTTTTCATACTATATACCGTAAATGAAATTAGAAGGAGAAGTTTGAAAGTGGCGAATTATCAAAACAACATGCGTTATGACAGGCAAATGAATTTTCAAAATGGCTGTCGGCCTATGCCTGCTTATAACAATAACCCTTGCTCCAACATTGCCCCTGCAGGGCGACCAGATAATCAGCGCCGTCCGGGATGCGGCGAATGCCCCACTGTAGAAAGTGCGCGAAAATTAGCGCCGGGACAATGCGAAAAACGTTACGACCCGATAGCGGATGCACCGCTCGCAATAGCCATGGCCTATGTACCCTGGCAGAAATGGCGGGATGTAATGAAACCTCATGAAGCAATAAGAAGAGGTACTATTTTTAAAGAACTCAGCTTACCATTTCACGGGAGAGGAGGCTGTAATCGATGAATAACCCTCCAAGCAGAAAAGAATTATTCGATCATATCAACGCGGTAAGCTTTGCAGTAGACGATGTGAAACTCTTTTTGGATACTCATCCATGTGATGAAGATGCATTGGCCTACTTTCGTGAGTACAGCCGTATGAGAAACGATGCTTTGAAAGAATATGCCGCACGTTTTGGTCCTTTGACCGTGGATACTGCTGTTTATTCTTGTACCGATAAATGGAACTGGATCGATGATCCATGGCCGTGGCAGGAAGGGGGATGCTAATTTATGTGGGGCTATGAAAAACGACTGCAATATCCAGTAAATATTAAACAGACCGATCCCAAACTCGCGAAGATAATCATTACCCAGTTTGGTGGCCCAGATGGAGAGCTTGCTGCTTCCATGCGCTATCTTTCCCAAAGATATACCATGCCGTATAAGCAAGTCGCAGGTATCCTGACGGACATAGGCACAGAGGAACTTGCGCACATGGAAATGATTTGTTCCATTGTCCATCAATTGACGAGAAACCTGACACCGGAGGAGATTGAGCAATCCGGATTCGGAACATATTACGTGGATCACACACTCGCTCTCTGGCCGCAGGCAGCTTCCGGAGCACCGTGGTCAGCTACTGTGTTCCAGTCTAAAGGGGATCCCATCACTGACTTACATGAAGATATGGCAGCAGAACAAAAAGCCAGAACAACTTATGACAATATTCTGAGGTTGGCAAAAGATCCTGATGTCTGCGATCCAATTCGTTTTCTTAGAGAACGTGAGATCGTTCACTATCAGCGTTTCGGTGAAAGTCTCCGTATTGTACAGGATAATCTGGACAGTAAAAACTTCTATGCAATCAATCCAGAATTTGATGTTCGGCAGAATTGTAACTGCAAATAATATAGAAGATATTATAGTTAACATTCAAGAAGGGACTTCACATATGCGGGGCCCCTTCTTTTTTAAAGTTTGTCTTTGAAGTTCTTTTCAGTTACAAAAACATATTCTCTTAATTTCATATATTATTCATACACTTTCTAATGGGAAATATGCCTCTTGCATTTTAACTTAAGAATATTCTGAAAATGGTGTTCAAAAGGGTCTGACCCCCTTATGACCATTGAGTTATCAAAAAGCGCCCATATAACATATTTTTAAAATATTTCACCTCCACTAAAAAGGTTCATGCTGCAGACTAATATTTATCGGCTGAAGCACAAACCTTCTGTTATACTCTCACATATGCGGATATGTGACCGCATACTTTATTGAATAATTTTTGTCTATTTTGATCTTCTCTTTCTCCTTATACCAAGCACAGCCAAAATAGCGCCTGCGCTGATTAGAAGAATAACTCCATACATAATCGGAGTGCCTGAATCTCCTGTTTTTGGTGTTTTTGATGCATTTGTCTTTGTTGTACCTTTTCCGCCTGTATTTGGCTTCTTAGATGAATCCGGCTTTCCAGGTTCAGATTTATAAGTGTTTGTAAACTTCTGATCTCCGGTATATACTGCATTTGCCGTCCATTTCCCATCCTGATCTTCAACTGTCACAGTAACTTCGATTACATGCTTATCGTAGGTCATGCGCGCCTGATTTCCTATAACTTCCTGAATCGTGTATGTGTATGTACCTGCTTCATCATATTGGATTTCATCAAAGTTTACTACACCTTGAGCATCATTTTTCTTGGTCTGTATTACGTTTCCATCTTTATCTTTCAGCTCAAAGCTAAATTCTCCTGACGTCAGTTTCTTTCCTTTCAGGATTTTCTGGGCCTGTAAAACAATGCTGCCGTCTGCAGGTTTATAGGCATTCGTAAAGGTCTCTTCTCCTTCGTATGCTGCCGTTGCAACCAGCTTGGCGTCCTTATCTTCTACTGTAACTGTTACTTTGATCGCATGTGTATCATAGGTGACACCCGCCAGGTTTCCTGATACTTCCTGGATTGTATATTCGTAAGTACCTGTTTTGCTATACTCAACCGGATCAAAGTAAATCATGCCTTGAGCATCGTTAGTTTTTGTCTGAAGAACTTTGCCATCTTCGTCTTTCAATTCAAAACTAAAGTCGCCGCTATTCAGGTCTTTTCCTTCAAGAACTTTCTTTGACTGTAATACAACGCTGCCCTGTGCAGGCTTATAAATGTTTGTAAAGGTCTGATCTCCATCATATGCCGGAGTAGCCACAAGCTGTGCATCTTTGTCTTCCACAGTCACTGTGACGTCAATTACATGGCTGTCATATGTAACTCCTGCAAGATTTCCTTTTACTTCTTCAATCGTATACTTATAAGTCCCGGCTTCTGTGTACTCCATCGAGTCAAAGTAAACTTTACCCTGGGCATCGTTTGTCTTTGTCTGAAGAATCTTTCCATCTTCGTCTTTCAGTTCAAAACTAAAATCTCCCGCATTCAGATCTTTCCCCGTCAGAACTTTCTGTGCTTCTAATACAACACTTCCGGCTGCCGGTTTATAACTGTTGGTAAAGGTCTGGCTGCCTTCGTATACTGGCTCTGCCACAAGTTTTGCATTTTTATCTTCCACAGTTACCGTGACATTTATCACATGACTGTCATAGCTAACTCCCGCAACACCACTTTTTACTTCTTCAATGGTATACTTGTAGGTTCCGGATTCTGTGTACACAATTGGGTCAAAGTAAACTTTACTCTGGGCATCGTTTGTCTTTGTCTGAAGAATCTTTCCATCTTTGTCTTTCAGTTCAAAACTAAAATCTCCCGCATTCAGATCTTTCCCTGTCAGAACTTTCTGTGCTTCTAATACAACACTTCCGGCTGCCGGTTTATAACTGTTGGTAAAGGTCTGGCTGCCTTCATTATATACCGGAGTAGCCGTAAGCTTTCCACCTTTGTCTTCAACAGTAACCGTCACACTGATTTCACTACTGTCATATGTAACTCCGGCTTCGTCTCCCGACACTTCCTGAATTGTATAATGATACTCTCCCGGCTCATCATATTTTATTTCGTCAAATACAATATTACCTTCCAGATCATTTTTCTTTGTCTGGATTGTTTTTCCCTTTTCATCTTTCAATTCAAAGGAGAACAAACCATCTTCCAGATTCTTTCCTTCCAGAATTTTATGTGCTTTCAGCGCTACCGATGTGGAAGCGTATTCGCCTTCCTTATAATTTTCAATAGTAATAAGATTGGCATTATCGCCTGTTTTTCCATCAATTGATATAATTGTTGAATCATCTGTTTTTTCGACTACAATCGTATGGTCACTCTTATCAAGGTTGTATCCATCCGGAACAGCCGTTTCTCTAAGTATAAAACTTCCGGCAGGTAAAGCTCTGAGTTTTAATTTTCCGTCTGTTCCTGTAGTTCCTTTTCTGATCACAGTTGTTTCATCTGCTGCAAAAATGGTAAATTCGACACCTGCAAGCGGAGACTTTGTAGTGCCATCAATCTTGGTGATCTCAACCCAGCCACTCTTTCTCATAGTAGCATTGCCATCTTTGTCACTGATCTGATAAGAACTATTGGTATTCTCGCTCTCTTTATCGCCGCCATAAAGTTTCACTTGGTTCGTCACTTTCCCGGGCTCACCTGTTACATCCGTCAGATAGCTGAAACGATATGCTTTGGTATGATCCGGAATATTGAATGTGAGTACTCGTGTTTCATTATCATAAGAAATATTCTCTCCAATAACAGGTGTTACTTCTTCGCCTTCTGTATAATTGCCGTCTGCATTCAGGTTCAATTCTGTAATCTTAATATTTCCAACCAGAACCAGATTTCCATTCGCATCGGTTCGCAGATCAAGCCCAATTGGCAATGTATCCTCAATCTTCGTAAATGTGTTATCAAGTTCATAAGGTTTATAATCTACCGTCCAATTTACGACACCCTCTTCAACGAATGCTGCCTCTTTCGACAATAATGAACTTTTAACTTCAACCTCACGCTTAGATTCAATTCCAGTATCCCAATTCTCTGAAGTCATCTTTACAGTATTTTTCACCGTATTGTCACTATTTTTCCCGAAATATTTTTCCAAGGTTTCGGCATTTGGCTTTGCTTTAATAAGGACAACATAAGGCTTATCCAAATTTGTAAATGTTAAGGAAATACTATCCTTATTTTCTGTCATAGCGGAGGTCAGACCAGCAACTGTAACTGGTGTCGGTGGTTCGTTTGCTATTACTGTGCTTTCCCATTCACTTTTTGCAGCTCCCTCAAATATTAAGAAATCATTTCCAGGAGTAATTTCAGATAACTCCCAGCCTTCCGGTAACGTATCAGTAAGTGTGACAGTTCCCAGCAACTTTGTCAAATCTAATCCATCCGCATTTACACTAAAACGGAAGATAGCTGATTTATCCTGATAATCAAAGCCGTCCTTATTCCAATCATCCAGAAGATCATTCACTCCAGATGACGGATCTGCTGTATGACCACGTTTAATCATTTCCTTCTTCAACATAAAACTTGGATAGGAAACGTTTGCATCAGCTTTATTTAAGTTCGCATCTTTACTATAAAGGGAAGCAGTATTCTTAACATCCTTCCATGTATTTGATACAAAAATATCTGGATTCGTGACAATAGATTCAAAATCAAAAGTAGCTTTCTCGGTAGTAAACCCGGTAACTACTAATAGATCACCTACTCGTTCTTCACCCTTCATAACGGGAAGTACCTTTGATGTAAGTCCCTCTCCTGAGAACGAATCATCTTTATATTTCTGATTGAACTGAGACGTCAAACCTTTGATGACATCAGCACGGATACCATCCACAGACAGATCCGCTACTTTAGAACTCCCTTCTTTTCCATATAACAGCAGATCATAGACTGTTGCATTTGGTATGGTCTGACCTTTCGGATCAACATTAACCGTCCATTGAATCGTCTGGTTGTCTTTGTCGGAAATTTTACCGCTCTTGGAAATTGCATTATATCCAATTCCCACATTGACACTGCCAGACCCAATCTTTCCATGGTTATCCCATTCAATAGACGCAGTATTCTCATAGTTTGTCACACCTGCCGTATAATCTTCATCTGGCACTTTTGTCACAATCGTCAAAAGGACTTTCGTATCCAATATCCGATCACCCCCAGATGTTTTGTTTCCGATTTTATATACACCATTCTCATCTGGTTGAATACCTATTTCACCATCCCAACCGCTTCCGTTCCAATACTGCACTGTTGCCTGTTTCAGTGTTAAGCCTTCTGGTAAGGCATCTGTCAGTGTTGGATTTTTTAAAGTAGCTTCCATATCATTAGCTGTGATCGTCCACGTAATTGTACGGTCTTTAGGATTGTAAACTCCACTACTGCCGTCCTGGTCGCTCTTTCCTTTTTTCTCAATCCACTTTGGCTTGAATGAAATAGATCCATTACCTTCAGTTACATAGTTACCCTCATTATAAAGTTCAGCTTTATTTCCAATATTCTGTTCTCTGCTCCCGTAATATTTATCGTCCGGTATGGTTGTTTTGAACTTAACAATCTGTTCTCCGCTTGATGGCACTGGGAATGTATAGCTCAAATTCTCATCCTTTAAATTTATATGAGAATCATCTACGCTTTTATCGTTGACAATAAATGAGCCTGGCACATATTCTCCGACATCCTGTAAGTTATCTTTTAATTCATATCCAGCAAGGTCAACAAAGTCTTTTCCTTGTTTCCCAGAAACTTTAACTGTCCATTCAACTGTTTTATCAGACAGACTTACTTCACCTGATTTGCTCATTGAATATTCTGTTTTAACCGGCGGCTTTTCAAGATGGAATTCACGTTCGAATATTTCAATAGTCACTCCACCTGAACCAGAAGTACCCCCTTCCTTTATAATACCAAATGACGCACGAAAGTCAGCGCTTACTGATTCGTATTCTTCAAAAACTTCTTTGTCACCGTTAAAATCAACTCTTGCTATTACTCCATCATCAGTGTTTATGAATGTAACTTCACCAACTTTAAGTTTATTTGGCCCCACTAAATCAATAGTATCATTTGGAACAGGTAATTTGATTGCATTACTCAGAAGTATCTCTGCGTAATCTCCGTGCTCAACGTATGTTTCCGGCTTTTCTTCATCGCCCTGAACCGGAACTTTAAAGGAAGCAGAAAGTTTCACTTCTTTGTTGTCCAGAAGAACATCGCCATCCTGTAGTGTTTTGCCGTCCTGTTCCACTGTAGAAGTCAAAAACTTCTTCAACAGCTCTGTTACATCTTTACCTCCTGCTCTCACATCTGCAGCCTTAATAGCCTGCTCTTCCTCTTGTGCAGGTACAGTGACTGTATAGGATTTGTCCAGAATTGATACACTGTGTTCACCGGCAGTTCCGGCATCCCCGCTGGCATCGTATGTAAGGTTTAAGTCAAACTCACCTGACACACTTTTCTGTGCTTGATCAAAGGCTGTATCTTCCCCATCAAAAACCACTTTTGCAGTGATTCCTCCTGTGCTGTTGTCTTTTGTAAAGTTGACATGCCCGATTGTTGACCCGTCTGTCGTTGTCAGATCAGTACCTGTCTCTGCAGCCAGATTGAAACCATTGGCCACAGGAAAAGCCGCCGTGTCCCCTTTTTTGATCAAAGCTCCCGGAGAAGCGTCCTCTCCACCCACCGGTATGCCAAATGAGACAGCTGCTGAAACAGTTTCTGTGCCGGATATGGTGCTGCCTTCGGCAATTGCAGCTTCATTCTGACTGACAACAGCTGTGATGTCGGTGAGTACAGAAGTTTTATCCGTTCCCGAATCTTCGGCATTGACTATATTCATGGGCAGAATACTAAACAGCATCAACAATGTCATTATCCAGCTAATAACTGCTCGTCTTTTTCTATTTTTCATTATCTTCTTTCTCCCTTCTCTTATTATTTTCAGTATCTTATTACAGTAAGTTTATGCAACATGTTCTTGTAATTGCACAAAATACTCTTGCATAAATTGTATGCGTTTAAATTTCCTTTCGCTTGAAAAGATAAGTTAGTAATAGTTCTTATTTCTTTTCATTTCCAGTAGTAATAGTTACTATTTTTTCCGTGATTGGTAAATTTTAGCGTTATATTTTCTTTTAACAGAAAGCGAAAAAGCAACAATTTGTTGTATAATTAGTGAAGTGATTTACCTTGAGATGAGAGGGAGGAATAGGTAATATGAAGACTGGCAAATTACTAGAAAAATTGATTTGCATTGCAAAGATGCCTAAGACTGATTTTGCACTTAATATGCATATGACACCAAGCGGATTGAGCAAAATCCTGACGGGAAAAAGGCTGCCAATTCTAAAAGAGAAAAAAGCTTTCAGTAAGCAGGCGGCCCTTTACCTGGCTGAAACTATATATGATTACAACTGCTATATGAAACTAGAGGAAACCTTCCCGGTTATTTACGATTTCAGTTCAAAATATGAATTCGAAATATTTCTTGCCTCTGCCATAGAATATTCTATAGACAGAGACTTTATTGAAGGGAACAGTGAGAATAAAGATTACCCTGATACAGAAACTAGTTTTATAGGGAAAAAGGCCGTTTTAAATATGGTCTGCATCCTTCTGTCCGATCAAATTACAAATGCTGTCGATGAGACCCTGCCGATTTACAGTACTCTGCCGCTGTTTCATCCGTCATATTCCGACACCTTTGTACGGCTTAAAACTATAGCCTTAAAAAACTGGAAAATTCTCTCCACAAATCATATTTTTAACTATTCCCTGCTAGATACTATCTTTGATAAGTATGGTATGACACTTCTTTCATCCATTCCAAAACTTTATGAGTTTGCTAACGTGGATTTATGGGTGACAGAAGAAAAAATGGAGTCTTACTTTGTGCTGCTGAAAAATCACATTCTATTAGCTTTCAATGTTATGTCCGATGGCACGCCTCTTCTGACAGCCATCCGGCACAAAAGCTATCTCAGTACATTTTTCACTAATCTTATGAAGAAAAAAATCAGAAAAATCAGCTACAACAGAAGTGAAGCTTCTGCTCTTTTGGAAAAGAATCCTGGAATCATTGATAAGTTCCTCTCAAAAGGTGTAGATGCAGTATACAATTTTATTTCTCTGGGATACTTACTTGAAAGACATGAGCTGGATGTATTAGATGGAAAAGACATTATAAAAGATTCTATCTGTAAACTATTTAATTATATTCTGACAAAAGAGACACCCTTTACTGTAACCCTTGATGCAATGACAGGCTTTTTTGCCACCGGAAAAGCCATTGCCCCACTCCTCGGAGCTGTTAGTTTTTCACAGGAAGACCGTCTGCCCTACCTGGAGCGCTTCAGCCTGTATCTGGATCAGGAGAAGGCTGATAAGTTACAACTTGTAAACTGTGACATGCCCCACATTGCCGTTATTTGTTCTCCAAGAATCAATATTGTTTATTACATAGACAGCACATATCAATCTGAAAGATTTTATTATTTTGAAACAGATAAGATAAACAAGATGTTGAAAAGTAAGATAGCGGACGGCAGTTTAAAAACTTTGGATTTCAATGAAGAGGTATGGAATTACTACGTAGATGAATTAAAAACCGGCGTTCATCCAACCGGTTTTTAGAGGAACAGGTGCCCTGAAATTCATTTGTACGTATCAGAGCACCTGTTATCCTATTATTTCATTAATTTTTGTATGGTTGTGCACAACTCATCCACCGCGTCCTCTTTACCATCCCGGATATCCTCCACAACGCAGGTGCGGATATGGTTCGCAAGCAACTCTTTATTAAAGGCATTCAATGCCGATTGGATAGCAGATACCTGCACCAGTATATCAACACAGTACCTGTCATTTTCCACCATGCTCTTAATCCCCCGCACCTGGCCTTCTATCCGGTTCAGACGGTGAATCAGGCAAGTGTATTCATCTTTATCTCGATGTTTTGTCTTTGGGCAGCATTGATTCTCTTCCAATTTCATCGCCTCCTTGTTAAAGGGGGTCTGACCCTTTTGCGGCTCATATTCAGAATACTCTGAATATGGAGGCCAAAAGGGTCAGACCCCTTTTTATTTTGCTTTTGTACCTAAAACAACTTTGTAAGTTTGTTCTTTATAGTTTCCATTATTTCCTGGCTCCTGTACGGTAAGTGTTACAGTATCGCCCTTTGCATAGTACTTAAGCTGCTCCTGAAGAGTAGACATATTGTCGATTGTAGTTCCGTTTAAAGCTGTAATTATGCCACCTTTTGTAAGGCCTGCTTTTTCTGCACCGCTTCCGCGGGTAACGCCGTTAATGTACACGCCAAGAGGCATGCTGAATCTTTCCGAATATTCTGAAGTTACATCAAATCCTTCAATTCCAAGATATCCTCTGTCTTTCTCGCCGACTTTTGTTTTGGTCTCCTGATTCATCAAATTAGTGATGATGTCGGATACAGCACTGATTGGGATTGCATAGCCTACACCTTCAACAGAACTTCCTACAAGTTTGGAGGAGTTGATTCCGATTACTTCTCCACTTGCATTCACCAATGCACCTCCACTGTTGCCGGGATTAATAGCTGCATCTGTCTGAATCAGTTTTACATCGCTGGAAACTGTCTCGCCGGTGGTCTGATCAACAACCTGTGCACCTTCACGGTCTGTAGCACTGATAACGCCTGTTGTGACTGACTGCCCATATCCAAGTGCATTACCTATAGCAATGGCAGGTTCTCCTACTTTTAATTTTGTAGAATCTCCCATGGTGGCAACTGAGATAGAGTCCATCGTATCACCGGAAATGTCTTTCAGAGGAACTGCTATTACAGCAACGTCGTGTGCCGGATCTGTTCCTTTAATATTTGCTCCTACGCTTTTATTGTCATTAAATGTGACGGTCAGTGTCTCACTGCCTGCTACCACATGGTTATTGGTTATAATCAGCAGCTCAGAGTCATTCTGTTCAACAATGATTCCCGTTCCCGCACTCTCACTTTCCTGCTGGGAAACCCCTCCGAAGAAATCCTGTACCTGCTGAACACTCATGTTTGTAATAGACACAATCGATGGCATTACAGTATCTACTACATCGGATACATCAGAAGTTATCACACTGGAGGATGTTGTCAATTTAGAATTATTCACGGGTGCTGCAGTCTTGGCTGCGGCCGGGGAGGATGAAGAAGCTTCGTTAAGCCCCAGGACCTTATTCCCTACTATGTTTGAAGTTAAAAATGTTGCACTTGAAACCACTCCAAATAACAACGCAAATCCGGTCACTGCAACAGCCTTCGGCATTTTCTTTTTTGGAGGCCTGTTTCCGTTTGATTGATTTGACTGGCTATTATATTGAGTATTTCCCGGTTGTCCGTCAGGATTATAGTAATTATATTGATTTTCCATAAAGCTTCCTTCTTTCTCTTGTATTTTATATTGCTATAATAGCCGTTCTTTGTGATGGAAATGTGTTTAAACATTTAATAAACATTGAAATAGCCATGTTAAGTACCGGCCCCAGCGGTAACATCCCGTCCCTAGACTCAAAGTAACCTCGTCAAGTGTCAGGATGTATTTCGCACTAATCTCGAGATAACCTCGCTAAATGCTCTACTCAACCGTTACAGATTTTGCCAGGTTCCTTGGTTTATCCACGTCGCAGCCTCTGCCTACAGCTATATAGTATGCAAATAACTGCAGTGGTATGATTGCCAGTGAGTTAGTGAAATAATTGTTTGTCTTCGGTATATAAATGACATAGTCGGCAGCTCGTTCCACTTCGCTGTTTCCTTCGTTTGTCACTGCAAGTACAAAGGCCCCCCGGGTACTCACTTCCCGCATGTTGCTGATCATTTTCTGATACAGTTCTTCCTGGGTCAGCACCGCTGCCACCAGAGTTCCCTCTTCTATCAACGAGATAGTTCCGTGCTTGAGCTCGCCTGCCGCATATGCCTCCGAATGAATATAGGATATTTCTTTCAGCTTCAGGGAACCTTCCATAGAAATTGCATAGTCGATCCCTCTGCCGATGAAGAATACATCTCTTGCAGCCAGGTATCTGTTTGCGAATTTCTGAATCTTGTTTTTATTATTCAGAAGCAGTTCCACCTGATCCGGAATCCGTTTTAAGTCTTCTATATAAGATTTCAGTTCTTCAGCTGTGATTTTTTCGCGTACTCTGGCAAATTTCATTGCAAGTAGATACAAGGCAGTGAGCTGGCAGGAATATGCTTTTGTGGTAGCTACCGCAATCTCCGGTCCTGCCCAAGTGTACATAACATTATCCGCTTCTCTAGCTATGGAACTTCCCACCACATTCACAATTCCCAGTACCCTGGCTCCTTTTGCCTTAGCCTCTCTAAGAGCAGCAAGTGAATCAGCAGTCTCTCCGGACTGGCTTATGATGATAACCAAAGTTCCATCTTCAATGATAGGATTGCGGTATCTGAATTCTGATGCCAGATCCACTTCTACCGGAATTCTTGCCATCCCCTCAAAAATGTATTTGCTCGTCATACCTGTGTGGGAGGCAGAACCGCAGGCAATAATCATAATTTTGCAGATGTTTTTTATTTCTTCCTCGGTCATATTCAACTCATCGATGACAATATCTCCGCCCTTGATGCGGGGAGAAAATGTATCTGCAATAGCTTTTGGCTGCTCATACATTTCTTTCAGCATAAAGTGCTCATAGCCGCCCTTTTCTGCTGCATCTACATCCCAGTCAATGTGGGTGGCTTCTTTCTGAATCGATTCCTCATCTACGTTAAAGAATTCCAACGTGTCATCTGTCAGCCTGACAATTTCTTCATTCTCAATAAAGTAAACATCTCTTGTATATTTCAGTACTGCAGGGACATCCGATGCAATGATACTTCCACTCTCCGCTTTTCCTACAATAAGGGGGCTGTCTTTCCTCACCGCATACAGCTCATCGGGGTGATCCTTGAACATAATCCCCAGCGCATAAGAGCCTTCCATCCGATGCATGATTTTTATGATGGTCTGCAGAGGGTTTCCGGAATAATAATAGTCCAGCAGGTGGGCTATAACTTCTGTATCCGTATCAGATATAAACTCATAGCCTTTGCCAATCAGCTTTTTTTTCAGCTTCAGGTAATTCTCGATAATTCCATTGTGTACTACGGCAATACTCTCATCCTTATTAAACTGAGGGTGCGCATTGATATCAGAAGGCTCACCGTGAGTTGCCCACCTTGTATGCCCGATTCCTGCAGTTCCCGGCAATGTGGCACCATCATGTGTCAGTTCATTCAGCACCTTGAGCCGCCCTTTGGATTTCTTCATCTCAATTTCTTTTCCATCGTACACGGCAATTCCCGCAGAGTCATATCCTCTGTATTCCAGCTTCGACAGACCCTCCAGCAAGATCGGAGCCGCCGGTTCTTCGCCTACATATCCAACTATTCCACACATAATAATATGTACTCCCTTCATATAGCTATTTAGCTATTATATGGTCCCAAAGTTAAGCTTTTTCATGCAGGCATGAAACGCATAACCTTTTGACCCTCGTATCAATATATTGTAACAAATTTTTAACATGTTGTAAATTCTATAAAAGCTATCTTTTTTAGCTGTAACAGCAAAAAGAGTGCTGTCAATTGAACTGCAGCACCCTTGCCTTTGGTCTAAATATCTATAAAATCTATCGAATAATCATCGTCCTGCTTGTTATTTGGTCTGCGTGCTGGTTTTCGCGCAGGTTTTCGTGAAGGCTTCTCATCCAAAAACGCGTCTTCTTCAAAATCATCGTCTACATCCTCAAAATCATCCTCGTCAAAGTCACCTTCTGCTTCATAATCTTCTTCATCGTCATAATATTCGTCTTCTTCGAAGTCGCCTGTATCATCGTACTCGTCTTCAAAGTCATCATCTTCAAAGTCATCATCTTCGAAGTCGTCCTCATCAAAGTTATCATCATCGAGGTCATCATCCAGGCCAACAAGCCGTTTTCGTAACTTGTTTCCTCCTGCCGGCGGCATATTGTTGTCATCACCGTCATCATCGATACCATATTCGTCATACAGCTCGTCCAGTTCCTGATTGCGGTGGGATAGTTTCACTCCCATTACAATAATAATAATCAAAAGCAGAAGAATGCCCCCCCAAATGGCACACATAATCACAATCAAATGCTTTTCCAAAAAATTCATAACCTTGTTCATGGCAGCATTGGTGTTTTTTTCTTCCTCAACTGCCTGAGCTGTATATCTCTGGTATGTTCCTTCGGTTGAATCATACTGGTAATATCCCTTATTTCCTTCACTGCTCAGCGCATACACAAGGTAATATTCCTGATCAGACATGTCCTGCCATACAGTAAAAACCTTACCTGCCATATCTGATGTAGTCTCCTTATATTGGGAAGGAAGACCCTCTGTGTCCTTATGATTCATCAGATAGATGGAGACATCTGCATTCACATCCACCACTGCAGTCGGGGAAAATGAGCCGTCATCTGTACTGTAGAGGAAGTAATCAGAATTGCCATCACTGTCCTCAAGGTAAAACATGTACTGGCCGCTGGATTCCTGCTGCATTGCCTTAGTGGTTGTTCCGTCCAGTTCCATGGGGGTAGCTTTGAATCCCTTTGGGATAGCTGCCTCCGAAAAGTTCTCATTGACTGTATATTTTTCCCCGTCCACTTCTACCTGGAGACCTCCGGATGAGGCTTTGCTGTCATCTTCTGTGTCGGTTACGGCATTTCCTCCCTGAATGGTTACTGTGGATGTCCCTGCGGACAGATTTAAAGCTTCATCATTGTATAAATACGCTGTCGACGCTGTCACCTGCAGTGTAGCCGTGCCTTCCTTCAATGCCGTAAACTCCAGCTCGTAGGAAACCTCTGCGGCTGTACCGTCTCCTTTTGCAGATAACTGCAGAGTACCGTCCCCTCCGGCTGCATTTGTACCGCTCACGAACTTCAAGACCGAAGTGTCATATGTGACTGTCATATCAACATCCCCGATTGGAGAAGTCCCCGACTCAGCTTTCACTTTAACCGTGACTTTGTCCCCTGCCTTCGCTGACGGATCAGAAAATTGTATGGTTCCGTCGGCTGCAAACGCTGAAATCGAAAAGCATGACACGGTCAAACATAACATCAGTAGTATACTGCCTATCTTTTTTCCTATCTTCTTCATCTTACTCCACCTCTTTTGACTGTTGATTATCCTTCAATATCTTTTCCCTGTGTATCTGTGGCATCCGCTGCACCGCCGGTATCTCCGGACCCCGATGTGTCTGCGCCCCCATCAGTCGTCCCCGTGGTATCGCCGCTATCCTGCGGATTAGAGTCAGCGCTGCCGCTCCCCGTAGTTCCATTGTCCGGGCTGCCGTAATCGATAGTTCCATAATCCGCGGAACTCTCTCCACCCTCAGTTCCATAATCCTCAGTTCCGTAATCAATATAGCCTGTACTGTCGCCGCTGCTTACACCCCATGTATCTTCATACGAAGCCGCCTCTTCAACTGACGCTGTATTCATCGAATATGCCTGTATTTGAGAGCTGATTGAAGTGACCGCAGAGGAGGGACTGTATGTGTCCCCGGCAAAAAAGAACTTGTGCAGCTGTGTCACATTGTCTTCCAGAGTATCCGGAATTACAGTGCTTCCGACACCGGACAGGGTTGCCGTAGTCTTGTCAAAGGGAAAACCTGACATTTCTGTCAGTTTATAGTCAAAAACATCCTTTGCATAGGCCAAAATCTCCGTTAGTGTGAAATTCGTGGCTACTTTTGGAAATACTTTATCAATGATCTTATTTATTGTTGATAAGTCCGCAGACTGTGCTTTCTTAACAACTTGCTCCAGCACATCCCTCTGTCTCTCCGCTCTTCTAAAATCAGTTCCGTCATTTGGGTCTCCGTCAAAGACCTGATATCTGATTCGAGAATAAGAAACGGCCTGCACTCCGTTTAAGAGCTGCTTCCCTGTGTGGTCCAGTAATTTCAATTCCTTGCCGGTAACCTTGGATGTCTCATTGCCATATCCATTTACAAGCTGAACTTCCTCAGGTGTCTTCAAATCAACTTCAATTCCGCCCAGTGCGTCAATGACATCCACCAAAGCATTAAAATTCACCGTTACATAATGTTGTATATCCATATCCAGATTCTTGTTCAGCATCCCTACAGCGCCTTCCGCATCATCTGTGGAATATGCCGCATTTGCTTTGTTATAGCCGCCGTCCGGTTGTTCCAGCAATGTATCACGATATACGGAGCAAAGTCTTACTTCCTTTGTCTCACGGTTCAGACTGACAATGATAATTGTATCACTGCGGTCTCCCGAAGTGAGTGTTCCGTCACGAGAATCAAGGCCAAACAGCGCAATGTTCAAGTATCCTGTCTCATTATGTTTAACTTCTGAAGAAATATTCAATTTTGTTGTGTCCAACTGTGTAGTCTCCAGCTTGCCCAGCTTTGATGCAGCGAATGCCACGCCTGCTGTTGTCAGTAAAATAAAAGCTCCGCCAACCACAGCCAGTACCACTTTCCATGGAGTCATTTTTCTGCGGGCTCTTTGAGCTCGCCTGTGCCTTCTATGCTTTTTCATAGCCATTGTAATCCCTTTCTAACAATTATTGATTACATAATACACTTTATCATACAATACTATTGCACGAACTTCAATCACAAGATGACTGAACCGTAATGAATTGCAAATATATTATTAAGCTTTTGCCCAATATCTGGGATTGGAAGAACACTTCACCACAAGTTTCGACGGCAGTCTTTTATAATTTGTCCCCAGGAGGTATCCTGCATACTTAAAGCCACTGTTCACAGCCAGTTTTATAACCAGCCAGGGTTTTCTTACGCTGATGAGATATGCCGCGGTCTTTTTTACGAGCCGGATACCTTCTTTTTCAGATGGAATACCTTCAAATATTTCTGGGTGATCAGCCTGGGATACCGCCAGGTCAAAATTTCTTTTAAACTGTTGTATACATGTATAATTGTGGGAGTGCACTACCTTTGCCTCTGCCGCATATACACATTGATATCCCAGCTTCATTATACTGGCTGCCATAATCATATCTTCATTAAATATGGCACGCTTTACAAATCCGCCCGCCTCTTCATAACAGGATCTTCGATAAGCTGCACATACATTGGAGCAGAAAAAAGCTTTAATTCCCAAAGCTTTCACTGAATCCATATTTTTCACGCAACTTGCCTGGGGGTAGTTGAATTCTCTTGTATATCTCTCAACCACATCACTTGTTTCATCCGGCAGCTGTCTTGCATAAGTACACCCTACACTGTCATCAGCAAAGGGGGCAATTAAATTTTCGATCAGTCGTTTATCCCCGGGTACGGCATCCTGGGTCATGCATACTATGACTTCCGAGTCTGACAGCCCTGCAGCCATACGTCTGGTACCGCCGTGGTCAAACTGACTTTTATTTATTTCCTTCACCACAATGCGTCTGTCAAACCCTACAATATCCCAGGGGAACGTCTCTGTTTTTGTATTGACTACAATAATCTTCTGTACCGAAAATGTCTGATGCAGCAGACTCCTTATTAATTGTTCAAACTTTTCATCCGGCTTATAAGTCGGTATGATAACGTCTACCTTCTTAATATTCATTTATCTCCCCCTAGTATCCATAATCCCCATAGCCTGTACCATCGTCAAAATAGCCGCTGTCATCTGTGTAACTGCTTTCATCCGTATAACCGGTGTCATCTGTATATCCACTGTCATCCGAATAGTCCCCACCGCTGTCTGTACTGCCCTGGTCATCTGCAGGCGGTGCTTCATAGTCATCACCGTCTATACCTGTAAGGTATACTATATCCTCGTTAATCTCCTGTACTTTGGCCGAAGGCTGATAATCATCTTTGTCAAACAGAAATTTGTGAAGCTGCTTTGCATTATCTGCAAATCCGATAGCCACAACATAAGAGCCCTGAAGCCCTGATACATTTTCTGAAGTCGTAACATCAAAGGGAAATCCCTTCATTTCCCCAAGCTCATATTTTGTCCCATTAGCCGCCATTCCCATGAAATCTGAGGTGGAAAGGTTCGTTGAGACCTGGGGCAGCACCCGGTCAATAATTCTATTTAAGGTAGGAAGACTTGCTTTTTTTGCCTTTTCAACGACCTGCTGCAGCACAAGTCTCTGTCGCTCTGCTCTCCTGTAATCAGTCCCGTCATTGGGGTCTCCGTCAAAAACCTGGTATCTGATTCGGGCATAAGAAACTGCCTGAATTCCATCAAGTGTCTGCTTTCCCGTCTGCGTCAGCTGGGTCGTGCTGCGTCCGACTACCTCAGAGGTCTCAGTGCCATATCCATTCACATACTCTACTTCCTTAGGAGTCTTCAGATCAACTTCGATTCCGCCCAGAAGATCTATTACATCCGCCAGCGCATTGAAATTTATAGATACATATTTCTGGATATCCAAATCAAAGTTACGGTTCAAAAGAGCAATGGCCTTCTCCGGTCCGCCGTAGGAATAAGCTGCATTTGCCTTCTCATAGGATCCGTCACCCTGCTGGGTCAAAGTATCTCTGAATACAGATACTACTTTTACAGCCTTAGTCTTATTATTTATGCTCACGATCATAATAGTATCGCTTCTCACGCCCTCTTCCGCGTCCCAATCCTCCCCTCTGGAGTCTAGTCCGAAAAGTGCGATATTCGTATAGTTCCCTGTGTCCTGATAGATCTCCAGGTTTTTCTTATTGAGCTTCTGAAAATCAAGTTTGTCCAGTTTGGACATCCCATATGCGGCTGTACCCAGAATTATAAGAATAAGGATTTCCAGTACGAGAAGGAGAATTCTTTTTCTCATTTTTTTCTTGTGCAGCAAGACACGCTGCTGCCTTGTCAATCTACCTTTGGATTTCTTTCTTGACATATTTAATACCCCTTATTACTGTCTGCTTTAATAAGCATTTTTATTGACGAAGCCTTTGAAAAAAGTCAGAAACAATATCTTAAAGTCAAAACCAATTGTCCAATTCTCAATATAGTACAAGTCAAACTCGATACGCTTCCTTATGGAAGTATCCCCCCTGTATCCGTTGACCTGAGCCCATCCGGTAAGACCCGGACGCACCTGGTGCTTTATCATATACCTTGGAATTTCTTCTTTAAATTTTTCGACAAACAAAGGCCGTTCCGGTCTTGGCCCTACCAGACTCATGTTCCCTTTAAGCACATTCCAAAGCTGTGGTAATTCATCAATACTTGTTTTTCTTATGAATTTTCCTACTTTCGTAACCCGCGGGTCATCTTTGGTTGTCCATCTATTCTTCTCATTGCCTGCATCCTGTACAACCATGGATCGAAACTTGTACATGGCAAAGGAACTGTTCTGAAGTCCCACTCTCTCCTGCTTGAATATAAGCGGCCCGGTCGAAGTCAGCTTGATTGCTAAGGCTGTGAGCAGCATGACCGGGGAAAATAAAACCAGCGCAAAGACAGCTCCAAAGATATCCACTGCCCTCTTTGCAGCCTTATTGACTGTGTTGTTCAGCGGAACATGACGGATATTTACAACCGGCAGTCCAAGTAAATCTTCTGTATAGGGTTTGGTAGGAATCATGTTATTGTAATCAGGGATAAACTGGGTATGAACACCGGATTTCTCGCACATGTTTACAATATATTCAAGCTTATGATATTCCTCAAGTCCCAAGGTGATAGCAATCTCATCTACAGTATTCTGCGGAAGAATAATCATTAGATTGTCAATGCTGCCGATTACCTTCACTCCTTTGTATTCCATGCCTCTTGGATGATGGTCATCCAGAATTCCTCTAATAGAATATCCCCATTCCGGGTTCGCCGTGATTCTGTCAATATACTGCTCCGCTGCCCGGCTGTATCCAACCAGAATCAAGTACTTCTGATTGTGTCCGTTTTTCCTGATATTCCGCAGAAACATACGTATCAGATTTCGAACCAGTATTTCAAGAAAGACATTGACAAGAAAAAATATGAACAGCATCATTCGGGCAAAATTCTGTTCCTTTGTCAAATACAGCACCAGAATAAAGCCTAACAGACCGATTACATTTGCCTGTGTAATGTGCCATGCTTCCAGTCTTCTCCCCTGTACCCTTTTTGGTGTATATAATTGAAAAACCCCATATAGCACCAAATAGCCGGGAACTACATAGGTTAATGCCCGCAGATAAGTTTCCAACGGAAGATACCATTCATCCAGGACAAAAAGCCCGCTCCTGAAACGAAGATACCATGCCAAAATATATGATATAATAATAATCAACCCGTCTGCCACGACCTGTATTCGGTTGAAATATTTCTGATTATCTTTAATCACCGATTCCACCCTGCTTTTCTTGATTTATCTGTTATATGATACAATACTTTTCCAAAAAGGACAAGTACAATCTCTCCAGTATTTAACATACCCTTAACATATTTGTAACTTTGTTTTTGGTTTGTTTGTGTTTTAGGAAGAATTAATAGCATCCTGCTTCATTCTCTGCTATAATAAAGAAATCTCAGCTACTGATTCGGAGGATATTTATCAATGGATGTTACAATTATTATTCCCAATTACAACGGAAAGCACTTTATGAAGCCTTGTCTTGATTCGTTGGAAAATCAGACTTTTTCCGATTTTAAAATTTTAGTCATAGATAACGGCTCAACTGACGACAGCCTTTCTTATATGGAGGAAAATTATCCTCAAATCGAAGTCATTGACCTGGGGGAAAATTATGGTTTCAGCAGAGCGGTGAATGAGGGAATACGCCTCGCCCGCACACCCTATGTAATTTTGTTGAATAATGATACAACTGTTGATTCCCACTATGTGGAAGAAATGATAAAAGCAATCAGCCGGTCCCCCCGGATTTTTTCCGTGAGCAGTAAGATGATACAGATGTACCACCCTGCGTTCATTGACAGCGCCGGTGACCTTTATACGGTTATCGGCTGGGGAATATGCCGCGGCAGCGGACGTTCTGTCGCAAATTATATAAAGTCCTCTCCCATTTTTACAGCCTGTGCGGGAGCCGCTATTTACAGGCGCTCTGTATTTAAAAAAATTGGATATTTTGATGAAAGCCATTTTGCCTATCTGGAAGATATCGATGTAGGATACCGTGCTAAAATCTACGGCTACCAAAATATATATTGTCCCACAGCGCTTGTTTATCATGTGGGTAGTGGTACAAGCGGCTCCAAATACAATTCCTTTAAGGTAAAATTATCTGCACGCAACAGTGTATATTTGAATTACAAAAATATGCCCATACTCCAGTTGATTTTGAACTTTATTCCGCTGACTGCAGGTTACTGTATTAAATATCTCTTTTTCTGCAGAAAAGGATTTTCAAAGGATTACAGAGATGGGCTTGCAGAGGGATTTAAGACTTTAAAAAAGCAAAAGAAGGTACCGTTTAACTTACGGCACCTTCCTAATTACTGCCATATTGAGATAGAATTAATCGTCAATACTTTCTCCTATGCGAAGGACTGGTTCACAAGAAAGCTTATGCAGAAATAATAGTTCTCATTTCCTTTATTCGCCTATAAGTGCAAGATATCTTTTCAATGCATCCTGCCATTTTGGCAAAAGTGTAAATCCATTTTCTTCCAGCTTACCTCTGTTCATTCTACTGTTGTACGGCCTCTTCGCTTTGGCAGGGAACTGTTCGCTTGTCACAGGTGTTACCTTGACATCCATTTCTGCCTGTTTGAAAATCTCACAGGCAAATTCATACCATGTACACATTCCTTCATTTGTAGCATGGTAACGTCCGTAATGTTCTGTCTCAATCATATCTACCAGGAGTCTTGCCAGGTCCGGCGTATAAGTGGGAGAACCAATCTGGTCATTTACCACACTCACCTCACCCTTTGTCTTTCCCAGGTTGAACATCGTCTTCACAAAGTTCTTTCCGTTCAGGCCAAACACCCATGCAATCCGAACAATGAAGAATTTTTCCACATTTTCTTCCACTGCCAGCTCACCTTCATATTTGGTCTGTCCATATACATTCAGAGGGTGTCTTTCATCATCCGGCTCCCAGGGACGTTCTCCCTGACCGTCAAATACATAGTCTGTACTGATATACATCATTTTCAGCTTGTGCTCTTTGCAGACCTTTGCAATATTTTCTGTGCCTGCTGCATTGATCTTCCGGCACAGTTCCACGTTATCTTCTGCTGCATCCACCGCGGTATAAGCAGCACAGTGAACCACTGCTTCCACATTAGCCTGTGAAATCACCTCTTCCACTTTTTTCGGATCCGTAATATCCATCTCTTCTACATCGGTACCGATGCCGACATGGCCGTGTTTTTCCAGCTCAGTCATGACATCGCTGCCCAGCTGTCCCTTTGCTCCTGTAACCAAAACTCTCATGCTATCGACCTCCTGTTTTTCTCATGTTTACGTTCAGACTGAAATCATTTTTATCCAATGTCAGATTCGGACTGTAGAAGGGATCTCCCTCCTCAAGAAAACTGCTCCATCTGTCACTGAAACGTTCCATCTCAGAATTAAACCTCATTACCTTTTCTTCCGTATCCTCATAACCTCTTGATTTTGACTCATAATGCTTCAGTTCCGCATATGGATTATAAACAATCAAATATCCTGCTCTGCGGATTTTCAAACACAAATCAATATCATTGAAAGCCACTGCATATCCTTCGTCAAAACCACCGACCTCTTCAAATACCGTTCGTTTCACCATCATGCACGCAGCCGTAACCGCACTGTAATCCTGTGCCATCATAATTCTGCCAAAGTATCCCGGGTCATCATAAGAATAGCCCACAAAGGCATGGCCGGCGATTCCCCCCAGCCCCACAATGACACCAGCATGCTGAATCGTCCCATCCTCATAATATAGTCTGGCACCGACTGCACCCACGTCCTTGCGCATACAATATCCCAGCAATTCCTCAATACAATCAGCATGTAGAATTTCCGTGTCGTTATTCAAGAATAAAATGTACTCGCCCTTTGCCTCTTTTACTCCCAGATTGTTAATTGCAGGGTAATTAAAGCCTTCTTCTTTCCAAAACACAACCTTAGCTTTCGGCTCATTTTTCACAAGTTCCTCATAATAAGCAAAGGTTTCTTTCTCCGTACTGTTATTTTCTACAATAATGTATTCCATATTCTCATATTCATTCTTTTCCTGAAGGGAGCGAATACACTTATCCAGATCACCAATGTGATCTTTGTTTGGAATGACAACAGAAACCATCGGTTTTTCTGTAAGAATATATTTTGTGCGGTATATGCCATCCACATTAGTGGCAGATACCTCTGCCAGGATTCCTAAACGTTTGTAGTGGGCCTCAATCGCCCTTTTTCCGGCCTCGAAAGCATATCTCTTGCTCTTAGGATTCTCTGCCGTAGAATCTTTGTGAGCACGCCAGTGGTATAATACCATTGGGATGTGTTTAATATTTTTCGTCTTTTCTATACAGCGCAGTACAAAATCATAGTCCTGTGCCCCGTCAAATTTTTGATCCAGCATCCCTGCCTTTTCATAAATCTCCCGTTTTACAACAAAAAGATGGCAGATATAATTTACACTCCTCAACATGTCTATATTAAAATCCGGCTTAAAATGAGGCATGAAGTGTTCCCTGCCGTTCATATCCACCTTATCTTCGTCTGTATATAAAATGTCGATATCTTTATCCTTGTTTAATTCATAGACACATTCATACAACGCGTGGGGAGCAAGCAGGTCATCGTGATCTGCAAATGCGATATAATCTCCTGTTGCAATTTCCAGTGCTGCATTTGTGTTATCAGATATCTGCAGTGGCTTCTCATGAGAAACTACTTTTATCCTTTTATCCGCTCCTACATATTTCTTTAGCAGTTCCTGAATGGTCGAATCTGCACCGCTTCCGTCCGACAGGCATAACTCCCAATTTGAGTACGTCTGGTTCAGGACAGACTCCATCATCTCTGCCAGGTATTTCTCCGGCGTCTTATACAAGGGAACAACAATAGAAATCTTTGGCATATATTCAAACTTTACCCTGCGCTGATCCTCCAGATCGCTTTTCGAAGGCGTCTGCATCTTGAGCCACAACTTGTAGCTTATATTCTCACGCTTCGCAGCCTTTCCCCATAGCTTTCTGACTGTCTCGGCAGGACCGTATTGGTGATAATATACTTTTGTCTTCCGATATCCATTTTTAAGCTTTTCCAGTTTCTTTTCTGCGGGTGAAGGTATCAGGGTTACTGTATGGTCTGTCTCTTTTGATCCGGATTTCAATTCCACCTTAACCCTTTTGGGAACTGTCCCCTTATAGACTGCTGTAAAACCTACCACATCTGTATCGGATGCTTCCGGATATGACAGCAGGACATCCGGCCTTTTCTTCCGTTTTAAATCTACTGGGTACTCCTTACCCGAAGGATCCCGAAAGCTTATTTTAACATTTCCATCATTAATATACCATCCGGATATGCGGAATCCGTTGCCGCTGACACTGCCTTTATCTATAAACCTTGGTATTCTTTGTTCAATTTTTACCAGTTTTGTGGTTGGCACTATGCAGGATGTGTCATCTTTCCCCTGACAGGTATTTATAACATACAGCTTTTTACTTTCTTTCCAGTTGGAGGGCAGCTCTGCCCATAAATAATATTTCTTCGTTATAAGCATTCCATCTTTACTCTTCAGTTCACCTATAACAGCATCTCTCTCCTCTGCCGTAAAAGATAATTTCCTTTGATCCAGAAGAATAGATATATGGTTATCATTCATCTGATTTTCCCAGAACCAGCCCATAATCAATATTTTGTTTTTTTCTTTTGTGTGAAATCTACATGCTGTTACTACAAATTTATTTTTCATCGTAACTCCTACTTAAATAACTTATACAGTACTTTTATGAACACAACTATAAATGCTATAAATCCTAACAATACAATAAAGGTTTCTGTATCGAACCTGTGGCTTATAAGCCGGACGACCAGTGTCCCTTCCGTTTCATTTTCTCTGATGGTCAAAGTACCCTCTTTATTTTCTGTGGTATCAACGTAGAAGCTGATTCCTTCATTTACATTTGTGCCGGTTTCTTTTAAAGTAAGGGTGTATTCTCTGCCTTTTGCATTACTAATTTCAGGAAATGTATACTTATTAAATTTGTTGCTTTTAATTTCCGTCCCCTGTACTGTTTCTGTAGTGGCTTCGCCGGTCTCATTATCAGTGATTGTATACTCCAGCACTACATTTTCCGGCGGACCGACAACCATTGACTTTAAATTAATTCCATTCAGAACTTCCTCCTTAGAGGAAAAGGTCTGTGAAATTGTCTCTCCTTCCAGCAGAACGCCAGTCTGGACATAGCTTTCCAGCTCGGAATGCCTGTCATACAGATATACATTTTTTTCTATATGAGAATATAAGAAGGCCAGACCTGCGACTACTATAACCATCACCATTGATTTTATTGCTTTTTTCATTCTTCCAGTTCCTCACTCAAGATTCTGCATATATCTTACATATATCTTCTGCATTACCGAACATCTTCAAATGTCCTTTTTCAAGCCATACAATTCTATCGCAGATGCTCTCCACCTGCTCCAGGCTGTGAGATACAAACAATATTGTGGTTCCCTTGTCCCTCATTCTCTGAATACGGGCTTCACATTTTTCCTGAAAGCGGAAGTCCCCTACAGACAATACCTCATCAACTATAAGAATATCCGGGGTTCCTATTGTCGCAATAGCAAATGCCAGTCTTGAAACCATTCCCGAGGAAAAGTTTTTGACCGGGACATGCATAAATTCTGCCAGCTCTGAAAATTCCACAATATCTTCATATTCTTTTTCCATCTGTGCTCGATTATATCCCAAAAGTGCACCATTTAAGAAAACATTTTCTCTGGCTGTCAAATCCATGTCGAATCCGGCTCCCAGCTCAATAAGCGGTGCTATATTTCCATGTACAGTTACTGTTCCTTCCGTTGGCTTAAGCACCCCTGCTATTACTTTAAGCATAGTACTCTTTCCGCTTCCATTGAGACCGATCAACCCCAGCGACTGTCCTTTTTTCACCTCAAAGGATACATCTCTCAAAGCCCAGAATTCATCAAAGCTGACCTGACGTTTAATACTCTTTATTACATATTCCTTAAAACTGTCAAACTTTTCAGAAGACAGATTAAATCTCATTGATACATTTTCAACCTTTACGATTGTATCACTATTCATATCACGTCTCCTATATATTTAAAATAAATTCATCCTGCTTTTTATAAAATACATAAACCCCTAATATCAGTGCAATCACCATTTCCACAATTCCAGTCAATAAGGAGGGCCATGACGGCAATGCAGCATTCAGCATCATATCCCTGAACATAATCAGATAATTTGTAAGTGGATTCAGCAGGACTACCAGTTTAATCTTCCCCGGCAAAATGGACATCGGATAAATAACCGGAGTCAAGTACATAAGCCCTGTGGTAAACACAGAGTATAAATGCATAATGTCCCTAAACTTTACTGTCAGAGCTGCCAGAATCAATCCTACTCCCAGAGAAAACCCAACCACCATAACCAGAGGAATAAAGGACAAAAACGCAGTCCAGTGCAATTCTACACGTGTTGCTATCATAACAAGCAGCAAAGCAGTATAGGCTGCCATTAAATTAATAAAGCTTGATACAACTCTGGATAAGACAAATAAATATTTAGGAACATATACTTTTTTAATCAACGATGCACTGCTGATGATGGATGTCATGGAATTGGTGGTGGCATCGTTAAAAAAGTTAAAAATAACCTGTCCACTTAATACATACAGGGGGAAATTCTCCACCTCAAATTTAAATATATTGGAGAATACGATGGACAAGATAATCATCATAAACAGAGGATTTAACAATGTCCACAAAACGCCCAGGACAGAGCGCCTGTACTTTATTTTGATGTCCCGGGCAACAAGTTCAGATAATAAAGGCTGAAACTTCAAAAAATTGTTTATATATTTTGACACAATATCCCTCCGCAGCCTTCTATTTCGTCCGTGCTTTGATTCCGGGCCATTTCTGATCTTTTTCAGAAATAATCAGATCTTCTGCTGTCATATTCTCAGGCATTGGCCATTCCACACCGATATCTGGATCATTCCAGGCGATTCCGCCTTCATCGTTTGGATGGTAAAAATCTGCGCACTTATACGCAAATTCAGCATTTTCAGAGAGAACGATAAATCCGTGTGCAAAGTTTTTCGGTATAAAAAACTGCTTTTTATTTTCAGCAGAAAGTTTGACACCATACCACTTTCCATAAGTCTTCGACCCTTTCCTCAAGTCAACTGCCACATCAAACACTTCTCCGCTCACGACACGGACCAATTTATCTTGAGGATAGTTTATCTGGAAATGCAGACCTCTGAGCACGCCTTTTTTTGAACTGGACTGATTGTCCTGAACAAAATTCATGTCAATCCCGGCTTCTTTAAAGTCATTTTGATTATAGGTTTCCATAAAATACCCGCGTTCATCTCCAAACACAGAAGGTGTAATAACCTTCAGACCCTCTATTTCACAGGTTTCTACTGTAATCTTACTCATTGTTAGTTCCTTCTTTCTGTTATTGCTGATCAATATACTTCCCGTCCAGAACATCCTTAAGATAGCTTCCGTACTGGTTTTTCTTATACAATCTGCAGGCACATTCAAGCTTCTCTTTATCAATCCAGCCATTGTTAAAAGCGATTTCCTCCAGACATGCAATCTTACGATTCTGATGCGTCTCCACAGTCTTCACAAAAGTCGTAGCATCTACCAGCGATTCATGTGTACCGGTGTCAAGCCAGGTAAAGCCCTGCCCAAGCAGAGTTACGTCCAGCTTTCCGTTTTCCAGATATATTCTGTTTAAATCTGTAATTTCCAGTTCTCCTCTGGCGCTTGGTTTCATCTGCTTAGCATATTCTACAACATGGCTGTCATAAAAGTATAGACCAGTTACTGCATAATTAGACTTTGGATCTGCAGGTTTTTCTTCAAGTGACACTGCTTTTCCTTCCTCGTCAAATTCCACGACGCCAAAGCGTTCCGGATCATCCACATAATATCCGAACACAGTAGCGCCCTCTTCTTTTTTGGCCGCTGCTTTCAGTCTCTTGCGCAGTCCGTGTCCCTGGAAGATATTGTCTCCTAGAATCATAGCGCAGCTGTCTCCATTAATAAATTCTTCTCCTAACAAAAATGCCTGTGCGAGACCGTCCGGTGACGGCTGTACTTTATACTGCAAATGAATTCCGAACTGACTGCCATCCTTTAAAAGCTCCTCGAAGCGTGGGGTATCCTCCGGGGTAGAAATAATCAAGATCTCCCGGATTCCCGCTTCCATCAAAATACTTAAGGGATAATAAATCATCGGTTTATCATAAATAGGAAGCAACTGTTTACTTGTCACCTGTGTCAATGGATATAACCTGGTCCCTGAACCGCCTGCTAAAATAATACCTTTCATTTTTCTACCTCCATCTTTCGCTTTGGCAGCTTAAGTTTTACGCCGCCCTTCGCATAACGCAAACCAGCAGTATCTCGCGATACTGCCTGTCTGGATTTTATTACTTATACATCTCTTCGTAGTATTTCTGATAGTCGCCGCTGGTTACGTTCTTCATCCACTCTTCATGTTCAAAGAACCATTTAATTGTAAGTCTGATACCATCTTTAAACATTGTCTCAGGATACCATCCTATCTCTTCTTTAATCTTATCCGGCGCAATGGCATAGCGTCTGTCATGCCCTTTGCGGTCTTCCACGTAAGTGATCAGTTTCTCAGAAACAAGAGCTTTTCTCGGATCATTATCAGGCAGCATCTCCTGCAAAGTATCCAGGATAATATGAATAATCTCAATGTTCTGCTTCTCATTGTGCCCACCGATATTATAAGTTTCGAAAAGCCGTCCCTTTTCCTGCACCATGTCGATGCCTTTTGCATGGTCTTCCACATACAGCCAGTCACGGACATTCTTTCCATCTCCGTAAACCGGGAGGTTCTTACCCTGCAGTGCATTATTGATAATCAAGGGAATCAGTTTCTCCGGAAACTGATAGGGACCGTAATTGTTGCTGCAGTTTGTAATATTTGCCGGAAATCTATAAGTATCCATGTAGGACTTCACCAACATGTCGGAGGAAGCTTTGCTTGCGGAATACGGGCTGTGGGGATCATAAGGAGTCGTCTCATAAAAATACTCGTCTTCCTTTTCCAGCGAACCGTACACCTCATCTGTAGAGACATGTAAAAACTTCTTGTCTGCCTTAAACGAGCCGTCCTCCAATTCCCAGGCCGCTTTTGCTGCATTGAGCATGACCAGAGTTCCCAGCACATTCGTCTTCACAAAAACATCCGGGTTCCTGATACTTCTGTCAACATGACTTTCCGCCGCGAAATGCACCACTCTGTCAATTTCGTTTTCGTCAAAAATCCGATTGATAGCATCTGCATCACAAATATCAGCTTTTATAAAAGTGTAGTTCCTTCTGTCTTCTATATCTTTTAGATTTTCCAGATTCCCTGCATATGTCAGCTTGTCTACATTAATAATGCGAATCTCATTATCATATTTCTTAAACATATAATGAATATAATTTGATCCTATGAACCCGGCTCCGCCGGTTACTAAATACGTTCTCATGTTTACCTCCACTAAATAATCTTAGCCTAGTATAGCATTGCAGAAACAAAATAGCAAGAATAAAGGTTTGCTCATGCTTCCCCAAAGTTATAAACGATACCACACATAATATACCTGATCTTCTGTTAATCCGTACAATTCATAGCCCATCTCTATAAGTCGCTCAGCACAGTTGTCACTTTGTACTACAATACAGTTTACTCCCGCCTCATCTGCTGCCTCTTCAAAAACCACTGTGTTTTCCTCATTCGGATCAGCTGCAAAACGCGCATAGGTTTGTTGATCATAGTTCTCCAGAGCTGAACCGTTATTTACGGGGTAACGGGCCGACGCAGATACGGAAACAATATCCGGTGCATAAGTCCTGAGCATCACCGCCAAAGCATGGGTTGTCTGATCTATGTTTACCCATTCGGGGGAGGCAACATATAATTGTTGATTTGAATCTTTGGATAACTGCTCCAGCTTTTTACCTAGGGAAATTGTTGAATTAGGAATAAAATGAGGATTGCCAATGGCTACGCTGAGATTTTCCCTGATATTTGTTTCCTTCATGGGATCCCCCGGCATCAACGTATCCCCGCTGTATTTAAATCCCAATATACACACTGTGGATAAAACCACTCCAAGTGCTGCATAACCTGCTTTTACAACCGTGGCGTTTAACTTTAGCTTTAACAACAGTGCACATAAATAAATAGAATTCAGCAAGACAAAGGTATATACCCATGTTGTAAACGCCCTTCTTGAAACAAACACATAGACAGAGCTCACTTCAAAAACATCATTCACCTGCGGAAGAAGCATTAGTGCAGCAATCAAGATCATAATGCAATTCAGACGGTTTACCACTTTCTCTTTCAATAAGAAACTGCAAAGGAAAATAAATATACAGGCGATAATGACCGGTGAGTGCAGTATACCCAGTACATCTTCGTACACCTGTTCCTGAGTTGCAGAGACCCCAGGTAATATGAATGCCATTATGACATAGAAGCCCAGGAACACTGCCACAAATATTTTTCCTCTTTTTTCATAGTCAAGAACCAGACTGACAATAAAATAAGAGCATGCAGTAATAAGTATCAACGGAACCGCAATTGTAGATTTGGACATCAATATAATAGAAATGACCGAAACACCCTGTACCATTTTCCAGCTCAGCTTATCAGCACCCACATAGTAAAATAGAAGAAGTAAAATCCCCATGGTTTTCGTCAGACTCGCTCCCAAGAACATACCTGTATTGAACTGAAACATATCCCGCAGCGGCAGAAGAGACGTTTCTGTTAGAAAAATATAGTAACATCCAAACAGGAGCGCGATTATAGCAGGATATTGGCTCATAGATGTTTTTATAGTGATTTTCAGTTTCTCAAATATGTTTTCTGCAAATGCTTTCACCAGATTTAAAAAGAAAAAATAATAGAATATGGATTGGAACAAGCGCAGATACAGCGTAGGTTTCACTCCAAGCATTTTCACATATACAGAGGCTTCTAACTCCCATGTTCCCAGAATATAACTGTCAAATCCGGCATTTGCAACTCCTACAGAAAAATTGGTTGCATACCCGATATGAGTATAAGGCAGGGTTGCCACTTTCGTAATATAATACCCGTCGTCCAAATGGTTGCCCAGCCAGAACCCTTTATAATAGAAAAAGAGCATTCCCGTCAGAACCGCCAGAATACCATAAATAATCCAATTGTCCTTTACATACTGTCCGATACCGTTTCGGAAGAGACCTACAGGATTCTTTTTTTGTTTGTATATGATATATATGACCATCACCATCCAGATTGCCGCAATATAGCCGGCAAAGGCTGCCCATGGCAAATTTGCAATCTGTATAATCATTCCACCTGCCGCAGTCAAAATACTATAAATAAGATATCCTGTTATCAATCCATAGGATTCGCTTTTTTTCCCTTTTGCAACCACCCTGCCAAATATATGCAAGAGCAGTGTAAATACAAACCAAAACACACCACATACTATGTATTCCTTCATATCCTCTACCTGCTCTTTTCTTCTTTATCTATTTTTCTGTCTATGGCAATCTGCTGCGCCAATGCCTCAATCTTATGCTCCAGCTGTGATATCTGTAATGTCATAAAGAACATCTTTACAATCAGCACAAAAATAATTACTAAGAACACCATATTAATAGGTGCCTGGAATCCCAGAAAATCAGAAATGAAATATAATGTCTTCGGGAATATACCCATAAAAACTAAAATCACCGAAAAAACAATCCAGAATAGCATATATTCAATTTTCAGTTTTGCCTGACGAATTTTCTTTAGCATAAACATAAGCATCAGTACCGCGCTGATAACTAACAGAATCCTGATTAAAACTGACATATTTTCTTATCCCCTTTTCCTGAAATTTTGTACTAAAAATATAGAAATCAGCATCTTCATCATATATTTTGCTGAACCTGTCAGATTTAGATAGCTTTCACCAAATTGTCTTTCTTCCATCTTCACCTGCACCTCTGAAATTCTTGCTCCGTTTTTCAGAAGATATGAAACTGTATCCGGTTCCGGCCCATAGTTCAGATTCTGTGCAAACTCTTTAATCATAGGCCTGGAAAACATACGCATTCCGGATGTGGGATCTGATACCCTTATGCCTGTGGTCATTTTAATAGCCACTGTCAGTATTTTACTGCCTAACATTCTCAGAGATTTACTTTTTCTGTGATTTAAAAAGCGGGAACCGATAACTACATCGTAGCCTTCTTTTATTCTATCCAGCATGGCCTGAATAAATTCCGGTCTGTGCTGTCCATCCGCGTCAAACTGGATGGCATAAGAATACCCTTTTATATAAGCATATTTTAATCCGGCTTGAAAAGCGCCGGCAAGTCCCAGATTCGTAGGCAGATCCAGGAGTTCATAGCCTTTGCTTCTGCATATTTCCGCGGTCCGGTCTCTGGAACCGTCATTGACAACAATATAATCATACTGCCCGTAGTTATCTCGAATATACGTCACTACACTTTCAATATTATCCTCTTCGTTATACGCAGGTATGACAATCAGTAATTCACTTTGCATATGATCTTCCTCTCCTGGTTCTTTCATTTACAGCAGCTTATTCACTCTCTCTGCCACAATATCCCATGTGAAATTATCCTTTAGCCTGCTATAAGACAATTTAACAGCCTTTTCTCTTTTTGCAGGGCTGTTCATAGCATTTGCCAAAGCCTTTGTCAGTATTCCCACATCATTGTCCGGAATGACCGTCCCATACTCGTCAGTAGGAAAGGTCTCCCTTGCACCGCCCCTCTCTGTCGTCACAACATAGCACCTGCAGACGATAGCTTCCAGAATCGAGGTGGAAAACCCTTCTGAAAATGACGGAAGACAAAAAATATCAGTTTCTGATAATAAGACTAACACTTTCTCAAAAGATTGCCTTCCCAGAGGTATCAAATGTGTACTTTTGTGTGCTGAGGCAAATTCCTCCAAGGGTCCGTCCCCGGCCAGAAACAGGTACGTATTCTCGTACCTCTCCTGAATTTTCTCAAATGCACTGATTAGCTGGGGCACTCCCTTTTCAGGGAGCAGCCTTCCCGTAAAGGTGATGACGAGCGCATTCTCGTCAATCCCATAGGCAGCCCTGTATTTCTTCTCATTTTTTTTAAGTATCTCTTCAATGGTCTCCACATCCACTGAATTATACAAAATTCCTTTTGCCTTAATATGAAAATGCTTCAGCCAGTCTATGCAGGCTTTGGAAACTCCATAATAATCCTTGCAGAACATCTGCCCTATCTTCGTTATCACATGTTCATAGGCTCCGCCAAGAGCATCAAATATCGGGTTTCCTACAGTCAGGTGACTGCTGCCATGATCGATGGTAATCACCTGGATATTGCAAGTTTTAGCAAACCACTGTCCATAGACAGAATGAATGTAAAAGCGAGTGTTTACAATAACAAAATCAAACTTTTCCTGCTTGAGTCTGTGATGCAGTTTCTTAAAATCCCCGTTGCATTTCAAAACAGGATACCTGCCGTCCAGCAGATTAAAAGCAGGCAGACGATATATGGAAATATCATTCATTCTCTCATATTCCGGGAGGTTCTGCAAGTTAGACGTCACCACTGTCACTGTATTGCCCAATTCAATTAGCTTCTTTGCCAAGTTGTAGGTATAGCGCTCAACGCCCCCCATATGGGGAAGATACTGAGCCGAGAATATACAATAAGCTTTTCTCATGAGGTTCACCTTTCTTGCTACCTGTCAAACAATTCCTTGTACTGCACAATAGAATAATCCTGAATTTCTTTGAAATTCTGTGCTTCATCCCAACTATGCCAGTTTCCCTCTCTGTCCATAACTCCGTTTACATTAATCACAGGATATGCTTTGTATAAACTTTCCAGATACTTTTGATAGTCATTAAGTGGAAGGCCGGCTGCTTCCATAAGTAATACCTGTAAATAATTTATACTCACATTATCAAAATGCTGTCCTTCCATCTCATAGTTTGAATAAAGGATATAGGGCGTCTGATATTTCTTTGCCAGATTTACAATATCTGAATCCTCAGTCCGCTGCTGGATTTCGTTGAAGAACTCATCTTCAACTGAAGGCTGATGATCTCCAAACATACAGATCAGTACCGGATCATCTTTTTGGGAAAAGTAAGTTACCAGCTCTTTAAACGCATTGTCTGATTCCCGAATTAAACTAAGATATTGCTCTGTCAAAGGATAATCTCCCTCTAAATCTGTAATATGTACAGTACTCTCATATGATCCATCGGCGTAACCTCCGTGATTCTGCATTGTGACATTGAATAGAAATACATTATCGTTCTCTTGTTTTGCCTTCTCATATCTGGAAATCACGTCTTTATAATCACCGCTGTCGGACACTGCGCCGCGAAGCATTTCCGGGTTTTCCCAGTCTTCAATATAATATGCTTCGTCAAATCCCAGAGCCTGATAGACATTTTTTCTGTTCCAGCCATTGGAACTCATCGGGTGCATAAAGATACTGTAGTACCCCTGTGAAAAAAGCTGGTCCCGAAGACTTGGTGTATTGTTTTTCACATAATTTTGGTAAGGCATAATGCCAGCAGGAAAAAATACATTGGAAAATCCCGTCATAAACTCAAATTCTGTATTTGCAGTCAACCCCCCAAACACAGGCACACTGGCATATCCACGAATCACATTGTCCTGCAGGCTGTTAAAGTAGTCCAAATATTCTGTATCCGTATCAAAATTGCCTGCCTGTCTCAAATCCGAAAAGCTTTCATTCATAATCACTATAATATCCGGCTTCTTTCCATTTAAGTCCGTATGAATATTTAACCCGCTGTCATCCTGTCCGGCTCCCTCCTCTTTCAATGCCTGAGCTTTGGCGGAAGAATAGGATGGTGGTTTCTCTATGTTCAGACTGGGAATTCCCGCTGCAAAATCAAGAAGGCCTCCGTGTTTTTTTGCACTTTCGGTCAACTCCCACTTGTAAGGTTTCACCCCATTAACTTCCATAAACTCGTCATTCCAGAAAACATTATATACAATTGTAAGATAGCAAAGCGTTACGGCCGTCGCCTGAAATCTCCTTTTTACACTTTTTTGCCGGTAGTCACACCGCAGTCCTAAAAGGGTCACCGCAAATGCGGTTAAAATAACCCAGGCTCTCTGATATGTTAATACAAGAGAATATCCACCTGACACATTAAGTGCAGTCTTCCATGCATAAATATCTGCCGTGCGGATTCCATTGCCTCTAAATTCCGTGATAAAACTATTTGCTAAAGCATAAATTGTAAAGGAACTCATTCCAAGACAAATTGAAATCCGTATCCGGTTTGTCAGAAGATACAGAACAAGGAATACAAGAAAATAAAGAGCATAATTCAACACTACCATCAAGAAGGCCATTGTTCGGATTGGATTGCCTGCAGCCTCCTCTGTATTCAAAAGGCACAGGGCCGGAGCGGATGCAAGCAACAGCCAACAGAACATCCTGTCATAGCGTTCAGGAAGTTTTATCCTCACAAATAATGTTACACACATAAAACAATTCAAGAGAAGCATAAATAAAACGTTCCCTTGAAAGGAAGAAAAATTCCTTGGAAGTAATTTCCAAGATATCAAAAATAAAAGAAACAGGCATCCGGAAACAATTCCCCATTTCTTATCCAAGTCTATATATTTTTTATACAAATATTTTATCTTATCCAGACACCTGTATATATATCTCACTGCCATCTTATCTTTCCATATCACTTTCATAATATAATAATTAACTTAACATTCCTATACTAACACTTTTTCGACATATTTTCCACCCCTTTTGTTTCTTGAGTTTCCGCAAAATGTAATTTCAAAAAAGATAACTTCTTCTATAGTACCAATCTATCCTATTTTTGGAAAAAATGAAAGGACAGTATTGTGAATAGAGGCACTGAAATAAGCCCCGCCGGAACCCATTTTTTAATCGCATGAAGATAGGATACAGCTGCCTTTGCAGGAACTCCTTTGTCAAGATGCCTGGAAATTTTATTTGTAAAAGTTAAGATTTTTCGTTTCAGTGTGTAGGTATTTGATGTATAATTAGCCATAGGGAATCTCCTTCTTTTTTGTTTAGTAAGATTTTTCTTTGATAGCTTAATTTTACATCAAAAAGGAATCAGATTCCTTATATTTGGGGCATTTTTTGAAAGTTGTTTATAAAGACATGGTTTAATTCAGGTCTATGTGGATAAAACTGCGGAAACTCAAGAAGATTTATCACTTATTGTTTTCCAGTCTGATACATGCTATACTTTTTCATTAGAGGTTGAATCAATATTCTAGAAAGGATTGTTTTCAATGATTGATAGTTTAGAAACTATACTGGCGGGTGTTCTCCGCCATGTTTTAAAGATACTGTCCGTCGGCAGATTTCATAGGAAAAGAGTTGTGTTTTTCAGTTACTTTGGGGCGCAGTATTCCTGTAACCCCAAGTATATTTCGTTATATCTGCAGGAGCACATGCCAGACTTTGAAATTGTGTGGGCATTTGTCCACCCGGATGAATTTAAGAGGTTGGGAAGCAAGGGTATAAAAGTCACCAGATATAACTCCCTTTCTTTTCTCCGGATTTGTATGACTTCAAGATACATTATTACAAATTCCGAGATTCCTGCCTGGTTTCCCCTCACCCGTCAGCAGACACTCATAAATACCTGGCATGGAGGCGGAGCTTACAAAAAGGTTGGAGCTGCATATCAGAAGGAAACTGCCGGGAAACAGAAACGAGCTGCAATTGCCCGAAAGAATCCGTGTATATATCTCTCAAGTTCAAATGCTTTCACCGAAATGACACTACGGCAGAGTTTTCATCATACAGGAAAAGTCCTCCCATATGGTATGCCGAGAAACGATATGCTGGTCAGGCAGAACAGAGATGATTTATATGAGAAGATTAAAAGTTACTATCACATTCCGGCAGAAAATTATATACTTCTGTATGCCCCTACTTATCGGGAATCTAAGAAGGCATCCGAGTACCTCTTTGACTGTAGCCGGATAAGAGAGGCCTTGGTGCAGCGTTTCGACGGGAATTGGTCGATTCTCTTTCGGATGCATTATTTTGTTATGGAACAGCTGGACAGTTCCAAAGAATATATTGATGCATCCGAATATCCCGATATGCAGGAATTATTATATGCATCCGATGTCCTAATTACCGACTACTCCTCTTCCATGTGGGATTTTGCGCTGATGGGCAAACCCTGCTTTTTGTTTGCAACGGACCTGAATCACTATGATCTGTCCAGAGGATTCTATACAGACATCCATACCTGGCCTTATCCACTGGCGGAGAGTACGGAAGAGCTGATTGGCAACATCCGGAATTTTGACAGCACCATTTACGCAGCAAACGTGCGAAAGCATTTTGAGGATCTGGGAAACCGGGAATCGGGGCATTCCGCGAAGAAGGTCTGTGAATATATGGCAGAAAACTTATAAATAAAATGAAGAAGATTAAAGCAGCTATCTAATATCTCAACAACTGCTTCAATCTTCTTATTTGTTTACACATCAAATATTCATATCCGGTATAGCAAAAAACCGCTTTTATTTTTTCTTTCTCAAAAGTTTCAAAGCAATACTGTTTATCTTAAATAATATTAAATATAACTCTATCAAATTGTGTTTTAATAGCCTCTTCTGCGCCTTTTGGAATGTACTCAGTGTTTTATAGTCAGGACCTTTTAATACTCCCCTGATTGGTTCCAGTCCCAGCATCAGACGAAGACGCCTACATTTCTTTCCAAAACTCTCCTGATTCTTCTCATGCATAAAATCTGTACGCATACAGGTTCCTATAGTACCCATTGCCCCTTTTGCAAAGACCTCCTCAAACAGCAGAGATTTATGGTACAATCTGATAAACTCTTGCTGTTTTTGGAGTACAATCATAAAGATTTTATAAGCATCCGGCCTGTATCTTTTGGAAACGGACTCGGGACTATATCTGTAGTAATACAGTGGTTGGTCGTAATAGGATATTTTTTCCGCCTTTTCAAACAGATTCAGGTAAAAGATAATATCTTGAGAACGTACCAGCTTCGGTTCAAAAAGAATTCCTGATCTTTTCAGGAAATCGTGATTGATTAATTTACACCAGGTTCCTCCCATCATATTCTCCGGAGGCTGGAATGAAAAACTTGGATGGGAGCGCACCATTGTTTTTAACTCAGCTTCATCCTTTAATTCATCATCAAATATATCAATATCCTTTTTAAAAAACTGATTTCTAGCTGTGATACCGCCTGCTTTCATCGCATAATTCGTAAATATCAGAATATCTGAATTCAGTTTTAGGGCTCTGTTCAGAATTTCCTCACACATAGTAAATTCACACCAGTCGTCCGCATCTACGAAAGTGATCCACTCACCCTGGGCTGCTGCCAGCCCAGTGTTCCTTGCCACAGCCACTCCCTGGTTCTCCTGGTGAATCACCTTTATACGTTTGTCCTTTTCTCCATATTCATCACAAATAATGCCCGACGAATCCGTTGAACCATCATTGATTATAATAATTTCAATTTCCTCTAAAGACTGGCATATGAGACTTTCTATGCACTTCCGCAAATATTCTTCTCTTATATTATATACCGGAACAATAATTGATATCTTAGGCATTTTTTTCCCTTTGCTTTTCATTGACTTCTTCATACTTCACATAAAGCTCTTTTAATTTTTCCAGAGAGTCTATATAATGGGTCAACATGAAAATCATTTTTTCTCTTTTCTTTGCTTTTAATACATCAGTGGCAGCATCTTCCATATGGAATATCTTAATTTCAGGATCATAGACCATTTTTTTGCTATTTGAAATCATATGTTTATACAAAATCTCTTCTTCCCAGAACAAAAACGTACTTTCATCCAGTCCATCAAAGCTTTTCATATATTCCTTTGAAAAAATGAGAAAGCATCCATGCAGCTTTATATTCTCTTGTCTTTTTAAGTACGCCAGCTCCGGCTGTTTCGGTTTTCCAACCAACGCACCTTTAACCGCTGCCAACATATAATAAAGGGGTGCGTAGTAATATTTATACCGCCTTAAATCTTTCTTGTAATGATGTATTTTTCTTTCAATATCCCCTGCATTAGTAAATTCTGATTTCTGTGGGTTCACATCGCATCGTCCATCTTTTGTCATAATCATTGGACCCAAAACAGCAAAATGACTTTCAGCATACTCTTTATCTACTTTTTTTATCAGGGATTTCTCAGTCAGAAACACGTCATTATTCATCAAAACAATATATTCAGGATCCCATAACTTTTTTGCATAACGAAAGCCCACATTGTTCCCCCCCGCAAAACCTTCATTTTTCTGATTAAGAATCACGGTTAAGTCCGGCTCCCCCTGATGGCTTTTTTTTAACGTTGCCCCTGTATGATTACTGGAAGCATTGTCTACAATTACAATATGATAATCCGCAGTATCCAGATTGGCTCTGATATATTCCACAGATTGTTCCGTCTCTTTTATTGCCATGTAATGTAATATAACAAATACTATTTTCACATTTATCCGTTCCTTCCTGTTGGTATCTTCAAATACATAGACAATCATAACAGTAAAAAGAAATAGCATCCACACCTGAAAAAGTTTAGATGCTATTCTTTATAGTTTCAATACACTAAGGCCAATCAGAAATTCCAATTTCTAATACCTTTATAAGTGAATTATATACTAGGGTACTTAATTTATCAAGCACCCTTTTTAAAAAAATAGCAAGCTATAGTGTATCGTAGTTAAAGAACTTTATGAAACATTATTTGGTAAACTTGTTACATTAGACTTTTCTTGAGTTTCCGCAAAATGTAATTTCAAAAGAGATAACTTCTCCTAAAGTACCAATCTGTCCTATTTTTGAAAAAAATGAAAGGACAGTATTGTGAATAGAGGCACTGAAATAAGCCCCGCCGGAACCGGACTTTAGGAGAATTATTCTTTTATCTATCTAAGCGACCAGCTTAAAGCAAAGTTGACGGTATGCCGGACGTTTTGTCCGGAACCAGAGTCTGACGCCCTCTTTCGCATACGACAGTATGCCTGAGATGCCTTTTGCCAATCGGTAATAGCAGAAGAAAACTTTTTCCTTGATGGGATCTGCCGTTTTTATGATTGAAACCTTGAGTGCATTTGTCTCTTCTTCCATTGAGATCAAGGCCAGAAACGCCATGCATAAGGTGATATAAAAGTTAAGTGCATTGATTGCACAAAGCTTCCGTACGCGGAAGTTTTCAAACTGGAACATCTGTTTTTTACAACGGAAATATTCTTCAATTTTCCATCTGGAAAAGTAGGTTCGTGCTACACGGATAACATCTTCTTTTGATTCAATTTTTTTATTGGTGGCAAGCATCATTGGATGTTCGGTGATGCCATAAACCAGCACAAGATAAATATCTTTTCTTGATGCAGTAATCTGTACCTTCACATGGGAGAGGTATGCATCATGGTCTTTTCCTTTGTAGAAAACACTGGTTTTCACCTTGCCTTTACGGCGGTTGCGAAGCTGGGTTGCAGGAGTCCATTTGTTATGGTAAAGAAGCTTGCGGTTGGACTTAAGGCGGATGACGTAGTCCTGTCCAAGTTCATCAAGCTTGAGAAACATCTTGTTGTCGTCATACCCACGATCCATGGCAAAGGTTGCTTTTCCAAAGAGAGCAGCGCCCTGCTGGATCGCTTCAAAAGTGATGGTATTTGTGGATTTATAACCTTTTTCAGAAGAGGAATGGATTCTGGAAAAGATACTGACTGGATGATTACTTTTTGTAAGGACGCAGGCTTCTGTGACATGATACCCTTTCTTGTAAACGTTTTTAGTGGATGTGCTTTCGGAACCATCCCGAACAATTCCAAGAGCCTCAAATTTATAACCATCTGGTTTTACAACGTCACTGTCATCAATGTGAATAACAGGTTCCGCCGGAACCCATTTTTTAACCGCATGAAGATAGGATACAGCTGCCTTTGCAGGAACTCCTTTGTCAAGATGTCTGGAAAGGCGGTCAACAATATTTATCTTCTTAGAATCCTCGTGGAGTTGGTCAACGACATCTGTTAGCAGACAA
>NZ_FBWL01000162.1 GCF_001517425.1 Clostridium sp. C105KSO13 | reverse complement strand
AATTTGTCTTAATTGCTCCTTTGCAATAGCCATAATAATAGGCTCCTCTCTGATAAGAATATTCATATTTAATTCTTACCAGATTGGAACCATTTATTACCAAAGACACAAAATTTATGACACTACCCAGATCTACAATCTGCTGCTTGAATTCAGGGGTATAGGATTTTTGATTTTTTGCCATGATTGAACACTCCTTTATTATATTATAGAATGTTCAACTTTCCGTGTCCATAGTTATATACTAACACCAAATTTTATCATGGTCATAGCCATAACTCTTACGGTCATACAGTTTTGATGTTCCTTGTGCTGCTCTTTGACGGATGCCCCACTTGATATTATCACTTCGAGCTTCATTCTCCGCTTGAGCCAAAGACTCGATAATAGAAATCATCAGCGAACTTTCTACATCTTTTGTATCCAAGCTTTCTTGTTCAAATATCACTCGGACTTCGTATTCTTTCATCAAATTCAAAGCTTTTAATGTGTCAACGGTATCTCTTCCAAAACGGCTAACGCTTTTTGTAATGACAATATCAAGCTTTTTATTTTTACAATCCTCAAGCATTCGCTCAAAATTTGCTCTTGGTGATTTTTTCTTTGCTGATGCGATGTCAACATAGCAATCTACCAATCTCCACTCGTCAACGGTAGATACCAATCTGGTAAGAGCAGAAATCTGGTTTGTAAGGCTATTCAGTTGTTCTGTATCATTTGTACTTACTCTGCAATAGATTCCAACTTTCTTCTGTCTGAAGGAACGAACTGCAGGTATGTAATTCACCTTCTTCTCCATCTCTGCTCCTCTCAGGCTAATCATCATATTGGTATATAATCCATATGATAATTAGCCTAAATTTCTTGTCAACAATCCTATCTCCACAACCTACCCATTTTCATACTGTCAACTCAACCCTAAGGCATTTTAACCGTGGATATGTTTGGTTTTAGGCAGTTCTACGGGATTTTTGAATTTCTTATTTTTCTTTGGAATCTTGAAAATCCCTTTATTTCAAGTCTTTTTAAGTGCTTACTTCTCAACCTTTGACATCAATACAACCGTCTCAACGTGTGTTGTCACTAACAAAGGAACACACTTCCTTAACCTCGTTTGTGATATGGGAACACAATTCTTTAGCTTTATCCACCGCACCATTCGTCTTGCCAAAACGCTCTTTGGCATTTCCAATTTCATTTTTCATTCCTGTTTTATATATGAAAGTTAACATATAGGGATCTTTATTTCCATCTTCATCTATTCCGCCGACTATAACCTTTTCGATTATACTCTCGAATATTCCTCTGTCAAACTCCTCCAGCACTTCATTTTTTGATAATGCCTTTTTAAAATCTGACAATCTCCGTTGTAAAGAATTTTCATCTATTATTTCTCCTTCAAGCATCTTAAGTTGAGCTTTCGCATTAGAAAGTTTTCTTTCCAGCCCCACATCAGTTTCTTCATAAATATCCTGTGTCACAACTCCATTCAAAAACTTATCTAATAGCATTTTACGCTTCGCCTGGATATTGTCCACACTTTTTTGTTGCTTTGCAATTTTATCTTCCAGAGAGTTTTCATTTAAAGTTCTCTCTATCCTTTTAAGAAATTCTTCCAAGACATCTCTATTGTCTACACATAACATCCGATATGATTCGACAAATGCTTCTTCTATAACCTGCTCTGGAATCCCTTTACTGTCAGGGCAGAATCTCTTTCCTTCTTTAGTAGACTTTACACATTGCCAGATGGTTTTCTTATACTTTGAACTGCTATGCCATCGCCTGCGTGATAGGCTCGCTCCACAGAAGCCACATTCCAACATACAACTAAATGCAAACTGTCTGCTGAATTTTTCTCTTTTTCCAACGGTTGCTGATTTTCGATTACCATTTCTACGACTTCGTATTTCCTGCGCTCTAGCAAATGTTTCTTCTGATATGATAGGCTCATGGTGATCACGAATATAAAATCGGTCCTCTTCACCTAAGTTTTCTAATCTTCGTTTTGAAATCGGGTCTACGGTAAAAGTCTTACCTAGTAAAATATCCCCTTTGTATTTCTCATTATTGATAATGCCCATAACACTTGATGATACCCAAGAATTACCCTTAATAGTCAAATGCCCCTGTTCATTCAGTTCTCTGGCAATCATCGTACTTCCAGCGCCCGCTACATACCTATCAAATATATAGCGCACCACCTTTGCACCTTCTTCGTTGATTGAGAGTGTTTTGGTTATCACATCATAATCATATCCGAGACATCCCTGAAAGCCAACCAACTCTCCACGCTTCATTTTCATCTTTAAGCCTTTTTTTACATATGCTGAAGTATTTTCCACTTCTTGCTGTGCCACTGAACTTAATATGGTCATCAAAAATTCCCCATCCTTCATGGTATTAATTTTCTCGACCTCAAAATAAACTGCAATGCCTCTCTCTTTTAACATCCTCACATATTTCAACGTGTCCAGCGTATTTCTCGCAAATCGTGGGATGCTCTTAGCAATAACCATATCTATATTACCCGACAAACATTCCTGAATCAATCTCTGGAACTCTTCCCTCTTATCCGTCTTAGTTCCTGTTATGGCTCTATCTGCAAACACGCCTGCAAAAATCCATTCCCTATTGTTCTTTATTAAGTCTGTATAATACGTAACCATAGAATTATAACTTTTTATCTGATCTTCATCATCTGTGCTTACACGACAATATGCTGCTACTCGTAGGCGTTCAATTTTTCTGCCCTTTGAGGAACTGTCAAATGGATCATTTGCTTTGATTACTTCTATTTCCACTTTATCCCCTCCTCTTTATTGTGTTCCTTTCGTAGTGTTGATATTATCATTATAATGCAATACACGTATTCCGTCAAGCAGTTATATTGGATATAACACCATAATCTTTCATTAGTCTTTTCTCAATCATAGCGTATTCTGTATTGTTGATTAACTTTAATGAAAGTAATTGTTTTAACATTGATAACTGCATACTATATCTCAATAATTTCTTTCCTTCCATAATAATACCCTTTCGCTATTTAAAAAAATAATCCTGCAGACAGCCTCGGAATATGGCCTCATTGGTATCTCACCATCTTTTCAGACCGGAGCAGCTACCTCCGGAAGTATCATTATCAGAAGCAGTATCATCGCCACAGAGTTCCCGATTCTCTGGCTGCAACCAGATATATTCCGCTCGTACCTTTACTTCAATGCCGTACAGAGCATTTCATCGTTTACAATGTGGGAAACTTTGCGACACGATGTCGCAAAGTTCCACACACAGGCAGTCATGGCGTATCTGTTGCAAGGCTCCACTGTTTCATATGTCCTGCAGGATAAATATTCATTTGTCAAGGTGCAAATTACGCCAACAGCCATAGACGGATAGAAAGGGTATCCCGTCCACAGTTACTTAGCGTACAATCTTGAATTTCAATATCTTAGTAATCAGCTTCGTTTCCAAACGTCTCCGCAATGTCTCATCCACGCAGTAATGTACATTCCCATATTCGTCATACATTCGTCTGGTAGACAGGTTTGCTATGTATCCTTTATAGTGGTCAAGCACTTCGTTGATTGATAACGTATCTCCTTCGGATGCCGCCTTAATAATATGAAATGGTAGCAAACCGCTTTCACACGTATGGTTATTTCCGTTTCTCATTTACGTTTCCCTCCAGAATTTCTTTTAATTGTTCCAGTGAACGTCTGCGGTGTTCATGGACTGTACTGCGCACCAGCTTCATTTTTCTGGCAATCTCCGCATCACTCATATCCATGAAATACGACAATAAAACTACATTTCTCCGTTTTTCAGTAAGTATCTCCAATGCCTCCGCAATCAGGCTGTCTCTGACTTCTATATCGTAGCCAAGCACCTTATACCATTGGCTGTCCAACTCATATTCGTCCACTGTGGACAGTTTGCCAAGTTCACTATCTGACAGCTCTGACAGCATCACCTCGTGATTCTGTCTATAAACCATATGCCGACAATAATCTGCGGCTTCGCCCTCTAAAGCCAGCTTACATACCCGGTCAAATTGATTCCGTACTGTCATCTCATCATAGGAAGAGGATTCCCTCATATCGAGTTCACCTCCTTCCCGTTCCACAAAGGCATGAGTGAAATTATTGTTCCCCTTTCACTCTTAGTCCCGAATGGGAATACCCGAATGTTCGGGTCTGGAAGAAAACTTTTTAAAAAATGTTTGAATTCAACTAATTTTTCTGTTTTATTGCAATCTATCTTTCTTTACCTCCGATTTGAATTTCAAAAAAATCAAATCGAAGTATGGCGGTGCTCTGATTGTTGCCTTCCTGTATTGTTCATATATTATTTTGTTGAATTTTGTCGCAAAAAAAAGTGTCATAACTCCGTCAAGAGTTATAACACCATATTGAATTTCAAATATATTTTTAGTTTTTCTTAAGTTTTCAGGCAAATATACTGCTCCTTTGTTTTTTCAAGGTTCTCCTTGGAATGCAACGAAAGCAGTATATTAGGTGCAACTATTATTGCACTGCCAAATACCAGGCAAATGACAACCTCTTTTAAAAATATGAAAAGACAGACCTAACTGACCAAAATAGCTAAGTCTGTCTATTTTACAACTAATTTAAATTGTTATCTCACATTTCGGGTACTTCTATCTATATCCCTCCCTAGACCTCATTTTATTTTATCTCAATTAATTAAAACATACCGAGGTTATCCCAAAGCTTCTCGTATCTTCTTAAGTTCGTTCCTAATATCAATATGCTGTGGGCAAACCTTTTCACACTTACCGCATTCGATGCACTCTTCTGCACTGTTAAGTCCATGTCCGGCTACTAACCACTGCTCCTGATTCTTAGCTGCTTCCCTTACATTAAACAAAGTCAAATAATTCATGGCCGTAAAAGAGCCTGAAATACCAATATGCATTGGACAGACCTTTGCACAATAATTACATGTTGTGCATTGAATTAGCGGAATTTGATTCAATGCTCTACGTGCATCCTCCAGAATCCTTTTCTCCCTAACAGAAAGCGGTTGAAAGCCTTTCATATAAGACAAGTTATCCTTCATCTGCCCGATATTACTCATTCCTGATAGAACTGTAATAACCCCCTCCAAACTTGCCGCAAACCGAATGGCCCATGATGCATTTGAAGCCTCTGGATTAGCTTTTTTGAATATATCTTCAACTATAGCTGGCGGTGTCGCAAGCATTCCACCTTTCACTGGTTCCATAATAACTATAGGTTTTTTATATTTGCGGACGATTTCGTAGCACTCCCTTGACTGTACCGCCGGACTTTCCCAATCTGCATAATTAATCTGTAACTGAACAAATTCGACTTCCGGATGTTCAATTAAAATTTTCTCTAATTCTTTTGGTGTTGAGTGAAAAGAAAATCCAACATGTTTAATTTTTCCCTCTTTCTTTTGCTCCTGTACAAATCCCCACATATCAAAATCATCAAAGAATTTTGTTCTTCCTTCTCCCAGATTATGTAACAGATAAAAATCAAAATAACCTGCCCTGGTCTGCTCCAAAGATTCAGTAAACTGCCTAATCGCATCTTCTCTATTCCTGCATTGTATCCAAGCCGAATTCTTAGTAGCTAATTGATAGTTTTCTCTCGGATAACGCTCTACTAATGCCTGGCGAATAGCATCCTCACTTCCCGTATACGCCCACGCAGTGTCAAAGTATGTAAACCCTGCTTCCAGATACATATCAACCATAGACTTAACCTGATCAATATCAATAACTCCCTCCTTTTGAGGAAGTCTCATAAAGCCAAATCCTAATTTTTTTATATCCTTTCCTAAATATTCCATCTCCACATTCCACTCATTTCACTCCTATATCTTTAAGCAATTTCTTGTTCCTTCCGGAATATCAATTAAATATGAAAATGCTGCATCTAGTGCTTTACTCCACGTATAGATATCATGATTTCCCTCCGTTTCCATATATGTAACTGGCACCTTGCTGTTCCTCAATTCCTCCACAAATTTTTTATCCTGTTGATAAACAATAAAATCATCTTTCCCACAAAATAGGAATATATCTTGACAGAACTCCTTGCTCGTGTACTGTTCTAAAAGGTTATACCCCAAATTATCATACATTCTTTTATTTCCAAATAATCTGTTAAAAAGTTTCTCTGAAAATCCAGAAACCGGATTACAAACCATAACATCATATGGATCTACACATGGTGAAAGTGCAACAACCTTTGAGAAAGTTTCATGATATCTTGCTCCATTATATAAAGCCCCATAACCTCCCATTGATATTCCGCCAAGAAATGTATCCTCTCTCCTGTGAGACAGGGGAAGCAATTTTCTCGTCACCTCTATAAGTTCCTCACCTATAAACTTACTATAATTTAGGTTATAGTCTGGCTGATCTATATAAAAGGCATTTTCACCATTGACAATTACAATCGCAATCCCTTTTAATTCACTTTGGCTCCTTAACTCTAAATATTGTAAAATTTCAGTGCTGTCCGCTCCATACCCCGGCAAAAAGTAAAGTGTTTTATAAGGTGTTGGTATTTCCATCCCTGCCATACAGTCAGTAGGTAATATTACCTCTGCTGATACTCCTCTTACCAATTCTTTCGATTTGAAGTTTAAACTAATATATGCCATTTTTGTCTCCCTTGCTTTAAAATGATATTTTGTATTCTAATGTTTTCAAATCAGCTTCTAACTTGGCCGATTCCTTTCCATTCGTCCATAAAAACCAGATTTTACTTTTTTCACATTTCACTTTAAAATCTGCACCATCCGCAAAAGCTTTGCAGTTATTCCGCATTCTGAGTAACTCTATTTGTTTCTGAACAATCGGTAATTTAATACGTTTCGTTATCTCGGCAATTGATAGATTTGTTCTGTTAATTTCTTTGTGCCCGCCCTCACCAGACCGCCGAACCGCTTCATAATCATTTTTCCCTGCAAACAAATCCAGGTACCAGACCTGAGGAGTACCTGGCATAAACATTTGAATTGCCCTTGCAAGCAACATCTTCTTTTCATCTTCTCCAAGCGCACTATAATAAGTGGCATTAACTTGATAATAAATATTCTTTTTTCCATGAAGATTCTTTACATACCCACCGCGCTTGACTACTACGTCTATCAACTGTTGAATTCTTTCATCTGGGAGCATTCCTTTCAAATCAAGAAGCGGAATCCCGTCATGGCACCCTAGCATATTTACCGTTTGTATTTGATTTTGCCACAGCTCCACTGCCCACGAAACCAGCATATTACCGCTTTTATTCTCCAAAGCATCGATAATCAGCCCAGGCAAAAAGAAATCATACGTCATATAGCCTTTTTCCGATAAAGTCCTATACGTCTTTTCATCATAACTCGCATGTATTTCCGGCAGCAGCTGCAAACGGTATTTATCCGCCATTTCCTGTACCTTTTCTAATAATTCCCACGTTCCAGGCTCATTCAGAAAATTCTTTGCGCCCACCTCCTTTGGTGCATATGCGAAAGCATCCAATCTGATAATCTTAGCGCCATAATCCGCCAAAGTATGAAGAACCTCATCATAATATTCCCACACAAGCGGTGAGTTAATATTCAAATCCATTTGCCCCAGATATTGCCTCCCCTCATCAACCACTTCTTGATAAAAAGTGTTCCAGTAAGGGATCTTTGTACCATCTGGCATGGGAACCATAAGAATTGGTAGTCCTGGTTTCCGAAAGAACATATCTTTTATCAAATCTGTATTTGGCTGAATGTATCCATCCTTGGTCATTGATCCATGACCTGCCCAAAATGTATTCCAGTTTATAAAAAAATCCTTATACTTGGACAATTGTCCATTCTTTAAAATGTCCTGGAACTGTTTTGACTGAATGGATAAGTGATTTAATACAAAATCCAGCTTCAGGGTCATTCCTGTGTCCTTAATCATATTCAACGCTTCTTTAGTGGCAAGTTCTGGATTTAAGTCATAACTAATAATCGAGAATCCCCTATCCAAATCTGAGACAAACAAGCTGGGCAATATATAGAAAGTAGAAAAGACTCCTTTAAATTCTTCTCTATTTAATATATCCGCTATATCTTGCAAAGTTCCGCCGATACTATCGGGATAAGCATTTAAAATAACATTACACGCCATCATCTTCCCCCTTTTATACTCTGTTATATACTAACTGCAGCCCATTTTTTTTCACACACATCCCTTGGCTAAGCCCATCATCTACATAAATTCCTTTATATTTTCCCGAAATAATATTGTCACACAAATCCAAATACCGTTCAAAAATGTCCGCCTTAACCGGCACTTGATGATGAGATGGTAAAATCTGATAACCGTCATGCTGTTTGTAAAACACTTGCATCTTAGTGATAGAATCTCTGTATCCACTGACACTGGAAGAATGTTCAAAACCAAGCAGCACTCCCTCTTCACATAGCATATCCCCCGGAAAAAATGTTTTTGTCTGCTCATCCCACAGGCAGATACTCCCTATTGTATGCCCCGGTGTTTTTAAGTATAAAACTTTGCGGTTTCCCAGTTCAAAATACCCTTTCTCTGGCAAAGGCAGTGGGTTAAATTTCTTAACATGTATGCTTTGTTCTGCCTCTTTCCTAATCTTTGCATTTCCAAAGAGTGTATTGATTGCAGGAACTGCTTTTTCATAATGGTTCAGCATTTCTTTTAATATCTCATAATCAGAGTGTAGTTTTGCAGTTTCCCAGTCCTCTTTCGACATATAAATTTTATCAAACTCACTATTACCGCCGATATGGTCAAAATGTCCATGCGTATTTACTACTTCCACAGGCAACTCCGTTACACTTTGTACGTATTCACGTGCATGAGTGTTTGAAAAACCTGTATCAATAAGCAATGCTTTTTCGCCACCAATAATTAGATACATATACACATCCGCCAGTCCAAGCCAATAATATTTAATCTGATAAATCCCCTCTGAAATCTGTACAATTTCATTTTTACTCATAATCTTTGGCCTTCCCTTCTATCTTAATACCCATCCCCTATTCCATAATCTGTAAATATGTAGAATAAGGCACAATTTTTCCTGATTTAGTTACTATAATTTTCGCTTTGTGCGCCTGACTTTTTAATTTTCCCTGCTCAATTTCCAATACCATAGAAGTAAATGGACTGTCTACAGAACCGTCGCGATTTCTTGCTTTACGATGATCTAGCGTTTCCTTAGGGGTACTGTTTAATAGGATTGCTACATCTATTCCTGTCAAATAATCGCTATTGCCATGTGTCCATTCCAGCATTAGAATACAAGTATCAGAAAAATCCACTTCCTCAAACCACAGTTCATCTTTACTTCTCCCCATACGCTTCAATTTTATTTTTGATTTTCCTGATTTAAAGGAATCAATAATCTGATTAACCATTCTAAAATCAATCTCCTGATCTGTACCGAGGTAATTAACTAATGCTTCCCTTCCTCCCTTTTCAAAAACCTTAAGCCGTTCGTTGTCATTTTCCGACGGTATGCGATATGGATAATTGTCTCCTGACATGGTATAGCTTTTCAGCCCTTCATTGCAAAGCATATATGAAAGAAGTGATGCTGTCTCCGATTTTCCTACGCCAGATCCTCCACATACTGAAACTACAATTTTTTCTTTTCCCTCTTCTTTCAGACCTCGAATATGTTCCATCAACTTAGGCATAATCACATTCGCCTTTTTAACATGGCTTTCTTCAATTTTAATCACATCTCCTGGCATGTCACCATGCGGAATATTACTATAATCCATAATTATCTCTCCTTATAATACAAGTTTTGTATGTACCTTATAGGGTATACCCCAAAAGGCATACCATAACCCATGCCTTGTTACGTACTCATCCTATGGAACAAGATATGAATATGCTTCACCTGTTGGTATATATATAACCTTTAACGATGTTCCTGCTAATTGCTGTATCCAATTCGTCGCCTCTTTCATACCTAATTCTTCAAGAGAAAAATGACCAATAGGAAAGCAGGATTTCCCTCTTCCTAAAAAAGAGGCATCTCTTATATAAGAAAGGATTGTCCACTCAACGATTTCACCTGGAATAAGCGCATCCATCTTTTCCGTTTCCATCACATGCATCAGATCCATACAGTAATCATGGTAGAATCCATCATGCCCTACCCCATCCATATAAAATGCATTTGGATACAAGTGTGCGGCAATTAATATTCTCTTTACCTCATCATCATCTTTTCCAATATATCTCGTTCCCTTTAAGCCAATTCTATTTGCCAGGTACATGCTCAGCTTACGGACTGTTGTTGGTTTTGGCAACTCAACCCTATAAGTGAGCGGTAATTTTATTTTGCCTTCTATTTGATGCTCTTTCCATCCCAATTGCTTAATAACCCCTGAGAATATACTGTCCGGCTTGTGTGCATGCATATGGTCATGATCTCTCCAGACCGTCATATGATATTCTTCCAGCAACTTTTGTTTTTCCTCATAGACTGTATTTTGAAAGGAACCCCTCCACTCAGAATAATCCGGTGTCTGATAAAATATGGGTTCGTGAGTTATTAAAAGATTGCAACCGCACCTGTGGGCTTTCTCAATTACTTCGGCTGAAGGCACAAGCGCTACAGCTATTCCCTTACACTCTTCTTCCGGTGACCCAGATTTATAAGTGTCACATCCAGAATAATCAGGCAACGCTGGATGATACTTAATAATCTTTTCAATTATCTCTCGGTTTTTCATTGTTTTCACCTTTGGCAATGTTTATATTTTTCTTTCTGTCCATTAGTTCTTTCTGAATTTGTGGATAAATCTTATCTAATTTATAAAAGTACATAAGTATACTTGCAGCTAATACTGCAATCAATGGAATAATTGTAAATGCCACATTGACAGCACTTATCGCTGATGCACTCTGATGAACTGCTGTTGCATCATATCCTCCGGCACTAATGATCCACCCTACTAAAGCACCTGCAAGACCATTGGAAATTTTAGTTACAATTGTAAGTGCAGCCATTCCAATCCCTTCTGCCTTAAATCCGGTTTTCCACTCGCCATAGTCTATCGTGTCGGCAGCTATCCCATACAGACAAGCACCCGCAAGACCACCACCAATCCCTTTTAAAACACTGCATACTGTAATTACGTTTAAAGAAGACGGCACAATCATCTGTAAAACACATGCTATTAGCATTATAATTGAACCTATCAGCACCGTGTTTCGTTTTCCGAATTTTTTCATTGGAATGAATGCTAAAAATAAAACTGCAAGCTGTGTAATTGTCATTGCATTCATAAATACAGCGTAACTTCCCTCATTCCCTAGAACTGCTTTTGCATAATATATTCCTGATGAACCAGTTATCGTTGTAAAAATAAGTGCTGCAAAGCTAAAAGCAATTGCTATTAACCAATATCGATTCATTAAAACGGACTTAAACTCAGTTTTTATGTCTACCTTATGTTTTTCTCCCGGATTAATATCAGATAAAGTACGCTCTTTCGTTAGCAAAAAACATACCAAATGTAAACATAATCCCAGTACTGCATATATACTGACTACGATCTGCCACGCACGTTGATCTCCGCCTAATGCAGCAGTCGCTTTAATTACTGTTGATTGTACTATCAAAGTGCCAAGTGTAGCACCAACCATTACAAATACGCCTAAAAGCCCTCTTTCATATGGCTTCGTTGTCATATTACAGGTCATTGTATTATATGGCACATAAAGCGCAGTAAGAAAAATTGTATTGAATAAATTATATGTTAAAAATACATACACATATTGAATTACTTCGGTTGCACTACCCGGTACACATACAAGCAATATTCCACTAATTGCAAATGGAATACACGTTCTCAAAATCCATACTCGTGCCCTGCCATATTTTGTAAATGTCCTGTCAACAATCATCCCCATTATAAGATCTGTAACACCGTCAAACACACGTGACACTAATAAAATAGTACCAATAATGGCAGGATTTAACACCATTACATCTGTATAAAAGAACATCAGGAAAGTGGCAACAATTGTATTAACCAATGCGGTTCCCACATTTCCAAACATATATGCCCCTCTTTCGATGACACCAAGACTTGTATCTGGTTCGAGCGAATTCGTAAATAATTTCATTTTATAATCCTCTTTTCTTTCCACTGTTTTTATAGATGGTTTGTTTAAACATCTTTCAAAAATTCCTTGATAATGCTTTCATATCTTTCATAGTCACAAATACTATATGCATGTTCTCTTCCCGGAAATATCTCCAATCTGGATTTTGAATTCCTACAAGCCGCATAAATTTCTTCCGCATCAGCTACCGGAACTGCTGTATCCGCATCACCGTGGATGATGCAAATCGGGACATCTGAATTCCCGACGCTTTCAACGGGATTTGTATTTTCAATATGTAAGCCTAGTTTATGTGCCTTTTGTAGTATTCCCCTTTTCATGAACGGATTTGGAATAGGCATCATACTGTGAAGGACATATAACGCCCCCTCTAATGCCCTTGCCGGTCCACAGTCCTCTATTAGATAATCAATTTTATCAGTCAGTGCCAATGCATTCATCCCGCTCATGGCCCCCATTGAGACACCATGAACAATAATCTTAGAATCATCGCCTCTTTTCTTCTTTATCCATTCAATTAAAGCTACAATATCTTTTGCTTCCAACTCACTAAAACCGCCATGTTCCGCCTGACTTACTCCAAAACACCTTTCATCAAAAAGTAAAACATCCATCCCCATTTTTCGGAATATTTCAGCATAAGCTACTGATTGATATCTGTTCTGTCCAAATCCATGTGCCATAATTGCACATGCTTTCGCATTTTGCACCGGATGAAACTGAGCCGGGATACCTGTTCCATAATTGTCAAGTACAAATTCCTCTTTCTCCCAACTTTCAAAAGCGTCATAATCTGCTCCCGAATACATCGTATGCTTACTCGCGAATTCTCTTACTAAATTAGCGACTATCTGCTCCCTAGTTGGACGAAATTTCTGTGGTGGCTCAAAAAGAAGCATTCCGCAAAACCTGGCTAACATATATGATAGTATGGTGTACAAAAGAATTGCCGCTATAATCACAATAACTAATGCTGCCATCCTAAACCCCCTTAAAGATCATCTGTGCAAAATCATTCAAGCAATGGCGCCATACATTCCATTCATGCCGACCCTGATATATTTTCCTGACAAAAGGTATTTCATATTTTGTAAGAAGTTCATCGTCACTTTTGAAATGTTCGAGGTAAATATCCTTGTCTCCTATTGCCCTGAAAAATAATTTGTTGTTTTGCATAAATGCTTTTAAGTTCTCTTCCTTTATGTGTTCAGTTGTTCCGGTAAGTAAATCCTGTACAAACCCACTGAACACACCAACATAATCAAACATATCTGAATGTGTCATAGTAATCATAGAAGTCTGTAAACTCCCCATAGACAGCCCAGCCATAGCACGCTGTTTCTTATCAGCTATTGTCCTGTAATTTGAATCAATATATGGAATCACTTCCTTCAGTAAAAACTGTCCAAATTTTGAAATAATTAAATCTATCCCCTTTTCATTTTCGTCATAGTACATACCATTGCACATAACAACAATAGATGGAACGGCTTTCCCCTTTGCAATTAATTCATCATATATAAAATTTACTTTTCCCTGATGATACCAGACAAGTTCATTTTCCCCATGACCATGCTGAAGATAGAGAACAGGGAATCTTTTTTCTTCTTCTGCCAAATACGTTGGTGGCAAATACACCGCGATCCTTTCCTGCCGATTTGTCACATCGCTATTAATATACTCTATATTCAATGTACCCCGCCGCACAATATTCTCTGATAGTACAAGCTCCCCATCTGGGATATCTATATAATTTAGAGCCCTGTTGCCAGAATAACCGATTGGTAGATACGGAGAAATTGTTTCATTTTCATCTACAAACAGGGATACTCCAACCAATCCTTTTCCAATATCATATGCCCCCTTAAAAAATTCCCCCTCTTTGTTTAATTTGAAATCACATCCAAAAATTGTCTTCATCTCAACTTTAGATGCCTTGGGATAATACAGACAAAAATTAACTCTGCCATCTTCTAGGATTTCATAAGTCTCTGGAAAAAATTGATTGACATCTCGATGAATTAGTAATGTGTCATCTGGTACTCCATATTTTATTTTTGTATTTGACAAAATGCTGGTTTCATATAAACGGTTCATCTTTATTACATTCCTCACTTTTCATGTTCTATTATTAGAATCAGTCTCCCACTTACTTTGATTACTGAATTCCTTATCTATTCACACGTGTAATTCGTATCGCCTCCTGTTCCACATTGTTCCATTATTTTCTTTTGAAGATTAGTTCTGTTCCATATTTTGAGTATACACATCCGACATTATCATTGCAATATATTTGCATTTATTTCAGCATTTACGACAACACTCTTGTATTTTTCTAATAAATGTGCATAAAAAAAAGATGGAACATTATTTTGTTGTTCCACCTTTTTCAACTTTTACAGGGATAAAATATTTTTTTTCAACTTTTTCTCCAGTAGTTCTTTTCTGAATCAGTTCTGCACAAGTTCTTGCAATCTGTGCCACATCCTGCTTTATTGTTGTGATTTTAGGTATACTTAATTTTAAAATATCATTTCCATCATATCCAACAATTTTAAGATTTCGAGGCACATCTATATTTAATTGCCTTGCATTTTCCAGATAACAATACGCTGTTATATCATCTGCAAAAACCCCATCTACACCATAATACAATTCCATATATTGCTTTACAACTTCTTCTACTACTAGCAAAGATACATTCGCTGCCGGATACTCTGCCACAGTAACATTTACCCCTCGTTTTTCCAAATATTTTCTACATTCCTCTATTCGGTAATCTGCATACACCCTTGTTATATGTTTTGCTGTTATAATAAGTACATTCATACAACGATTTTTATATAATATTTCGCCAGCTTTCCTTCCACCTTGTTTATGCTCTGATGCCACGAAAGGAATTATCTCACCAAGTAAACGTTCAAAACTTATAACAGGCAATTTTTCTAAACGCTTCAATTCCTCTGGCGAAACATCAGCATTCATAATAATTCCCTGAATGATTCCCTTTTCTGCCAGCTCTATAACCTCCAAAACACGTCCTTGTATCCCTAATGTATTACATATTAATGTCTTATATCCCGTCTTTGCAAGCTCTATCTCCACATATTTTACGAAATTTCCATAAAAAGGCATTGAAATATCCGGCACAATAACACCAATTATTTTTTCTGTTAATATGTTATTCTTTCTTTTCCTTTCGGGAATTTTATAACCTAATTCTTCTGCCGCTGAAAGAATTTCTCTTTTTTTAGTTTCTGCCACATATCCTGTTCCATTTAAAGCCCTGGATACTGTTCCGATTCCTGCATTAGCCTTCTTTGCCACCTCACGGATTGTAGTCATATCTTTCACTCTTCCCATCCTGTATTCTATATAAAATAACATACCTGCCATTACCAACAACATAATAAATTCGTTGCCTGTTTTTTAGTATAACATATCCAACTTATTTATCACATACCAATTTTCCGGCAAAAAAGGGACTTAAAAAGGATAACTGTGCTAGCAATTGAATGGTTTTCTCTGTTCTCTCAGTGCCATTGCCCATTAAACCAGTCAATCGTAGAAGGGCCATAGGGAAATTTAGTCACACTTCTATTCTGCTTCATTACTATTCTCACAAAACAAATACATTAATTATTTCTTTCCCAAGCTGAAGAATAAAACGGCTTCTATTAATAGAAGCCGTTCTACTCTTTCAGAGCAAGATTCGCCCAAGTAACTCAAAACTCACTTCGTGAACTTTGCTTACTGGTCAATCTTGATGGGGATTCCGTTTCCCCATACCCTCGGCAGCCGCACACTTATAACTGTACGGTATTGGCTCCTATTACATAGTCGCAGCGTGGCAGTTACCGCCACGGGAAAGGAAAAGGTCATGGCAAGACCAAAAAAAGAGAAAGAATTGAAACGCCGGCACAATATCATGCTCCGTCTCAATGAGACAGAATACGCAATCATATCAGAAAATGCAAAACTCGCAAATCTTCCGGTTGCCGAATATGCCCGGAAGTCACTGATGAATAAACGTATCTCTATAAAATATGAGGTTGTGGCAGATGTGCCGGAACTTAAAAAACTGATTGGTGAATTTGGCAAAATAGGCAGCAATTTGAATCAGATTGCCCGCCACTTTAATACTGGCGGTATTCATTCCCAGGAAATGCGGAAAGCAATCAACCAATGCATTGTAGAAATTTATGAGATGAAATTTATCGTCTTAAAGATGGCGGGGGATTTTCATGGCAATTCTGAAACACATAGCAAGTAAAAATGCAGATTATGGAGAACCGCAACGATATCTCCTGTTTCAGCATGACGAATTTACTGGAAAACCCATTTTAGATGCAAATGGTAAAATGATGCTGCGTGAAGAATATTATATGGACGGAATCAACTGTGATCCTTTCACATTTGATACGGAGTGCAAGGAACTGAATAACCAGTACCGCAAAAACCAAAATTACAATGACATCAAAACCCATCATTACATTATCAGCTTTGACCCAAAGGATTGTGAAAATAATGGTTTGACGGGAGAACGTGCCCAAAAGTTAGGGCTGGAATATGCAAAGCAGAATTTTCCCGGACACCAGGCTCTTGTCTGTACCCACACAGACGGTTACAACGAAAGCGGCAATATTCATGTGCATATTGTAATTAACAGTCTGCGTAAATTCGATGTGGAGCATCAGGTGTTCATGGAACGTCCTTGTGATTCCCGTGCCGGCAATAAACATCACCTGACAAATAACTACCTGAATTACTTAAAGCAGTCCGTTATGGATATGTGCCAGCGAGAAAAACTTCATCAGGTTGATTTACTTTCCCCGGCAAAGAAGAAAATCACAGAACAGGAATACCATGCAAACCGCCGTGGACAAAAACAGATGGATGAACGTAACAAAGTAATGCAGGCAGACAATATATTACCACGGCAAACAAAATTCCAGACACAGAAAGAATATTTAAGACTCTCCATTGAAGAGGCTGCAGCATCTGCCTGCAGTCTGGAAGAATTTCAGAAGATACTTTTAGAGCAGTTTAGCATTACTTTAAAAATCAGCCGTGGCAGAATTAGTTATCTCCATCCGGAACGAACTAAACCAATTACAGGCAAAAGCCTGGGAACACAATACGAAAAATCCCATCTTCTGAATATGTTCAGGGAAAATGCTGCCCGTCCGGAAAACCAGATTTTTATGAAAGCAGATTTACGCCTTATAATAGATCTGCAGCAATGTATGAAAGCGCAGCAAAACAAAGCCTATGCAAGAAAGGTTAAACTTTCCAATTTGAAAGAAATGGCCAGGACAGTTGCCTATATCCAGGAACATGGCTTTGATACTTTAGAATCCCTTGACGCTGCGCTGGTCAAAGCAAAAGAAGATACTGTTGCTTTAAGAAAAGAATTAAAGGATACCGGCAATGCACTCAGGGATATAAACGAACAAATCCACTATACTGGGCAATACCTGGCTCATAAGTCTATCTATTCTCAATTTTGTGAAAGCAAAAATAAGGGAAAATTCCAGCAGGAACATTCCACTGAACTTACACTTTATAAAACAGCCTTGAAATACCTGAAAGACAAATCCGGCAATGATAAGCTGCCCTCAATGAAATTATTAAAAGCGAAGAAACAAGACCTGCTTAAATTGCAGCATGAACAACAGGAAAGATACCACAACTGTCGTGACATCCAGAAAGAATTAAGTACCGTATCTTCTAACATTCACACAATCTTAGGAGACTCACAAATACATTCGGCGCAGAAACAAAAGCGCCCGGATATATCGTAAGAACCAAACAGAACCAGAGCATTTCCTTTATGGATAGCTCTGGTTCTGTCTTTTAGTAAAACTCTATTTCTTTATCATCCAAATACAGATGAAATTGCTCCTGGTCATTTTTTATATCATATTCATCGTTATATTCCAGTGGTGCATATCGAATATGGCAGACAGGCTCCTTCTCACGAATGTCATCTTCCCATAAGTATACGTTAATCTCCAGTCTCCTCGGATACCCATTCACATCAGTAGAAAACATAATAGAATGAAATGCATTGTCCTGGCACATATGAATAACTTTTCTGGCAAAGGCTTCTTTATCTGGAATTGTGTCACTATTTGCAACCACAGTCAAATGATGATCTTGATTGGTGGATGTACTGCTGACTGCATCCGGCACTCCCAACATTTCTTTATTCACATTTTTAGGCTTTTCAGAAAATTTAAGCAAAAATATAAGCATAACAAAAAACAACGCTACACACCATATCCGGTACTTTCCCCTTACTATCTTCATAGCAAATCCTCCCTCTTCATAACGGTATGCCGTTAATTTATCATGTTTTACTTTGCGAGTCAACCGTACACCATTAACCTTGTTTTTCAAAAAAACCTATACTCGTATTAACCGTACAAAGTTAAGGAGAAAATCATGACTTATTCTGATGCGATTATTAAACGCCTTACGCAGCTATGTAAGGAAAGAGGAATTACGGTCAATAAACTTGCCACTCTATCCGGCATTACCCAATCAACCGTGGATAACCTAATGAAAGGCAAGACCAGAAATCCAAAATTAAAAACCCTGCATAAATTGGCAGTCGGGCTGGAAATGACGGTATCTGAATTACTAGATTTTCCAGAAATGAATTTTACTGCATTTGATGATGAATAATACAAACATACCATAAGGAGGTTCTCCATGACCTATTCCGATGTCATTATTTTAAGGCTTACCAGATTATGTGAAGAAAAAAATATCACTATAAATAAACTCGCCACTTTATCCGGCATCACGCAGTCTACCGTTGAAAATATCATGTCAGGCAAAACAAAAAATCCCAAACTGAAAACCCTGCACAAGCTGGCTCTCGGTCTGGGAATGACAGTTTCTCAATTATTAGACTTTCCTGAGATGAATGAAACAATATTTGAGGACGAATGATTACCCATATTTTTCATATAATATTACTGAACCATATAGTAACCGTAGGATTTTATGGGCATCGGGGTTTTGGACGCCTATTGACATTTCTATGAAGTTTTGCTATATTGAGTTCAGTGATCGTGTTGCGGAAACTTGCGAAGCCCGTGACCGGGGGAGAACTTTCGAGTCTCTCCCCTTTTTTTATTAAGGAGAAAACAGTATGGCACAGCAAAAGATATTTTCAACCTTTTCAGAGCAGGTTGAATGGCTACAGAAAGAAAAGCATTTGATTATCTCGGACAAAGCATACGCCGAAGATGTTTTAAAACGGATTGGGTATTTCCCTTTGATGGGCGGATACAAACATTTATTTCGTATGCCTCTGACAAAGAAATATAAAGAGGGTACTACTTTTGAAGAAATAGTTGCTCTCTATGAATTTGATTCAGAGTTAAGGGAACTGTTTTTCAAATATCTGCTGCAGATAGAGCGTCACCTGCGTTCCCTCATGTCTTATTACTTTTGTGAGAAATACGGGGAATCGCAAAGTGCCTACCTGGATATAAATAATTTCAACAACACCCGCCGCACGTACAAAACAGTATTAAGGCTGATTTCCACTCTGCAGCGGGCAGTAACAACTACTGATTACGTTTATATTAACTATTATCGGAATACATATGGGAATATTCCTCTTTGGGTACTGATCAATGTACTGACTTTTGGGAACCTATCAAAAATGTACCAGGTTTTCCCACAGTCTCTTCAATCCAAAATATGTAAGAATTTTGGGAGCATCAACCAACGGCAAATGGAGCAGTTCCTGTCTGTCTTAACTAAATTCAGGAATGTATGCGCTCATGGGGAACGGCTTTTTACATACCGGACAATGGACAACATTTCTGATTTGCCGTTACACAAAAAATTGTCCATACCTATGAAGGGAATCCAATATCAATACGGAAAAAAAGACCTTTTTGCGGTTGTAATAGCTTTCCGTTATCTGATCCCGGCTAAAGATTTTCTGGCTTTTAAAAAGAAATTATCAAGGCTGATAGATAATGCCTCAACGAGCCTGACACATATGGATGATTCTGAATTACTTGAGCGGATGGGGTTTCCTCCAAACTGGAAAGACATTACCCGTTACCGTTTATCCTAATAAAAACAGGAAGATGCTGCTTATTTAAAGCACACACCTTCCTGTTTTTTTACTCTTTTCTACGTTCCATATCCTCCGCCACTGACCTGTCAGGTATTGGCTGATTACTCCGTTTTGCTATCTCCCTTTGCTTTTGGTGCAGCTTTGCAAGTACAGAACTCCTTTCCTTTTTCGGTGCGGTATTATTATTCCGACCGTCTATCATATTATAATTCTGCTCCTCACTCATTTCTGCACTCCGCAGATATTCACCGTTTTCCATATATTTTTGCCAATTTTCAAGAGATGGTTTCTGAGCGGGGATTGGTGGAACTGGTATTGGCTCCTGTGGATGCACATAGTCTTTTAATTGCTGTTTCGTATAATCATCAAATCCATTCCGGTTATCGTCTGCCACGACTTTGCCATCCGCATCCAAGACCACATAAGCGGCATCTGCCCCATAACTTTCATGTTCCATGAGGAAAAATTCCCTGCCCTCAATAATGATCGTATCCAGAACAAGCCAGCTTCCTGCTTTTCCCTCAATATGAAAGTTTGTAGTTTCAAAGTTTAGAAGCGCTCCTGAAGAACCATTACGGATAAACCCGGTAATGACTTTAAATCCCTCTTTTTCAACATAATAAGCGGTTACCTCTCCCTCATGGTTTAACACAAGCACATCGCTGACGCTGATGGAATGACCTCTAAAGTTTTTTGGCAGTTTCTGTTTTAGGCGTAACCTTATGCTCCCTGGCGTGTCCTCACGCTGCATCCTGCTGATATAGACCAGTTCATAATGTTCATAGCGTACTTGAACCCCACTTTTTTGCAGAGTTTCATAAGCACGAAAGCGCATTTGTCTTGTCTGAGGAATATTCTTCATCTGATAGACTGCAAATTGATTTATGTCCATGTTTCCCTCATTGGCTCCTCCTCATATATTTCTAAATCTAACTGCTGAAACTCCTGGTCTGATATACGCTTTAATTTCTGCAAAGTGCCATCTACCAAGGAAAACATTTCTTCATCCTCAGTCAAGTATGACAATACATTCTTTATTGCGCTTATTGTCTGCTGGCGATTCTCTTTTTGAAACATCTCCATTATGTAATATTCATCCTGTTCAAATATCTCCATCATAATTCTGCTTCCCCTTTCTTGTGTGCCTGTGAAGTCTGCTCCTGCTTTGGTTGTTCCTGTGCCTTTAGCTTTTCCTTACGCTTCCGAAGCGCACTTAATACAGACTGCTTTTTACTCATAACTTCTGGTTCACCTTTATCCAGTTCTAATACTTTTCCCGTTGTTTCTTCCTCTTTCTCCTGAATATACAGTTTCTCCGGCTCTTTTGCAGACTGTTCTTCCTGTACATTTTCCCACCCGGATAGTACAGCCTCCATATCCGCTATGGCTTTCTGAACTAAATGGCTTTCCCTGTAATGGGGAATATCATTAATAATATCCTTACTTATTTTTCCACCAACCATCAGGTCAAAATTACCATCATAAATGCTGCCGTCCTTTAGGCAGAAACCGATTCCTTTAATTCCGTTTATCCGCTCTGCCGGAATTTTCTCATATAACTTCACAGCCTCTTGAAATGTCAGATTTTCATGATAATCCCCCAAAATAGGAAACTCCATACACTCTGCCACGTAGAAAGAAATCTCAGGGTCTGGCAGGATAACTACCATTTTTCCCGTTATCCGTCCTAGCAAGTCAGCCGCATCTTTCACGATTGGTTCATCTGCCTTATGTTCATGAATCAGAGATTCCAAATGACTGACATATTGATCCGTATCCTTTCTGGCAAGGGCATTATAAATAATGTCGTGAGCCTGGTATATTGGTTCTGGCTCAAATTCAGCTTCTCCATTCCAGAAATCCAATAAATCTTCCCCATAGTCCATGCCAAACCTTATAATATCAGTTGTCAGATTTCGCATTTCCTGCATATCCAAATATTTTTCCGCATCAGTCAGATACTCTTCCAGTGTTCCGGTCTTTTCCAGGGATATAGGGTTGATATCAACCGGCAACCCTGCTATCTTAAGTCCATCTTCATGCAGCCTGCTAAAAAAATCATCTTCGCGTATTCCACCACTGTATGATAGCACAACGTCAATATCCGAATTTTCCGTATAAAGCCCAGTTCTGGTGCGGCTCCCATACACCCTTGCCCCTAGTATTTCAACCTCATCCGTTAAGCCCAAAGCATCAATCTCTGCCTGGGCATAGCAAAGCACAGTTTCCTCAATCCCGGCAGGGGTTTGTCCATTTAAGGATGCTTCTGGTGCTGTCCTGTCTGAAATCAGGGGGATTTTTTTTCGCTCCGCTTCCATATCAGAAGCAGTTCTGTCCGCCATCTCTTTCAGCTTCCGGAAATCTGCCTGCTCGGTTTCTTGTATTTTTTCCTGCAGGTATGATATATCCACTTCCCGGCATTGTTCCAAATAAAAGCCCTCATCCTCCAAAACATCCTCTAAAGCCTCCTGGAAGGACAACTTTGAATTATCAAGGATTCCACCATCCAATTCACGAAAATCCTCGTCATAATAGGTATAATCATACCCATCCTCCGTTGTCTGTATAAATAAGTATCTGTCCTCTATTTGATAGGCTCGCTCGTCATCCTGGCTCGCTGATTCTGTCTCCAGGATATTGTTCTGCATGGGCTTCAAGAACTGTTCCTGTATCCCCGACCTGGCAAGACCTATAAAGCCGTCCAGCACTGCCGGATGGCTGTCCACAATATAATCTGCATTTATATTGATTCCCCTGCTGATATTTTCCGGTATGACAACCCCCTCTGCCCATGCCTTATTTTCTCTGGAAAAACGCCCATCACTCATATTCTGTTGTATGGTATTAGCAAGAATGAATGTGACACGTTCTGCCCCATACTTTTCAAGAACCGGAACAGCGGCACTATGTTCAAGATGCATACCGTCAAAATGTTCCCGTATGGCACTCTCGATTGCCTTTTTACAATCCAGATTCAGTTTTCTGGAATCCAGATACTCATCGACTGCACTATGTTCCATTGCATAAGTAAGCGGATGCATATAAACAGGCGGATAGCTTTTTGTCTCTTGTGTAATAACTTGTTCTGATGCAATGCCCAATTCTAATTCTCTCTCCCGGACAAAATCTGGAAGTTCCTCAAATCCAAAGCTGTCCACATAGTATGATTTTACTTCTCCATCCTTTCTCGTCACAATCACATCACTAACAGATAAAGAATGCCCCACGAAATCTTCCGGATGGTTTACATTAAATTTATAAAACAGAGAATCTAACGATTCCTGATCTGACAGGACATCACCATATATGAATTGATAATCTGTACCTTTCACCTCCATGCCATGCTCTCTGACGAACTCAAAATTCATAAAGCGATACTCATTTCCGCTGTCACCTTTCAACTGATAAATTCCATAACGATTCCCAGTACCATTAAAAAGCAAATTTTCCTGTCCATGTTCGGATTCCTGATACATTTTATTGTCACTTTCTACTTCTTTTTCTTTACTTACAGCTTCCATTATCCGGTAACTTTCCCAGGCTCTTGTTTCTATACCGAACATCCCGCCATCTGCCAGGATATCCTCTTCCGTATTCATTAGAGTACGGCTACCATCTTTATGAAGGCTGTATATGTGTTCTCCTGCCTGATGCAGTTCCACAGCCCGCTCTGCCGTAAGTGGCAGCACTGCTTCATCGTAGTAGCCAAATTGATGCATTTCAGATAACCCTATCATGCCATCCGGTAAGGCATCAATTTGTTCCTGTGCTTCCTGCCGTATCTGGTAGGCTTCCCGTATACCATCGTTCTCTATCACATCTTTCAAATCTTCGATTAATGCCTTTGTTTCCTTGATATCATCAAACTTAAAGGCATAATTCACAATCAGGTTCCGATCTTCATCACTAAATATCGTTCTGCCATACTCTGCACGGTGTATTAACAATTCTGCCTGTTTCATTGTAGAAAGCGTTGATACGTCAGAACCCCCGGCATCATAATCGTATGCCACATCATAAAAATTTACTGGATATTCCACAGTCAAACTGCCTGTATCATGCCAGGGATACAGCCTTACTCCTTGCCCATCCAGAAATGTCTCCACTGTCATTTCATTGCTTTGTGAATATAATTCATGATAGGATTTTAATTGCACCAACAGCTCACCCTTCTCCATGTTTTCAACAATAAAATACGTGGTGAAACCAGTGGACGGAAAAGATGTTACGAGTATCAAATCATTTTCTTCCAAATGTTCTTTTTCCGGTTGGTTTTGCATCAGCTCCTGCAGAACCTTCGTCATATGTTCTATAAATTCCCCTGCCGTTTTCCGGATGGTATCCATTGACAGACGCAGTTCTTTCATATCTATGCTGCTGCTCCATCCTGCAATATAGGGAAAGGAGTAATCGGAAGTATCCAGACCAAAATACTGGCAGACAGTGTAAGCCACACTCTCAGCCTCAACTTCACGGGTCATTTGCCCCTTTTTCTCCCCTAATTCTTCCATAAGCTCCCGGTCATGGAGTTTTGCATGGGTGACTTCATGGACAGCCGTTTTCATGGTCTGGCTTTCACTCATGCCTTCCCGGATCACAATTTCTTTTTTCTCATTGTCATAATAGCCCTTTGCCTCACTTTCAATTTCATCGAACCGGACAGGCACCGGAGAAACTGCCTCAATCGCTTTCATAAATTGGGCAAAGTTTTCTACACTTCCCATTAACTCCGGTGTGGCTAGTTCTGGCAGTGGATCTCCATCTGTCTGTGATACATCAAATACACTTGTGATACGAAAACGTGGAATCACCACTTCCAATTCTTCTGTTTCCTGCTGCCCATCCGGACGCAGAACCGGCTCTTGTGTCACCGGATCAATCTTTTCCATCTCCTGCTTTTCTCGTATTGGCACTGGTGCAATAATCTGGATTGCCTTTTCCCCACGTTTTACATGTCGGTTAAATTTTTTCTGCCATGCCTGGTATCCTGCTACCAGAGTGGCATCCGGTTTCTGCATAGCAATCAGTACCGTATTGTTAAAGCTGTAATTATGGAACTGTGACATCGCTTTTAGATAGTCTGTGTACATCTCCGAAGTAAACAGCTCTTTCACACCCTTTTCCAGTTTCTCCGTTATATCCTTCATCTGCTGGTCATGTTTGCCCGCCATATATAATTCCCTCCTTCAAATTGCCTGCTTCTTTTGCAGCATAAGACTTTCCCTATTTCAAAAATCCCGCCACTGGCTGTCCGCCATGACGGGATTTTAGGCTTATCCAAGTTCTGCTTCTTTCGTCCGCATTGTCTTTTGTTTATTGTTCTGATATTTTTCAAGCCGCTCTTTTGCCTGTCCAAGCCTGCCCAAAACAGACGGCTTATGGCCACTGTCTGCTATGTGGGATGCTTCGGATACCCTCCCTGCCATTGTAACGGCTTTCCTCGGACAATCAGCCACCTGGGTTATATCGTCGGCTCCATCCATACCAAGCACCTCTGTTGGTCCCTTCTCATCCATATTCAAAAGCGCATTTAACTCTGTCAGCCGCTCCATTTTTTTCACCAGTTCTTCTTCTTTTGGAAAAGGTTTTTGTACTTCCTCCTGTGCAATGGCTAACTGTTGCTGCAGGTTTTCCATTTTTTGTTCTGAATCTGCCAGTTTCTTTTCAATCCCTGCCAAAGCGTTGCTGATGCGCTGTAGGTTGCCAAGAGGGTCTTTTCCTATCTCAATAGGATAACTGCACTGTCGTTTAATTGTCAGAATATATTTCTGATTGAAGCTGTCAAAGTTTGCCATTAAAGCAAATCCCTGAAATTCCCCGATCTGTCCTGCGCTCTTAACTGCTTTTAACCCTGCACAGGCGGCAATCACCGCTGTTCCGGCTTCCTTACGGTCTGTATAGGTTTTCCCGCCGATTATCATCGCAAAATCATCGGTTTCCTTATCTTTATCCAGCACTGGTTTTACCGCAAGTGCATCTGCCTTTAAAGCGGCAATCCGTTCTTTCAGCGCCGTAATCTGCGCTGGATAATTTTTCGCAATATCGGTTTCCAGGCGGTATTTCTGGCTGGTGTGGTTTGCTTTCAGAAGTTTCAGCTTACTTACCTGGATATCCAAGTCCATCTTTTCTTTTATGTAAGGATTCCCGGTTGCCAACGCTTTTATTTCCGCATAAGAAAGCGCCGCATCATCCACATCCTCACAGGCACGTACAGGGGATTTGCTTGTCATAATCTGGGATATGAATTTTTGCTTATTTTCCAGTATCTGCCACATATATGCGTCAAAAGTTGCTTCTGTGACATACCGGAATATCTTCACCTTTTCGTTTTGGTTGCCCTGTCTTAAGATACGCCCTTCCTGTTGTTCCAAATCCGAGGGTTTCCAGGGGCAATCGAGGTGGTGAAGTGCTATTAACCTGTCCTGAATATTCGTGCCTGCCCCTAGCTTTGGTGTAGAACCAAGCAGAATACGCACCTGTCCGGAACGCACTTTTGAAAACAGTTCAGCCTTTTTGATTTCTGTTCCCGCATCATGGATAAAGGCAATCTCGTTTTCCGGGATTCCCATTGCCGTCAATTTATCCCGCACATCTGCGTATACATTGAAAGTGCCATCATTTTTCGGCGTGGATAGATCACAAAAAACCAGTTGTGTAGACTTTTCTGTTGTTGTCTCCTTCCAAATTTCATAAACATTTTTTACACAGCGGTTTACTTTGCTATCTTCTGCATCCGGCAGCATATCATTTATCAGCCGCTGATCCAAGGCACACTTGCGTCCATCGTTGGTGATTTTCAGCATGTTATCCTGTGTCGGTTCAACACCGCCGGCACGTACAATTTCCGCCCGTTCTGCAAATGCGCTGACCAGTTCCTGTTGTTCTTCACTGGGCTTTAAGACCTCATTGATATATTCTGCTTCCGGAACAGGCAGGTTCAACATATCTGCCGTCTGGATATCTGCACTTTCTTTAAACAGAGCAATCAGTTCCGGAAGGTTGAAAAAACGGGCAAACCGTGTTTTCGCACGATAGCCCGTTCCTTCTGGTGATAGCTCTATGGCTGTTACCGTCTCCCCGAAAGTGGCTGCCCAGGAATCAAAATGCCCAAGCCCCAGCTTCTGCAGAGTATCATATTGTAGATAACGCATGATTGTGTATAGTTCCACCATACTATTCGATACGGGAGTTCCCGTTGCAAATGTGATTCCCTTCCCCCCGGTAAGTTCATCCATATACTGGCATTTCATGAACATGTCGGAGCTTTTCTGTGCATCCGTCTGTGCAATGCCGGCTATGTTCCTCATTTTCGTATAGAGGAACAGATTTTTATAATTATGTGACTCATCCACAAACAACCGATCCACGCCAAGCTGTTCAAAAGTAACTACGTCGTCTTTCTGGGTCTGGTCATTGAGTCTTTTCAATCTGGCCTCCAATGATTTACGAGTTTTTTCCATCTGTTTAATTGTGTAACGTGGACTCTCATCGCTCTCTGCTTCCTGAATTGCCATCTCAATATCCATTATCTGTTTTTCGATTGTAGCTGCTTGCCGTTCTTTTGATAAAGGTATCTTTTCATACTGGGAGTATCCGATAATTACAGCATCATAATCCCCTGTCGCAATTCGGGAACAAAACTTCTTTCGGTTTGCAGGTTCAAAATCTTTTTTTGTTGAAACCAGAATATTGGCACCAGGATACAAACGCAGGAAGTCACTTCCCCATTGTTCTGTCAGATGATTTGGTACTACAAACATATTCTTCTTTGCCAGCTCAAGCCTACGGAGTTCCATCCCCGCTGCAATCATCTCAAATGTCTTACCTGATCCAACGCACTGAGCGAGAAGAGAATTATTTCCATACAAGATGCGTGCAACTGCATTTCTTTGATGAGTCTGGAAAGTAATTTCTGGTGTCATCCCAACAAACTGGATATGGCTCCCGTCATATTCACGGGGTCGGATACTATTGAACAATTCATTATACTTCTGGCATAAATCTTCTCTTCGGTCAATATCCTTGAATATCCATTCTTTAAATGCCTCTTTTATCATGTCCTGTTTTTGCTGCGCCAGCATGGTTTCCTTTTTATTCAGAACACGCTGTTCATCGACTTTATCATATATTTTTGTATCCCTTAAATTAAGAGCATCCTCAAGAAGCCTGTATGCGTTCGCACGGCTTGTTCCATAGGTGGAAGTGACCAGTGAATTTCCGTAACTATCTAAATTTTTACCGGAGATGTTCCACTGTCCGTTAATCGGGGCATATTTCACATCAATGTCTTTACCAAGGTAATACTTTGGAGTATGGAATGTGTCTCCCATAAATGCTGTAATATAAGAAGGATCTATCCAGGTAGCTCCAAGACGTACTTCTATTTCTGATGCTTCCAAATCTTTTGGCTGCACTTTTTCCAAATACTGAACGTTTATTTCAAATTCCGGTTTATTTTCAGCAAATATCCTTGCCGTTGCCAGCTTCTCCCGGACGTTTCCTGACAGGTATTCGTCAGATGCTTCCCATTGGTCGGTCAGAGGATTCTTAAAAATCACACCTGCCAAATCATCCGTGATTTCATCCTCACTTTTTCCGGTAAGTCCTGCCATGAAAGGAACGTCCACTTTTGCCCGTTCTCCAATGGAAATAGCCAGGGCTTCACTTGCAGTATCCACGGATGTGACCGGCTCTGCTTTCCGTATGGTACGTTTATAGAAAATGTCTGCCTTCCGTTTCAGATTTCCTTCCTCGTCTAAATGCTCCAAAGACGCTAAAAGACAATAACTGCTGTCCTGTGAAAACGCCCTGCGGTTCGCTGTACTGCTGATTAAGCCATACTGGGCAGTGAATCGGTCATACTGGTAATTTAACTTTTCCTGCAGCCTTGCGATTGCTTCATCGCTGCCGTCCTCCATCTGGCATTGAATCAATTCCTGGGTCAGATTCCTAAGTTCAATCATTCCAAGCACACGTTCCGTTGTCATGGCGGGCAATTCCATCAGATTCATAATGGAATTTTCACGGTAATAAACTTTTCCGTTTACATTGGTAAAACTGAAATTCTTTACATCCGGGTCTGCAGGTATAGAATTATCCGGTTCGTTTAAATCAAAATCATCCATCTCTGCTTCTATAATCTCACCCTGGATATGACTGACAGCCTCTTTAAGCTGTTCTGCCAAATCCGCCCCCTCGATAGGAACTACCGTCACCTCCTGCTTGCCATACTGCGTACTTTCCGTTGTAAAATTACCAAGCACCATTTCCGGATGTTCGGTAAAATAGGAATTAACTGTATACCCCTCTGGTGTTTTTCCCAAGCTCACCCAGGATGGCTGTTCTAAAGATGAACGGTCACGTTTTTGAAGGAACAAAATGTCTGATACAACATCCGTTCCTGCATTTTTACGGAACGTATTGTTTGGAAGCCGGATTGCCCCCAATAAATCAGCGTGGCTGGCAATGTATTGACGTACAGACGGATTTTGTTTATCCAGCGTACCACTGGAAGTAACCACTGCCACCACACCGCCCGGACGCACCAGGTCAAGAGATTTGGCTATAAAATAATCGTGGATCATAAAATTGTGCTGGTCATATCGGCGGTCTGCCACCTTATAGTTTCCAAATGGAACATTGCCGATCACACAGTCAAAAAAATTATCCGGGTACGTTGTTGTCTCAAATCCCTGGATAGCAATATGGTTTTGGGGATATAGCTGCCTTGCTATCCTTCCGGATATACTATCCAGTTCCACCCCAAACATATGGATACCGTCCATACTCTCAGGTATAAGCCCCATAAAATTCCCCACACCACAGGAAGGCTCCAGCACATTTCCTGATTTCAGCCCCATGTTATTTAATGCTGCATACATGGCTTTGATCACTGTAGGCGATGTATAAAATGCATTCAGCGTGGAAGCCCTGGCCTCCCGGTATTCTTCCGGTGATAATTCAGCATACAGTTCAACAAATTCATTCGACCAATTTTCACTACGCTCTTCAAACGCCTGGGATAACCCGCCCCATCCGACATAACGTGATAAAATTTCCTGTTCTTCCGGTGTTGCCATGCGGTTATCAAATTCCAGTTCATGTAGTAGACGCACCGCTTCCATATTGTTCCGGAATTTCTGTTTCGGGCCGCCTATGCCCAGGCTGTCATCTGTGATACGGAAATTTACCCGTTCCTCCTTTCTATCTGTTGGTTCCTGGATGTTTTCCTCTATCGGCTCTAATGGAAGATTCAAGTCTTTCCGTACTTCGTTGACTTCCTGTGCATCCATGCCATGCTCTGTAAGTGGACGAATTTCATTCTCAAATGCAACCTGTTCTTGTACTTCCATGCGTTCCATCACATCTGCGATAAGCTGCATTTGTTCCGCAGAAAATTCCGGATTCAACATATGTGTCAAGTTTAAATCATTTCCTGCCGCCACATAAATTACATCCATTTGCTCCGGGGAATAAGCACCATAATCGGTGCCGGACTGTTCCATTGCTTTAGAAACTTTTTCTTCAACTTCATTCTCTAAGATTTCCCGGCTTTCTTCACCATACTCTTTATCCTCTGCCATTTCCGGCACTGTTTCTGTAACTGATTTTTCTTCTGGATCTGGTACAACACCTTCCACGCTTTGATTTACCAAATCTTCTTTTGATATTCCAGTATCCATTAAATCAAACAATGACAACTGCTGACCACTCTCAATAACTGGTTCTATCACTTTTTCCCGTTCCGGAAAGATGGTATATGTGCCCTCAATATACCCATGCACATCCGTAAGAATCTGCACTTTTTTCTCATAATTCTCAAAGTCAAGGGGCAGGGAAGCAAGAGCTTCATCCATATGGCGCAGAAGTCCATTTCTGCCATCTTCGCTATTAAACAGGCTGACAACATCTTTGTGCCATGAAAGAAAATCCACATTTCCCTGCCACGGACGAAGCATATCCTCTGGCAGATGATAATAGAAATTTACCACACGGCTTGCCATGTGTTCTTTTTCATATTCCGGCATACGGGAAAAATCACCAGCTTTCAGAAACTTATCATGATTTATAAGGTATTCTACCCGCTTTGCTACCTTTGACCATTTCAGCAGAATTTCCATATCCGGATTTCCATAGTTTCCTCTTGCCAGCTTCAGACCTTTCCCATCATAGTCCGCATAGGAATCATCTGCCCCCGAAAGGGCATGGCTACATCCACCAATCCCATACTGCTTTTTAATAAAATCCGTTTTTTCTTTATCTGTCTTATCTTGTATAAAATATGAATATATGGTCAATCGCCCATCCGAATAAGCGCCTCCCCTTGCCAGGAAAGCGTCAATCTCATCCTGGGTGATAAATACCGGATGTTCTTCCCATGCAAACCCTTCTCTTGACTGATAAGGCACTGCTTCTTTTGCAAACTTCTGAAATTGAGCCAAAACTTTATCTGGCCGGTAATGGTGAAAACGCATAATATCCTTATCTTCTTTGTAAGCCTCTGCAAGTCCTTCCAAGCGCTCAATAAGGTCTGATAGATAATCTGGCTGTTTTAACAGACTGCTTACCTTTTCAGTGACATCCGGAAATACTTTGCGAAATACTTCCGTATCTTCAAAGACAAGTTCCGCAACACCCTCCGCCATATCTCTCTCCATGTAAATCAATGCATTGGCGTGTTCCTCCAATGCATTTGACCTGGCGGCATCCAGTACCACTTGCGGGGCATACTCCCCCTGCAAAAGAAGCTGGTGGATACGTCCGCTCACATCTTCCCAGGACAGAAATGCCTTATCCAGTATCTGATCCGTTACGGTATGACCCACAGCTATCTGCATCCCCAATTCATCGTACCATACGGAATACTCTTTGCCGTCAATGACTAAACCAATACCACCAGTACCATATTCCCGCCGGACAAACTCTGTATATTCTTCCGGCGTCTGTTCTATCATAAAGTTGTAAATGATACGGAGATGGCTTCCTGTATGATTCCCGCCGGCACGTAAAACCTCATCCACCACATCTGATGGAATCGCAATCTCCCCGGCATACAATGCTGCCATCCGTTGTTCAATCTCCCGGATCTGCTGTGCTGCCGTAGGTAATTCGGGCAAAGATAAAGCAGAGGCTATTTCTTCCTCTGCTTCACTCAAATCCTGTTCCGTTGTTTCCTCAATTAGCTGTATACCAATTCCGTCAAGATGCTCTCCTCTGCCATTGCTGTCAAATTGTTCATATGAGCCACCCACGCCATCTGATCCGTCTCCTTGTCCGGTGCCGGATATTTCTCCAGCAGCCCTTTCATCAGGACTTCCATCCGTTCCCTGGCTGCCTTCTCTATCTCCTGCAGGTGACGGTTCAGTTTCCCTGTCATTCTCATGCTCTGATACCAGTTCTTCTTGTGTTCTTTCAGAAACGTCCTCCGCAGCATCCCGTATTTCCCGATTATCACTTCCTGTTCTTTCTCTATTGTCAGGTTCGGGAACAGGTAATCGCCCTTGCGATGATATGTCAGTTCCATGCTCTGTACCTCCTTCTATACTTTCGCTTTCACGAATTAACGTGTTAAATTCATTATAACCGATGTTATTCCCGGTTGCAACCGTTTTTTCGGTTTCCTTTTGCATTTCTTCCCGATGCATTCTGCTTATAGTCCGACCGATATCTACAAGTACCGGCTCCGCTGCGGCACTTACCGCATTTCCCAAAAAAGATAAGACCGACAACTTATTAAAATAAGTGATCCCTATAAAATCTTCTTCATCCAAATACTCCATCGGTTCAAGCCCACAGCGCTGCGCAAGGCTATAAAATGTACTGTTCACGAAAAGGTTGCGAAACTCTATACGGATGCTGTCCTCATCCATCCCCTCTAAAAAAGTGCCTTCCAGTTCGTATTGCAGCCCCTCCATTGCATCTTCCAGATTTTCATCTGCAAGCTGTGATGCGATTTCCAAAAGAACTATTTCCAATTGTCCCGTTTTCTCCATATCCAGGGTATATGTATCAATGAGATGGTCTATAAGCTCATCCCTGTATGCATCCTTAAACCGCCACAAGTTCGGGGTCTTTCCCCCTCGTACCATGTGGGTGTCAGATATATCAAACACATATCGAAGCCGCTCTCTAGGTCCGGTATCGTCAAGAAGTGCAATCCCTTTTGCCCCACGGTTTACCCATCGGTTCATCTTTTCATTCCATAATTCTAAGGATGCACATGCTTGTGCATCCGGGCGCTGGACATGAATCAAAAGAGTATCAGAAAACGAATAGCGGTACAGCTTTGCCGCCGTATTTAAATAACGCATCCAGTCCTGCGGTGACTTGCTTACGTCTTCCGCTGTATACATTGCCAGCCCCTTTATGTCATGTAGTTTGGACATATCAATTCCCTCCCTTTTTGTTTGATTTTATTCCATTTACTTTAGCACGGCAAATTTTTACTGTTGCTTTCGAGAACCCTTTTTTCCCTTCCCTTTACTCGTTCTAAACTCCATCTTAAAACTGGCTCTACCTTCTTTGACATCCAAAAGTAAATCAGCGGCAAAATTCCTGCCAGTTTTTTGTGAGTACAGATCCTCCACATAAGTCCGCCCTGTATCCAGTAATTCCAGCGCCATTTTTTTACTTAGCTGTTTCCTCATGCCGGCAAGATAACGATTCTCTTTCCAAAGGGCAAAAGAGCACTCTCTGCTGGAACAATAAAAATTCTGCTTTCCTTCATACACTGGACTGCCGCACAATGGACAATTACCAATGTTCTCCTTTGGATGAAAACGCCGCTGTTCACTTTCCGGTATTGCTGCACATCCCTCTAGCATACGATCAATTAAATCTGTAATGCCTTGCATAAACTCCTCTTTGGGAAGCTGTCCTTTCTCCATCAGAAGCAGTTGGTTTTCCCATTCGGCAGTCATAGCCGCAGATTTTAAGTAATCTGGCAGAAGCGTAACCAGTTCCATACCATCCTTCGTAGGTAATATCTGTTTTCCTTTTCTCACTGCATAACCAGAAGATACCAGCTTTTCAATCACACTTGCCCTGGTAGCCGGAGTGCCCAGTCCTTTCTTTTCTGTCTCCTTGTCAAATTCTTTGTTCCCGGCAGTCTCCATTGCCGATAGAAGCGTATCTTCGGTATATGGTTTCGGCGGGGCCGTAAAGTGCCTGCTCTTTTCTGCATGGACAGAGGGAATCTCTATGCCTGCCTCTAATCCCTCTGGAATAGAGGAATCAGGCTCCTCTTTCTTTTTCCCTTTTTGTACTGTCATGGTGAAAGCAGACGCTATGTCCTGAAACCCCTGCTGAATCGTTGTTTTACCTTTCATACCAAAATGCTGCCCCTCACACTGTGCTTCCACCTCTGTTTCCTCATACATGCAGTCCGCCGATACAGCCTGTGCCAGACGCTGACCAATCAGCCGGAAGATGTTCTGCTGTTTTACGGAGAGACTATCCATATTCTGCTTAATAGCTTCTTTTGTAGGCAGCAACGCATGATGGTCTGATACTTTATCATTGTTAATGATTCTGCCTACATCCTTACTCATCTTATCTATCGGCAGGAAAGAAAACATATCTGGAAGTATCTCTAAAAGTTCCAGAACGGTTTCTTCCATATCTGCTGTAATATACTGGCTGTCCGTCCGGGGATAAGTGACCAGTTTTTTCTCATAAAGCTCCTGAAGTTCTTTTAGCGTCTCCTGGGCTGTATATCCGAAAAACCGGTTGGCTTCCCGCTGCAGGGTAGTCAGGTCATATAGCTTCGGCGGGGCGCTCTTTTTTTGTTTTTTCTCCACTTTGGTAATAACAGCTATTTTTCCCTGGCATTGTTTTACCAGTTCATCCGCCTTTGCTTCATCAGTTATTATTTCTGAAACAACGGAAATCCCGTTTCCTGTCAGTGTCACTTTGTAATAGGCTTCTTTCACAAATCCTTCCACTTTCTGCTGACGTTCCGCAAGCATGGCAAGAGTCGGGGTCTGTACACGTCCTACTACCAGCCGCTTATAATACTTTGTTGTAAATGCTCTGGTGGCGTTCATACCAATCAGCCAGTCCGCTTTAGCTCTGCATATGGACGCTTCACATAGGTTTTCATACTCCCTGCCGTCTTTTAAACAATCAAATCCGTTACGGATAGCCGTATCTTCCATTGAGCTGATCCATAAACGACGTACCGGTGCATTGCTTCCGGATAAATCATAGACACGTTTAAAGATCAATTCCCCCTCACGCCCTGCATCACAGGCATTGACCACATATTCCAGGTCACTGCGGTTCAGTAATTTTTTTAACACCGCATACTGTTCCTTTTTATCTTTCGCCACGGCAAGCTGCCATTTCGCCGGTACGATAGGAAGGTCTGCAAACTCCCATTTCTGATATCTGCTGTCATATACTTCCGGGGATACATATTCTGCCAAATGCCCCAGGCACCAGCTTACGATACAATCCCGCCCCGAAAAAAATCCGTTCTCCCGTTTATCCGCTCCTAAAACCTTTGCCAATGCCAACGAAACACTGGGCTTTTCTCCGATTACTAAATACATGTTTCCATCCTTTCTGAAAAAGGCAGCCGGTTCCACCCGACTGCCTTTTCTCCCGTTTTTATTGTTTATGATTACCTTCTTATCTGCTTATTCTTCGGTTTCATCATCCGGATTCTCCTGATCTGCTTCCTCGTCCTCATTAATGTAAGCATCATCATAGAACTCCAAATCCTCACCCTCTGCATCTTCCTCCGCTTTTTTGGGCTTAACAACTTTAAAATAATAATAACAGCCAACGCCCCCCGCTATCAGCAGAAAAATAGCAAAGATAGCGCCCGTATTCACGCTTTCTGTCTCCTTTTCAGGCTTATCTTTTGTCTCTTCTATGGAAGGCACTGGCTCTGTCTCCTCCGGCAGTACCACAGATGGTTTTTCTGTTTCCGGTTCCTTTGTCTCTGCAATAAACTCTGACAGGTCATTCTCGTCAATCATAGACAGCATATAGACATTCTCTGAATTGCTGGAACGGTCTAAAACCATAAAAAATGTATTTCCATTCTTAGTCTGAATAGTAAGGAACTGTTTTGTATCATCTCCGGATATATCATCTAAGAGCTGCCCGTTTCCTTCCACAGAAAAAGGCTTTGCTTCTGTTTCCGCTGATGGTTCCTCCGGCAGCGGTGTTTCTGATGGTGTTTCCGCTTCTGGTGGTGTTTCTGTCTTTGTAACTGTCTCCGCCGGCGGTTCCGTTTCCGCAGCCTGCACTACTGCTTCATCCGTGTAGGCGTATGCCGTCACACCAGCGGGAAAAGCCATGCCCAATACAGCAATGAACAATATGATCCACTTCTTAATTTTCATTTTCACTATGTTTTTCCTCCTTTACTGCTTCCGGTTCTTCCGGTATTCCGCTTATTTCTGTCTGTTCTGTTTCTTCATTTATCTCTGTGTTTTCATCATCCAGCTCCAGACAGGGCAATGAAATTTTGCCTCTCTGTATCTCTTCTAAGACTTCTGACAGCCTGCGGCTGTCCAGCTTCATGGAACGGATAGTCTTAATAATTTCCGCATCCTCAATCTGCTTTTTCCGCAGGTTCAGATTCCTTAAATGCTCCTGCCATTGCGCAATCCTTTCTTCCGTTTTTTCTATTTCATCCAAAAGCCGTTTTAATCTCACATTCATTTTCTACTTTCCCCCTTTTACTGGATTCTGCCAAACGCCATAAAATGCTGTTGCCAGTATGCGGAATTGATATTTGCATACTGGATGGGATCTCCACAATGGATCATCATGTTTTCACCTACATAGATTCCTACATGGCTAGCCCCTGATGTGTTATAGGTTCCCTGGAAGAAAATCAAATCTCCCGGTTTTGCCTGTTCTGGTGATACATAGGAGCAATGAGAACGAAGTGCATCTGCGGTCACTCTGCCCACATTCCAGCCATTTCCGCAGTTATTGATAACCCAGCATACAAAGCCGGAACAATCAAAGCTGGTACTCGGTGAAGCACCTCCCCATACATAAGGATATCCAAGATATTTTTCTGCTTCCCGTATCATTCTTGCAAACTTTTCATCTGACAATGCTTCTGCAGGTATTTCATAACCGAAGCCCCCATCTCCATAAGACGGAAGGCTGTCCACATCAAACAGATAGTTCCGGTTGCCATACGTGGTATTATAAATCTCATACCGTTTCTTCTCATTTTCATTCATCCTGCTTCTGAGAACTGCGTCCAGGCTATGATTTGATACGGTTACATCCAGTCGGTTCACTTCCCTTGTGCTGGTCACTTCTACTTCCTGGCTGCCATTGCTGTCTGCTATGTACGCCTCCCAAGTCTGATGACCATGTGCAGATGCAGATGCGTGGTCGCCGTAGTAAACATCAAACTGCACTCCATATCGGTCAAACGCCCCTGTATCTTCCACCACATACTCCACACCATTCATGACTATATGTGTTCCCATTGGTACAAAAGGATTGGATGCATCCACCGCTATGGTATGGTTTGCCGTTGGATAAACGCCGCTGGCTGTCGGACCCCCTGACCATATCCCACAGCAGATGGAGCAACTGCAGTAGCCACTTGTTACCACCTGTCCAAGAGATTCCCCCACACGCACTGTCCTTGTTTCCGTCACAGTTCCCCTGGTTTCATCAATGTCCAGACCATATTGCTGCCTGAATATTTCTTCAATTTCATCCGCTACCTGGGCATAAGTGAAATCTCCGTAAAGTGCCGTAAAATAGGAAATCAGGTGGTAGGGATTATGGGAAATCTCATCCACCTGATAGCGGTATTCATCATATCCCGGATGTCGGGATTCCATACTGTTTATTTGATTATTTAATGCTTCCTCCAACTGTGAATAGGCAGCTTCCACTGCATAGATATCCTCATCATCACTGGCGTAGGTAGTGCTCACAAATGTGGATGTGCTGCCCTGTAGCATTGCCCCACAGCTTGACAATCCAGAAGATACCATGACAAATATAAGTACACTAACTGCCGCTATGCCAAAAATCCCTTTATGGCTCTTCATAAAATTTGTGGCAATACTTTTTGCTTTTGCTATGAAAGACTGAGCTGTTTTTCTGGTTACTTCTGCTGTTGCCTCACCTTTCTTTGCTGACTGATATGCCTTCTTGTAACGCTGTTTTTGCCAAAACCGCTGAATGATGCTTTTCTTCGCCTGTTCTGTCTCCGCAGCATGTCTGCCAGCCGCTTTCCCTGTTTCCTGTGCCGTCTCAAACTGCAATCCACCAGCTTCTGCACTAGGGATGTTTTCTTTCAGCCTGGGCGCTTTGTTATGGATGCGTTTCCTTGAAGCGGCATACTGCAAGGCTTTTTCTCCTGCCAGTTCTGCCCTATGTGTTCCTTCTACCGCCGCATTGTCCTGTTCTGCTTCATGCCCTTTGGCATGGACATAGGTAGCTGCGGATACTGCCGCCGCTGTTGCGGCTTTTTTTGTGATACCCACGCCGGCACCACGTACCATGCCGTTGTTGTCCTCATCATCAAAGGACAGGCGGGATTTTTTCTTCCTCTGCTCCTGTTGTGCCTTCCCCTTTTTCTCTCCGCTAAAAGAATCCCCTGTTTCCTGAGAAAACTCAGCCTGGCCAGATTCCGTCCGTCCGGCAACTGTTTCTTTTTCCTCTGCCCTTAACTTTTCCTTTCTGGAATAAGCCTGCACCTGTTTTTTCTTTTGGGAATGACTGGTTTCAGCAGCAGCCTTGACATAGCTTTCACTTCCTGAAGGATGTCCCCGGATATTTTCCATACGTGATGAATGTTCCGTAAGTTTCCCGGTTTCATCCATTGGTACAGAATCTGTCTCTTCTCCATATGTGGCAGTCTCGTCTTTTTCTGATAATGCCCTGCGTGAAAATGCAGCTTCTGGCATTAAAATAGCTGTTGCCATGCCGCTTTCCGGGGAAAGCGCTTGTTCAACAGCCCGGTTACGCCGTTTTAAAGATGTATTGACTGTATCCTCCAAAGTAGCTGACGGATTTTTTCCCACCTGCTTATGCCGGTTATTTTGGAAGCTGACTGAATCCTCTTCCTGTCCGGACAAAGATAAACAGTCCTGCTCCCTCTGGCTTATCCTGACAGATTCCCCACTGTAAAGATTTTCTTCTATCAGACCGTCACGGCTTATCTTCCTCACGGTCTTATCTCTTGCTTTATATTCATGTTCTTGCACAACTGATCACTCCAGTCTCTGCTGTCTTTTATACACAAGTTGTTGCATACAGTTCCCATTTTTCCATTGTCTGGTCTATCTGTTCCTTTATTTTCTGGCTGTACTCCCACATCTCTTTTGGCATTTTCTTTTCATTTAACATCAGCAGACGCAGCATGGAACCCTGCACATCCAGCAGGGATGCAAAATAAATGAGGTCATCCATCATACAGGCAAATATTTCTTCCCCATCCCCCTCCCGGTCTGCATTCAGAAGCTTATTTAATTCTTCACATCTTTCTTTTTTTTCTATGTTTTCATTTTCAAGTATCATATTTTTCCCTTTCTATTCAGCTTAATGATTTTGTTATTAACAGCAAAGACGTTTGCCAATTATCTGATAATACTTATGTTCAATTTCCGCCCCCAGGTAATCACGTCCAGTCTGCTTTGCTGCCAATGCAGTGCTTCCAGTTCCAAGAAAACCATCAAAAACCAGTTCACCCGGCAGACTGGAAATCTGGATAAGCCATTTCAGCAACTCCACATTCTTAATTGTGGGATGATGAATCCCCTGCTGGATATGCCATGCAGAGTTATATGTTGCTTTCGGATATTCCTCACCAAACCAGCAGGCATTGAATCTGGTTTTATATTTCCTGCTCGGCGGCCTTCCCCTTTGGAAAAGACTGCCTTCCTTTTTCCGATTTTGTAGTAATGTGGTGTGGTTAAACAAGCGCCGCCCTTTCTGGCAGAAGATGATCCACTCCGCATTGTTCGCAAAACTCCCCTGCAAATCGCCAATGCCGCATATATTTCCCTTCTCTACAACCATACAGTTCTTCACGGAAAAACCTGCCTTAACCAAACATTCATAGTGATGCGGATAACAGTCAAATCTGGTAAAAAAATAAGCATGTGCGTTATCCTGTAAAATACGGTAGCTTTCCCTTGCCATTCTTTCATAATCAATCCCATCATCCCCAGGCAGCAAATCATGTTTCCTGTTTGCAAAATTATTTTTGTAAGAAATTCCATATGGCGGGTCTGTCAGAATCATGGACACATAGCCATCTGGTATTTCCTCAAATAAGTCCATACAGTCACCATGAAAAACCCGGTTTCGCAAGTCGATTTTTCCTCCCGTCATACTGTTTTCTCCTGCCGTTCCTTCAAATCAGAGGGTTTTGTTGACATCAAAGTATACAGACGCAGGGAATGATCAAACTTGTCTTTAAATGGGATAATGGTGCTGCCATAGAATATCAGCCCTTCTCCCTCGCCACTGTTGGTTACATAGGATAGCTGGTGCGGTGAGATATTTAACTGTTTTGCGAGAATCTGCCTGTCTCCGGCAGCCTGGTTTAACATATAAATAAAGTCCGAGTTTTCAAAAATGTTTTCAATTTCCCGGCTCGCCAGCAAGTCCTTGATATTCTGGGTAATGCCTGTGGGAATACCGCCCCACTTTCTAAAACGCTTCCAGATCTCCACGCTGTAAGCGGCGGTCTGTTCTTCTTTTAAAAGCAATGCCGATAGGTCAGACCCTTGCGGGTCTTTCGCCCCGGCCCACACCGTGCAAGCAGCTTTCACTGCACACGGCGTTCCATGGGAGAAGTCTTTTATTGCTAATGTAGTTGTTCACAAAGTAGAAATGTTTAGTTTAATTCGGTCAGCAGTATCGGTTTCAGTCCGGCGGCAATCCGCCACTTGTTGACCTTTACCAATCTGCCTTTTTCTTTGCAACCTGTTAATTCAAGATATTTCAGGATTGTTTCCTTTGTAGTGGCATGAATCAGCCGATGGACATTTTCATGCACAATACGCAGGTTGGAATACTCGTCGGTTCCACCTAAAGACACCGGCTTCCAGTGGTGGCAGTGGACTTCTTCGGCTGTCAGCATAACTCCTGTGATTTCGCATTTACCCTGTGCCGCAACAAACCGTGATAGTCGGTTATCGCAGTATTCAATACTTCGTTCCGGGTTCCTGCTCTGGCTTAATTCAAACAAGGTGGCAGAATAGGCTTCCTTGCTCAACATCTTATGGATTTCCGTTCTGCCCTCCGGCGTGTACTGGTTGATTGAGGAACGGTGGCACATTGGATTCCTGTGCCGACAGTACGCAACCGGGGCAAGGATATAGCCGTTTATGTACCAAATCTGCTTGGACTTCCTGTATTTCTCATAGATGAATAAATCCATTCCACCATGCAGATTGGGCGGCTTTGCCCTGCTTAGGTTGCACCGGGTATTCAATCGGACTTTCATGGTTCTGTCCAAACTCGGAAAGAGCTTATGGACATCTTCATTTATCATGGTTGCCATGCTGTAATACTCATGGACACCCACAACAGCCTGATTGTAGCGGATTATCGCCATATGCTGAATCTCCGCATTTTCATAATCCTTGCAAGCCTTTACTAAATGCTGCTTCAAGGCGGCCTTTTGGGTCTTTATGGCTTTGTCAGTCATGTGTGACTTGACGCACCACTTTTTTCCTTTCCGATACACCTTGAATTGAATGCCTAAAAATTCACTGTAACCGTCTTTCAGGTTGGTAATCTTAGATTTTTCCTCGGAAGTTTCCAGTTGCAGACGTTCCGACAGCCACATTTCAGTCGCTTTTTTCAGACGCACCGCATGGTCATAGGTTTTACAGAACAGCTTAAAATCGTCGGCATAGCGGACGGAGAACACTTCTTTCAGCTTGCTTGCCCTTAACTTCTTGTAGATATTCCCCTTGTTAAGTGAACCATCACGATTGTAGGTGTAATCACTTTTACTGGGTTTCTGGACAATCATATTTGCCCACTGGCTGTCAATCCACCAGTCCAATTCATTCAGAACAATGTTTGCAAGCAACGGGCTTAAAACCCCGCCTTGCGGCGTTCCCTTTGTGGGAATGGTTCTTTCTCCGTTTTCTTCAATCGGCGCTTTTAGCATCTTGCTGATTAGGGACAGCAGACATTTATCCTGTATTCCCAGCGCCCATATCTGTTTCAGAAGTTTCCCATGGTTGACGTTATCGAAAAATCCTTTTATATCAACGTCCACCACGTAGTGAAACCCGCTTACCTGTGCCAGTTTATAGCACATGGCGACTGCCTGTTTACAGTTGCGGTTTGGTCTGAATCCGTAACTGTACCTATGAAATTTTGCTTCACAGACTGGCTCCATGACTTGCAGGACACACTGTTGCACAATCCTGTCAAGCACGGTGGGAATCCCCAAAGGGCGGAGTTTCCCGTTGGCTTTCGGAATATATACCCGCCTTACAGCTTTTGGCTGATAGTTGAATATCTTATCCCTGACCCGTTTTACAATGGCTTCTTCCGGCATTTGCTTCAAATCTTCAAACGTCACGCCGTCAACGCCAGCCGTGTTGCTTCCTTTGTTTGTTTTCAGGTTGCGGTATGCCAGCTTGATGTTTTGCTCACTGGCAATGGTACTGATAAGGTCTTTGAATACCTTACCGTCTTTGCTTTCTTGAAACAGCCTGTCCTGAATTTCCACCATACTGTAATACTCCGCATGGCGCAGACTGTTCCGTTTCAACATTTCTTTTCTTCGCATAGTCAACATCACCTCGCTTTTGGCTCGGCTCGGTTTCTTTTAGTCATACTCGAACCTATGAATGTCAACTACATTACTTTATTGCACTTCTTTTGCCGGATTGCTCCGGCTCCCACTAGAGGCTGTTGCTCCATTCCCATTACAGGAACTTCAACGCTCGTGCCTCCGCTTTCACAGCGGTTAAGATAGGTTATACTTGAGGTTTTCCCTATCAACAGGTCATAGCAGGTGTAACTGCTCGCTGTCCGCTGCTTCCGACGTTCCGATATGATACGATACTGTACTTAGGTGCTTCCTTTGGGCCTGATGATTTATACCGCCTGTAACGGTATCCCGACTTTCACATCCACTCTGCTACTTTTCGGTAATCATCGTCCAACAACTGGACATACGCTTTTCAACGTATCCGAATTTTAGACCCTTTATATCGTTTGTTCGTCCCCCGTTATGGGATTCTCACCATATACAGCCCACTACATAATCACCAACAGCCTGTACCTCTACAAACCTTTCCACAGCTTTACCTGTTTGGGTTGGCTTTTTGCTCTCCAGCCTAGCTTTATGACCCTTTCGCCTTACACAACTACTCACGCCATAGGCAGTTTACGTGTGCCCCTTCGTGGCGTTACCCACTCATTTGAGCAATATCATATCAGTTGTATCAGCAGTATTCGTGCCACTGGCACGGGCGACCACTGACCCCGTAGCCTATTAAGCTACGGAACGTCTCGCCCGATGGAACTCATCAATGTAATAGCGGGTGGACTTATGTACCGCACGGTTGATAGTGACACGGTTCCACACCTGATCCTGAACAATAAGCATCCCAAGCTTTTTTAACTGCTTGCCCAAATCCTTGATGTCAAAGCAGACAATCCGGTTAGAAAGCTCCACATTTGTACGATGATTGAACACCTTCAGAGAGCCATTTACATAGATTTCCAGGGCTGTGGCAATTCTTTGTGCCTGCACTTCTGTCTGTGCCCGCAAGCACTCATATAAGTCACCCAAAACCGGCATATTTTCCGGTATGGGATTCTCAAAGTATTTCTGATATACAATCGGCAGGCATCGGTCAATCACGGATTTTTCTTCCGCTTCAATACCATTTCTGGAACCCATGATTAACTCACATAGCGACAAAACAAAATCACTCTTGAATCCCAGTGGGTTATCATCGTCCGAATAATCGAGATTGATATCCATCGGGTTGATGTAATCATGGCTTGTTGGGGAAATATGAATCACCTGACCGCCGAGAGCATTTACCAGGGGATAATATTCCCCCTCCGGATCTCCGATAATGATGTCGTCCTGGGTGGCAAAAAAGGCATTGGTTATCTCTCTTTTTGCAGAAAAAGATTTTCCGGAACCAGGGGTTCCCAGTATCAGCCCATTTGGATTCTTCAACTGTTTCCGGTCTACCATGATCATGTTGTTCGACAGGGCATTTAAGCCGTAATATAAAGATTCCCCTGCCATAAAAAGCTCCTGTGTCGTAAAAGGTACAAAAATAGCAGTGGATGTGGTAGTCAACGCCCGCTTAATGGGAATCAGATTCATCCCAAGCGGAACACTGCTCATCAGCCCCTGCTCCTGCATATAGTCCAGCCTTCTAAGCGAACAATTATATTTCTGTGCGATTCCCGCTGTCTGGAATACCGCATTATCCAATTCCTGCCTACTCCCTGCCGTATTGAGGAACAGCACCGTTACGAGAAACATCCTTTCATTCCTGGACTGTAAATCTTCCAGCAGCCTTTTTGCTTCCCCACCATAGGTATTTAGGTCTGACGGGATAATGTCCATGTCATAGCCAGAACGCACCGCTTTCTTTTGTTCCTCAATCTTCATCCGGTTAATATCGGTCACTTTGCTTTTCACCAGCTTGATTGCCTTCATCTGGTCTAAAGACTGGATATGAAGGTTTACGATTAGGTTCGTATCTATGTCCAAAAATTCTGCCAGCATTTTATCCGTCAGCTCCGGTGCTAAAATATTGAGATAAGATGCAGCTCCGATGGTATTTCCCATCTGAAAAGTCTTTCCGTCTTTAAACACAAAACTGGTAGGCGCAATAAAGTCCTTCGTTCCCATTCCACTGCGCAACACATTATCATAGGAAAAGCGAAACGGAACTTTCTCTTCCGGATTGAAGGTTTCGTAAAATATCTTTAACCGCTCCTCCCCATTCAGCGGATAAGCCGATACACCGAGCACTTTAAAATTGTTCAGGATATCCGCTTCAATCCGTTCCAGCTTCGGCTTTGCCTCCCGTATATTCTCCGCTTCAATGCCAAACGTGATATACTTTGTACGGACTAAACCGTTATTTCCCTTAGCAAGTTGATTCTTCAACATCTGTGCATATTCCATGCGAACATCGTCAAATGCATCCTTCTGCGGCTTAATCTGGATAACAGATTCAAACTCCGCCATGCTGCTATGGTGGTTGATAAAGGAAATCTGGAAGTGGATGGTACTATCAAAATAATTGAGGAAATCACACCAGTTCTCAAATATGGCGTTTTTGTCCTCATTCTGCGCTAACTGATAGTTAATATCATAGAACCGGATTGTTTTAGAATAAAATTTCTCCCGCACCCGGCAGATTCCATCTTTCCCCATCTCTCTATACGGAATAGATTTTTGTGCAGACAGACGCTTTTCCTTTGCTTTTTTTGCCGCCGTTTTTGTCTGTCTCCGGCTCCCGGATTTTTTACCTGAACTAATCTCACGATGTATTTTTTTATCCGGCTTTCTTCTTACCGTCTTTTCCTTAGACCTTACTTTTTTTTCATGGAAAGTCCACTTTTTTTTACATGCTGCCTTTTTAGCGGCTTTTCTCTCTGCTTTTTCCCTCTTTATTCTTTGTTTCTCAGCTCTTTTTACTGCTTTCTTTTCCTGCCTGGTCAGCTTTGAAGGGGGATGATCCTTTACCATATCTTCCATGTCCTCGGTGTCATAAAGCGCCACATACCCATACTCCGGTACTTTATCGTTTCTTTTTCTTCTCAACTTTACCGCCTCCGTTCTTTGATTTTGTTGATACTTCCTGCCGCTCATAGAAGTTCTCCACTTCGTACCTGCGAATGGCAGGATTCCGAATTTTTACATTAATCACATTCCGCAGAATCTTTTCCAGCGGCAGTCCGTCTTTTTTATACATAGCAAACAGAAATGCCGGCATCATCAAAATTACCATGCCGGTAGCCGCATTGCTGGTTCCAATGTATCCCCTTGTGAGAAAATAAAAAGGCAGCCCCACAGCCGCCGCAGCCGACAGACAGATAATCTGTCTAGCCGTCATATTTAAAAACACTTTGTTCTTTACCCGTGCCAAATCCTTTGGCACACTGACAAACGCCATCGTATTTACTGACCGGAATTTTCAAATAATGATTTCTCTATTTTCCGGTATCTCCTTTCCTCTGATTTTTTCCAACCCCCGCATTTGCGGGGATATCTCCACTTCATTTCCCCATCTATCCCATCCAGGTGTTTCCTGTCTTGCAAAAAGTTCCACCCTGGGCAAATCCCCCATAAGCTCCACAATTTTTGTCCGAACTTCCTCCGGTTTCTTACTGTGTTCTGCACGAGGGCTGACAATAAGCTGGAATACCTTGTTAGAAATACGCCGGGGATGTCCTTTAATTCCTAACAGACAGATTTCTGCATTGGAACGTGTCCAATGCCCCAATCCAAAGAAAAACCCGTTTCCGGACTTATTCTGCTTCACCCATACAAATGCGGCAGTCTTATAGTTAAATCCCCAGGATTCCATCACTTTTAGAGCTTCTGGAAGCTGAGGGAACGTGATCCATAAAAACAGAACCGCATCTTTATCTGTAATGCGATTGATGGGAAGTGCACATATTTCTTTTATACTCATGGTTGGATAATGATTTTCTGCAATCCCCCGTCCTTTATTCAGTTGATATCTCCACGGCGGATCGGCATAGACAATGTTGTATTTTTTCTCCATAACCGCCTCCTTTAATGGGCATTAAATATTGATTTTGATAAGTTTGAGGTTTTCATCAGGCTAAAACATAGAATAACGGTATACGCTGCCACACCAAACAAGGCTGAATGCATGTTGTCTGAAATTTCTATGGTGGATATCAGAACTGCATATATACCAACACAGACCATCATAAAAAACCCCTGGAATCCAAGAGCCAGAAGCCCCCGGAAATAATTATTTCCCACTTGCCCCCATTCCCGGTTGGACATAGTTGCGAATGGAATTGGTGCGACCGAGGTAAAAAGATAAATTTCAATCATACGACCATATAAAATGACTGTAATCAGCACAGACATAATCTTCATGCATAGGCTGACCAGCATTGTTTCCAAAGCCAATATGACCAATTCCCCGATTTCCATAGATTCCATTGCTGTACGCATTTGTTCCAGCATAGAATCCACATTAATAGCTGTCTGTCCGTTAATAACGCCGGCGGCTGCATTTACCACATGCTGCCCTACATCAAATATTGCCATCACAATGGTAAAGGTATTGCTGACGAGATAAACCGCTACCCACATCTTGAAGAAATACTTAAAAAACATCCATGTGTCGATGTCGTGCATATTGTTTTTCTCCGTCATCATGGTAATCAGTTCATAACACAGGATAAACGTAATAATCATTCCCGCAATGGGCACAATCACAGAGTTTGACAGATTTTCTATCAGGCTGAAAATGCTGCCGTTCCATCCCTGCGGGGTCTGTCCGACCTGGGCAGCGATTTCACCGGTTTTTTCGTTCACATCGGCAAACATCGTTGTCAGGTTGGACTCCACCATTCCCGTCAGAAGCTCCCTCATCCATTCCTCGATTGCCTCAAAAATGCTATCGAACATGAGCGGATCTCCTTTCCATTATGAAAATAGATTTCCAAGCAGGGGAATTAACTGCGTTCCAATCAACACAACTCCACCCCCCGCCATCAATTGTTTGATGCCTTGTGATTTTGCCCCCGGATTGTCGTTACCATATCCCTCTAACAAGTTAATAACGCCCCATACTGCCAAACCTGCGCCAATAGCCACTACAAGGGTTTGTAAAATACTGATTGCTGAACTAAAAAATGCCATATAAATTTTTAAACTTAAATCTGGAAAACAGGGTTTTTCTCCCTGTTATGCACAGTATGAAAAAACCGCCGATAGATATCGCCGGTTCGCCCTTTCCTGATTCAGTTTTTCTCCCTTCCGATTTTTTGGTTTTTACTGTGCCCCGGACTATCCTTACCCTTTTTATGGCTCTGCCCGAATAGGTGGGCGCTTATATTTAGAGTCCGTATCTGCCAAATCCATTGCACCTTTCCTTTCCGCAGCTTTGCGACATCGTGTCGTAAAGTTCACAATTCTTTCTAAATATTACTTTTATTGCTCTGTATCAGCTTGTTCCTCTATAATTTCCTCACTTCCATCTACTTCAAACAATTCAAATTCCTCTGTTGCACTAAGTTTAAGTCGGTGTTCTAAGTATGCTTCCACATCAAAAACATTCTTTTTATCATAGTCCGATAGTTCCTGATATCGTTTATGCTTAGTGATGTCAAACTTGTCACTGAGAAACGGACGAACACCGCGGAGCTGCAGGATACATTTATTTCCATCCATGACCGCAAGTTCATCCCGGCTCATAAGTTCCTTACCTGTTTTCTGGTAATTCAAACCATAGGAACGGCTCTGCCCACGGGTATCCGACGTGTTATACAGATCAATCGTTTCTTTTCCTAAAGTTTCTGAAATTTCTTTTAATGTGGTACTTTCCTTGCCGCCTAAAAACAGCATGGTGTCACAGTTTCCTGTGATTGTTTCAGCAGCATCTTTATAGATTGTTTTTAGCTGGCTCTGTGACTGCAAAATAATAGAAGCCGAGATTTCCCGGCTTCGGATGGTCGCAATCAATTTATCAAATTTAGGAATCTGTCCGAATAGCGATAGGTAAGCCTCTGACTTGCGTCTCGGGCTTTTCCCCCGCTCCACACCGTGCATGAAAGTTTCCCCTCACACGGCGTTCCACCGACTGATTTTACTTCTTAGTATCTATATAGTCTTCGAATTGTATCTTTTCTAACTCCCTATGCTTACGGAGTTTGTTTACTTTATCTTGCATTTCTGCTGTAAGGCTCAGGGTTCTCACCATTCGCCTTATGGTCTTTTTGTTTTCCGCTAGAATCAGCTTTGAAACATCTGCTGATATAATTATCAGATTTCGGTATGTGTCATTCCTTTCACCATTTACCGGTTTGATATGCTGGCATACCATGTCATAGACGCATAGCGGCTCATGTGTTACTGCACACTTTCCTTTTTGTGCTATATATCTTAATAGGGCATTATCTGCCATTTCAAGCGTTGGATAGCTTTTTGCATTTTCCATCATGTATTTCATGACTTCAAAACTGACACAGTTTTCACCATCTGAATACTTCCGTATATATTTGTTGACGCAACGCCGTTTATACTTGGGATAAACATAAGATACATAACCCACCGGAAGAATCATTCTTCCTCTCATCCAGCGGAATTGTTTTGATGCTCCGTATCTTTCCATAATTACTTTACTGGTTATCTCTCCCTCTTTTTTTAATGGAATGCACCGCCTGTTATGATTCACACCATTACTTTTTCCCATTGCTTTATAGTGTATTTCAGCAAAATCCGCTGAAACCATCGTTGCCATACAGTAGTAGTTGTGCATACCCATAACCACAGAATTATATAATGTGATATTTTTCTCCAACTCTGCCTGCTTGCCCGGATTCTTGATGTCATTCCACAGACCTCTGATTCTATGAATCGCTTTCTCTTTACTTTTATCCGCCATATGCGAACGTACAATCCATCTCTTGCCCTTGGGGACTACTTTAAATTTGATTCCCAGGAATGTTGTATAGTTTTTCCTGAGATTCGTAATTCCCGACTTTTCATCGCTTGTCTGTAAGTGGAGATTCTCGGCTAACCACAGCTTCGTTGCACACATCGTTTTCTTTGCAGTTACATAGTCCCTGCAAAAAATTTTAAAGTCATCGGCGTACCTGACAACATACATTTCCTTTAATTTTGTAGTGGCTCTCATGCGGTTCCATTTTTGCGTCTTGTCAACTGCCAGTACATTTCCCTCATCATCAACTTTGTTATATTCATATCCTGTCGTTCCCTCTCTGATTTGGAACATTTCCCACTGACTGGCAATCCACCAGTCCAGTTCATTCAATACTACATTTGCCAGAAGTGGGGATAAAATCCCCCCTGTGGTGTACCAGTTTCCGGGGTCATTGTAATGTCATTGAACAGAATTTCTGCTTTCAGCATCTGCTTAATAATCATAATTAGCTTTCTGTCCTGTATTCCAATTCCCCACAACTGTCGGATGAGCTTATTGTGGTCAATGTTATCAAAAAATCCAACGATATCTACATCCACAACAAAATGCAGATTTTGTATCTGTGCCATCTTATAGCATTGGGCAATGGCATTCTGTGTGGAGCGATAGGGTCTGAAACCATTGTTTCGTTCATGAAATTTAGCCTCACAAACAGGCTCCAGTATTTGCAGGATACACTGTTGAATAATTCTGTCCCAGATGCTTGGAATACCTAATGGTCTGGTTTTTCCATTATCTTTCGGGATTTCCACTCGCCTGACTTTCTTGGGTTGGTAGTAATTCAGTTTGTTTCTAACGGTTTTTATGACCTCCTCAATGGATAACTCCTGTATTTGTACAATTGTTTTTCCATCTGTCCCGGGAGTCTTACTTCCCCCGTTTTTGCAGATATTTCGATATGCAAGCAGGATATTTTGCTCTGATACCACAAACGGCATCAGTCTTTTAAACGTTTTCTGATTCCCACTGTCTTCATACAGTTGATACCCGACTTCCTTTGCGTCATATCTCTCTGCATTTCGCTCTGCTTTGTTTACAATTCGTTTTGTCATAGTAATCAGCTCCTTATCGGAGATTGATTTTTTCCGGCAACCGGGGTTGCTTAGTCACACCTCGACAGCTATGAAAATCTCCTGTGTAGATTACTATATAGATATAAAAGTTACATCAGTATCGGCTTGTGCCTATCCCTCCACCGCTTATTATCACGGCTTCACAGGTACTGTGGCACTACTCTCACAACCATAAATGCTCTTATAATTTCAGGGGATATCTGCCCCTGTCCTCTTTCGATACAAACGAAATTCTTTATCGCCTTACAGCAGGCTCTTTCGTTGGTTGCTTTCCACGTTCCATATAATTTAGCATTGTTATCACTTAGGTCGTTTCTTTAGCCCTGCCAGTATTTCCCGGATTCTTTCCAGAAAACTTACGCCCTGTAAGCGCAAAGGGAATTTCACTGCTAACAACCATTACTTTTCCCCACATGGCGTACCCGATTGGTACACCGGCATTTCTACCGGCCATTCCTTTAGAGCCGTACATTCGAAAACTTTGTCAGACCGCCTTTTGGTCATTCTAACCTTATGATAACCCCGCCCGCACTGTCATACACAGCCTGCATCACTGCCGACCTTTCCTCACCTTTCCGTGTTAGGGTGTACTTCGCACGTCTTCCCCGGGCTTATAACCCCGGACATTCTGTATTGTCCGGCGCTATCCGAAGTATTAGCGTGTCCCCTTCCGGGCGTTACTCCTTCATTTGAGACATCAATTATATAGTTCTTTAAAATCACTCATTCGTGACCTTAAGCTACGGCTTTGTCGGTTATTCCTACCGTTTTAACCGTAGAACGCGTCACACTGTTGGCAAACTCATCAAGAAGCAGCCGCACGTGGTATGGAAGTCTGCCGCCATGCACATCATCTGCACGGTCACACAGAAGATTAAATAGCTGTGTGTACATAATTGCCACAATAAAGTTAAAAGTATCATCTGTATCAGAGATAATAACAAACATAGCAGTGCGCTGATCACCGAGCATGTCCAGTTCCATCTCATCATAAGAAGTCAGTTCCCGTAATTCGGCAATGTCAAACGGCGCTAACCTTGCCCCACAGGAAATGAGGATGGATTTTGCGGTTTTTCCTGCCGCCAGCTTATATTTCTTATACTGCCTCACCGCAAAATGCTCCGGCTCCTGTGCTTCCAGTTCTTCAAATAATTCGTCTACTGCATTTTTAAATTCTTCATCATCCTCCCTGGCTTCGGAAGCATTAATAAATTCCAACAAGGTAGAAAAATTCTGTTCTTCTTCCGGTGCTTCATAATAGATATAACCAATCAGCGCACAATATAAGAGCCGTTCCGCCTTCACCCAAAAATCCTCAGAGGACTTATCCCCTTCCCCTTTTGTATTGGCAATAATGGTAGTGACTAATTTCAGGATATCTTTTTCACTTCGTATATACCGGAAAGGGTTATAGTGCATACTTTTTTTGAAATTAATCGTGTTCAGAACTTTAATACGATATGGCTCATAGATAATTCTGCCATTCTTATCCCGTACAGGCTTCCCATCTTTCATTTTTGGCGTACCACGCCGCAGCATGGTTCCGCACTCGACCAGTATTGTTCCTTTCGGATCAGTCACCACATAGCTCACGTTTGGGGTCATTTGCATTAAATTGGGTTTCACGTAGAATCGGGTCTTTCCGGAACCGCTCCCGCCGATTACAATAACATTTTTATTTCTGGCATACTTTGGAAGCTTTGGTCGGCTGTTCATGGTAAGCCTCTCCGTCTGTGTCAACAGGATATTATTTTCAAATACCGGATCAATGAATGGTGCGATGTCCTTCGGTGTTCCCCATCTGGCAGAGCCGTATTCCTCACCCTGCCGGAACTTTTTTGCATTTTTTCCCTTAAAATAAACTGCCATTTTAATCAATCCTGCTCCTATCAGTCCAATCAGGAAATCATCAAGGTAAAAACTAGGAAAGGGATTTTTAAATGCTACCCCAAAATTCAAAAGCAATACCCCCAGTCTTTCAATTAGAGATTCTGCAAAACAGTGTCGGTACAGCCAAGCCAGTTTATCTACCAGATAAAACACAATCACATAGGGAATATTCATCACAATCAACCGTTTTTTATCTACAACAGGAATTTTCCCTGCGATATCCTGATACAATTTCTTTAGGCACTCTCCCAGGAATTTTCTTCCTTTGGAATCCTTTCCCTTTCTATCTGTCATCGTGCCGTATCCCTCTCTTTACTCTTTGTTTTTTCACGCTGCTTATGTTTTGCGATACGCTCTTTTGCCAATGACAGTTTCTTTCGTATAGATACCTTCTTGCTTTTTTTCATCTGCCATCCGGTATACTCTTTAAATGCAGCCGTCATTGAATCAACGTCCTTTGCTTTAAAAAACACAAAATACTGGGGTGGTTCAGCAGACCGGTTTTTTTGCAGGCTGTAGTCAATGTTATATTTCCTGGCATACTTTTCAAAAGACTTAACATTGCTGCCTGTAATCGCAATATTGGTAAGTTCCAAGTTCTGAGCTTTCAGCTTTCTTATACTCTGTTTTCCTTTATAAGCCCCCTGCCTTTTTATCTGCTCTTTCTTCATGCTTTTCTTATGCTGCCGCTGATTCTTCCGCTGCCGTAGATTCTGCTGTTTCCTCTTTTCCTCCTGCTCTATATCCACCAGAGCCTTTGAAAGAGAATTTTTCAAAATCCGGGCAGAAATTTTACCCCCATTGATACAGATTGATATTACCTTCTCATTTACTTCGTCCTGCATTTTTCTGTCCACCTGCCTTTCTATTGCCCTGTCTCTTCTGTTTCATCTCTAAAATAATTTTCTGTAAGCAGAAGCCGATACACGGTGTACTCCTGCCATATGGACATCCCCGGCAGTCCGGCATCTGCGCCGCACCACCAGCAGACAGGGGGGTTTTTTCCGGAAGCAGATAATAGCACTCTTTCTTTTTACAGCCTTTTAATTTACTCCAAAAATAGCAATAGGCACAGTCTGACGGCTTATCCCATGCATACCTTCTTTTATCCGCTTTCCCTGTCTGCATCCGGCTTCTCCTTCTTTCTTAATTCCTCCATCCTTCGATCCTCCAGTGCCCCCACACGGACACAGCAGTACATACAAAACGACACCACAACAGCAAAGCCTGTAATCACGATTCCCACCATTTTATCCTCCTCATTCAAGAAAAAGAGCGTCCGTAAAAAGCTAAATCACAGCTATCCACGAACGCCCATTCCTATATCATTTTATTTTGACTGTTTCATCAGTCTTTTTTCTTTTTGCCAAGCAGAAACATAGTGCCTGCACAGCCAGACAAAGCCAGCACCATTACTATAAACCAGAACAATAAATTGCTCTCATCCCCAGTCTTTGGCGTACTGCGGGATGGAGTGACGTTCTCCGGTGTATCCGCCGGTTTTGCTTCATCCTTCATAACAACCTTTTGGATTTCCCCAGTATCCTTTACAGAGAATTTCACATCCTCCGCTACCAGATACCCTTCCGGCGCCGCCTCTTCATGCAATGTATATTCTCCTATAGGTAGCATCTCAATATAATGCGGCTTCTCACCGGATGTCCAGCTTTCTATAACCTTGCCTTCCTTGTCCAGAATTACCAGCTTTGCACCTGGCAGCTCCTTACCGGCAATATCCGTTTTGGAGATTTCTACCTTCGTCACATCGTCTTTCATTGCCACTTTCTGAACCTCTTTCGTATCCAGGACGGTAAATTCAATATCCTCTGCTGTCACGTAACCATCCGCAGGCTGTGTTTCTGTCAGAGTATATGTCTTTCCCACTATTAATTCTTTGATAATATGCGGCTCTTTTCCGGAAGTCCATGCTTCGATAACTTTGCCTGTTTCATCTGTCACCTGAAGTTTTGCTCCCTCTATTTCTTTTTCATCCATAAGGGATAGTTTTGTGAACTCAAATACCGTAGGTTCATTTTCAAACGTAAACTCATACGAAATACGCTCCTTTTCGGCATCTTTATATGTAAAATCAAATTCCTGTGTTTCGTCTGTTGTAGCAAATCCAGGCGCTGGCGCAGTCTCTTTCACATAATAGGAATATCCAATAGGCAGGTCAGCCATAAAAACCAGCTTTCCTTCCTGATCCGTAGCTCTTTCCTCTATCAAAGTATCGGCTTCCATAACCACTTTACCATCTTTATTTTTAATATCCTCTTTTGTGTATAGAGCGAATACAGCGCCTTCCAGTACCCTGTCTGAATCTTTCTCCTTTTTCAGCACAGATACCTCCACTTTCTGACGGTTATTTAGCCAATCTGTAGAAAATGTCACTTCTGCCGTATTCTGGTCACGGTAGGTCAAATCAATCTCCCGGATTTCTCCATCCAGCACAAAGCCTTCTGCCGTTTCCTTTTCTTTCACATAATATTTCCCAAGCGGCAAGTTCTCAAGTTTTGCATAACCTGTTTCATCTGTAGTGATGGATGCTACCAATTCGTCTTTTTCATAATAATCATCACTTTCCCCATCGGCGGCTTTTATATCCTCGGATGCATATACCTCAAACGTGACATCCTTTAAAGATCCAGTAACATACTCAAACAAATGTGCTACCCATCCGCCAATGGAATCCAGGATGGAAACCTTATCTAAAAATTCACCCTTCTTGTTAATCAGCAATGTTCCGATTGGTACATCATCTTTCATTTCCACCCTCTGAACCTCTGCTGTGTCTTTTACTGTAAACGTAATTTCCTCCGCCTGCAGGTAACCATAGGGTGCCAGTTCCTCACGCAGCGTATAAGTTTCACCTACGGTCAGGCGTTCAATCAAGTGTTCCTTGCCTTTAACGGAAGTCCAACTATCTACTACATTCCCATCCTTATCAATCACTTTGAGCTTTGCCCCGGAAAGTTCAACACCGGTGGTGATATCTGTCTTTTTCACGACAATCTTTGTCGGCTCATTCAGAAATTCTGAGGACAGATACACAACTTTCACATCCTGCCCCTGGTATTCTGCCGTTACATCTAACACCTGGTCAGAAGATACATAGCCTGCCGGCGCTTCTGTTTCTTTGATATAATATTTTCCAAACGGTACGTCCAGATTAAATACTGCTTTCCCATCCTCACCTGTAGCCGATTTTACAAGCAGTGTATCCGCTTTTATAATTACCTCTCCATGTGCAAGGATATCCTCTTTCGCGTATAGTCCAAAGACAGCGCCTGCCACTTCTTTCTTTGTCTGTGCATCTTTTTTCACAACAGAAATTTCCACCTTCTGGCGGTCATTTTCAAAAATGGCTGTCTGCTCTATGACTGCAGTATTCTGATCCACATAGCTAAACGTTACCGTCTGTGTTTCTTCATTCAGCACAAACCCATCTGGAGCCACATATTCCACTATTTTATAAGTTCCAAGTGGCAGGTCAGATAGCTTTGCTTTGCCTTTTTCGTCAGTAGTCAAGGTTGCCACCAATTCCCCGGACGTATATTCTAAAATCCGGTTTCCCTCATTATCTTTCTGAAAATCAGCAGTATAAATATCCTCTTCAGCGAAAACCTTAAATACAGCCCCGGAAAGCTGTTCTGTCTCATAAATAAAGTCATTCTTAAAACCATCCAGGATTTCACCCTGCTTCACAATCTGCAGTTCTCCCTTTACCGGATGATTTTCATAGATTACTTCAATAATTGCATCCCCGGAAACGCTGTCTATCTGGTATGCCGTATTGGAATCTACAGCAACTTCATAATAATTCTCATTCAACGTGTAACCATAAGGAGCTTGCACTTCTTCAATACGGTAGTTTCCAATTTTCAGGTTCTGCGGCAGAATCAGATACCCCTGAGCATCTGTAAAATAAGATTTATGGACTATCGTTGTCGGATATGTTGTTACCTGTTCCACATATTCTTTTTTATCCAGATTGTAAATCTTAAACTCTGTATCTTTAGCCAGAACCGTTTTTTTTGTTTCATCATCCTGCTTCGTGATTTTCAGCTTTGCTTCAAACTCATCATCCAGAAGTACCCTCCATATCTGTGGGGTATTGGGCTTATGTTCTGTGATCCGCACGATAAAATCATCCACTGGTTTATAATTGTGAGGCGTTGTTGTCTCCCGCACGATATATGTACCGTAAGGAAGGGCAATGCTGCAGGCATAGCCTTTTTCATCAGTAAAGATTTCTGTTGCCCCATTTTCTCCAAGTATCACTGGGGATGCAGAATCAAAATCATAGCTTCCATCTTCCTTTATATCAAGGGAAGATAAGAGATAAGCAGTAAACCCGGCACCGGAAAGTAAATCGGCATCTGTTTTCCCATTGTCTGCCGCCTTAATAAGCTGAAATGGCTGTTTTTTTACCTGTTCCGGTGAGATACAGCCACGCTCAACAGTGGCTACCAGATCACCCTCATAATTGCACACAAGGTCATGCTCTGCTTCATCAGCCAGGTAACCCACAGGCGGCGAAATTTCTTTGACATAGTAACTGCCAAGATACAGGTTCCCGATAACAGCACCACCGTTTTCATCTGTGGTCAACGAAGCAACTTTCTCCCCGGCTTCATAAATCACACCAGTTGCCCCATCCGGATGCACGATATCTTCACGGGCATATAAACCGTATACTGCTTTATCCAGAGTGGCATCCCCCTGTGCTACTGATTCATTGGTTTCCGCATCTTTCTTCTGGATAGAGATTTTTGCATTAACACGTTCGTTCACAAAAGTATGGTTAAAAGCCACTTCTGCTTCCTCATCATTCGTATAAAAGAATCTAAAAGAATAAATATCATTCGTATTTCTCAAATAACCTTCCGGGGCCTGTTCCTCTTTTACGCAGTAAGAAAAACCTATGGGAAGGTCTGCCATAAATACTGCCGTACCATCTTCCCCGGTTGCTGCCTTCTCAATCAGCGTACCTTTTTTAACAACTACATTCCCATCCTCAGATGTAATGTCACTGTCCGCATAAAGTCCAAAAATACCGCCGTCCAATGGATTCAGCGTATCTTTGTCCTTTTTTATAACAGAAACCTTTGCTTTTTGACGGTCATTCGTATAAGTTGTCTCAGAAAACACCGTTTCCACATTCTGCCCTGCATAAGATAAAGTGACCGTCTTTTCTTCTGCCGGATTGTAGAAGTTCTCCGGAGCCTGTACTTCTTTAATCACGTAGGTTCCAAGATGTAGGTTTTTAAGGATAACCGCACCATTGGAATCCGTGGTCAGACTGCCTTTTACCAAATCTCCTTTTTTATACATCAGGGCACCATAGGCAGTAAAAACATCTTCCCCCGCATACACTTCATAGACAGCCCCCGCCTGGCGGCAGTTCTCATACCGGAAGATAGTTCCTGTGTCCGTCACATCCGCACCACACAACACTTGCCCTTCCTTGTAAACGGTCAGTTCACCAAGCTGTTCTACATCCGGCACTGTTACAGATGTCGTCTGGTTTGCCACCAGCTTTACGTTATATGCTGTTGTATTCAGCCGGTAACCTATTGGCGCTGTGATTTCCTTTAAGTATACCGTATCTTGTGTCATGACAATCTCAGCCGCTGACGCTCCATTGCTGTCTGTAGCAGGCATCTTTGTGATTAACTGGGTACATGCTTTATCTTTATAGATTCCAAAAACAGCACCAGACAATTTAGCATCCGGGTTCTTTGAATCTACCTTGCTAACCTTGACTTTTGCAAGTTCCAGCCAATCCACAGAGAAACTAACCGAATTTCCACTATCTTCCTCATAGTAGCTTCCGATATCCTGTGTATAATCTCCGGTGGACACTACAAGTGCTTTCCATATATTGCGGATACTTCCCCTCATATCCCCGGTTTTCCATTCCCCATTTACTGTTACCGGGGCTGTAAAATAAAAACTGGTTCCGCCGGCGATCCGCACTGTTCCTCCCGTCTGTGAGCTTCCAGTGGTTTTATTGTGATAGGTCACACCTTTAGGGATTTTAAGAGTTATTCCATTTCTTGTATCACCATTTAATTTGATTGTTCCTGTTGTCTGACCAGAACCGTCATAACTGGCTTTCAGTTCTGTTTTTGACAAGTTCAGGAATGGGTCTGGCGGAGCCGGTAAGGAAGCAAGGTAATCAATCCATCCAAGCACTCCACATTCCTGCAAATCATCCATTGTACACCCTGCAAACCCATCTATGCCGCAATAGAAATAGCTGGCAGCTATGTGTGTGAATACATATTTCAAATCTTCATCAAAATCAGGCATATATGTTCCACTTACATCACCAGCACCTCCATATCCGTAATAAATCGCTTTCTGCAGGTTGGGGTTTCCCTCTAAAACACTGCTGGCATAATCACCTGTGTCCGGTGATGCTTTTGCAGACTCAAGACAGTATGCAATTTTGCCATTGACTGTAAAGTAGCACGTAAAGTAATTTCCCAGGTTGCTCGGATAATAAATCGTTCTACCCTTCACCATTGTTGCTGTACCGGATGCCCTTGAAGTTGTGTCGGCTGCAAATAAAAGCAGACCTTCTTCAGCCGCTATTTCCACTGCTTCCGGTTCTTCTTCAAGGTTTTCTTTTTTTCTGGTTTCTGTCTCTGGCTCATCTACTGGTTTATCTGTGGATGGTATCTCCCCCAAAATTTCTTCCTGGTACGAATCCGATTCCCCTTCATCATTCTCTGATTCTTCCGTTTGATCTGTATAGCTTCCAGATTCCTGTTCGGTTTTCTCTGACTGTGTTTCTAAAACAGGCTCCTTGACAATTATTTTCCGGCTAATATGGTACGCAGGATTCCCGCTAACCGGCTGGATAAAATAAACTGCATTGTAGGTGCCTGCCTGGTCTATATCAAAATCCTGTCCATTCTCATTCTTTGCTTCATGGAATGTAACCTTGACTTTTTCCAGGTTTATATCCAAACCTGTAAAATCACATTTCACATCAATGCTTCCTATTTCTACCTCGTAGTCACTGGCTGTCACAACCTCATCTGCTTCCAGCATGTCTATGACCTTGCTAAGAGCCGGAAACTCTGCTTCATAGGGTGCAGGCTCCGGCTCTGCCGCATAAGCGGCTAATGGCTGTATGCAAGATGATAGAATCGTAACCACTGACAGCAAACCGGATAGCATCCGCTTTACTTTTCCCTTCATTTTCAATACCTCGCTTTCATTTTGTATGGCTTTTCAATCAAGTTGTCTTTGTTTCTCTATAATTATGTCCTCATAGCATCTCACCCCTTTTTTGCAACTTGCACTGTCCTTTGATAACAGCACATGGATACGGAGAAACATTTAAAAGTTTCTCCGCATAATATCTGCTGTTATCCAGTCCATAATAGTCAGACTGGTATTTTTTGAGCTTTTGCCTGTTCTCTTCCCTGAATCCGTTCCCTGCTCCGGCTCTCTATTTCCGCAGCGTTCTCTCTGGCATGGTACGCATAATGCACACTCTAATGCCAGGTATCCATCCAGGCAGGCGATGAAGTTGTCAAGGTACAGACAAGAGGGAATGATTTTTAAAAGTCCATAAAATTTGCCCTCTCACTAATCGCATATTTGAAAAGGCAAAAATTAACCGGTATGAGAAATTTTTTAATTTGTTTTTTGGAAATACTCATGAAATGGCTTTTTAACGAAACTGTGATGTAGTATAATCATACTTACAAATTAGAATTTATGGAGGATATTTAGATAATGAAAAACAAAAAAATTATTCGTGGAATTATATTGACAATATTGCTGATTTGCACAGCATTTTTAATTTACTCTATTGTAATAGACCCACTTGGTGAGCATGATATTATGCTTGCTCTTGCTGTTACAGCAGGATTTATTGCATTAGGACAGGATAAAGAAAAAGAGAGATAAATTAGAATTTGAATGGGAGGTACAGATAAATGGATTTACTCAAAAAGTTGAGAGAGGATCATGACTTATCAGACTTATTGTGTGATGTTTGCGATGTGGAAATTCTTTCAGAATTTAAGAAACCCCAAGACGAAGGAGGCCATTTAACCTATAATATTGCTGGCAAAACATTTGCCAAAGCGCGTAGTGGAAGTGAATACATTTTACTTGAAGATGGTTCAATAGGTTATTGGGGAAGTGAAGGTAAGTGTGGCAGAATTGCAGATAGCCTAAATGATTTTTTTGAATTGATGATAAATTGCCCTTATTGGTTAGATTATGTATGTGAAGAAGAATATCAGGACAGAGAAGCGCTTAGTGAGTTTGCCAAAGAAATTTTTAAAGAACATGTGGACGATGCACAAGATGATGAGTTTGATCTGTGTGAAGCGCAACAAGAATTAGCGGATAGTTTAGGGATTGAGATTAAAGCAGACGTTGCAGAGATATTGATGTGCTTCTATCATTGTGCAAAGCGTAATCCCCGGTTTATCCAAACATATACAGAAAATGATGGTAGTATGCACAGCGGTACAGGCTCACTATTCGATAGATAACTTAGTAGTTGACAGAGGAAATTACAATGATTGAAAGATTAATAAAAGAAATGGAAGAACATATTGACTGTGATGACTTTGAAGAAGTACAGGAAAAATGCTTGTCTCAAATCGAAAAAGCGAATTTTGGTATTTCTGCCGTTGAACCTCTTTTGCTTTTTATGGAAAGACATCCATTGAGTAATTTTGGTATTCCCGGTGCTATTGTACATTATGTAGAACAATTCTATAAAAAGGGATATGAAGATTTACTGATAACTTCTGTTATTCGTAGACCGACATTGCATACAGTATGGATGATAAATAGGATAAAAAATGCAGGTGAAAACTCTGATAAATATGAAAAAATATTAAATGATATTTTGGAAAAGCAAATATTGAGGAAAAAATAAAGAACTCTGTAAAAGAATTTATCTAAATAACTTTCCATTTATATGGGAGTTGAACAGAGCGGCAAATCGGAATAGGTGAAAATAAAATGTCCATCAAAAAAATAGGAATTGTAATCTATGGAGTATGTAAAAATAGAAGCGGTTTTTGGGAAGCATGGACAGACAAAGCCAAAGAATTAATTTGCATGATTGGATATCCCCCAACTCATGCAGGCATTTCAGGCACTTCGCTTTCAGAAAATCTCAGAACGCTTCAGCGTAGTGAACGGAAAATGAGAACAGTTATAGCAAATGGAGAGCCAGTCTGTTCATTATCCATTTATTCGTTGCCTAAGAATTATCATACCGCTTTAGATAGTAATTGTTGGCTCTGCATAAACGATCAAACATGGAACAGATATTCAAAATTTGCATATTGCGAAATGAACCTTGAAGAATCCAGTGAAGAACTGATTGAAAGGATTAAAAGTGCGCTACTTGATTTTATTGAAATGGAACAATGTGAGATATTTACAATGGATAAAAGTCAGGTGCCGTTTAATTATGTTATCAAAGGACAGGGAAATGATGTCAGTAAATACCCTACATTAGACATTTTATTGCGAACCGACAGAAAGTAAAATTCCAGTTTGTCAGCATGAGAGGGCGATTTACAGACAATCGCCCTCAATTCCCAATTCATTCATAATTTTATTAAGCTGCCCTAAAATCCGTTTTTTTCTATTCAGAATCGTTTTCCGGCTACACCCGAATATTTGAGCTGCCTCTTTAACCTTAACCTCTTCATAAAATAATAGATAAATCAAGTAAGCATCCGGCTCTGGCAGCTTATTTAAAGCATTTTTTATACTTTCAGTACAGAGATTTTTAATAGCAATTTCTTCCGCTCCACTATTTGTATCCATATCTCCTTTCAAAAAATCACCTTTTTGTGCCAGCCCATCCAGACTGCATACACCAAATTTACGGCTGCGTTCCTGCTGGTATTTTTCTCGGCGTTTCGACTGATACCATTCCAGATAAATTTCCCGTGTCACTTCCACAAGCGTTCCATCACCCATACGCAGTACATAACTTTTTCTTTCCTTTGGCTTTTTCCCCCGCATTATTGTTCCCCCTGTATTCCGTACCGACAGATTGAAACTCTGTTTAATTCCGGATATGTCCTGCGCACCCTCTGAATAGCCCTTGACAGTATCCTGGATACTGCAGGAACTGTAATACCCAACTCTCCAGATATTTGGTTCTGTGTCTTTTGGTGCAGAAAATATTGACGAACAACATTACTCTGCGGCTCTGTCAAAAGTGATAGAATCTCTTCTACAGTTTCTTTCCTGAGCATCCGTTCTAAAATACAATCCTCTGTTTCCATAATTCCCCATTCTTCCGATTCCGCACTATATGAGACAACTTTGTTATGTTCTTTTACATGCTGATTCCGTTCTAAGCGATCTTCCCCCTCTAGCATTAACCGCAGATACCAGGATTCCTTTTCAAATACTTTTTCTTCAATACTGCATCCCTCATAGATATACTCCTTACATGAATGGAGTGGAAAAACTGTGGCAGCTCCGCTTACCTCATAAAGCACATATCCGTTGTAGTATACGGAGAGTTTCGTGTCCCTGTTTAACTTTTCCTGAATGACAACTATGCCATATTCTCTTAAATCTTTAGCAGTTGGAGTTTTCTGCCCTTGATGTGGGGCTTTTACGATTTGTTTCAATTCCTGTAATGACAGCATGAGTACCACCCTTCCACGGGGAACCCAAAAGCCACATTACACAAAAAAGCAGTAAAAAACAGCTCCCGGCACACCCGTTTTTTTTAACGGGTGTAGCCTGAAACAGTTTATCTTTCTACATCCTCTATCTTTTATTTTTAAAGTTTAACAAAATATTCCTTCCTATACCTCAACCGATGTGGGGAGCTTTTCGGTAAATGACACCACATATGTAGAAAACGCATATTCTTTTACATTAATGACACAACGCATCCATCAATGCCTCCATAGTCTGTAAAACAATCTTTTGTTCCGTCTCATTCAATCGTCGGACACGCTGGCACATTTCAGATAAGGTGTGATTCTTCCCTTGCATCCTCTCACTTTCACCTAACAGTGTGTTGGCATCCACATCAAGAGTCCGCACCAGTCTCCGAAAAATCTCCACAGACATAGCCGTCTGCCCTCCCTCAATCCGGCTTATAGTGTTAGGGCTTATTCCTACTTTCTCAGCCAGGGCTTCCTGAGACAAACAAACTTCCTGCCGCCTGATACGGATACGGTTACCTAAGTCAATCAGATTCTGCGATCCAGCCCGGTTCCCCAACACTATGCACCCCCTTGTTATTCTATTTTTTGACTTTGCGACACAGTGTCGTAAAGTTCCCCTGTCAAAAAGGGCAGAAAAAAACAGCCAAACATGGTATCTTAGCTGTTTTCTTGAACCCATATTCAATTTTCACTTACACTGTTTATTACCTCAATCAATCCCATCAAATCTATCTGCTATTATCTAATCGCTTTTCTCGCTATCCAGAAGATTCCACGCCCCATCATTGCCACTGTATAGGCTACAACCATAATCAGCCGCCATATCAGAACTATACCGCCAATGATTCCCCCTACCAGAAGGTTTAAAACAAACATTCCTACTGTTCCCCCTATATCAAAACCCCTGGGGATAAGCCAAAAGTACATTCTATGTACACCGAACGGCATACCTGTCAGCATCCACAATCTCAAGTAATCACATTCTCCACCATCCATACACAGCGGATAAAATAAAGCAGACAGAAACAATGCCGCTACTACTGGAAAAACCACTTTTTTCACCATATTCTTTGTATTCATTTAGCCACCTCCATACATGTCATGGTTTACCTCTGCACGAAAATAACTGTCTAAGGTCAGCGAAGCATTGTAAAGCGTAGTAAGCAAATAGGCTTTTATGTTGCCAACCTTTTTCGTATTCTTCTGCAGGCATCCCAATACATACTCAATATGCGAATGAGTCAGCTTCATAAAACGGTTTTTTACGACTGGCACAGGCTTGTCCGCTCCCGCAATCCGTATGCTGCCAACATCAGGTGTAATCATGACTTCTACAATCAGTTCCACCAGTTCATCCACTTCATCAACCCTAAAATATTTGTCAATCTGAAAACACTCGTAAGAAATATTCTCTCTGATTATTTCACGGTATGCCTCCATCTCATCTATCACATCCTGTGGTTCCGAATGTACATAACCTGATAGATTAGATGTGATAGATGTATCAGTATCGCTACAATCAGTCTTACTAAAATCAGTTTTGTTAATATCAGTCTTATTACAGTTTGATTTTCGTACTTCTTGAAGTTCGATTTTCGCACTTCTTGAGGTCTGATTTTCATACTCCTTGAAGTCTGATTTTCGTACTTCTTGAAGTTTGGTTTTCATACTTCCAGAAGTTTGATTTTCATACTTCTGGAAATTCGATTTTGAAACTTCTTGAAATTCCATTTCCATACTTCCTGAAGTTTGATTTTCATACTTCTGCGTATTTTCGCCACTTTCCACTGGTTTCGCTTCTTGATCTTCCTCGGATATTTCTTTAACCATAAAATTTTTCACGTAAATAACATTGGGTTTTCCTAAGCCTAAACGCTTTTTCTCTATCAACCCAATTCCTTTTTCCGTATCAAGTTCTGCAATATTTTTAATTGCCTTCTGTCGTCCGCATCCCAAAAGTTCCATTATCTGTTCCACAGTAAAGATGATGTACACTCTATCCTCTTCATCAAACCAGCGGTTTCTAATGCTAAGGCTCATACGGTCTAGCATCAGACCGTATAAAACCTTTGCCTCACAGGATAATGTTTTGAAGCATTCAGCAGTGAATAATACCTTCGGCACACGATAAAAGCTGTATTGTTCTGCTTCCATTCCCCGAAAATATTCAAAACTAATTTCCTGCATCCTCCGGCTCCTCCTTCTCCCCATTTTCTTTCCATTTTTCCAGAAGTGTAAAAATAACATCTTCAATCTGTGCTTTCGTATAAGCGGGCGGGAAGTAATTGCGGATTTTCTTAGAGGATATTGTCACACCCACATTTTCACTTTCCTTTTTAACCAAAACTGCATATACTTTCCCTTCAGTCAATTCATCTGATTCACTCAAAGCCTTTAGTTGTTCTGCCTGTGCTTTAGATGGGAAAACTCCACTGTTTGCAATCGCTTCAACCACCCATTCCTGTTCCTCTTTTCTCAGATAGGACAATTTTTCACCCGCCATAATTGGAATTTTAGCAACATCCACATAATCCAGTAATTCCTGTACCAGTTCTGCAAGGCGTATATACCTCTGCACTGTCCTTCCACTGTCTCCGGCAGCTTCCCCCACCAGATCTGCAGTATTCTTCTCACTCTTACTTCCCTGATGCTTCATGGCTTCATATTTCATCTTATATGCCCTTGCTTTTTCACTGGGCAGAATATCCTCCCTTTGGATATTCGTATCAACCATTATCACGGTTGCGGCATCATCATCCAAATCACGGATAATTACCGGCATTTCCTCTAACCCTGCCAGTTCACATGCTCTCCATCGGCGGTGCCCGGCTACAACCTCATACCCAGTTTCAGGATGCGGACGGACAATCCCAGGCATTAAAACGCCATATTTTTTGACGCTCTCCACGGTTTCCTGCATCTTTTCATCATCGACCACCCGGAAAGGATGGTCTTTGAATGAATGGAACAAACTGATCGGAACAGACGTTATCACTTCACCGGATGTCTGTTCACTGGTTCCAAATAAATCATCATAGGATGTCAGCTTTACTTTTTGGGCACTTTTACTCTTCATCCGCCATTACCTCCCCAGTTAAAAAACGATATCCATCTGCTACAATTCCTTTCGGATCATGGAGATAGATGCTCTTTCCTTCAGCAGTTGTCTCAGCCGCTCTCACGGATAATGGGATACAGTTATTAAAGATGTGGATGTTATTTCCATATACTTCTCGTATCTGTGAAGAAATATCCCTTGCAAAGTTTGTCCTCCGGTCTACTTTTGTAAGCAGGATTCCCATAATTGAAAGTTCTGGATTCAGTTTTCTATGTACACGCCCTATCGTCTTAATTAACTGCTGTAACCCTTTAACGGGCAGATATGCCGCCTCTACAGGAATTAAAACGCTGTCGGCTGCTACCAGGGCATTGATCGTAATCATCCCCAAAGAGGGCATACAGTCAATCAGTATATAATCATACTCCCCTTTTATTTCATTTAGGTACTGCCGTAATATCAGTTCACGGCTCATTACATTCACAAGTGCTGTTTCCAATCCCGCAAGTTCAAGATTTGCCGGAATAAAATCAATACCTTCATCATGACGGATGATTCCTTCCCCTGATTCTAAATCCTCGTCATTAATGACTTTTTCTAATATGTTTACCAGCGTCACATCAAGTTCGTCCGGCTCTGAAATCCCCAAACTGACTGCCATACTTCCCTGCGCATCGGCTTCCACCAGCAATATCTTTTTTCCTTCTCTGGCAAGTCCAATCCCTAAATTGACACATGTGGTGGTTTTTCCCACTCCACCTTTTTGATTTGCGATTGCGATTACTCTACACATAACTTTTATCCTCCTGAACTATTTCTGTTCTTTTTCAACTTCTGCATATACACGAAAATACTTACTTGTTCCTTTATTGGTATAAGACTCGGAAACCTGCAATACGTTGATCCTTTTATCTCTTTCTAAAATCTTTCTGAACCACTTAATATCGTTTATTGTTCCTTGAAGCCTAATTTTCAGCATACATATCCTCCCAGTCCCGATAGAAGCAGTATTCCGGATAGCGAATCTTAATTGCCTCCCAGAAGTATCTGGCATACCCACAGCAGAATAAATCTTCCACTGTATAACAGCCACTTTCTTTTAACTGTTCTTCAGCATCTTCATAATCATTTACACTCGGTGTACTGTTACAGTAAAGATTGAATGCCATGCGAACAATTCTTGCACTGCCACTGGTAATCCATCCTTCCTGCAGGCACTCTGTCTGAACACACCCTGTCCTAAAATCGTAAATTCTCTTTATATTCTTCCTTGTATCCTCGCTGATTCCAAGGCAATACACCAGTGCCCTGTGATACACATCCTGATACCTGCATCGCGACAGGTATTCTTTGTAGAATTTTTCATGTTCCTTGTTTTTGAAAGTAATTGTGTGAGTAATCTTTCCTTTTGCACTTATCGCTGTGTTTGTCATCTTTCTTTTCCTCCTAAGAAATTATTTGTATGAAAAAAGACACCCCGTAATTGGAATGCCCTATATAAAAAATAGGGACACTCATATCTAAGTATCCCTATCCTCTATCAATATCTGATAGTTCTCTATTCACTTTCATTTCCAGGATCTATTGTGTTCCCCGTACCGAGGTCTAATGCCACAATAACGGTTACCTTCTTCACAAGCACTTTTTCCTTGTGATTTTTACCGATTTTATTGAAACTGAAAAACTCGACAAACTGCGTAAATTCAAGGATTTTTAGGTATCTTTCCGTTGTAGTCCTACCACAGTCTCCACGTGCACCGTCATCGGAAATAAATCCACTGCTCTCCCTCTTTCCACTTCATACCCTTTCCCTCTCAGATATTTTAAATCCCGTGCCAGTGTTGCGGAGTCGCAGCTTACATACACGATCTTCTCCGGTTTCATTTCCGCCATGGTCTCCAGCACAGACTCATCGCATCCTTTTCTCGGCGGATCTACTACTATCACATCTGCATGTGCCTCTTCTCCCGGGTGTTCCTCCCCATATTTCCTATAATACTCCGGCAATATATCTTCTGCTTTTCCCACATAGAATTCTGCATTTTCAATCCCATTGATCTTTGCATTATTCTTAGCATCTTCTATCGCCTGAGGCACAATCTCAACCCCATATACTTTCTTTGCCGCCTGTGCAAGAAACAAAGAAATCGTTCCAATGCCGCAATACAAGTCCCACACTGTTTCTTCTCCCTGCAGCCCGGCGTAATCCAACGCCAGCCCGTATAACTTTTCCGTCTGTACGGGGTTGACCTGATAGAATGACAGAGGCGAAATCTGATATTTAACCTTCCCGATATAATCTGTTATGAAATTCTGCCCCCAAAGGAGTCCATAACTGTCCCCCATAATCACATTTGTTCTCTTAGTATTTCTGCTGAACGAAATGCTTGTCATACCCTCTATTTTTCGAAGTTCCTGTATTAGTTCTTCACTGTGTGGAATCGATGCCCCATTTACAACCAGACAGATCATAATTTCTTTTGTAATAAATCCATACCGTATCAAGGCATGGCGAATGAGACCTTTTCCTGTTTTCTCATCATAGGCAGACACATTATGTTTCTTCATAAAAGCTAATATAAGCTCTAATATCTTTTTATTGTCAGGCACGCCTATGGCACAGTCTGTGTTTGCGATAATATCATGGGTCCGTCCTGCATAAAATCCTGTGATCGGATTTCCTTCTTTATCGGTTCCAAAAGGAAACTGGGCCTTATTTCTATAATAAAATGGCTCGTCCATTCTCTCGATGGGTTCCATCACCCTATCCAAAAACTCAGGGGAAAAACCGCCAATTCTCTCCAGATTCCCCATCACTTTATTGTTCTTAAATTCCAACTGCTTTTCATAAGACATTTCCTGGAGCTGACAGCCGCCGCATCTGCGCGCAATGGGGCATTTCGGCTCTACACGGTAAGGAGATTGCCTGATAATGTTCATTAATCGGGCATACCCATAATTTTTCTTGGCCTTCATTATCTTCGCTTCCACTTTATCCCCGATAATTCCATCCTTAATAAATAGGGTATAGCCGTCTACCTTGCCTATACCCTCTCCGTTTACTCCTATATCTTCTATTGTTACTGTAACAATATCATTTTTTTGCATATATTTGCTCCTTTATACATCCCATAACAGGATTTTAAATAGAAGTCTTTCTTAAGTTCGATTCAAACATCCTGTTATACCCAAGCCACTCTGTACCGCTTTTATTCTTAAATATCTCTGTCAGAGTCTGCATTTTTGCATCGGCATTATCCGCCAGGTTGAGTGCAAAAGCTTCCAGCAGCGCCGGCTTTTTCGGAGAACCATATTCTAGCTCGCCGTGATGTGCTATGATGCAGTGTTTCAGTTCACTTGCAAGTTTCCCCGGGAATCCGGGGATCGTGCGAACCGCATCATCAATCATTTCCACACCAATGATAATATGCCCCAGCAGCTGACCGTCATCTGTATAGTCATTGTCAGGAAAATTGGACAGTTCTCTTGTCTTTCCTATATCATGGCAGATGGCAGCGGCATAAAGTAAGTCCTTATTAAGAATAGAATATGTCCCCACAAAATATTCACACATTTTTACTACACTCAGTGTGTGCTCCAGAAGTCCTCCGGCAAATCCGTGGTGAACTGTTTTGGCTGCAGAATGTCCCTTAAAGGTTTCTGCAAATTCTTTGTCTTTTACAAAATAATATTCCACTATCTGGCGCAGATAAGGATTTGATATCTGCCGGATATAGGACAGTAGCTCTGTGTACATGCCTTCTATACTCTTTTCCGTTGTGGGCATATAATCCACAGGGTTGTACTCTCCTTTATCCGCTTTTCTGATCTGCTTAATATTGAACTGCAGGTTATTGTTATAATTGATTATATCACCAAATACCTCAATAAAATCTTTTTCCTCATAATCTGAAATCCCCTGAGAATTTGGATCCCATACTTTTCCATCCAAGGTTCCTGTTTTATCCTGAAGCAGCAAATTGTCGTAGGGTTTTCCATTCCTTGTCTCTGCGGAACGCTTTACTTTACAGAGATAGATACCGCGTACTGTCTCCCCTTCGTGCAATTCATCAATAAATTTCATGTTTTTCTTCTCCAATCTCTATACCTTATTGAACATTAGAAGTTCAATAAGTATGCATAATTCAGGGCTGCCGTGTGACCCGGCAGCCGCTTTGTCATCCGATATCATTATTCCAGTTTGCCTACTGTCACGTTAAAATCTATATCTACATACCCGTTTGCACCCCGTCGTTTGCCCTTCATTGTTATAGCTGCACCTACTTTGCTGCTCACAATCACTTTCTCATAGGACAATGTATTAGAAACTTTTGCCTCTGCTATCTTCTGCAAAATATCTCCGCTCTGGATTCCCGCTGCCATTGCCGGAGAATCTGGTTTTACTTCAATGACATAAACTCCGGCAGGCATGTTTTGCTCTTCCGCCACTGTATCGTTTATTGTAGTGCCATAAATTCCTACATAGGGTACACTTTCGCCATTCACTAAAAGTTCTATCGTGGATTTCAAGTCCGAAATTGCCAGTGCCTTTGTTGTATTTGACTCGGTATTCTCCCAAATACCCGGAGCAATCATGCCGATAGCCTCCCCCTTGAGGTTAAACAGTACCCCGGTTCCGCCACTCTCTGCCGGTATGTCCGTCGTAAGGACCCCGTACCGGCCGTCTGCAATCGGCTCCTCATAAGTATTGGAACTTATAATTCCATAACCTAATCCCTGGGCATAGTCAAACATATTTCCAAGAGCAATCACTGCATCTCCTTCGGTGGTAAGACTGGAATTGCCCAGGGTTGCCACCAGGATAGAATTCCACGTACTGGTGGTAAGATTTATACGCTGAACGCTAAATGCTGCAAATCCACTGTTCTTATCCTGCTTTTTCAGCGCTGCGGCATACTTGCTTCCGTCCGAAAATGTTACCGTCCAGTTCTCTGCATCCGCACATACAGAATTGTCACATAATATAAGGAGCTCTTTCCCATTATCCGCAGCAATCAAACCGGCAACACTATTTTCTGTGCCATTGCCCTCCGATGAAAAATTCATTCCTTTATCAGAAGACTGTATACTTACTACTGATTTTCCGGCCTCTTTTGCAATATCATGCATACTACTCATAATCTCTTTATAACTGTCTGCATTTAACGCAGGTGATACCGTTTCAGCGGTATCAGGAGTTTTCGTCTGCGCCGTGCCCTCATCCTCATCCTGCTGTATGGTCACTGTCTTCGGAATGTTTTGAAATCTGCTCTGCACCCAAGGTTTGAGCGCAAAAAAACCAAGGCAGGCAAACGCTCCAAAAGTCAGCCCATATATTCCTATTCTGGCTAGCTGCGTCAGGATCTTTCTCCTGGTGACTGGCTTCGGCTTTATCGTCTCCTGTATGAATGAGAACTTTTCTTCTTTCACTTCCCGGGAATCTGTATCCGACCCCGGTTTGGGCTTCTCATCGTACGGCATAGGCTTAATCTCCTTTAAAATATAGTATAACTGATTCATTTAAAATGTTCAATAAGATTTAAGCTACTAATGTTAAACAAGATATGGTAGAATATATGCATGATTTTAAGTAAAAAGGTGAGAATTATGAATCAGAAAACTTTAAATAAACTGGAATTTTATAAAATCACGGCACTTTTAGAAGAACAAGCCTCCTCTATGAGGGGAAAGCAGCTCTGTCGGAAGCTAAAACCAATGACAGACCGGTCACGCATCGATACCTGTCAGGAGCAGACTGCGGCGGCATTTACACGGATAGTCAAAAAAGGAAGGCTTTCTTTTAGTGATGCCTTTCCTGTAGGTGAGTCTTTGAAGCGGCTGGAAATCGGCGGTGTTCTGGGAAGCGGTGAATTACTTCGCATTTGCAGACTTTTAAAAACGGCGGGCCGTGCCAAATCTTACGGACGTCACGATACACAGGAAGATTTATCTGACTGCCTGGATACCTATTTCGAACAATTGGAGCCGCTGACATTGCTGACGAACGAGATCGAGCGCTGTATACCGGGAGAGGATGAAATCAGCGACGATGCAAGCAGCACTTTGAAGAGTATCCGTAGGAATATCGGCTCCATCAATGATAAAGTACATGCCACATTAACTAATCTGGTGAATGGGTCACTGCGCACTTATCTGCAGGACCCTATTATTACCATGCGCGGAGACCGGTATTGTATCCCGGTGAAGGCGGAACACCGCAATCATGTGAGCGGTATGATACACGACCAGTCTTCTTCCGGCTCTACTTTATTTATCGAGCCAATGGCTGTTGTAAAGTTGAACAACGACTTAAAGGAACTCTATGCCAAAGAACAGGAAGAAATTCAGGTCATTCTAGCTCGATTAAGCTCAGATGTCGCAGAATATATAGAAGAAATCCATACAGATTATAAAGTATTAACAGATTTGGATTTTATATTTGCCCGGGGAGCCTACGCTCTTTCTATAAACGGCAGCCGCCCGATGCTGAATACAAAAGGGCGCATCCATATCCGGGAAGGGCGCCATCCCCTGCTGAATCCTAAAAAAGTTGTTCCGATTACTGTCACTCTGGGAGAGGATTTCACCATGTTAATCGTAACCGGTCCCAACACCGGCGGCAAGACGGTTTCGCTGAAAACAGTGGGACTGCTTACTTTAATGGCCCAGTCCGGCCTGCACATACCTGCCAAAGACCGATCGGAATTTGCTATTTTTCATCAGGTTTACGCAGATATCGGTGATGAGCAAAGCATAGAGCAGAGCTTAAGTACTTTCTCCTCCCACATGACTAACATTGTTTCTTTTCTTCAGTCTGTGGATGAGAAATCACTGGTTCTGTTCGATGAACTGGGAGCGGGCACAGACCCAACAGAGGGCGCGGCACTTGCAATTGCTATTTTATCTCATTTGCACAATCGAAATATCCGCACAATGGCAACCACACACTACAGCGAATTAAAAGTTTATGCGCTGACTACACAAGGTGTGGAAAATGCAAGCTGCGAATTTGATGTAGAAAGCCTGAAACCCACCTACCGGCTTCTGATCGGAGTTCCCGGTAAGAGTAATGCGTTTGCCATATCTGGTAAACTTGGACTTCCGGATTACATTATTGAAGATGCAAAGCAGCATCTGACGGAACAGGATGTCTCCTTCGAAGATATGCTGACGAATCTGGAGAGAAGCAAACGAACCATTGAAAAAGAACAAGCGTCAATCAGTGCCTATAAACGTGAAATAGAAGCATTAAAAACCCAGGCAAAGCAAAAGCAGGAAAAGACAGAGGAACAGCGGGATCGTATTCTCAGGGAAGCAAATGAGAAAGCCGGTTCCATTTTGCGTGAGGCAAAAGAACTGGCCGACGAGACCATGAAGAACTTCCGCAAATTTGGCAGGGAAAATGTTTCGGCCGCAGATATGGAAAAGGAGCGGGAGCGCCTGCGCAAGAAGATAAAGGAAACCTCCGCTTCCAACGCACTGCCAGTAAGAAGGCAGAAAAAGTCATATAAGCCGGAGGATTTTAAACTTGGAGAGTCTGTCCGGGTGCTGAGCTTGAATTTAACCGGAACTGTCAGCTCCCTTCCGGATTCCCGAGGAAACCTGACCGTACAGATGGGAATTCTGCGCTCTCAGGTAAATATTTCTGACTTAGAAATTGTAAACGAGCCAGCTTCCTACACCTCTAAGAATATGAAGCAGACTTCAAAAGGACGGTTGAAAATGAGCAAGTCCCTGTCTGTCAGACCCGAAATCAATCTTCTCGGAAAGACTGTGGACGAGGCTGTTTCAGAGCTGGATAAATACTTGGATGACGCCCTTCTCTCCCACCTGGATACCGTGCGCATAGTACACGGGAAGGGCACCGGTGCACTGCGAAAAGGAATTCACGAATATCTTCGCCGCCAAAAGCATGTAAAATCATACCGGCTGGGAGAATTTGGAGAAGGCGACGCCGGCGTCACAATCGTAGAATTAAAATGATACCAGGTTCAAAAAATCATGCTTTTTCATGCTTGCATGAAAAGACATGACTTTGAGACCCGTAAAACATGAGAAAGTAGGGAGGTTAATCATGGTTGTAAAACAGAAAATTTTGGTTGTAGACGATGATGAGAATATTGCAGAACTGATTTCACTTTATCTTGTGAAGGAATGTTTTGATACGAAGATTGTTTATAACGGAGAGGATGCGCTGTCTGCTTTTGAAGCTTACCAGCCTAATTTAATTCTTTTGGATCTGATGCTTCCCGGCATGGATGGTTATCAGGTCTGCAGGGAGATCCGAGCCAAATCATCTGTCCCGATTATCATGCTCTCCGCTAAGGGGGAGGTGTTTGATAAGGTACTGGGACTGGAGCTGGGTGCAGATGATTATATCATGAAGCCTTTTGATTCGAAAGAAATGGTAGCCCGGGTCCGTGCTGTCCTTCGCAGATACCATCCGGTTAAAACAGAAAATTCCACGGAGGACAAAACAAAGTGTGTGGAGTACGACAATCTGACCATCAACCTGACGAATTATTCTGTTGTCTGTGACGGCCGCCCGGTGGAGATGCCGCCTAAGGAACTGGAACTCCTATATTTTCTGGCCTCTTCGCCTAATCAGGTATTTACACGGGAACAGCTTTTAGACCAGATCTGGGGGTATGAGTATATCGGCGATACCAGAACTGTCGATGTCCACATCAAACGCCTGCGGGAGAAGATTAAAGATCACTCTTCCTGGGGACTTAGTACCGTATGGGGAATCGGTTATAAGTTCGAATTAAAATAGTAATACTTTATCAAGAAGGAAGTGCCGCATGAAAAGTACTCTGTACTTAAAATTTATCGGAATTTATATTGTTTTTGGTTTCTTAAGCTTTTTTACAGTGAGCATCCTGACAAGCCAGCTTATGATGGATAAATTAATGGAAAACGATTCCCACAACTTATACAAAGAAGCCACCTTAATCTCCAACGACTACCTGCCTTCCTATTTTATGGAGGGAGGTTCTGCGTGGGCTGTCCACAACCAGCTCAATGCCATGAGATTATATCTGAACTCCTCTCTTTGGTTCGTAGATTCTGACGGTATATTGATAACCTCTGCCAACCTGGACAACACAACTGCTCCCGCTGCAATTGAAAACTTTGATCCTGCAGAAATCGGAAGCAACCAGTATATTACAGGGGACTATCATGGACATTTTAAGGAAGATGTGATAACCGTTATGGCTCCTGTGACACGGGGCTTTTACATCAAAGGTTATATCTTGATTCACAAACCAGTCTCTTTAATACAGGAAGTCTGCGATCAGATGATGTTTTCCGTCTATATCACGATTGCTGCCATTTTTGTTTTATCTTTTATAATATTGCTGGGCTTTCATTTTTTTATATATCGCCCCTTAAGACAAATTACAGAGGCCGCCAAACAATATGCAACAGGCAATCTGATCTACGAGATTCCTGTTTACACACATGACGAAATAGGCTATCTTTCAGCCTCCATGAACTATATGTCCGCCCAGCTTAGGGATATGGAGGAGTATCAAAAGAAGATTGTGGCAAATGTTTCCCATGACTTCCGTTCCCCCCTTACCTCCATCAAAGGTTATGTGGAAGCCATGACTGACGGCACTATCCCCCAGGAGCTTTACGGAAAATATTTGGATATTATTCTGTTTGAAACAGAGCGACTGACCGACCTGACAAAAGATCTGCTAACTCTGAATGAATTTGATACAAAAGAGCTGATGCTTGCGAAAAGCGATTTTGATATTCAGGAAATGATCAAGAATACTGCCGCCTCTTTTGAGGGTGTGTGCACCAGCAAACGCATATCTATCCGGCTGCTCCTGCTCCATGATCCCCCCATTGTATATGCCGATAAGGGCAAAATTCAGCAGGTCCTGTATAACCTTATAGATAACGCTGTCAAATTCAGCGAAAACGAATCGGAGGTCATCATTGAAGTGAGCCAGCGCGGCGAGAAGATTTTCATTTCTGTTAAAGATTCAGGCATTGGGATTCCCCGCAAAGAGCTCAACAAAATTTGGGAACGCTTCTATAAATCTGATCTCTCACGGGGAAAGGATAAAAAGGGAACCGGACTGGGTCTGGCTATCGTGAAAGAGGCCATACAGGCCCATGATGAGCATATCAATGTCATAAGTACAGAAGGGGTAGGGACCGAATTTATCTTCTCCTTAAGTAAACCCGAGTCAAAAGTTAAAATGGAAGTTCTGTAAAAAATTAATTGAGGTTATGGATTTCTCTCCCATAACCTCAATCTGCATATACTTACTCTTTTTATTGATACAGCATGTTCTGTATAGACTCTTCTTCAAGGTTGTCCTCTGTAACCCATATATATCCGGTGTTCACTTTCGCCTCATTTCCAATCTCCAGTATAGACCGTGAAGCAGCTATTACCGAAGCATAACCGATTCCAAATGAATTCTGCACCACGAGACCTTTAATCTCCCCGCTTTTCAGCGCATTAATCTGTTCTTTTCCTGCATCGAATCCCATCAATACTATATCTTCTGTCTTGTTCTCCTGCCTCAGTGTCTTCAGGCCAAGTTGAGTTGCCACAGCATTTGTTCCAAAACAGCCTTTAACGTCAGGGTGCTTTTCCAAATAATATGCCACAACATCCGCATCGGTCAAGTCCTCAGAAATAACCTCTTTTTCGTCTTCTTTTTTGGACTTGTTCTTCTCTTCTGCAATATCCTTTTTCATGTCATCCATCTTGTCCAAATAGAGCGTTTCCGCGATGGAAACCCCGGGATGCCTCTCTTCTATCTCATTCTTAAAGCCCTCCAGGCGCTCCAGACTTGATGCCGACTTTGAATCATGTATAAGGAGAAGGATGCTTCCCTCATCTTCCATCTCATCGCTTAATTTGTATGCTCCCGTCCCCGCGGCTTCTGCATTATCTGTCCCTACTGTACACTGTATCCCCTGATAAGAATTGCCCGAATCCAGAGCAATAATAGGGATTCCATTCTCCGTAGCCAGATCAAACTGTACCTTGCATGCTTCTGCATCAATACTGGCAATTCCCAGCGCGTCCGGATATCGTGCAAGCTCTTCATCCAGAAGGTTCACCTGTTCATCAATATTCTCCATATCTTCCGGTGCGTTATACGTAGCTTTAATCTCTTTATCTCCGGTATACCCCAACGCCTTGTTTAGGTCCGCTGCCGCCTGCTCTACACCTCTTTTTATTTCCATCCAATATGCAGAGCTGCTGTCTTTTCCAATAATAGATATATAAGTCCCCTGCTCTATTTTCAGTCCGCGCACATTATTATACGCTGTGGGTGAAATCACATTCAAGCTGCCCTGGTAGGCTGGTTCCTCTGTTGTATTACCTGTAAATGTCGGTGTGTCCTCTTTGCCGCAGGCGGAAACCGTCAGCATAATGCCGAGTAATGCAGGTATAATGGCTGTCCATCTTCTATTCATAATGATTGCCTCCAAATTTCTACTTATATACTATACACTAATCTTGTGAAAAAAAAAGGAATATTTTCTTAAATTTTTCAAAATTCATTGTACTATCCCGGTAATTGTTCCTGATTTAGAGCACGAAAACTGCTTGTATATTTGCCTTATATGTATTAGAATTAGGCTTAGACAGTTACATAAAAGCTCTGTCGAAGATTTCATAAAGGAGGATAATACTATGGCACACGTAATTAGTGACGAATGCGTAAGCTGTGGTTCTTGCGAAGGTGAATGTCCAGTAGGTGCTATCTCTGAAGGCGATGGCAAATATGTCATTGACGCTGATGCCTGCATCGATTGCGGAGCATGCGAGGCAGCCTGTCCTACAGGTGCTATTTCAGCAGAATAATTCCTATATCGTAAAGTGATCACAACGTGTTAAGAGGGGCAGTGCACTAGTGCAGTGTCCCTTTTTTCATAATACTTTCAATCTCCTCAACAGTTCTCGGTGTATCCTTTGATAAGTTGCTGCACCCATCTTCGGTGATCAGGCAGTTATCCTCCAGACGGAATCCGATTCCCCACTCCTCATGGTAGATTCCTACATCAATGCAAAATACCATTCCCGGTGCAGTAACGGCATCTGCTGCGTCTACAGCGTCATGTACGTCAAGGCCTACATGATGTGCCCCTTTATGCCACATATAGGTTCCGACTTCATCGTAGCTTTTGCAGATTCCGGCTTCCTTTAGCTGCTCATAATTGTATCTGCGGATTGTGTTATCAACTTCCTCCATTGGGATACCCGGCTTCAGTGTTTGAAACATATATTCTGATGTACGGTAAGCGCACTCATACAGAAGACGCTGTTTATCAGAAAACTTACCGTTGCAGGGCCAGCCCCTGGACACATCCGTCACCTCATAGTCCCAGCGTGCACCCACATCATTTAAAATCATGTCTCCATCTGCAGCCTGGCCGGTAAAGCTGTCATAATGGATGCAGAAATTATTTTTCCCTGCACTTATAATTGAAAATGGTGCCGCCACACCATTATGCTGAGCCAGCGCGTAATCGTATTCCGCTTTATACTGGTACTCGTACATACCGGGGCGGGAACTCTTCATCATGGCCTCGATTCCTGCTTTCGTGATTTTCTGCGCTATTTCCATTGCCTTTATTTCACAGGGTTTCTTTATAGTACGCAGCTTTTTCATAACAGGCAGTGCATTATTAACTTTTACATGAGGGTAGGTCTGATTCAGATATTCCTGCATTCTATCTGCACAACTCTTCAAAAGCTGCCCCGATACCCTGTCTATATCAAGATAAACTGCATTCACGCCAATTTTTTCAAAGACTCTTTTCACATCATTCGGAAACTCTTTTATAAACTTAATATTCGAAATACCGGATATTGCTTCCGCTCTCTCGGCAGTTATCCGGCTTCCCTCCCAGCGTTCTTTCATAAAATCCGGTTCCATGATATATAGTGTCTCAAGGCAGGATTCTCCCTCTTTCTCCAAGAGCAGTATACTCTCCTTCTGGTTTATCCCACACAGATAAATAAAATTACGGTTTGCAAAAAAGTCGTAATTCTCATCGCAGGACCTTCTTATCGTCTCTCCGCAATAAAATAATGCCGCCTCCCCCGGCTCCATATAATCCGCAAATTCTTTTCTGTTCTGCCTGTAAAATGATGTCTCCATGTTCTATCCTCTCCTTTGCTGGTTTCAGTCTGGGTAACCCTTATAGCTTAGCCAATAGCGGGGCTGTAACACATATTCTGCCGCAATTTGACGAACGATTACCCACTTGTTTTTACTCTCTATATGGTATAATAACACAGAACGAAGAATAAGAGTACCATGTTTAAGGAGGTATAAGTATAATATGGGTGAGGTCAGATTTATGATTTCTGAGGCCGCCAAACAGGTTAAAGTCGAATCCCATGTATTGCGTTACTGGGAAGAAGAACTGGATCTGAAAATTGGACGCACAGAAATGGGGCATCGATATTATACAAAGGATGATATACAGCTTTTCCGTTGTATTAAAAAACTAAAGGATGAAGGTATGCTTCTTAAGGACTTAAAACCCATTATCCCCGAGTTGAAGCAGACACGTCTTAAACTTCAAAACTCTGCAGAGCCAAAAGCTGAGAGCATTAAAAAGGCTGCCGGGAATAAGCCCTCTCACAAAGGGGAGGAGAATGATTCTAAAGACATAAAATCAGGTAATATTGATCCCGAGCCGGCCTCGGACAAACCTGCTGCAGGGGACAAGCCCTCGGACAAAGAAAAGTACACCAATATATGCAAATCTGACGCACAGGACAAATCTGGCAGCCTGCAAAAAGCTGACAGTACGGACAAATCTGACAAGCAGGACAAACCTGCCGTACAGGAAACCTCTTCAAAAGAAACTTCCGGAGAGCTGAGTATTACAGATACAGAGGTGATTCCTGCCACACAACTGGAGCAAGTCCGCTTCCTAATCGGTGATGTTCTAACAGAGGTTGTCACTGCCAATAATGAAACTTTAAAAAGCGATCTCAGCCAGACCGTCACCAAAAACGTCATGCGTGAAATGGATCTCCTGTTTCAGACAAAAGAACGCCAAGAGGAAGAGCATTTCCGTAAATTAGATTGCCTGATCCGCCAGCAGCAGGCAAGCCGCCGAGAAACCGCACGTGAGAAACCCCTGGGCAAGTTAAAAAAGCTCTTTACATAGTACATCCCAAGACTCCATGCAAAAAGAAGCCGCCTGCTATTGTAAATCAATAACAGCCAGCTTCTTTTTGCCCCTACAGTTGCATTTATTTATTCTAATTTTCACTCCAGGTTTGCATGGTATTCCCACAAACTGTCTATGTCTATTTTTCTATCCTTTATCATCATCATTGCCGTTGTGTCTCCAAAGAGCAGCAATGCCTGCTCAAATAGAGAGGTCATAGGCTGCAGTGAATGGATTTCATCTTCTCTTTTTGCCCGGCTCTCCACCGGTATCCTCACAAACAGGTCGGCCGCCTCCCTAAGAGAACTGTTCGGGTTGCTTCCTATATGAATTATCTTTGCACCGATTGATTTCGCCTTTCTTGCGATACCGGCAGGATACAGTGTCTCCCCGCTGCCAGAACCTACGACGAGGATATCTTTTTGTGTAATTGCAGGTTCCGTTATCTGGCCTACTACAACAGTTCGAATGCCCAGGTGTGCATAGCGCTTCGCAATTGCCTCCAGCGACAGCAGAACCCTGCCAACCCCAATGAAAAATACCTTTTCTGCATCAGTGATCATTTTCAGGTAGGTCTGTACTTTGTCAGCCTCCACGGCTTCCAGGGCTTTTTTACATTCATCAATTACAATCGTCCTCATTTGTTCATATTCCCAATTTCCCAACTGTCTCACCTGCTTTCCAAATTTTTATGCTGTCTGGTGCAATGAGACAGCATACTAGCTGATCTTGCTCAGCCTCTGTGTTCTCCTTCTGTCAAGGGCAAAGTTCATAATAAGAACACCAATTAGCGCAATACCCCAGATCAAGTCTCTGTAATAATTACTGATGCCCGGAAACATATTTAAATAGGATGACATCATCTGTAAAATGACAACCGCTATGGCAATGCCGGGAATTGTTCCGAACCCGCCGTTTGGATTGACACCGCCCAGTACCGCTATCAAGATGCACTGCATTGTAAAACTACTTCCAAAATCAGCTTTTGCTGAATTAATTCTTGCCAAGCTCAGGAGCCCTGCCACTGCGGACAGAATTCCTGATAACATATACGTGCGAATTAGTACTGCGTTACAATGGATTCCTGCGAATCTCGCCGCTTTCTCGTTGGTTCCCACAAGATAGACTCTGGTTCCGAATTTTGTCTTGCTCATAATAAATGTAACCGCAATGACCAGGAGGATGAATACTACAAATGAAAGTGGTATATATCCAAACAGAGCCGTTGTAGCAAAAACTGTATACTCCGCCGGAATTCCGCTCACTGTACTTCCTTTAGAAGCAATAATAGCGATTCCCATAAACAGCTGAAAGGTTCCCAGCGTCGCCAGCATGGCCGGTATTCTTAAGTAAGATACCAAAAACCCGTTAAAGATTCCGCAAATAGCTCCGACTATCAGGGCCATAAGTATGGCAAGAGGAATATTCCCTTCACCGCGCATCATAAGCCCTGCCATAATGCCGCATAAATTAGAAATATAGACCGTTGACAGGTCGATTCCTCCGGAAATCATACAAATTCCAACACCGATTGCCATTAACCCATACTCGGAAAGCTGTTTTGACATGGTCTGGAAGTTCCCGATTTTAATAAACTGTGACGGTTTTGTAGCGCAGGCAATCACCGCGAAAGCAGCAAGAATTATTAGTAATCTTTTGATATTACTGTCCATTTTTTTCATAATTATGCTGCCTCCTTCTTTCGTCTGGTTTTGACTTTACGTCCTGCATGAATCTGTACTGCAGAAACCGCCGTGCCTACAATAATAATGGCTCCAATAAATACTTTCTGCCAGTATACTGAAATACCTAGTAGAATCAGGCTGTTGGATACCATAGTCAAAAGCAGTGTTCCCAGCAGGCAGCCCTTTAATGTCCCAATTCCGCCTGTCATTCTGGTTCCGCCCAGGATAATAGCCGCGATAACTATCATTTCCCCGCCGGCATATTCAGTCGGCAGATACCGCATAGACATAACCGCATAAGAAAGGCCGGCCACAGCAGCAATTCCACCGTTTACTACAAAAATGCCAAAACGAATTCCTTTCACATTAAACCCGGCACGTTCCGCAGATACCTCATCACCTCCAACAGCATATACCCCACGTCCAACTATCGTTTTATTCAGCACAAGATATGCGATAATGTAAAGAACTATCATAAGCAAAAATGTCATCGGCAGAGTGGAACCCAGACCGCTTTTTGCATTCTTGACAGTGACAAGTGACGCTTTCCCAAAGGTTCCCAGGTTTTTCGGCAGATTCATTCTCTCCGCTTCAAATGCCCCCAGAAGAATGCCGCTGAATAAAGAACTAGTTCCCAATGTTACAATCAAACTAGGAAAATTATATCTTACGATGATCAATCCATTTAATGCTCCCATGATACATCCAAAGAATATTCCAATAATAAATGTAACAAACCATGGTGTTCCTTCAAGTCCCAGGTTATTTGTTATGATTAATGCAAGATAACTGCTTAAAGCTGCAATCAGGGGAAATGATACGTCCGGGCCTGTACTGACAAAAGCCAGAAGCGCACAAATCGCATACATAGACGGAACAATCATAGAACGGAGTAAATCTACTATATTATTATTTGTAAAAAACAGACCTGATCTGGCCTGAATCACCAGAGCTAAAACTATAATAATAAGAAATACATAGAATTCTGTCTGTTTTATCATCTTCTTAAAAAATTTATCCATCTGTACACCCTCCTTTCTATACTGTTGCCTGCGTTGTCTGATCCGTCAGTGCACCTGCCTTCAGATCCTCCGCAGATAACTTTCCGGTTACCCGCCCTGCCTGCATTATCAGTGCCCTGTCACAAGTCGTCATTACCTCTGATGCATCGTCGGATACAACAATAATTGCCATCCCCTCAGCTGCCAGTTCTCTCAGGAGCTTATGGATATCATACTTTGCGCCAATATCTACACCAACTGTAGGCCCATTCAAAATAAGTACCTTAGGATTCGTAGCAAGCGTTCTTCCCAAAACCACCTTCTGCTGATTACCACCTGAAAGAGTCTGTACCGGGAATGCATGGTCTTTTGTTGCTACACCCATATTCTTCACCCATTTTGCAGATTCTTCCTCAGCCTTTTTGCCACTTAAAATTCCAAGCTTATCTACAAGCTGATCCAGTCTGCTCACCGTTATGTTTCTGATAATAGACTGGGGCAGGAACAATCCTTCTGTCAGCCGATCCTCGGGAACCAATGCAAGCCCCAGATCCTGTGCATCAGACACATTCTTAATGTGAACCTCTTTTCCTTCCACAAAAACCTGTCCGTAAGTGGGCCGCAGCAGCCCGGAGAGCGCCAGTGACAATTCGGTTCGTCCGGAGCCAAGCTGCCCGGTAATCCCAAGGATTTCTCCCTTGTGAAGTTTAAAACTTACGCCCTCAAATCCCATTGCCGCAAGATCTTGTGTCTCCAGAACAACATCACCGTAACTGTCTTCCTTTTTAACCTGTTTGTCAAAATGCCGTCCGGTCATGTAATATGCAAACTTATCTTCTGTCATCTCTTTTGTAGGACAGCTGATAACATTCTCGCCGTTTCGCAGTATGGTTATGCTGTCAGATATCTCAAACACCTCATCAAGTTTGTGAGATACAAACAAAATTGTAACTCCGCTTTCTTTCAGATTTGTAATAATCTCAAAGAGACGATCAACTTCCTTTTTCGTTAATGCTGTTGTAGGCTCATCCATAATAATTAGTTTCGCATTATCAAGAAGGGCTCTTGAAATCGCAATCAGCTGCTTGTCCGCAACAGGGAGTGTCTCCACAAGAGCATCCAGATCCACATTAAAGTTAATTTTCTTTACAGCATCTTCTGCAATTCTTCTGAACTCTTTTTTATTGACCAGCTTCTTTTTATTGGCAAGAACCTGGTTGAAAGCCAGATTTTCTATCACTGTAAGATTCGGGAAAATGGAAAAGTCCTGATAGATAACCTGAATTCCTGCCTTAATAGCTTCTGTAGGCGTCATAACGGGATACCCTTCTCCATCCACTTCAATTGTACCTTCATCTGGCTTATAGAAACCCGATATCACTTTAATGATTGTAGACTTTCCACAACCGTTTTCTCCTGCCAGACAATGGGTTTCTCCCCTCTTGATCGTCAGATCCACACCTCTTAGGGCATGGACACCGCCAAATGATTTTTTAATTCCTTTTACACAAAGGATATTGTCATTTTCCATCGTGTCACCGTGCCTTTCTTTTCACTGGTGTAACGTAATTATTTCAATATATCTCACTTACGCTGCCCCAGTCCGAAAAAACGCACACCCCACACGCATGTAAGATGTGCGATTACTGTTATCTAAAACTCATAATCATTGATGTTATCTTTTGTGATTGTGAGGTCAGCCTGTCCGATCAGACACCTGTTGTCTCCCTCAACCAGCTGAAGTTTATTGTATCCCTCCATACCAAGATCTGTGCCGTCGCCGACGTCTTCTCCTGCAAGAATCATGGAAGCCACCTTACACATAACATATCCTGAATCCTTTGGATCCCACAATTTGATTGTAGAAATTGTCCCAGAATCAACATATGGCTTGAATTCAACGGGTGTTCCTACACCTACAACCTTTACATCCAGTCCTAACTCCTCTACTGCCTTTGCAATACCCGGGCAGTCTGTAGAAGCAACACCTGTGAAGCCTTTCAGATCAGGATTGGATTTTAAGATTTCTTTTGCTCTTTCATAAGCTGTATCAATAGATTCTTCTGATTCAGCAGAAGGGATTGCTCCGTCATTGATCAGCTCCATATCCGGATATTCTTCCTGTTGACGCTTATACTGCGCATTGGCATATTCCATATGGGTTGTGGAAGTTGTATAAGCAACCATCATAGCATATTTGCCTTTTTCACCCATGTCTTTCGCAAGGGCATCCATAATAGCTGCCCCAAAGTCCTGTGCAGTAAAGGCTTCAGTATCAAACAATGTATTCTTCTGGTTGGAGGCCTCATGGCTGATTACCACAATTCCTTGTTCCATAGCATTTTTTAGTGATGCCTCAATTGCTCCCGGGTCAATAGGTACGACACAGAGAGCATCCACACCCTGGTTAATTAAATCATCAATTACCTGAACCTGGGAAGCTGCATCTGCATTGGCCGGTCCCTTTTGGATAACATTGAGGCCTGTCTCTTCTCCAAATTCATTTACACCGACTTCCATTCGCTTAAACCAATTTGAAGTATTATCCTTTGTAACAACCGCAATGGTCCACTCGGATTTGTCTTTATCTGATTTATACTTTGCAACATCAAACAAATCACCGTCTCCAGCCTTAGAATCGGATTCTTTTGTCTCCTTTTTGCCAGAAGATACTGCGGTCTTTTCAGAGCTGCAGGCGGCCAGAGAAAATGTCATAACTGCCGCTGCCATGATTGCTGTAAACTTTTTCAGCTTTCTCATGTTTTTTCCCTCCTATTTTTGAGATTTATATTATCACTCCATGCCTTTGCATGGCCCATTATGGGCGTTTTTAATGAAGACTTTACTCTGCATTCCTGTGTCTGCCTGCATCTTTAGTCCCCCTCATTAGGATATACAGTTTTTTCAAATTCAACCAGCTGATCATATTCTTTTTCAACCATTTTTGCCATCTCCGGTGCCAAACCCAACATATGCTCAGCCTCAAGCCAGGCATTGGCCATCTCAATTCCCATCTCATTTCCGATAATAAAGCCTCCCATACAAAGTACATTTGTATTGTTTACTGTTTTTGCTCGTTTTGCCTGATACAGACTCTCGCAAAGTGCCGCATATACGCCCCTGTGCTTATTGCATATAATACTGACACCCATCCCGGTACCGCATATGGCGATTCCTCTTTCATACTCTTTACTCTGTACCCCCTCGGCTACCGCCTTTGCTGCCTCCGGAAAAAGCACTGGACTGTCCGGATCCATGTCTTTAATTTCATATCCCTTCTTCAACAAATCCTTTTTTATCGCATTTTTAAGTGCAAATCCTGACGAATCCGCCCCCATGATAATCTTCATCCTTACCCTCCTAATTCTGAAAATTCCACACTTTGATGTAACCACTTTATTATTATTTGTCTATTTCATCAAATAATCCCCATTTCCCAATGTTTTATACAATAAAAAAAACCACCGGGTACAATCTGTGCACTTCATAATCAGGTTATGTAGTATGCACAAATAGTTCTCGATGGTTTATTTTTTACTCTTTAATGATCTTCCTGACGCAGTTCGTTTCCAAACCGTGTGTACTGCGGCATCCATGCAAGCCGAACTGTCCCCACAGGGCCGTTCCTCTGCTTTGCGATGATAATCTCTGCAATACCCTTATCCTCGGTATCGGGTATGTAGTAGTCCTCACGGTATATAAACATACAGACATCGGCATCCTGCTCGATGGCTCCCGACTCACGGAGGTCGGAGAGCATAGGCCGTTTGTCGGTCCTTTGTTCCACTGCACGGCTGAGCTGTGAAAGAGCAATAACCGGCACATTCAATTCTCTGGCCAGGCCTTTCAGTGAACGGGAGATGTCCGAAATCTCCTGTTGGCGGCTCTCATTACTTCTTTTACTGCTGCCGCTCATCAGCTGCAGGTAGTCAATGATTATAAGGTCCAGACCATGTTCAATCTTGTATTTTCTGCATTTGGATCGCATCTCCGCTATGGAAATACCGGATGTATCATCAATGACCAGCTTTGATTTTCCGATCCTGCCAGCCCCTTCTATTAATTTTTCCCAATCTGTATCTTTTAGATTACCCGTTCGCAGAAGTTGGGCATCCACATGAGATTCCAGGGAGAAAAGACGATTTACAAGCTGTTCTTTTGACATCTCCAGGCTGAAAATTGCAACTGACAAGTTCTGCCTGAAAGCTACATGCTGAGCAATGTTCAGTACAAAAGCGGTCTTCCCCATGGAAGGCCGGGCCGCGATCAGAACCAGATCAGAGCGCTGAAGCCCTGAAAGTTTATAGTCGAGGTCGATAAAGCCTGTTGGGATACCGGTTACACTGCCTGAGGTTCTAGAGGCCTTTTCAATAACATCAAGCGCATTGAGAACAACATCCTTAATGGGTGTGTACTCCTGCGCTTTTCCTCTTGCCGCCAATTCAAATACACCCTTTTCAGCCTTTTCCAGTATATTCTCCACCGGCTCATTTTCCAGATAACAGGTGTTGGCCACTTCCTCATTTATCTTAATCAGCTTGCGGAGAGTAGCTTTTTCCTGCACAATCCCCGCATAGTATTTTACATTGGCGGAAGTCTGCGTACCAGTGAGCAAGTCCTTTACAAATTCCATACTGCTGACTTCCGGCGGTACATTTTTGGCTTTTAAATGCTCTTTTAATGTAATAAGATCCACCGGCTTTGCTGCCTGAAACAACTCCACCATGGAATCAAATAAAATTCCGTAAGCAGTCTGGTAAAAATCTTCCCCGGTGATAATCTCAGACGCAGCTGCAATTGCATCTTTGTTCATCAGCATAGCTCCTACCACTGCCCGCTCGGCTTCTTCACTGTGCGGAAGGATTCTCTTAATCGCTGCTTCTATTTCCATAAAGTATTTCCCCTTATGCCTCCGCCGTCACAACGACCTTCAAGTCAGCCGTTACCTCCGAATGTAGTTTAACAGGCACTTGTTGAGTTCCAAGCATCTTAATGGTGTCCTTCAGCTGGATCTTCTTCTTGTCCACATCGAGTCCCATCTGGTCTTTCACAGCAGTGGCAATTTCCTTACTTGATACGGAGCCAAATGCTTTTCCGCCTTCTCCTACCTTGATAGAGAGCTCCACTTTTCCTGCCTCTAGTTTTCTGGCCAGTTCCTTAGCTGCCTCCAGATTTTCCTGGGCAATCTTCTCTTCTTTCTTCTTCTGCAGACGCAGATCATTCATGTTTTTATTGTTTGCTTCAATCCCAAATTTTTTCGGCAGAACAAAATTTCTTGCATACCCATCACTTATATTGACAATCTCACCTTTTTTCCCAAGAGATTTCACATCCTGCAATAAAATAACTTTCATCCTAAATATCTCCTTCCTCTATCATCTGGTCAATTGTTTGTTTCAAAGTCTGTATCGCTTCATACATGTTTGTATGGTCGAACTGAGCCCCCGCAGAATTAATATGACCTCCGCCGCCCAGTCTTTCTGCTATAATCTGCACATTCACCTCATCGATGGACCGGGCACTTAGATATATCCTGCCCTCATATGTCGTCAGTACAAAAGAGGCCTTAATACCGCTGATGTCTAAAAGCTCATTGGCTGCCTGAGCTGCCAAAACTGTAGGACTGTCAATATCACTGGGGCACTGTGCAATTGCATACTCTTTTCTGTATACCTCTGCCATCCGTGTTGCTTCTGCTTTGGCCTGGTATGATTCCATATCATCACGGAACATCTTCCGCACACGTGTAATATCGGCTCCGCATCTTCTCAAAAATGCGGCCGCCTCAAAGGTACGTACTCCCGTACGGTTCATGAAATTTCGTGTATCAATCATAATACCGGCATACAGGCAATTTGCTTCCGCTGCCGAAAGTTTGATATTATCCACAATGTACTGGAGTACCTCTGCCACCATTTCGCAGGTAGAAGATGAATATGGTTCTATATAGGATAAAACAGCATTTTCAATAATATTAGTACCCTGGCGGTGATGATCCAGCACAGCAATAGTCCGGGAATGCTCCAGAAGCTCAGGGCACTCTGTCAACTGGGGCTTGTTTGTGTCTACTACAATGACCATGGTATTGTCTGACACGCGGCTTAAAGCCTGCTCAGAATTTACAAAAATATCTTTCGGGTAATCCGGACTTTTTGCAATCTCATCATACAGCGGACGCACGGAACTTGTCACCTCATTAATGACAATGTAAGCTTTCTTTTCCAGCTCTGCAGCCGCACGATAGATTCCCACACAAGCTCCAAGTGAGTCCGCATCCGCCATACCATGTCCCATGACAATCACTTCATCCTTGCCGTCAATAAACTCCCGCAGAGCCTCCGCCTTCACCCGGGCCTTTACACGAGTGTTCTTAGCCGCCTGTTCCTTCTTGCCTCCAAAGTATGTAATTTCCCTGCAGTCTTTCACGACAGCCTGATCACCGCCTCTGGAAAGTGCCAGATCTATGGCTATACGGGCATAGTCGTAGCTTTGTGTATAGGTCGCAGTATTGAGTCCGAGTCCTATGCTTAGTGTGGCAGAACGGGTATTCCCTATACTGACCTGCTTTACCTCTTCCAGAAGAGAGAACTTATCCGCTGCTGCTTTATAGTAACCTTCCTTTTTAATGCCAATAAAATACTTGTCCTTTTCCAGTTTCTTAACAATGCCGCCGATATTACCAAAATATTTATTAACTTTTCTATCAATCAACGCAATCAAAAGAGACTGGCGGACTTCTTCGACACTCTCCAAAATTTCATCAAAATTATCAATATAAATCAGGCCGGCAATAAATTTCTGGTCTTCATTCTCTTTAATATAAGCATTCAATTCTGTTATATCTTTCATAAAGAGGGCAATAAAATATTCACTTTCCCTGGGAATCTGCAGCAGCTGTTCGGCCTCATTGAACCCCTCCATGGAAAATTTTCTAAGCTCAACCTGATAATCTCTCTCACGATAGGAAACCTCCAGCTCCACATAGTCGTCCTCCGTCTTTGGAAATACACCATTATTCAGTTCCGGAATCATTTTGTTCAGATACTTTTTCCTGCTTTCGGCGTTTATTACGTCCAGAAAACTATCATTTTCCCACACCATACGGCCATCTGCCATGACTATCGCACAGGGAACCGACAATTCCTTCAGCATTGTGTTCTGTATTCCTTTATACTGGGCAGCAAACTGAATCAAGTCAGCCATAATCAAAGAGCGATTGTAAAAATACAAGAGTCCCACAATCACAGCGTAAATCACAATGAAGGCAGACATCACAGCTCCTGCCTTTCTGTCGATTTTATATATCCAGATGTTCATAACAAGCAGCAGTACTGTCATGATCACAGGCCACTGCATATATGTCCTGAGCTGCCCTTTGAAACGCATGTTTTTCTTATTCATGATTACCTTCCTCACACATTATTCCTTTGGTTGTGCCAATACTCCCTGTCAATGTATTTAGTATATCACCTTTCCCGTGATTATTCCATCTAGTTTTCGTCTTGAGTTTCCGCAGTTTTATCCACATAGACCTGAATTAAACCATGTCTTTATAAACAACTTTCAAAAAATGCCCCAAATATAAGGAATCTGATTCCTTTTTGATGTAAAATTAAGCTATCAAAGAA
>NZ_FBWL01000161.1 GCF_001517425.1 Clostridium sp. C105KSO13 | reverse complement strand
ATACCTCTCTGTTTTAATAAGATTTTTACTAACCGGCAAAGTCAGTAATCTTATTTTACACCGAGGTATTTTTTTCTCAACCTTCTTTCTTGGAATTCCTTATATTTTAATTATACAGGAAGCTCCTAATAATTTGTTATATCGTATACCGCGTCTTCCTCCGCTTGGAGGAAGTGGATTGAAACGAGCAATATCTGGGCGCCTGCCTGTAAGATGGCCGGTCTTCCTCCGCTTGGAGGAAGTGGATTGAAACGAGCCGATGCGTATCTCTGGATGCGTGCATGGACCGTCTTCCTCCGCTTGGAGGAAGTGGATTGAAACTCTCTTGCCCATTATCATAGTTCAAGATTTTGTGCGTCTTCCTCCGCTTGGAGGAAGTGGATTGAAACTTTATCGTCAATTGAGAATTGAATCTCGGTTAATGTCTTCCTCCGCTTGGAGGAAGTGGATTGAAACATGCGGACATGATGTATCAGTATAATTTTCTTAGGTCTTCCTCCGCTTGGAGGAAGTGGATTGAAACCTCTCTGTCCTGTAGTTCCGCAAAAAGTTGGACTGTCTTCCTCCGCTTGGAGGAAGTGGATTGAAACAGTCCCAGTAAAGATAAACTTGTTCATGTTCCCCGGTCTTCCTCCGCTTGGAGGAAGTGGATTGAAACATGTCCTCCCGGTCTGGTCTCCGGGAGGGGAAAGGGTCTTCCTCCGCTTGGAGGAAGTGGATTGAAACGCATTACACACGCGTTCTTCCCCCGTGCCGCCGCAGTCTTCCTCCGCTTGGAGGAAGTGGATTGAAACAGTTGTTGCCAGATGCTTGACGATATGGCACTCGGTCTTCCTCCGCTTGGAGGAAGTGGATTGAAACATCATCTCCGCATCTTTGTACGCTGAACTTGATAGTCTTCCTCCGCTTGGAGGAAGTGGATTGAAACTTGATAAATCCCACTGCGTTATCAAATACACTGCGTCTTCCTCCGCTTGGAGGAAGTGGATTGAAACTCTTTCCCCATGACAAACATGTGAAATGCTTGCTGAGTCTTCCTCCGCTTGGAGGAAGTGGATTGAAACGAATACCCACGGAATAGCACTGGAAGAGGCTAAGGCGTCTTCCTCCGCTTGGAGGAAGTGGATTGAAACATTGCTCCACCCCTATCCCTATGCTATACTATCTGTCTTCCTCCGCTTGGAGGAAGTGGATTGAAACAGACATTGGAAGACCGCCACGCATAGTAAATAGCGTCTTCCTCCGCTTGGAGGAAGTGGATTGAAACGAACATCCATTGCGTATCCAGTTATCAGCTCATAAGTCTTCCTCCGCTTGGAGGAAGTGGATTGAAACACGCTAAATCCGCTGTTGATTGTATCATGGAAGTGTCTTCCTCCGCTTGGAGGAAGTGGATTGAAACACTCCGGGAACTGGGTATATAAGGAGGACTGAAATGTCTTCCTCCGCTTGGAGGAAGTGGATTGAAACAGAAGTACATCACGAACGTGACCAGCAGTCAGGTTGTCTTCCTCCGCTTGGAGGAAGTGGATTGAAACGTCGGACGGAGGATGTTATCTGGTGGGAGAATCCGTCTTCCTCCGCTTGGAGGAAGTGGATTGAAACACAATCGGTGTATGGAAAGCAGCAGATTGTATCGTCTTCCTCCGCTTGGAGGAAGTGGATTGAAACACCGTTTTTCGTAGACCTGTGGGGCGAGACTGAGGGTCTTCCTCCGCTTGGAGGAAGTGGATTGAAACGTACTATCTCCACTCTGACGCTTTTGAGTATTGTGTCTTCCTCCGCTTGGAGGAAGTGGATTGAAACATAAAGATTGCAAGGACAGGCTGAAAACCATTAAGTCTTCCTCCGCTTGGAGGAAGTGGATTGAAACACGATAAACAAAAATATGTAGATAACCGTGGACGTCTTCCTCCGCTTGGAGGAAGTGGATTGAAACGGTTAAAATGGCAAGTATATATATAAAAATGAAAGTCTTCCTCCGCTTGGAGGAAGTGGATTGAAACTCTTCTTTAACTTCTGGTATCCCTCTGCATTCCGTCTTCCTCCGCTTGGAGGAAGTGGATTGAAACTCCGAAGACACAAAAGATATTGCAAAAAAAGAGGTCTTCCTCCGCTTGGAGGAAGTGGATTGAAACGAGAAACTCCCCCGGACAGTACAGAGAGCAGTTGGTCTTCCTCCGCTTGGAGGAAGTGGATTGAAACACAGAGAATCCATGAAAATAAAAAATAGGAGGTAGTCTTCCTCCGCTTGGAGGAAGTGGATTGAAACGCGAAAAAAGAAAGGAAGATGAACTATGTGGGTAGAGTCTTCCTCCGCTTGGAGGAAGTGGATTGAAACATACCCGGAATTAGCAAAAGATACCGCTTATGGAGTCTTCCTCCGCTTGGAGGAAGTGGATTGAAACCCCTTGACGATTGTGACAAAGTACAGTTAAAAGCGGTCTTCCTCCGCTTGGAGGAAGTGGATTGAAACCTCCAAAAATGTCAGTCTGGCAAAGGGTAGCAATTGTCTTCCTCCGCTTGGAGGAAGTGGATTGAAACGCCATCCGTCCGTAAGACTGGTTCGTATCAAAAGTCTTCCTCCGCTTGGAGGAAGTGGATTGAAACTCATTAATGCCGCTCACGAACGCACCGACGTAGAGTCTTCCTCCGCTTGGAGGAAGTGGATTGAAACTTGAAACGTCATGAGGAAATTATGTCGGACATTGTCTTCCTCCGCTTGGAGGAAGTGGATTGAAACGTATTTGCAGTGGACAGCATCATAGTAAAATCCTGTCTTCCTCCGCTTGGAGGAAGTGGATTGAAACGACCAGAGAAAAGTCCGTGGAACAAAACATCGAAGTCTTCCTCCGCTTGGAGGAAGTGGATTGAAACGAATATGAAAAAGCCGCAAATAAGGCAGGGTATCGTCTTCCTCCGCTTGGAGGAAGTGGATTGAAACACATACCCCGAAATACCCCAACATATGCCGACATAGTCTTCCTCCGCTTGGAGGAAGTGGATTGAAACGTGGACTGGAATGGGCGATGCCCTTAAAGGAATCGTCTTCCTCCGCTTGGAGGAAGTGGATTGAAACAAAGTTCTGCAAGTCCTCGTTTACGGTGTCAACGTCTTCCTCCGCTTGGAGGAAGTGGATTGAAACTGCAGAGACGTTAGTGGAGTGGTTTTACTCCGGGGTCTTCCTCCGCTTGGAGGAAGTGGATTGAAACTTTCCCCGTCAAAGAGCAGCTCAACCGCTCTATCAGTCTTCCTCCGCTTGGAGGAAGTGGATTGAAACGTTGCCGGTGGTGAAGGATGTAATAGGGGATATCGTCTTCCTCCGCTTGGAGGAAGTGGATTGAAACCGACCAGAGATTACAGCCGGGGGATTAACCACCGTCTTCCTCCGCTTGGAGGAAGTGGATTGAAACGCTTACTCCTGTTGGTTGCCCACCACTCACCGTCGTCTTCCTCCGCTTGGAGGAAGTGGATTGAAACTGTAGTCTATAAGGGCGATGGTTTTATCGTTCTGTCTTCCTCCGCTTGGAGGAAGTGGATTGAAACACAAGAATTAAAGGGCGATTCCGGTGATGCAGAGTCTTCCTCCGCTTGGAGGAAGTGGATTGAAACGCTTGGTGATTATGATTTGAATTAGGAGGTAGACGTCTTCCTCCACTTGGAGGAAGTGGATTGAAACGTAAGACGATATCAAACCAAAGACAAAGAATTGCAGTCTTCCTCCGCTTGGAGGAAGTGGATTGAAACGGTATGTGAAGGATATGAGTATCCGGAATATTATGTCTTCCTCCGCTTGGAGGAAGTGGATTGAAACGACACTGAACTGTTTGGACAAGCGATTGAGAGGGTCTTCCTCCGCTTGGAGGAAGTGGATTGAAACTGTCTGCAAGCAATGCGGGTTAACCGCAGAGGAAGTCTTCCTCCGCTTGGAGGAAGTGGATTGAAACACAATGCCAATCAAACACAAGAAGTGATGGGTCTGTCTTCCTCCGCTTGGAGGAAGTGGATTGAAACGTAGGAAAGGATGTAGTAGATATCCTAGGATATCGTCTTCCTCCGCTTGGAGGAAGTGGATTGAAACGTTTTCAAATATTTTTTGAGCCATTTCGGCAGTGTCTTCCTCCGCTTGGAGGAAGTGGATTGAAACACAATCGGTGTATGGAAAGCAGCAGATTGTATCCGTCTTCCTCCGCTTGGAGGAAGTGGATTGAAACTCTTCCCCCGTTGTGAGGTACTCCAGGGATACTCCGTCTTCCTCCGCTTGGAGGAAGTGGATTGAAACAAAGGATATAGCGATTAATGAGTCGGTTGAACTCGTCTTCCTCCGCTTGGAGGAAGTGGATTGAAACAAAGTTGCTACCCGAAGAGGATATATTCCGCTGTGTCTTCCTCCGCTTGGAGGAAGTGGATTGAAACACAGCCGAGAAAGATGCACATGAAGAGGAGCTACGTCTTCCTCCGCTTGGAGGAAGTGGATTGAAACTTCCCGCAGTGGTGAAACCTGTACAGATAGTCCACCGTCTTCCTCCGCTTGGAGGAAGTGGATTGAAACAGAACAGGCTATGAGGAACTGAAAGGCTACGAGAAAGTCTTCCTCCGCTTGGAGGAAGTGGATTGAAACACACAATTATCGCGCACTGGGCATAAGAAAAGCGCCGTCTTCCTCCGCTTGGAGGAAGTGGATTGAAACGATGCATTTTAGGGGGCATACACATGGCAAGTAAAGTCTTCCTCCGCTTGGAGGAAGTGGATTGAAACTGAATCATATAGGGGAGGAGCTATTGTGTACAACGTCTTCCTCCGCTTGGAGGAAGTGGATTGAAACACATCCGTTGAGGGTGGAGCGCTTATCCCGGAGGGTCTTCCTCCGCTTGGAGGAAGTGGATTGAAACAACCCGTACAAAGGAAATGTAATCACAGACATGCGTCTTCCTCCGCTTGGAGGAAGTGGATTGAAACGGACAGACGGGGAAAACATGGAGCTTGTGCGAAAGTCTTCCTCCGCTTGGAGGAAGTGGATTGAAACGAAAACAGGGTAATAGAAGTTGAGTATGTGATAAACGTCTTCCTCCGCTTGGAGGAAGTGGATTGAAACACCAAAATAAACCATACTTATCCACAACTGTTAACGTCTTCCTCCGCTTGGAGGAAGTGGATTGAAACTCGGAACAATCATGAAGGAAGACGAAAAGAACAGTCTTCCTCCGCTTGGAGGAAGTGGATTGAAACCATTATGCACTATGTACATACTAATTAAGGTTGTCTTCCTCCGCTTGGAGGAAGTGGATTGAAACAGCACGTAATCCCTCGGGTAAGTCCGTGCCTGGCGTCTTCCTCCGCTTGGAGGAAGTGGATTGAAACAAAATTGGAAAGTCTCTTAAAATACTAGATGATTGTCTTCCTCCGCTTGGAGGAAGTGGATTGAAACTACGCTAAATCCACCGTTGATTGTATCATGGGAGTGTCTTCCTCCGCTTGGAGGAAGTGGATTGAAACTCTAAAGCACTTGTTATTTTTGTGCTTCCTATCGGTCCTCCTCCGCTTGGAGGAAGTGGATTGAAACATTTTCTGGTTATTGGTTGATAGGTACAAAACGATGTCTTCCTCCGCTTGGAGGAAGTGGATTGAAACAATGTAGGAGTTAGCACTCTGTCCAGTATCTATGGTCTTCCTCCGCTTGGAGGAAGTGGATTGAAACCTCAAAAAGTTTGATTGTATCACCGTTTCCACGGTCTTCCTCCGCTTGGAGGAAGTGGATTGAAACAATGAAAATGGCAGTATTACCACTGCTTAAAGCAGTCTTCCTCCGCTTGGAGGAAGTGGATTGAAACACAGACCTTTCGGGGGTAGTGGAGCCTGTATTGTCGTCTTCCTCCGCTTGGAGGAAGTGGATTGAAACGCCCCCTCTCCCGGACAGGTGATACAGAAAATCCGTCTTCCTCCGCTTGGAGGAAGTGGATTGAAACGACATAGTACGGATAAAAATATATAATGGATATAGTCTTCCTCCGCTTGGAGGAAGTGGATTGAAACAGTAAGCAAAATGGAAGTCCGCACCATCTGTACATGTCTTCCTCCGCTTGGAGGAAGTGGATTGAAACTCCTTCCACCCAAGTCTTGTCTACCACCACCAATGTCTTCCTCCGCTTGGAGGAAGTGGATTGAAACATTTTCCTCCTGGTTCATAAGAGCGTCTGTTGTTGTCTTCCTCCGCTTGGAGGAAGTGGATTGAAACATGCTGATAAAATTGTTAGGCAGGTAGTCAATAGTCTTCCTCCGCTTGGAGGAAGTGGATTGAAACGCAGATGCCAAAGGGAATTTCCGAGTATACGATGGTCTTCCTCCGCTTGGAGGAAGTGGATTGAAACTGATGATATAATGTGGCTTCCTGGTTTTTGCATGGTCTTCCTCCGCTTGGAGGAAGTGGATTGAAGTATTCTGGATTCAATTACTGATCCTAAAAAGGATGTCTTCCTCCGCTTGGAGGAAGTGGATTGAAAGGCTGTGTTAGCAGTAGTAATGGGCTGATACAAGTTTGGTAGTGTCATAAATTTTGTGTCTTCGGTAATAAATGGATCCAATCTGGAAAGAATTAAATATGAATATTCTTATCAGAGAGGAGCCTATTCTGGCTATTGCAAGGGAGCAATTAAGACAAATTATTTCAGAAAATGACATTAACAGCGTATCTGATGTTTACGAATTATTTCGTGAAAGTTTCAAGGATATGTTGCAAAAGCTTTTGGAAGCAGAAATGGATGTTTCCATCGGCTATCCCAAAATGCAAAAGATGACATCATCACTACCAACAAACGGAACGGCTATTCACCTAAAATGGTAAAGAGTCAGTATGGCGAAATTCCAAGAGACCGAAATGGAGAATTCGAACCACAGATTGTTCAGAAGCATCAGCGGGATGTTTCCGGGATAGAGAAAAAAATTATTTCCCTATATGCCCGTGGCATGAGTACCAGAGATATCCATGACCAGATCGAGGATCTGTATGGAATACAGCTCTCTGCCGATATGGTCAGCAAGATCACAGATAAAATCCTCCCGAATGTAAAGGAATGGCAGACACGTCCTCTGGAGCCGATTTATACTTTCTGTTTCCTAGATGCCATACACTATTCCTGCAGGGATGAGGGACGTATTGTAAAGAAGGCTGCCTATGTTGCGCTTGGAGTTCAGTTGGATGGAACCAAGGACATCCTGAGCATTACAGTCGGTGCAAATTGTAAATCGTTGTTTTATCTGCTTCTGTTTTTCTAATTTTTTGTCAAATTAGAAAAAGGTATAGAATAAATTAATCTGGCACATCATACATCAGATTGTTTTATCCTATACCTTTTGTTATTATAGTCTGGTCACTAAAAATAAAAAGCAGGAACCTCCCCTACCAAAGTTTGGATTCCTGCTTTTGCAATACAGTCATGGACAAGTCCATAACTCTTTACTACACTATGATAACCCTAAAAGTTGAAGAATACAATCCTATAACTCCAGATTTTTACAATGACCTTATTTCTAAACTTCAATTTCACCGCTTGACTTGCCCTTGCGGACAAGCTGGCTGTCTTTCTATCCATGGCTATTATGATCGTTATGTAAAGGTCTCTGAAGATAAGCTCCGTTTTCGGATCTGCCGCGTGATCTGCGAATCCTGTGAACACACTCATGCACTTCTTTTATCATCGTTTGTGCCATACTCTCAGCACTCCTTAAGTGCTCAGGTTGACATCATATCTGCCTACGAAGCGCAGATGCCACAAACCTCCGTCATGGAAACCAACAACTCCATTACCGAAAGCAACTGCAGGTATATCATCCGTCAGTATCTCCTTTATTGGAAGGAAAAGCTACTTTCAGAAAGGATTACGCTTTCCCCTTCTGACTCATTAGTTTCGCAGTGCTTTAAAACCTGTAAAAGACAATTCATGCAGATTAGAAGGATCTCTAATCTTCTTTTTGCAGATACCACATAACCTGACACGACATCCTTTCCAATTCTCCTTATACTTAAGAAAAAACTAAGGAGGACCCATTTATGGATCAGGAAAAAATGCAGAGTATTGCTCTGATGCGCTACTCGACTATCGCGCCGCTCATCACAGGCCTTCAGGATGATTATGATTCCCTCGAGGCTTTCTTTCGTGCAGCTTCTGTTAAGGGGGCAACTGCCCCAGATGGCACAATCAAACATTACGCCCCAGGCACCATTGAAAAATGGTACCGTGGATATTTAAAGGAAGGTTTTGATTCCCTGTTGCCCAGGGGAAGGGCAGACCTTGGAAAACCAAGAAAGTTAGATGACCAACTGCAGGAGCAGATACGTTATCTGAAAAGCAATTATCCAAGAATGTCTGCCGCAGGCATTTTCAGACAGCTGCAGGATAATGGCAGCATTAAACACGGAGATGTCTCTGAATCCACCATCAATCGTTATGTCAATCTTCTTTCCATTGAAATGAAGACCACTACCAATCAGGATATGCGTCGTTATGAGCGCCCCCACATCAATGAAGTCTGGTGTGGGGACTCCAGCGTCGGACCTTACCTCAAAACAAAGCACGGAAAAAAACGCAGGGTTTATATCATTGCCCTCATTGATGATGCGAGCCGCTTTATCGTAGGCATTGATGTTTTCTTTCACGACAACTTCGTGAACCTTATGTCCGTTATGAAATCTGCCGTTGCAAAGTATGGACGTCCACAAATTTTTAACTTTGATTATACCGATGTTTTAACTATTCCGAAGTTTTGCACATAGCCTTGGTTTCACTGGGCTTATGCACAAAAACTTCGGAATAGTTTCTCTTGCCTTATCTGGCTTTACTTGACATACTTACCTCAAAAAGGAGGTAAATGTCATGGAAAGGCCTAAGTTAACAGAACTGACTGATATAATTCTGAAAGGAATGGAAGCAGCCGGGTTCAAAGAAAAAACAAGAAAATTTTACGGGGTCCTATTCAACAGATTGAAGCGGATAGCTAAGGGAAGGGGGGAAGAATGCTACACAGAGGAGCTTGGACGGGCATTCATGGAGGATGATTCACACATAATACCCGAAAACACAGAACGCTATCATCATGAAAGGACATGCGCATACATACGGTGTATTAAGTTCATCGAATCCTATCTCAAGGATGGAGTGGTAGATTGGACCCCCGCATTACCAACGGCTGAGTTTCCTATTAAATCCGAACAGCTTATAGGATCTTTCAAGTCATATCTGGAAGAGCTTAGAAATCGGGAGCTTAAGCCTAATACCGTCGATGGGTACAGGCGCTTTACTTATTACTTTATCGAATATCTTGAAAATCAAGGGTATGCATCACTGTCAGATATGGCGAATGGGAATGTTATTACTTTTATTGCTGTCATATGCACTGAGCGTTATCAGGCAACCAGTCTTGGCTCACACATGCCTGGGCTCAGGATATTTCTTGCTATGCATGACGAGACCAGAAAATTTCTCTGTGAGCTGCCAGGGCATCTGCCAAAAAAGCGTGATATCCTGCAGATCTATTCCGATGAAGAATACGGGCAGATTCTTGCGTACCTTGACAAGGCAGACGCTCTCTCTTTCAGAAATAAGGCGATTACCATCATTGCACTGGAAACGGGCATGCGTGCAGCCGATATCTGTAACCTTAGGCTTTCAAGTATCGATTGGGAGCACGATTCCATTCATATCGTTCAGCAAAAGACAGACCGTGTATATAATATACCACTTTCTGAAACAATCGGGAATGCCTTGGTTGATTACCTGCTTAATGAAAGGCCGGCATCAGAGTCAGACTTTGTATTTTTGAGAAGCAATGCACCATTTTCGCCGCTCATGAGCCATGCGGGAATAAGAAAAGTTCTTTTCAACGTGGTAAATGATGCAGATATAGAATCCAAGGGGCGGATATATGGTTCAAGGATAACAAGGCACAGTGCTGCATCAAGAATGCTTAGAAATGGGGTTCCACTTCCTGTGATTTCTGAGGTGCTTGGGCATGGAAACCCGAATAGTGTAATGATCTATATCACTACAGATGATGCGAAGCTAGCTGAGTGTACGCTCCCTCTTCCGAAAGGGGGCAGGCACAATGGATAGCAGTAAAAAACTCCGCCAGTTGGCAAACGATTTTATCGTATATAAGAAGTCAACAGGGTATGTTTATGATTCACAGCAGTACCTGTTGAACAGGTATGTTGATTACGCCGAGAAAGTAAGCCCTGATATTATTTATCCCGAAAAGTGCTTGACAGACAAATATCTTGGCAGCCTTTCGGGTGCCCCGGGCACTTTATATGGTATGATAAGTACCCTGCGTGAATTTAGTAATTATCTTTTCATCCACGGTTACGAGAACACATATGTGATCCCACCTAAAACAGCCAGCCAGCCTGTCCCGGAGGCCCCATATTTTTTCGCGGAGGACGAGATATCGGCATTTTTTGAGAAGCTTGATGAAGTAGAACCACATGGCAGCTTTAAGGGCAGGGAAATCGTTCTTCCTGCTATTTTCAGGCTCATCTATTGCTGTGGACTCAGATGTAAGGAAGCAAGGACTCTTGAAAGTGGCAACGTACACTCAGAGGCTCTCTATATAGATGTGCTTCAGTCAAAAGGGCCTAAGTGCCGGCGCATATTCATCAGTCAGGAATTAGCGGAATATCTTAATGAATATAATGCCAGAATAAGCTTGCTGTTTCCGGACAGAAAGTATTATTTCCCACATGGGAACAGTTGTTATGGCAGTGGAATGATATCAGGCAACTTCAGAAGGTTCTGGAAAAAGGCATATCCTGATTTTAATATGACAACCCGTCCCAGGGCATATGATTTCCGGCATCATCTGGCGTGGGCAAATCTGAACAGATGGGCGGCAGAGGGGCTTGACATAAATGTCATGCTTGCTTATCTCATGCGCTATATGGGACATCAGAATGTAAGCGAGACCCTGTACTACTTTCGTTTTGTTCCTGAGTTCTTTCCCACCTTCAGAGAAATGTCAAAATCTCTTGAAGATATACTCCCGGAGGTGCCAGATGAAGAATAAGAACAAAAATGCGGCGAATGACAGCAGCGTATTCTGGAGTACGGCAAAAGAGTTTATAACACACCAGCTTCCTGACATCAGGAAAGCAAGCCCCAATACGGTTTCTGCATACAGGGACAGCCTGAACAAATATATTGACTATCTCGAAGCTGAAAAGATGATCAGGCGTGAGGATATAACATTTGGAGATTTCGGCAGGGGTAATGTCAAATCGTTTCTCGACTGGATGCTCAACACAAAAAAATATGCGGAAAAGACCTGCAACCTGAGAATCACGGCAATACATTCACTGCTTGAATATGCCGGATATGAATTCAGCACCGACCTTATGTCAGTGTATCTTGAAGCATGTACAGTAAAAGGAGTAAAGGTCAGGGATAAACCTATTAAGTACTTTGAAAACAAACAAATGAAAGCTCTGCTTTTGGCTCCTGAGATCAGAAACAGAACTGGCCGGAGAAATCAGATGATGCTGGTACTTTATTATGATACAGCAGCCAGGATATCAGAGCTTTTAGAAGCAACCTTCAACCAGATACACCTTGCTGCTGATGTCCCTTATATGACAATCTTTGGAAAGGGGCGTAAATACAGAAATATTCCCCTGATGGAAAAGACCGTCCTGCATCTCAAAAGATATTTCAGCGAATTCCATCCTGAAGGTAATCATGAACTGCCACTATTTTATACCACGACTTACGGTCAGAAGCATCGTATATCAAATGATACAGTTGAAGGTATGATCAAAAAATACTCTGATATATGTCTGGAAAATGGAGTAGAAATGCCAGACAGACCACACTGCCATATGATAAGGAAGACCAGGGCCATGGACCTATACAAAAATGGCATGCCGCTTTCCCATATCCAGCAGCTATTAGGGCACGAGGATATGTCAACAACATCAGGTTTCTATGCATTTGCCACTCTTGATACACTTGCAAAATCAATGGATGCCGCAAATAAGAATACATCCGCAGAGGGAAAGAAATGGAATGATAAAGAAATCCTGAAGACGATATACAGACTCTGACGCTAGACTATTCCGAAGTTTTTGTGCATAAGCCCAGTGAAACCAAGGCTATGCGCAAAACTTCGGTATAGTTAAAACATCGGTATAATCAAAGCTATTCCGGTATCGGAATAGCTTTGATAACGGATCTGCTTATAAGAATAAGCAGATGGAACTCCTGGCTGCCCGCATAGGTTCCGTGGTGCATTATGACCAACCCTATACGCCAACTCAAAAAGCAAAAATCGAGAGATGGTTCAGGACGCTCAAAAGTCAGTGGATGTCCTCTTTGGATATCCGGGATTTCCACTCTCTGGATGAACTGAGAGGAAACCTTTTTGCATATGTCCAAGTTTATAACCAATCCCTGCACTCTTCCTTAAACGGATTGTCCCCTCAGGACCGATTCTTTTCGGAACCAGATCACATCCGCAGGCTGTCTGGGGAAGAGATTGAACACAATTTCCTTTTAGAGATCACCAGACGTGTTTCCGTTGACTGTGTCATAGTGATCGATCAGATCGAGTATGAAGTCGACTGTCGATTTGCCAAGCAGCGTATCCGCTTACGTTACTCGCCTGACCTCAAGGATATATTCGTTGTTGAGACCGATGGAACCCTTACCCCTATACGTTTTCTCAATAAAACCGAAAACGCGCTCATCAAACGTGAAAAAATACATTTATGCAGAGGTGAAGAATGATGGATTACTTTACAAGATACGGTCTGGAATTCAACCCGTTTATAAAGAATTCCAAAGAGATTCTCGTTGACACAGCTGAATATACAGAAACCTTGTTTCGGTTGGATTATCTTGCTAAAACCAAAGGCTTTGGGCTCCTTACAGGCAGTCCCGGGCGTGGTAAGACTACCGCCATACGCAGCTGGGCTTCCAATCTTAATCCTTCTTTGTATCGGGTCATATATACCGGTCTTTCCACTTTGATCCCAAATGATTTCTATCGGAATCTGGTGCAGGAACTGGGTGCTGAACCGGCTTTTCAAAAACCTGCAAACTTTCGCATCATTCAGGAAGAGATCATCCGTCTTTCTATAGAAAAACGTAAGACCCCTGTGATCATCATCGATGAAGCCAACTATATCAATAATGTCATCCTCAACGACCTGAAGATTCTTTTTAACTTTGAAATGGATTCCCGTGACCGCGCAGCTGTTCTCCTGGCCGGGCTCCCAAAGCTTAATTCTACCCTGGGACTCGGGATACACGAACCACTTAAGCAACGTATTGTGATGAATTATAACCTTGAGGGCACTACGAAAGAGGAAGGACGTTACTATATCCAAGAAAAGCTGAAGGGTGCCGGCTGTAATCAGACTATTTTTGAAGACGCTGCTATTGAGGCAATCCTAAATGCGGCCGATGGCACCCCGAGACTGATAAACAAGTACTGCAATGCAAGCATGCTCATTGGTGACAGCAATAAGGCAGATCTCATTACAACAGACATTGTGATGAAGGCTGTCAATGACTGTGAACTCGGTTAGGAGGGTTTGTATGGGTCTTTCTTATAAATGTCATGGTACAAAGTATATGAATCCATCAAGCTGGAATGGTGAAATCACCTTTCTGAATCGCTCTACCTACATTGAAGTTAACATCAGCGCTCGGGGGAGCACATTTCATACGCTTATTGGTGTCCATAGCTACGGTAAATTTCTCTATGTCCCTAATTGGGGGATTGGTACGGAACTTGCTGAACTGTCCGACCGTTTCTGGAATCTTGAGCGTCTCACAACGGTATATCCGGACATATCTCAGGTAGATGCTATAAGTATCGTAGATGCGCTGGTTGAACTGTCCAAACATGACTATACATAAATCAGAGGGTGGGGCTTCTCACTCTCTTTTAATCTGCATGAATACTTTGGGGGAAGAAATAAAGTGATGAATCGACTCCTTACAATCTGCATTCCCCTCTTTGAACTATGCAACTGTTGCTTCATTTAATCTGAAAAAAGCTGCATCATCTAATTTGAAAAACAACAGCAAATGAATCCTCAAAATTTTGGTTGGGAATGCTTAACAACCTGAAGAACAGAGGGCTGAAGGACGTCCTATTCTTCTGTGTGGATGGCTTGCCAGGCTTTGAGGAGGCGATTGCAGCCGTATATCCGCAGGCAGTGGTACAGAGATGCATTATCCATATGCTGCGTAACTCTTTCCAGTACCTGTCTTATAAGGATCGCAAGAAATTTGCCGCCGATTTTAAAGCTGTATATAAGGCTCCAACGGAAGAATCCTCGTTACAAGCCCTTGCAGAAGTAAAGGAAACATGGGGAAAGAAATATCCATACGCAATCAGTAATTGGGAGATGAACTGGGAAAATGTAAGGCCATTCTTTGAATTTAGCGATGATATAAGAAGGATAATGTATACGACGAACATTGTGGAATCTGTTAACCGCCAGTTCCGGAAGGTAACCAAAACCAAGAGTGCATTTCCGACAGATGCATCGCTGGAGAAGATGCTGTATATGGCCGCCCAGAATATCATGAAGAAATGGACCCAAATATACCGCAACTGGGATATGGTTTTAAGCCAGCTGATGATTTTGTACCCAGAGCGGATTCAACCGTACCTGTAATCAGAGAGGAGCCAGCGGCCTAATATATTTGCAAAGGACCGCCGGCAACTTTTATACTTTCGGCATCTATAGTATACCCAGAGCACTCATAATTTATACTTGAGGCCGGGTGTGGGCAGAGCCCACGAAAAAACAAATATAGATGTCTTATTTGCTATGAAATTTTTTCGAAAAAAGGTATAAAATTTTCAGATGCGGTAATACTATAGATAGAAATATAATTCGACAAAGGAATTTCGAGTTAAATCGACATCAAAACCAATACATATTTAATTCAAATCAGGCAGTTCTTGACTTGCCAGACACAGAAAAATTTACGCCCTCCCCTAACCCCTCAAGATTGAGGGGCAGGGGAGTTGAAGTGCCAAAGGCACTTTTTAATTTTATTTTTCTATTCCTGTCATTATTTAAAAACAACAATAGCTTCTTTCCTCTTGAACCGCGGCAGCACTGTCTCCAGTACCCGGATGTTGTGATTTAAATTTACCTGTTCCAGGTAAGCTGCTGCCATGTCCTGTCCGACTACAAGATCCATATTCATCTCATCGGAAGCAACCAATACCGCTTTTCCCTGTCCCAAAGCACGGGCCGGGTAGATGTGTCCGTCCAACATTTTTGATATGCGGTCAACTTCAAGCAAGCCGGTTCCGGGCTGTATTCTCTGCAGCTGCATATAGAGATCAAGGCTTAATGCCAGAGAATAGGTACCATAAAAGCCCTTTTCGGTCAGAGCAGTGATTCCTGCAGCAATATCGGTAAAGGCATTCTCACCGGAACTCCAGTCCTGCTTCTCTACTTTTTGTGTGCCTGGGGTTGTAAGCAGACCTTCATATCCTGCCTCTTTACTTCCCCAGAAAATCAGCTTGTCTTCTTTAAGAGCACAAGCTTCAGCAGCTTTCCTGGCTCTTGAGAGATCTGTTGGAAACCCAGCTTTCTTAGTACTTTCAAGATCTCTGGCCAGCAGCGTAAAGTCCTCAAAAATAAGAGGGATTTCTGTAAAACTTCTGCCGTTTGTTGTGACAAAGCCGTCTTTTTCTACTTCTTCAATGGCATCGGCGTCGTCCACCGGAACAGTTTGTACGCCCACCCCGAGTGGTCCGAAAACGTGTAGAAAACGTCTGCCGACTAGTGAATTGCGCGCTGTTTTTACTACAGCAGTATCAATTTGTGTCCAGAGTCCCTCAGAAAAAGGGGCTGCTTCTCTCGATAAATAACTCATGTCTAAAACCTCCTTTTTGCATTTGCGATATCGGGTTTAATCAATCAGACTGCCGACTGTCTCGGCAGGAGAGTCATCCTTGGAAGCTTTTTCTGTAGAAACAGAAATTCCCAGGTCTTCCAGCATCTCTCGAACTTCTTCTTCCCCAGATTCAAACAACTCGGCTTCTTTGGGGTCGAGTGTTCTCAGTAATGTCATCAGTTCCCCTACATGAGCCTTCTCCTCATCACGGATATCTGCGATGACTGTTTTGGCTATCTCGTTGTCTGTAGCCTGTACATGTGCATCGTATAGATAGATAGCCTCCAACTCACCTGCGATGTTCAGGCGTATTGCCTGAATTAATTCGTCCATGTTCATTTTGCGGTCAACATTCCCTTGAAAGGGATTTGCAAAAGCTGGCATATAATTCTCCTCCTTTAATAAAAAATAATCTATGGTTTCCTCATTTATATTTGAGGGAAACTATCTGTAATTCATTGCAAACGATTAAATATTGTTATGTAAATGTTTTCGCATTAAGGTGACAATAATTATCAATTTGAATTAAATTAATTTTATCATCAATATTTTTGCGTGTCAACGTTCGATTTGAGAGTAAAAATAGGATCGTATCTAAATATGTCTGAAAACTTATTGTGACTATTTAAGAGGGCAGAAATGTTCACATCTCAATGTGCAGGCCTGCCCTCCTAAAAATAGAATCATTTATTTTTTTTTGCATAATGGTGTATTATAAGAGGTAGTTTAGAAATATTGGAGGAAGAAAGACGTGGAGAATGATTACTTAGTACAGAAAAAACCATTTAGTGCATTGTTTGTTTTTGCTTTGCCTATCATCATAGGAAATTTGTTTCAGCAGGCTTATACAATGGCGGACTCAGCTGTTGTAGGAAGGTTTGTCAGTGAAAAGGCACTGGCTGCAGTAGGGGCTTCCTATTCCCTGACAAACATATTTATCTGTATTGCAATAGGTGGGGGTATAGGTGCATCAGTTATTGTAAGCAGATATTATGGAGCAAAGCAATATGACAAAATGAAGACTGCAGTATTTACATCTTTCATTTCCTTTTTGCTAATTAGTCTGCTTTTAGCGGCATTCGGACTGTTGTTCAGCAAGAAGATTATGATTCTTTTGAATACGCCTGCTGATGTTCTGGATATGGCAATAGTGTATTTGAATATCTATTTTCTGGGACTCCCCTTTTTGTTCATGTACAATGTACTGTCGGCTATGTTCAATGCTCTTGGAAAATCCAGGATACCTTTGTACTTCCTTATTTTTTCATCTGTTTTTAATATAGCGCTGGATGTTATATTTGTAACACAGTTCGATATGGGAGTTGCCGGGGTTGCATGGGCCACCTTGATTGCACAGGGCATTTCAGTAGTTTTGTCATGTATTGTTCTTATAAGAGAACTAAGAAAACTGGAGTGTGGGCATAAGAAGTTGTTTGATAAGACAGAACTTTTGACTATGACCAAAATAGCGCTGCCGTCTATTTTGCAGCAGTCCACAGTTTCTATCGGCATGATGCTGGTTCAGTCGGTTGTAAACAGCTTTGGTTCAGAGGCACTTGCAGGGTTCTCTGGGGCTATGCGGGTGGAATCAATATGTATTGTGCCCATGATGGGAATAGGAAATGCGGTATCTTCTTATACAGCGCAGAATATCGGTGCCCGTAAGGAGGATCGGGTGGTTGAAGGCTACCATGTGTCCAATAAAATGGTGATTGCCTGTGCTGTTGCCATCTGTCTGATACTGGAACTTTTTAACAGACAGATTATTTCTCTATTCCTGGGGGCAGACGGCACAGAGGTTGCAATGTCCACAGGAGAGAACTACCTGACTTTTATGGGATGGTTTTTCTGCCTGATAGGATTCAAAATGACTGTGGACGGATTGCTGAGGGGAGCAGGTGACATGAAGATGTTTACCATTGCAAACCTGGTAAATCTTTTTATTCGAGTAGCTGTTTCTGTCAGCTTTGCTCCCCGATTTGGAATTCAGGTAATCTGGTATGCAGTCCCCATTGGCTGGCTGGTAAACTGGATTATCTCCTTTTTGCAATACCGCACAGGAAAGTGGAGAACAATTTTTACCTTAAAAGAGGTAGGCTAATATATTTATAGAATGTCACATAAATAGCCGAGCTGTCTGTGCCACCACAAAGCATAAAATCATTCCCGCTGCGGTGGGAATTGCCAAGGCTGCAAGGGTCCACTTTATGCTTCCGGTCTCTTTTTTTATAGTGAGAAGTGTGGTGGAGCAGGGCCAGTGCATGAGGGTAAAAATCATAGTGCAGATGGCTGTGACCCACGTCCAGCCTTGACTTACGAACAGGGTTTTCATTTCGGCAAAGTTTCCAGCCTCGGGAATAACACCCTGTCCCAGGTATATCATTATAATGAGCGGCACCACAAGTTCATTTGCGGGAAGCCCCAGGATAAATGCAAGCAAAATTACACCATCCATCCCCATTATTTTTGCAAAAGGATCCAGAATAGAAGCAAAGTGGGTCAACAGGCTCTGGTCTCCTATGAAAATATTTGCTGTGACCCAGATGAATATTCCCGCAGGAATTGCCACCGCAACAGCCCGCCCCAGTACAAACAGTGTTCTGTCAAAAATGGAACGGATGATCACCCTCCCTATTTGTGGCCTGCGGTAGGGCGGCATCTCCAGAGTAAAGGAGGAGGGCATCCCTTTAAGGACTGTTTTGGACAACAACCCTGATACAAGGAATGTCATTCCGACTCCCAGTAGGACAAATGCGGTCAGAAGCAGAGATGATAAAAAGGAGGATTTTATACCACCTGCTGTTCCTGCAAAGAACATGGCTATAATTGCAATCAAAGTAGGAAAGCGTCCGTTGCAGGGAACAAGGCTGTTTGTCAGTATTGCAATCAGTCGTTCTCTGGGAGAGTCGATTATCCTGCACCCTGTCACCCCTGCCGCATTACATCCGAATCCCATACATAATGTGAGGGCCTGTTTGCCACACGCACAGCACTTTTTAAAAGGTTTATCCAGGTTATAGGCAATGCGCGGCAGATAACCGGCGTCTTCCAGCAATGTAAACAGTGGAAAAAAGATGGCCATCGGGGGAAGCATAACGGATACTACCCAGGCCGGCACCCGGAATGCCCCCATAACCAGCAGCCCATGGAGCCAGTCCGGTGCGCTCACATATTCGAAGAGTTTTGTCAAAAGGTCCTGAAACTTAAACAGTCCGGCGGCAAGCATTTGTGAGGGGTAATTTGCCCCTGCTATTGTAATCCATAATATCAGCAGCAGTAATATGGCCATAATCGGATAGCCTGTGCGTTTGCTGGTGAGTATATAGTCTAATTTTCTATCTTTACTGTATTCCAGCTCATTTGTATGTACCACTGCATTGTCACATATCTTTTCGGCGGTATTCATAACGGCAGATACGGCCTCCTCTTCAAGTTGTATTTCATCCATCCTGCTGTTCGCCAAACGGCTTCTTGACTGAATCAGCTTTTCTTTTAAATGAGGAATTTCGCAGTCGCTTTCGCAGAAATAGCTGCGGATACCTTCCTCCATTACTTTATCCAGTGTATTTAGCAGATGCCGGATACCTTTTCCGTCACGGGCGACCATCCCGATGACAGGTATACCCAGTTCTTTAGACAGAATATCCAGTTTGATCTGTATTCCTTTCTTTTTAGCCTCATCTAGCATATTTACGCATACGATCACATTCTCCATAATCTCCATTGTCTGAAGTACAAGATTCAGGTTTCGCTCCAGACATGCGGCATCACAGACTACTATGACGGCATCTGCTTTACCTGACTGCAGAAAATCACGGGCTACTTCCTCCTCTAAAGAATGTGCCATCAGTGAGTAGGTTCCCGGAATATCCACCATTTTGTAGGAATACTTTTTAGTTTTGCAATATCCTTCGGCATTTGATACAGTCTTTCCCGGCCAGTTACCGGTGTGCTGATGCATACCGGTAAGATTATTGAACAGTGTACTCTTTCCAACATTTGGATTCCCTGCTATAGCGATGATCCGTTGTCGCGCTATAGCACAGGAGTCCTCTTTATTTACTATACCTACTGAACTAGGCTCCGTTGCGCTTTCCATCTGATACTCCTTCCGGCATATGAATTTTAATATCCTGGCAGTCTTCGGAGCGTATGGCAATAACCGCACCGCGTATAAGAAATGCGCTGGGATCTCCGGCAGGACTTCTTCCTACACATTCCACCTCTGTGCCCTTGACCAGGCCGATATCAAGAAGACGCCTGCGTATGCTTCCTGTATTTTTAAGTTCTCTGATAATGGCTTTTTCTCCTGGATGTATATCGTTTAAACAGAAATTCTCTTTTATAAGTATCGCCTCCCTATTATGGATGTTCTTTGCTGAAAGACGCAAATCCCATTGTAGTTTGGCTCTCAGCAGGAGTCCCTTATTTTATAGTATTAAAACGGAGTTAATGTGTTACAGAAAATAACCGTGTTTATATAAAATTCCTGGGTCGTACTTCAATAGAGGGATGGCTCTTTTTACCTGTATATGCTATACTTTTTTTATCTTTAGATAAAGAAAGGTTTACTGGTTATGAAACGTATTTCTCTAGAAAAACTCCTTTTGCATCAGCAAAATTTGTCTTATAATGAACAGTATAGCTATATTATGGAGCTCATAAGTACAGGAAAGATCAAACCTTTAAAGGCGGCGGGAACGAATGGCAAGAAGCCGGCTCTCTTCCGCGGGTATTGGGTTTTGGAAAAGAAGAAGGATTACGGGGAGCTGGAGGATGAACTAAAGTACCGGTTATTGCCGGTGATTTCTGTAGATTATTATTTATCTCATCCGGATGTTTATGAGCGGGACAGGCCCTGGGTGCTGATGCTCAATGATTATTTGAAGAATTGGAAAGAAAAACTAAAGGTTCAGGAATCGGCCAACGAGAGAAGCTTTGAAATTTGGAGGCGGGAAAAGTTCTTAACGAGGGAACAGGGAAGACACATTTTAAATCGGTGCGGGCTGGATTTGCAGGTCCTTAATATATATGGAACTACGGAACCTCTGGCTTATTACTCACACACCAGAAGTACTCCTCAAAATCTACTGATTCTGGAGAACAAAGATACTTTTTACAGTATGCGGCGGCATTTACTGGAGGGAAGTAACTCTATACTGGACACCCCGATAGGAACCTTAATTTATGGTGCGGGGAAAGGAATTCTTCGTTCCTTCCGAGACTTTGATCTTTGTGTGGAACCTTATATGAAGGAAAACCAAAACAAAATTTACTATTTTGGGGATCTTGATTATGAGGGCATCGGTATTTATGAAAGCCTGGCGGAGATGTTTCATGACAGGTGGGAGATTATTCCGTTTGTATCTGCTTACAGGGCGATGCTGGAAAAATCAGCAGCGGCGAAGAAGGAAGATTCAATGAAACAGCTTCCCGATACGAAAGAAAGGCAGAACCGTAATATACAGAACAAATTTTTTCCCTACTTTTCAACAGAAGAGGTGGAGAAAATGAAGAAAATCCTGGAGCAGGGTAAGTATATTCCCCAGGAGATTTTGAATATTACGGACTTTTAAAAAGAGGACATGAAAGTTATGCAGTATGAATTTTTAAAACATTTTCCCAAAAGAATGAAAAATGTGGGGCTATATGCGGTTCTGATTCAAAACAGTGTACAGAAGACTACCTGGAAGCAGTACGGATTTTCAACCTCGGATGAGCAGCTCAATCTCATATTTGCAGTGATGCTGTATATTATGGAGCAGTCTCTGAAGGAAGAGAATTGTACAATGGACGATATTGGCGCCTACATAGATACGATTAATGTGCAGTACTGGCATAAAGATATGAATTATGAGGACTGCAGGCAGCTGGGGGACTTTATTGTCAATGTCATTCTTTCCAATGACGGAAGGGTCATGCATTTTGACGGATTTAATTTTGAACAGGATGCATATCAAATCATGCATATCAGTTACGTGGCGAACAAGATTGTTTATGTAGAACAAGAAGTAAAACGCACGTCTTATTATCTGACCGATGACGGGTACAATCTTCTCCTCGGAACATTGGAGATTGAGAATAATATGAAACTGACCATCCACGAGATGATCTTTCAAATGCACCTTGAAAAGCAGAGCTATGATAAAGCAGTGGATGAGATTAAAAATGTTTTTAATCTGCTGCGGATTCAGCTGCAGAAGATTCAGGAGGCCATGGGAAAGATACGGCGCAATGCTCTGGATTACTCAGTGCGAGATTATGAGGAAGTTCTGACAGAGAATTTGGAAACTATCGGAGACACACAGCAGAAGTTTCAGAATTATCGGGAAATGGTAAGAAGCCGGGCGAGGGAGCTGGAGGAAGAAAACATCAATGTAAAACGGCTCAGTGAGAAAGATGAAGAGAAGCTGAATCACCTTCGTATAATTGAAAGTTACCTGAATCGTGCCATAGATGAACACCAGAAAATACTAAACAATCATTTTGATTTGAAGGCTTTATACACAAAGGAACTGGAAAATCTGACACAGATGTCTCTCATCAGACGATTTCCTCTGCGCACAAAATTGTATGATAAAATATTGGAACATCCTAAAGCTTTGGAACATCTGGATTACTTCTTGCGTCCACTATTTAATCAGGATGCAGAGAAGGTGTATAATTTAAATAAAGCATTTCAGTACCAAAAGCCGATGAGAAAAAGCGAAGAGGAAGATACACAGGAAGAACTGGATTTTGATGCAGAGGCATGGCAGGCTCAGCAGGATCAGAAACTTAAAGAGAAGTTAAAACGCTACGAGAACAGCCTTGGGTATTTATTGAAAAGTGCATGTGTAAACGGAGAAATTTCACTGGAGGAAATCGGCCGGCAGGTGGAAGGTATTCCTGGTGATAAAGATAGGCTGATACCGAATGTAGAAGTGTTTAAAGAAGTTATGGTTGAGTTGATTAAGAATCGGGAGATTGATATTGAGGCATTAAAGAAAGAGAGAAGTGAATATATACAAGATACTCCAGGCGAATTTCAGCTCAACGAAATGCTGCTGAAGTTGATAGAGGATGATCCGAGAAAGGAGATCACTTTGTCCGACGGAAATGCTGTACGCAGGATTGAAACATATCGTATGCCTGACGGTGGCACAGTTACTTTTAAGAATGTTTTAAATGAAAATGGAGATAGGAAGACTATTCGCTGTTCTAATGTGCTGATCAGGGTACTGTAGGATAGGGAAAGGAAAAAGAATATGGCATATGAAATAGAAGAAATCAGGACGAGCCAGGAAATATTTTATTATCTTCTGGAGCACCATGAGCTGCGGGAGGAAGAGGAACACCATCTCTACAAGGCTTATACGGAGCAGGAGGCCATTCAAAATCTGGTGAAGTCTCAGGGGGAGGCTGCCCAGAGCGACATTGAGCGGTATGGAAATGTAGTTTATCTCATTCCCCATGAAGAAAACAATACACTGGGTTTCTCTAAGGCTCAGCTCAAAGCAGCACTTTGCAAATCGAATGCGACGGACAAAGATTATTACCTGTCTCAGTTTGCCATACTCACGCTTCTTGTGGAGTTCTTTGATGGGCAGGGGGGCAGCAGCAAGGCCCGGGAGTATATTCGCGTGGGAGAACTTCAAAACTGCATTTCCAGCCGGCTGAAGGAAGGCGCAGAGAATTTAGGTGAGGAGGGAGAGGAGCGGGAAGAAATCGCCTTTTCCAACATGCTTGAAGCCTATGAGGCACTGCGCTCCGACGAAAGAGGATCCCGTGCCCGTACAACAAAAGAGGGGTTTCTTCATCATATTTTAATTTTTTTACAGAAGCAGGGCCTGATTGAATATGTGGAACAGGATGAAATGATTAAGACAACAAAGAAATTGGACAATTTCATGGACTGGAACCTCCTGAATCAAAACAATTATCAGAGGATCATGCAGGTATTGGGGGTAAAGGATAATGAGTAAAATAAACGGTGTTAGGCTGATTAATATCAATTACAATAACAATGCAATCCGTATCAGTGATGAGACATTTCATTTAAACGGAGAGAGCACTCTGCTTTCCCTGCGAAATGGTGGGGGGAAGTCTGTGCTGGTTCAGATGATAACGGCACCCTTCGTCCACAAAAGGTACCGTGACGCGAAAGACCGCCCTTTTGAGAGTTATTTCACAACAAATAAACCATCCTTCATTCTGGTGGAGTGGGTTCTGGATCAGGGAGCGGGCTATGTGCTTACCGGAATGATGGTACGGCGGAGCCAGGATGCGGAAGACACAAGGGGAGACAATCTGGAAATGGTGAATATTATCAGTGAATATCAAGAGCCCTGTCTTCAGGATATACATCATCTGCCGGTTGTAGAAAAGGGAAAGAAAGAAATCATACTGAAAAATTTTGCGGCCTGCCGGCAGATGTTTGAGTCTTATAAAAAAGACCGCTCTATGAACTTTTTTTATTATGATATGAACAATGGGGCTCAATCCAGGCAGTATTTTGAGAAGCTGAAAGAATACCAGATTAACGACAAAGAGTGGGAGACCATCATCAAGAAAGTGAATCTGAAGGAGTCCGGTCTTTCAGATTTATTTGCCGACTGTAAAGATGAGCGGGGACTGGTAGAGAAATGGTTTCTGGATGCGGTGGAAAGCAAGCTGAATAAAGATAAGAACCGGATGAAAGAATTTCAGAAGATTGTAGAGAAATACGTCGGTCAGTATAAAGACAATCAGAGCAAAATCAAACGCCGGGATACGATTCGGGCATTTAAAGAAGAGGCACTTCGTATTCAGGAAAAGGCTGAACTCTACCGCGAAGCTGACCGAAAAAGGTTGGGACAGGAGAACAGGATTGCCTATTTTATCCGGGAGCTGAACGGGCTTCGAAGCGATACAGAAGCCGCATACCAAGATGTCCGGGAACAGCTGCAAGAAGTGAGCCGCAAAGTCTCTCGGGTGGAATACGAGAAACTTTCCAGTGAGGTTCATCATCTGGAGGAAGAACAGAGCTTTCATGTCAGTAATCGGGATATGATTGAGATGGAGCAGGAAGAGCTTGAACGGGAGGCAGCAGGGATAGAAAGATATCTCCATTTGCTGTTGTGTGCAAAGCAACAGGAACTGACGAAAGAGGAAGAGAGTGAACTTCTGCTGGTGCGTCAAAAGCTGGAAGTTTCTCGGAAGAAAGATGAAGATCTGGAGCCGGAGAGAAACCAATTAGGGTACAGGCTGAAGAGTTATTATGGGATTGCCCTGGAGAAAAATAAAGAGCTAAGACAGGAAAAGAAGACACATCACCGACAGATTTTGGATCACATCAGTACAGAGAAAGAAAAGATTTTCAAACTGGAAGAGGACATTCGGCAGAAAATGGCAGCTGAAGGGGCCCTGCAAAGTAAAGTGGAGTCCTACGGCAGCCAGGAGGAACATTATAATACACTTTACAAAGAAGACCTTGTACGCAATATTTTAGGCACCTACGAGCCGGGGACTCTGGAGATACGCCGTGAAGCATATGAAAAGGCGCTGGAGGAAGAGAACAGAGAAAAGCTGCGGAAGAAAAGGCAATTCGAGAGTTCTCAAAATCAGCAGAGAGGGCTGGAGCGAACTCTTGCAGATCTGGGGAGAGAGCAGATAGAAAAAAAGCTTGAGAAAGAGCAGGAGGAGAAACTGCAATCTAAATATAACCGGGAGCTAGAAAAGCGCAGGGTGATTATGACTTACCTGGAGTTGGACGAGAAGTCACTCTATGATACGGAAAAAATCATCCGCACTTCTGAAAGAAAGCTGACAGAAATAGCATCTTTGCGGAGAAATCTGGAGAAAGAGGAGGACGTGCTGCAAAAGGAGTATCAGAGCCTTACTCAAGGAAAGGTTCTGGACCTTCCGAAAGAATTTGAAACAGAGCTTCAAAACATGGGAATCCACGTGATTTATGGTATGGAGTGGCTGCAGAAAAACGGATACACAGAAAAAGAGAATCAGGAACTGGTCCGCAGTCATCCGTTTCTCCCTTATGCTCTAATTTTATCAGAGCAGGAGATGAAAAAACTGACTCAAAGCCCGGGTGCTGTTTATACTTCATTTCCCATTCCTATTATTGTAAGGGAAAATCTGGAACAGAAGCAGAATAAGGATGCTGCAGGTATTCTTCATTTTCCCGATGTCAGTTTCTATGTACTGTTCAATGAAAATCTGTTGAATGAAGAAAAGCTGCGTTCCCTGGTGCTGGAAAAGGAACAGCAGATCCAGAGGAAGAAAGAGGCAATTGCAATCCGTCAATCAGAATATGAGGAATATTTTGAACGCCGGGAGACTATTAAAAATCAGCAAGTCAGTCTGGATAAGTTTATAGCAAATGAAGAGGCGATAAAAGAACTGGGCATGCAGCTGGTCAAGCTGGATGAAGATGTCAGAAAGGTGTCTTCTGATCTGGCGGAACTGAAGGCAGAACTGGAGCATCTGGAGAAGGCCATTCAAAAGGCGGAGCAGGATATTTTTCATCAAAACCGGAGAATGGAAGACTACAGGCAGCTGTGTGAAGCATATAAAAGCTATGAACGGAATCGGGAATCCCTGGAGAAATGCCGCAGGGATATTAAGCGGCAGCAGGAGAATCAGAAATTAGCACAAGTTCAGCTGGAGCGGCAGCAGGAGAGACAAAGAGAGCTGGAAGCAGAGCAGGATCAGCTGGAGAGAGAAGGCAGTGCTCTTGGTGAGCGCTGCCAGAAGTATCAGAGATACGAAGAGACAGAGATACAAGAAGACCTGACCCAGCAGGATGTGGCGGCTGCGGAGGCACGCTATGGGGCTATTACGTCCAGCATGTCCCAGGAACTACAAGATCTGGAGGATCAGGAGCAAAGGGCCGTTAGAAGATTTGAAGAGGCACAGGATGAACTGGAGCATCTGAGAGAAAAATATCATCTTAAGCCGGGGGACTGGGAAGATATCCACTATGAACGGAAAGAGGAAACCCACAGGGAAGTTCTGCTGGAAGATAGAAAAAAGAAGCTGGAAGTGAAGAAAACACTTTGGAATGAAGAGGACAAGCAGATTGCTGTTCTTTCTCAGCAGAGGGACGACAGGCTGAAACAAATAAAGAGTGAATGCGGAGAGGAGGAGCCCCTGTCCAGAGCAGAGATACAGGATCAGGATTTTGATGCCAGAAAAAATCAGCTTCGTTATCAGAAAACAGAGATTCAAAAACAGGAGGACTGTCTGAAATCCCATCTGCAGAGCTATGATGAGAATCTGACGGCACTGGCAGAATATAATGAACTGCCTCCCGGGGAGGAAGTTGTGTGGGAGCAGAATTTTGCCGAGATGGACAGCCGTAACCTGCGCAATTTCAAGGGAATTTTAATCCGAGATTATAATCAGGATATACGAGAGAGACAGGAGACAAAAGAAAGATTGATTCAGGTTTTAAACCGAATTGTGCGTATGGAGCGGTTTCAGGAAGAGTTTTATAAAAAGCCATTGGAGTCCATGCTGGAGCTCACAGGGGATGCTTGTCAGGTTCTGCGTCAGCTTTCTACCACCCTACAGTCCTATGATAGCCTGATGGAGAAACTGGAAGTGGACATTTCCCTAGTGGAAAAGGAACAGAAAAAGATTGTGGAGCTGATGGAGGAATATATCAGAGAGGTTCATCAGAATCTGGGAAAAATAGATCACAACTCTACAATTACAATTCGTGAACGCCCTGTAAAGATGCTGAAAATTCAGCTCCCCGAGTGGGAGGAAAATGAAAATCTGTATCAGATGCGTCTGCAGGACTTTATAGAGGAGGTTACGAAAAAGGGAATTGAGCTTTTTGAGAAAAACGAAAATGCCCAGGAATATTTTGGAACCCATATTACAACCAGAAATCTCTACGATGCGGTAATCGGAGTGGGAACTATACAGATTCGGCTTTATAAAATCGAGGAACAGAGAGAATTTCCAATTACATGGGCAGAAGTGGCGCGGAATTCAGGGGGCGAGGGATTTTTATCTGCATTTGTCATCTTGTCCAGTCTGTTGTACTATATGAGAAAGGACGACACCGATATTTTCGCAGACAGAAATGAGGGAAAAGTTCTGCTCATGGACAATCCCTTTGCCCAGACAAATGCGTCCCATCTGCTGAAACCGCTGATGGATATGGCAGATAAGACCAATACTCAGCTTATCTGCCTGACGGGTCTCGGTGGAGAGTCTATCTACAATCGGTTTGACAATATTTATATACTGAATCTGATGGCTGCATCCTTAAGAAACGGCATGCAGTACCTGAGAGCAGATCACCTTAGAGGAGATGACCCGGAGACTATGGTGGTTTCTCAGATAGAGGTGATGGAACAGCAGGAGCTGGTATTTTAGTCGCCAAATAGAAATGCAGGCATTTCCATTTGGCGCTTTGCTCGCGGGAATAAAATATTTACTTCAGAAAAGGATGTGATATGAGATGTTTAAGAAGCTCATTTTGTTTATATTAAAGCCGTTGTCTTTTCTTCCTGCGGTTATCATGATGTATGTGATTTTCAGCTTTTCTGCTCAATCTGGCATGGACTCCGGGAACTTGAGCTATACTGTAAGCCACAAGCTTTTGGAGGTCGGCAATGAGGTGTTAGATAAGAACCTGGAGGACTGGGAGATCGATGAAGTTGCACAAAGAATAGAATATCCGGTGAGGAAGGCGGCACATATGACGGAATATTTTATTCTGGCAATGACAGTAGGGCTTCCTTTTTACGTGTATGGACTCCGAGGCTTTGGACTGGTGCTGGTTGCGGGTCTGATATGTGTGGGATTTGCCTGTGGGGATGAATACCACCAGTCCTTTGTGGAGGGGCGCGGTCCTTCGGTCAAAGATGTAGGTATTGACAGCATTGGTGTTTTCCTAGGGATTATGGTTGTACGTATTCTTTGCTGGACAGCGCTTGCCCCTGCAAGGATAATGGAACGTGATAAACGGCGTTTAGAAAGGAAGATACAGCGTGGGAAGCAGAGAGCACGCCATAGAAGAACGGGGAGCACACACGGAAGATGGGAAGAATATTAATAATAGGAGAATAGGGGAATTGCATCATAACAGATTTATAGTTATTGTTTTTTAAATGTCTGCATTACATTTTTAATGACTTCCTGCATGATTTCATCATTTGAGTCAGAGGAAGCTTTATAATCAGCATATCGTGCTGTTTCGTACAGAAAATCGGACAACCGGTTAATATATTTTAAGGCCCCGGAATCGGCTCCGTAGTTTTGGGCGACTTTATTAAATCTCCGCTCGGCCCGTCTTGCCACAGCTCTTGCTACATCCAACCGGGCAGACTGCTCACATCCTCCGTATAGAACAAAGAGCTCGGGGCGTGGAAAAGAATTTTCCATTCTGTCGATTTCTTTCTCTAGTACCTGAATTTGCTCGTCGGAGACACGATATTCCGGGTTACGGGGATCGGCGATTCCACCCATAATCAACATCAATTCCCTCTGTATTTTGGAAAGATGGTCCCGAAGCTCCGATTCTGCAATCACCTTTGCAAGCCCTATGTGGCTGTTTAGTTCATCTATGGTTCCTAATAGTTCCACTCTGGTATCGCATTTGGAAACCCGGATTCCGTTCATGAGAGAGGTTTTGCCTTTATCTCCGCCTTTGGTATAAATTTTCATTGTGAAGCTCTCCTCCTTTATGTAAAACAGTTACTCTTTAAATGCCAGCTTTTTAATAGCTCTTGCGCTGTTTGCTCCCAGTTTCCTGCATTGCTCTTTAGTGGGATTCTGATAGCTCTGAATATTGTACCCTTTATCAAGGCCACGCATCTGCAAGGCAATATGATTTCCCCTTATACCGATTCCAGAACCAAGCATGGAGTCATTGGCTGCATGCCAGGCAAGTTCATCTAAAGCTGACTTTTCCATTTCTTTCAATTCAAAAAATAAGCCTTCTTCTTCGATACCGGCACAGGTTTCCTTTAGGGCAGCGGAATCGGGTTCATTTGTATATATAAAAATAGAAGGTTTTTTAATAATCATTGTATCTCTCCTGCATATGATAGCACAAGTCCGGTTGCTACAGCATTTCGGGGACCTTCCTGTCCGCGTATATTGCCTCTGCCGCATACAATACGATAATTGGAGAATTCCTCCATAAGCATTTCGGGAATCTCGAAGTCCTCAGCTGAACCCCCCACAAGTACCACGTTTGATATGTTTTTCAAATCGTGGCCGGGCGCAACTTTTTGAAGAGCACGAAATGCATTTGTTACAAATACCTTGCGCTTTGCATCCTGACGCACCTGCACGATTTTCTCCATGGGGATATCTTCTTCAATGCGGATAAAACCGTCTTCTGTTAGAAGAACCACACGTCCGTAAAACCGCGGATCAATAGACTCATCTACAAAGGTCATCTGTCCATTTTCCATGCGCATGTGAAAAAGACTTTCCACTTTTGCAAGGGGATACTTCTTAATCTGTTCCGCCATGTGCCGGTCCGACAAGCCTAATTCCGTTTCAATCAGCATGGAGACTAGTTCTCCGGCTCCTGCCTGGTGTGTCATGATGACCTTTCCTTCTTCGGATATTACAGCTGCATCAGTGGATCCTCCGCCCATGTCCAAAATGGCAAGGGGAAGTTTTGTGCCTGGAGTGGTGAGTGCACCGAGAGCGGCCATAACGGCCTCAACTCCGGCCACTTTTACTTCTGTGCGGAGTCCTGATCTTAAACTTTCGGCTATTTTCTGCATGGGGAGCTGCCGCGTTTTTACCATAGCTGCAATACCCACCGCTTTTTCCAGACAGGTTTCCCCTGCCAGGGCACCGGAAATTAAAACAGGTGCCATTGTATCGACGGCCAGAATATCCGTGATGTGGATATCTGCGTCCGGAGTGTTATCGACTTCGCTCATGCCCTTTTTAATCCGGCGGAACATATTGCCTACGTTCGTCTCCGGCTGCCCGCTGATGTCCCGGATATTTCCGGCAGAAGAAAGAATCTTCATGATTTTTTCTGCACCTTCATCCAGGTTAATGGAAGTGCTGTACTCTGCATCCAGATATATTTCTCCGGCAGGGAGTACATTTTCACGGACATTGCCACCGGGGGTTTTCAGGACAACCGCACTGCGCTTTCCAATCAGACTCTTGGCAATGGGAGTGACTGCGCGTGTCTCTTCCGCATTCAGGTGAAGAAGGGTTGCAATTCCATAGGGATTGGACAGCATGCGTATGGTCTGCCCGGGCAGAGCAACTTCGATTGCCGCAGGTACTTTGTCGGGGAGTTTGTCAATTCGTGCCACTTCGTCTATAATCGGTATTTTTTTATGCAGCCGGTTTTCCACGAGAACGGCCTCGTCAGCCTGGAGAATCACGCCCACGATATCCAGAGAGTCTGCGGACTGATTTAGAAGAGCAGCAACTTTCTCGAAGGAAAAGGAGGACGGTGCCGCCACAATATAGGCAGTCCCGGAAACGCCCCGGGAGAGTTTGTCAATAAGCAGAATCTCCCCAACAGCCTGGCCTGCGCCGGCAGGAGTGGACGGATTGTGGCCAATCATGGATGAATCTGTAATAACTGTCTCTGTCAAGGTTTCCATGGCGGTATCACCAATGACTGGAGCTGCCTCGTTGAGGCGGATCAGTGATATTTCCTCTACATCCAGGTTTATTTTACTCATGGCCTGCTTTAAGGCGGTTTTGATGCCATGAGTATTGGAAAGCGTACCTTTTGTTCCTGTTGTAGGGCAGGAAGAGCTGGTCAGGAAATGAATGCTGCCGCTGGGATCAGCTTCCCCGACGCATACTTCAGTTGTAGAATTACCTATGTCAACTCCGGCAATATAAGTCAAAGCAGAATACCTCTCTTCTCATACACTTCTGCGGCTTCCATAACAAGCCGTGCACAGTTTTTTGCATTATACTTTTCCAAAAGTTCCTGGGCCATCTTGACCAGCTCCAGTTTGGTAGAGCGGTTGGGGCGGAGCTTGTCGTACATTTTCAAAATCACATCGTCGGGCACGTCCACCAATTCCGCAGCACGTGCAAAATTCTTTTCCATAGGGTCGTTTCCGGCTTCTTTTGCCACCTGCCCCTGGGCTTTGAGCATCTCTTTTGATATTTTAATATCGTCGGGAGCAATATGATTCTTCATGACTTCATCTAGAGTGATGTTGGATAATTTTTTACCAGTTCTGGATGTGATTTTTTCTTCTTCGTGTTCGCCTAATGGATACTGCATTTATTTTCCCTCCCATTCGATAATGCCTGTCTCGGGATCCAGCTGTTCTGTCTCTGCGATATGCATCAATGCGGCCTTTACCTGATACTTCGGGCGGGTCATGGGGTCGTTGGCAGAAGGAATAGGCACGACCTGCTCGCCCTTCACATATTTTGCTGCATTCTGGCCAATCTTTCGGTAGGTTTCCAGTGTCATCAAAGGTGCCTGGGGAAATAGTTCCAGGTTAGAGAGGGGGTACAAATCTCTCTGGTGGATAACGGTAGTTCCTTTGGATTGAATCCCTATACCGATACCAGAACCTGACAGCTTTGCAGATTCCAGAGCCATGAAGCAAACATCGGAGGTATCCAGAACTTTAACAACTCTCGGGATCATGCCTTCCTCTTCAATACCGGCTTTTACGTTTTTCAGTACATCAGCCAGCGGTATGCCGCAGATTGTTTTCTGAATTTCTTTCTGAAATGCTGCGCCGACTCCGATTACAACCTCTTTGGGGTCCGTCCCCTTTTTTGCCTTTGGATAGGAAGCGTAGGAGGTTTTTACCGCATTAATTCTTTCACGACCTGCCATAGACGGAACCTCAGGGGAAGCCGGAGCATCTATTGTCTTTGCCTCGCCGACTTTCGGTGTCATCTGGGCGAGGACCGCATTTGTTATTTGTTTTACTAAGTCTTCATTTATCTGCATGTCTTCTCCTCCTATATATCCTGTGGGTTTATAATGTGAGGAATCTTCTTAATTTCTTCCCAGCGTTTTCCTTCCACACGATAGCCGGTTCCGGGGCCCATGTAGTCGTTGGGGGTATTCACCCCGGACATTACGTGGAAATCTTTATCCAGAATGGCGGATGTCTGCATATAATCTCCGACAACACGCTGCTTGAGCATACTCAACACTCTTTCTGCGATATCCTGGAAGCCTGATTCGGCAAGCGCCCTTACTACGTCGATTCCGGTAATTCCCCGTTTCAATACATCTTCTGCGGCCATCAAATCTGCTGTGACATCCCGGGGAAGGGTATCCTTGCTTCCGTGAGCATAAGTAACAGCCTCTACCTGTTCATCGGAAATTGGTGATAATCCAAGATATTTGAATACTGCCTGCACAGCTTTTGCGGCTTTTTCCCTGACATGAAGGACTTCTTCTTCCGTAACCGGGCGAAGGCCCCCGTCCACCTGCATGTCCCTCTGTAATACGTTGTAATCATCAAAGTCTTCGGCGTCAAAGTTGGACCCTGCAAACATATTGTCGTAGTTAGGCTCTCCCGCGTAGCCGGAGAAAATAAAATCTGTTCCAGGTAGAAACTGAAGCATAGTTCTTGCGGTCCGTCGCATGTCGGAGTTGGAAAAACTCTGATCATTGGAAGAAGCACATTCCAGTCCCAAAAGTGCAGCCACCAGGTTTTCGCTCATCACTTCACGGATACCTCCCGGCACTGCACCGGGCACTCCGATACAGCTGACGGAGCCATTTTGAATTCCCTGGCTGCCGGCGCCTTTTGTGGCATAGAGACAACGGCACTCCAGATAAAGCATGGACTTCTTTTCACTGTTTCCCATTAAAACCTCGGAACCGGAGCCAGAGGTGAAGCGGACTTTCAGCCCTCTTGAAGCATAGGCTGAGTTCAAAAATGCCTTAGAGTAAGGGGTGTCATCCCCATCTATAAATACCTTTTCGGTGCCATATACAGAAAGTGTCTCAGCGTATGTAGTGAGTCCTCTGATACCAAGTTCCAGTTCAGTTGCCTCTTCGGCAGAACATTGTGTGAGCACACCCGGGCGTCCTACCTGAGAGCCGATTAAAAGACCTATGGCGCTTAAGGGAGCATATCTGGCAACACCCATAGTGGTCTCTTCCTCTGCAAACCCGCGGAGTGCACCTTCTGCGGCATCTGCGGCTATCTGCACCGGATCGTCCTTCAGGTTGGTAATGTGTGCCTGATTACCCGGAGTTCTGCGGGCCCGGATTTTCTGCATTCCCATCATCAGCTCTACAACATTTAAATGGTTCATGACTTCTGTCATCTTGGCAGGGGTGATACCACTGACAAGTTCCAAAATCTCTTTTCTGGATACATGAATGTCCACAATCATACGCGCAATGTCCAGGGAAGAAACAGCCATAGACTTTTCTGCTCGTTCGATGTTAATTGCATAGTCGGCAATAAACTGGTCGATAAAGTCAAAATCTTCTCTCTTCTTTCCATCCAGTTCTGTAATCCTGCCGTTTTCTATTTTAATAGAGGGTTCAGGGTCATATGGACTTGTCATTGCCACAAAACCCATCTCAGGCCATTCATTGATAAAACCATCCAGATTGACAGGACGACTGTCCAATGCCTCAATACGTTTTGATCTTTTCATCTCTCTCTTCTCCTAACGGATAATAACCCACGATTTACGATGACTTCATTATACAACAACCACAGGAAAATAGCAATGCATTATTGCATAAAACATACAGAAAGCCACATATAAAGCGAAAGAAAACCACAACAAACAACAACCAAAATTACAAAAAGGTTACAAGAGATAAGATGAGTATCATATGAGAATACACATATTTCCCTAATTTAAAGTGTTTAAGTAAAGTATAACATGCTATAATATGATACCAGGGTCAAAAGGTCATGCGTTTCATGGTTGCATGAAAAAGCATGACTTTGGGACCCGCAAAACATGAGAAAGTAGCCCGAACAGGGCGGATTTCGAATGTTTTGCGGATTGCGGGAGCACAAAGTGCGTAGCAATCCGTAGGTATCCAGGGTCAAAAGGTCATGCGTTTCATGGTTGCATGAAAAAGCATGACTTTGGGACCCGCAAAAAGAAAGAAGTCTGGAAGGATTTTGAAAAATAATGAAAAGAATTATACTGGCCTCCGGTTCTCCCCGCCGGAAAGAGCTGCTGGAATTAATAGGACTGAAATTTGAGATTGCAGTAAGCCATAAAGAGGAATATTATAAAAGCGTCCTGCCGGAAGAAATCGTAAAAGAGCTCTCTTTAATGAAAGCAGAGAATGTTGCGTCAGAGCAGGACGCAAGAAATATGATAGTAATCGGTGCAGATACAATTGTGGTACAGGACAATAAGATTTTAGGAAAACCCAAGGATGAAAACGAGGCATATTACATGCTGAAAAGCTTACAGGGAAGGGCTCACCAGGTATTTACCGGAGTGGCAATTCTAGACTATGACAGCAGCGGCAGCAGCCGGATCACCAGCCACGCAGAAGAAACAAAAGTGTATGTACATGAGATGGAAGATGAAGAAATCCAAAGATACATTCGCAGTAAAGAACCCATGGATAAGGCAGGGGCGTATGGAATCCAGGGAAAGTTTGCAGCCTATATAGATAAGATAGAAGGGAACTATTATAATGTAGTGGGACTTCCGGTCTCTTATGTATATCAAAAGGTGAAAAAAGGGGTCAGACCCTTTTGAGCACCGTTTTCAGAATATTCTCATTTTAACGAGAGGGGCTAAAAGGTGAAAAATAGCAGAAAGAAAAACAGACATCGTTTCCGAACTATATGGAAGGCACTTCAGATGGAACAGAGGGAGCATAGAAGCTCATTTCTGGTGTATTTTATTTTGCGACTGCTTGTAATTGCTGTTATGGTTTTACAGATTTTTAATAGAAACTATGAGAATGTGTTTTTGTGTATATTGACCTTGCTGCTTCTGATTATCCCTAGCTTTGTGCAGGTAACTATGAAAGTAGAACTGCCTACCACTTTGGAAATTATTATTCTTATTTTTATATTTGCTGCGGAAATTCTCGGAGAAATCAGTGAATTTTATCTTGTATATCCATTCTGGGACATGATTCTGCACACTATCAATGGGTTCCTGGCGGCAGCCATAGGGTTTTCGATGGTGGACTTATTAAATCGGAGCGAAAAACTGGTATTTCAACTTTCACCGTTGTTTACGGCGATTGTAGCATTCTGTTTTTCAATGACGATTGGGGTAATATGGGAATTCTTTGAATTTGGCATGGACCACATCCTGGGTTATGATATGCAGAAAGATACGGTGATTCATACGATTAAATCTGTTATGCTGAATTCGGAGGGGCGGAATGTGCCGGCAGAAATCGGCGACATCACCAGTGTGGTGATACATGGAAAGGATTTGGGACTGGGCGGTTATCTGGATATTGGTCTCATAGATACAATGAAAGATCTTATGGTGAACTTCATCGGAGCAGCTATATTTTCTGTAATAGGGTACATTTATGTGAAGAATAGAGGAAAGGGCAGTCTGGTGAAAAGGTTTATTCCTAGTAAAAAGAAGGAAAACCGGGATTTCTTAAAAATGATTCAGACAGAAACAAAGAATCATGAGGAACAGGAAAAATGAGAAATGAGCGACCAGATAGAAAATAGAATGGAGGCTCCGAAAACTGTTGCTAAAATATAAATGAAAATAGCCAGGTCATTTCCACAGTATTGCACAAGGGAAGCGAAACCAATCTGCTGCATTTTGTAATAAGGATTAATATAAAACATATTGATTGTGCCCAAGGTGCCAAAAAGACGATTTATAAAAGAAGCGATAAGGCAGCAAAGAAAATAAAGCAAGGTGCCGTCTATAAAAAGACGGGGACTGAGAATATGATCCCGGTTTTCCCTGATACAGACAGCACCGGCTAGTGTGCCAACTATAATTAGAACAATATGCCACAGATAGGAATGCAATGTAAGACTAAGCACAGGATACTTTAGCCCACTGGTATCAGAAAAGACGGCGAGCCCGCCTAAAAGCCCATAACACATAAGAAAAGTAAGAAAAGCATTACGGGCGCGAAAGTTCCTGATCCAGGGGAGAATCAGGAGAATATACATTGGCACACTGCATAATTGAAAAGGGAAAAACCACCACTGATAGCGGCCTCCGTTCAAGACAAAGGTAAGATACCATTGTTTCCACACCTCGCTGCCGGTCATCAGAAGACCGCACCCAAAAAAAATTATATTAAGCTTGTAAAGACTATTCGCTCTAAATTTACTCATAACAAATCCTCTTTAAATATTAAGCTAATACGAGGGTCAAAAGGTTATGTGTTTCATGCTTTCATGAAAAAGCATAACTTTGGAACCCTTGATATATAATAGTATATTCCAAATATGCGGAATTTTGTATGTATTATAGAAATTTGGGCATTATTATGGGTAAAATAACGAAAAAAACGGTGCTTTAAGGGCGGCATATGGAGTCAATTAACGCTTTTGGGGTGCGCCCTCTATCCAAGAGAAAAGCTTAAGTTTAAAACTTAATGAAAATCTATAAAATTTGTATTAAATCGCATGAAAGTTTGATAAAAAGTTTCTACCATTAAATATGCGAAACTTGTCATCTTTTATCGTTGACAAGCTAAAAGTTTGGGTGTAAACTTTAGACACCTTTTGGGGATGATGCGCCCTGGAAGGGGGGACGGGGATGGAATTTCGAGAACGAAATTTCCTTTTTTATTTACACGGAAAACCATGAAGAAATACCCCGGCAGTCCATTAAACAAATAAATATGAAAAGAAAGGGAGGGAGCAATACGGAAAGTTTAACAAAGAACTTGTTGGAAGAGTTGAATGTGGAAACTGTGTTTACGATTCCTGTCTTCGGCGGGATCAGCGTGTCGGAATCAATTGTCGTCACCTGGATTATCATGGCAGTTGTGATTCTGCTTTCCATCATTTTGGTTCGGAATCTTCGTGTGGAGAACCCAGGGAAGAAGCAGCTTGTGCTGGAATCCGCAATTGGCTGGATACAGGACTTCTTTGTGGATGTTATGGGCAGGGAGAATAAGCGCTATGTCCCATATTTGATTACTGTGATTCTCTATCTGGGCATTTCGAACATTATAGGTCTGTTTGGTTTTAAGCCGCCTACAAAGGATTTGAATGTAACGGCGGCACTGGCTATTATGAGTATGTTCCTGATTGAATATTCAGGAATACACAGAAATGGAGTGAAGCATTGGGTCAAACATTTTGCAGAGCCGGTACCCGTTGTGGCGCCTATACTCATTTTGGAGATTATAATCCGTCCGTTGTCTCTTTGTATGCGGCTGTTTGGCAACGTGCTGGGAGCCTTTGTCATTATGGAGCTCTTAAAGCTGGTTGCTCCGGTGCTGGTGCCCATACCATTTAGCTTTTACTTTGATATATTTGACGGGTTTTTACAGGCCTATGTATTTGTGTTCCTGACGGCATTGTTTATGAACGAGGAACAAGAGTAAGAGGGACAAACAAAAAGAATTTAAAGATGATTAAAAAAAGTATAAAGGAGATTAATATTATGACAATCGCAATTGGAGCAGCTATAGCAGTTTTGACAGGTGTTGGTGCAGGTATCGGTATTGGCTTGGCAACAGGAAAAGCAGTGGATGCAATCGCAAGACAGCCGGAGGCAGAGGGCAAGATCAGTAAGAATCTTATTCTTGGGTGTGCGCTGGCTGAGGCAACAGCTATTTACGGATTTATTATCGGTTTGTTGATTATTTTACTTTTGAAATAAATAACAGTTACTTAGAAAGGCAGGTGGGACAGGTGTTACAATTAAATGTGAGCAGCCTTCTCTTTACCATTATAAACCTTGTTGTTTTCTATCTTTTGTTGAAAAAGTTTTTAATCAAACCGGTTACTAATATCATGGAAAAGCGTGAAAAACTGATTGCTGACGGCTTGAATAACGCCAGTGCTGCTCAGGAAGAGGCTGCACAGATGAAACGGGAATATACAACAGCTCTGTCCGGAGCTAAGGAAGAGTCTGTCAAGATTGTGGAAAAAGCACAGGTGCAGGCGAAAGCCGAGTATGACAGAATTGTGGCTGAGGCTGATGAAAAAGCCGGAAGCTTGTTGGATTCTGCCAAGTCTAATATTCAATTGGAGCAGGAGCAGACAAAGAAAGCGCTGCAGTCGGAGATTGCAGGTCTTGCTATGGCAGCAGCCGCAAAGCTTGTAAGTGAAAAGACAGAGAATCAAGGAAATCAGGGGATTTATAATCAATTTCTGGAAGAAGCAGGTGATACGCATGAAGACTTGGACAACGACTAACCATAAGTACTGTCCACAGGCGGCAGTGCGATATGCGCGTGTGCTGTATGAGCTGAATGTTCCTGAGGAAGACATACAAAAAACAAAGGAAATTTTTGCCAGGGCACCCCAGCTTCACGATGCCCTTTTAAACCCGACTATCCCGGAAGAACATAAGCGCAAGGTGATAGATAAGGTATTCCCTGAAGAAATCAGGAATTTTCTGAAAGTGACGTGCAGATATCAGAGGATAAACCTACTCACGGACATTTTCACGGCATATGACAGATACTGCGACGAACAGAACCAGATTCTGAAAGCGGTACTGACATGTGTAGAACCTCCAAGCGAGGTGCAGTTAAAACAAATACAGGCGTTTCTGTGTAAAAAATATGATGCCCGCAGGGCAGATGTTGAAATCAGAGAAGATAAGGAACTGCTCGGCGGTTTTGTGCTGTATGTAAAGGGCGACGAGTACGATTGGAGTCTGAAAGGACGCCTGAATCGATTAGAAGAAAAATTGACCTGGAGGTGAACAAGGTGAGTTCAATCAATTCAGATGAAATTATTTCTATTCTGAAGAATGAGATAGAAAATTTTGATGCAATCAGCAAGAACAGTGAAGTTGGAACTGTCATCTCAGTAGGGGACGGCATTGCCACTGTTTACGGGATTGATCACGCCATGTACGGGGAAATTGTGACTTTTGAAAACGGGCTGAAGGGAATGGTACAGGATATCCGCAAGGACTCTGTAGGATGCATCCTTTTTGGACATGAGACAGGAATCAAAGAAGGCACAAAAGTAAGCCGTACAAAGAAAAGAGCCGGTGTTCCGGTTGGAGACAAGTATATAGGAAGAGTTGTGAACTCTCTGGGTGCGCCCATTGACGGGAAAGGTGAAATTCCCGCAGATGATTACCGGCCGATTGAAGAGGAGGCCCCGGGCATCATCGACCGTAAATCGGTTTCCGTGCCTCTTGAGACAGGTATTTTGTCTATTGATGCCATGTTTCCTATAGGACGCGGACAAAGAGAGCTGATTATCGGGGACAGACAGACGGGTAAGACGTCTATAACTCTGGACGCGATTATCAATCAGAAAGGAAAAGATGTAATATGCATATATGTTGCAATCGGACAGAAGGCATCTACAGTGGCAAAGGTGGTCAATACTTTATCGGCAAACGGTGCTATGGACTATACCATAGTACTTTCCTCCACTGCAAGTGATTGTGCACCGCTCCAGTATATTGCACCTTATGCGGGAACAGCTCTGGCAGAGCATTTTATGTATCAGGGGAAAGATGTACTGATTGTGTATGATGATTTGTCTAAACATGCGGTTGCTTACCGCGCGTTGTCCTTGCTGCTGGGAAGATCACCGGGACGGGAAGCTTATCCTGGAGATGTATTTTATCTGCACTCCAGACTTTTAGAGAGGTCCAGCCGTCTAAGTGAGGCCAAAGGAGGCGGCTCTATTACGGCACTTCCTATTATTGAAACACAGGCGGGTGACGTATCCGCTTATATTCCGACTAATGTTATATCCATTACAGACGGCCAGATATTCCTGGAAAGTGATCTGTTCTTTTCCGGCATGAGACCGGCGGTCAACGTAGGACTTTCTGTATCCCGTGTGGGTGGAGCCGCTCAGACAAAAGCCATGAAGAAGGCCGCAGGAAGTATTCGTATTGACCTTGCTCAGTATCGTGAGATGGAGGTGTTTACACAGTTCAGTTCAGATCTGGATGCAGCAACGAAAGAACAGCTGCAGTACGGCAGCGGGCTGATGGAGCTTTTGAAACAGCCTTTAAGTCATCCTTTGAGTATGCATGAGCAGGTGATTACTCTGTGCGCGGCAACTCATAAATTATTTTTGGATGTTGAGAAGAAAAAGGTAAAACAGTGCCAAATGGATATGCTGCATTACTTCGACACGGCCCATCCGGAGATTGGGAAAGAGATTGAAGACAAAAAAGTTCTTACGGGTGAGCTGACAGAAAAAATTGTGGAGACGGCGAAGGAATTTAAGAAGAGCAGGTGTTAATATGGCAAATATTAAAGAAATTCAGACTCGTATAAACAGTGTCAAGGACACGATGAAAATTACAAATGCGATGTACATGATTTCCTCTTCCAAGGTGAAACAGGCCAAGAAGAAACTGGCAGATACTGAACCATACTTTTATGGTATGCAGGGAGAGATTGCCAGAATTCTGCGTCATGTACCTGAGCTGGAGCATTCTCATTTTGACGAGCGTGAAGGTATACCGCCGGATGAACGGAAGATAGGCTCTATTGTCGTTACAGCTGACAAAGGACTTGCCGGTGCATATAACCACAATATCATAAAGCTGGAAGAAGAACTGTTAAAGCAACCGGGAATACACAAATTGTTTATTGTCGGTGAACTTGGGCGGCATTATTTTTCCAAAAGAGATGTGGAGATAGCATCTCAGTTCCAGTATACAGTTCAAAAGCCAACTATGCATCGGGCTAGAAATATATCCTCTGCAATTTTGGAGCAGTTTGAAGCGGGTGAACTGGATGAAGTCTATATTTTGTATACCCGTATGGAGAATTCTATGCTGGTTGAGGCTGAGAAAGTAAAGCTTTTGCCTTTGGAGCGGGAATTCTTCAACCCTAGGACTTTACCATTGAATATGTACAGAGAGGAAATCGTGTTTTATCCTTCCGCAAAAAGTGTCATGGATGTTATAGTGCCACATTATGTGACAGGTATGATATATGGCTGTCTGGTAGAGGCCTATGCCAGTGAGCATAATGCCCGGATGACAGCGATGAAGTCAGCGACAGACAGCGCAGAGAGCATTATAAAAGAACTGTCTATCCAATATAATCGGGCAAGGCAGGCTGCAATCACTCAGGAAATAACAGAGGTCTGCGGCGGTGCGAATGCGCAGAAGAGGAAAAAGTAAAACAATTCTGAAAATGGAGCGCAAAAGGGACAGTCCCCTTTGCAGTAAGGAAGTGAGAACTGATATGAATAAAGGACGAATTGTACAGGTCATGGGACCTGTCATTGACGTAGTGTTTGAGGACGGCAATCTTCCTTTTATTAAAGATGCACTGGAAGTTGAAAACAACGGAAAGAAATGTATCATGGAGGTTGCCCAGCACCTGGGAAATAATGAGGTGCGCTGTCTGATGCTTGCTGCCAGTGAGGGGCTGCATAAGGACATGGAGGTGACTGCTACCGGTGCGGGAATTAAAGTCCCGGTCGGAGATCAGACACTTGGTAGATTATTTAATGTTTTGGGAGAGACTATCGATGACGGAGAGGCCCTGACGGAGGAAGAAAAGTGGGTAATACACAGAGATCCTCCCAGTTTTGAGGATCAGAGCCCGGTTGTTGAGATACTGGAGACGGGGATTAAGGTTATTGATCTTCTTGCCCCGTATGCCAAAGGTGGTAAAATTGGTTTGTTTGGTGGTGCCGGAGTCGGAAAAACTGTGCTGATTCAGGAACTGATCCGCAATATAGCCACAGAGCATGGCGGATATTCAATTTTTACAGGTGTCGGTGAGCGTTCCCGTGAGGGAAATGACTTGTGGACAGAGATGGGGGAATCCGGGGTACTGGCAAAGACAGCCCTGGTGTTCGGACAAATGAACGAGCCGCCTGGAGCCCGTATGCGTGTGGCGGAAACCGGACTAACTATGGCAGAATACTTCAGAGACGTGGAGCATCAGGATGTGCTTCTGTTCATTGATAATATTTTCCGTTTTACCCAGGCAGGTTCGGAAGTATCAGCACTTCTTGGACGTATGCCTTCTGCCGTAGGTTACCAGCCTACGCTGGCCACAGAGATGGGGGAACTGCAGGAGCGTATTGCATCTACAAAAAACGGATCTGTTACATCGGTACAGGCTGTTTATGTACCGGCTGATGACCTGACTGACCCTGCGCCGGCAACCACATTTGCTCATCTGGATGCAACAACCGTACTATCGAGAAAGATTGTAGAGCAGGGAATTTATCCGGCAGTAGATCCGCTGGAATCCAACTCCCGTATTTTGGAGGCAGATATTGTAGGTGAAGAGCACTATGAAATAGCAAACCAGGTTACAGAAATTTTGCAGAAATATAAAGAACTGCAAGATATTATAGCAATCCTTGGTATGGAGGAACTGTCAGATGAAGATAAGGCAGTTGTCCTGCGTGCAAGAAAAATCCAAAGATTTTTATCCCAGCCATTCTTTGTTGCGGAAACCTTCACTGGTACTCCGGGGAAATATGTGCCGCTAAAAGAAACAATTCGTGGTTTTAAAATGATAATTAATGGAGATATGGATCAGTATCCAGAGTCAGCTTTCTTTAATGTGGGAACAATCGATGATGTCATCGAAAAAGCAAAGGCAGAAAGTGCCGCAGAATAGAGGTGTATGCATATGGATACATTTGGGCTGAAAATAATAGCAAGTGATAAAGTTTTTTATGAAGGGCGCTGCAGAAAACTGATTCTGCCTGCCCCCGACGGAGAAATAGGGATTCTGGCAAACCATGAGAATGCAGTAATTGCCCTGGGAGTCGGAGATGCACGGCTGGAATATAAAGAGGACCAGTGGATGGAGATCGCGTTAGGTGAAGGCTTTGCTGAAGTCATAAATAATCGTGTGACTGTCCTGGTGAGTACTGCTGAACGCCCGGATGAGATTGACATACACAGGGCGGAAGAAGCAAAAGAACGTGCAGAAGAACGTCTGAGGCAGAAACAAAGTACACAGGAATATTATCAAACCCAGGCCGCCCTGGCGCGGGCCATGAACCGGCTTAAGATATCTCAGAGAAAGAAATAGACATATGTTTTTATGTGATAGAAAACTTCATTTCCTATCACATAAAAATCCCTCCGGGAGATGCGCATTACGCGCAAGAGGAAATAGGTCGTTAAAGCGATCGCGCTTCGGCGCGAGAGTCTGGCAAGCCAGACTCTTTTTTGCGTCTTGCAATTTAAATAAGATTATACTACAATAAACCTATCAAAACTCAGGAGAGACAAATTCATGGGAGAAAGAATTCGACAACGTCCAATTATAGAGATTATGAATGAAATATTAGGTACAATACGCGACTATTATGACTCTGAATATGCTTATTATATAGAAAAAGACGATGAGGATATCCTTACAATTTACGAGTGGTGCGCAGAAGATGTACCATGGCAGAGAGATCGTCTCAAGATGCTGGATGTGGAACAGCTGCCAAAGTGGATGAAACAGGAGATTACTGATACCAGGGAAGATGATTACAGCGTGTTCAGCCCTCTAAGCGACGGTGAGGTAGCTATACTGGCAGCGGTTGGCGTACACAGAGGAGGGTGTGATATTTCTCTTATGCGTGCGATTATCCCGTATATTTCACAGTCCATTTCTCTGCAGAAGGTACAGAAGCAGCAGGAATATCTGAGCTATCATGACGACCTGACAGGGCTGCTCAATAGAAACAGCTTTGTTGCGTATCTGTCAGACTCGGAACAGGGCGAACTGAAAGCTTTGGGAATTGTATCGCTGGATATCAACAGGCTGAAGGACTTTAATAAAGAATTCGGACGTGAATACGGAGATGAAGTGGTGATCCGTGTGGGAGAAGTTCTGGAAGAATACTTCAAAGGAGCCATGGTATTCAGAATGACCGGCGACGAATATCAGGTAATCATGGAGAATGTATCCTATGAGGATTTTATGGAGAACGTCCACGGAGTTCATAAGAAGCTTGATAATATCAGTCTCGGTCTTGTTTCCATGGGATATGCCTGGGAGAAGGAAGATATCAATGTGGGTAGACTCGCGGGCAGGGCTGAGAGTATGATGCAGGAGGAAAAACAGAAGTACTATAAGCATCAGAAAAAAGGGCATCATGAACCGATTATCAAGGAAGACTTGCTGGAGGATATCAGGCAGGGAAACTTTATAGTGTGTTTTGTTCCCAAAATGGATGTCACAACCGAAGAGGTAGTCGGAGCCGAGGCTATCGTACGCTATCACCATAAAGACCTTGGTATTATGAATCCGGGAAAATATATTACCCTTTTAGAAGAGACCAAGCTGTCACATTATCTGGACATGTATGTATTTGAACAGGTCTGTAAAACTTTAAGACACTGGGAGACAGAGGATCTGCCCGTGCTGCCTGTTTCTGTTAATTTTTCGGAGACAACACTGGTGCAGGAGGGAATTATTGAGAAGATGATGGCTCTTGTGGAAAAACACCATGTTTCCTGTGAATATCTTGAGGTGGAAGTTTCTGAATCATATACTTCTATGAGCCAGGGAATGCTGGCGGAGACAAGTGATAAGATCAGAAAAGGGAACATCCGTGTTATATTAGATCATTTTGGTGCAAAGGATTCCAGTTTTTCGATTCTTTTTATGATGGAATTCGATGGCTTAAAACTGGACCATAGCCTGATTACCAATATCGTGGGCAACAAACGAAGCCAGATTACGGCCAAGGCCGTTATTGATATGTGCAGACAGCTTGGAGTCCATGTAACAGCCACAGGGGTAGAGACCCAGGATCAGTTAAATGTAGTGAAAGAACTTGGATGCGATTATGCACAGGGAACTTTGTTTAATAAACCAATTACAATAGATACTTTTGAAGTGCGCTATATGAAAGGCTAAGGGCAGCCTGTCTATGATAAGAACTTGGATTGCAGATATCCGCCCCCTGTATGAAATAGACAAGTATCAGACATGCTATGAAACCCTTCCTATATTTAGAAAAGAAAAGGCTGATAAAATTCAGTCTCAAAGAGGAAAGGCACAGAGCGCGGGGGCATGGGCATTGCTGGACAGAATACGAAAAGAATATGGGATTGCAGAGGAGGCAGCATTTAATCTCTCTCACTCGGGAGATTATGTGCTGTGTTCTGTTGCTTTGGATTATGTCAGTGAGCCTCAGGTTGGATGCGATATAGAGTCGGTGAAAAGAGCAAGATTAAAAGTTGCTGAAAGGTTTTTCTGTCCGTCGGAGTATAAAATGATTCTGGAGGAGGAAAACAAAGAACTACAGGATGATCTGTTTTACAGGTTCTGGGTGCTTAAAGAAAGCTTTATGAAAGCGACCCGACAGGGAATGGCTATGGATACAAAAGGTTTTGAAATCCAGTTATCCGAACCGCCCACTCTTCTGAAAAGGCCAGACGGCTACCCACAAGAATACTATTATCGAGAATATGATGCAGGGATACCGTACAAAATAGCAGTTTGTTCCACTGATAAAAAAATAGATTCAAAAATACGGATGGAGTTAAAGTTATGAATGCAAAGTTTAGTAAAAAGATGCAAAAGATATTGATTTTGGGAATAGTATGCGGTGCAGTGCTGGGGACGGTGATTACTTACGCTGCGGCAAGCAGGACAGTGGACCAAAAGAAAACTGTTATGGCCGAGACAGAAAAGAAATGGCAGGCGGAGAATAAAAAACTCAAATCTCAGATTGAAACACAGTCAGAAGGGGAGAAGTCAGTGGAGTCAGCTGCTGTACTTTCAGAGAAACAGCCGGATGACTGGGCTCTTGTGCTGGTAAATGATTCTTATCCCCTGGATACAAAGTATGTTCCGGAGCTCACGGAGATTGCTTCGGGATATTCCGTTGATACCAGAATCGCTGAGGATACAAACAAGATGCTGGCAGATGCAAAAGCTGTGGGGTTTAATGTTCATATTACTTCTGCATACCGCTCTTATAACGACCAGACGGCAGTGTTTAATGATACAATGCAGGATTGGGTCAATCAGGGAAACAGTTATCTGGACGCCTATAACGAGACAAAAAAATCTGTAGCGGTGCCGGGGTACAGTGAACATGCGCTGGGTCTGGCTCTGGATATTACCTCGGTGGATTATCAGGGCCTGGATGAAAAGCAGGCTGATACCCCCGAAACAAAATGGCTGATGAAGAATTGCTATAAATATGGTTTTATTCTTCGGTATCCTTCAGAAGAAATAGAGACTACTGGCATTACCTATGAGCCATGGCATTACCGTTATGTGGGAAAAGACGCAGCGAAGGAAATTACAGAAAAAGGAATCACTCTCGAGGAATACCTCGGTGTGAAGTAGAATTGTTACAATCTTGACGTGTTTTTATGTTTTTGTTAGAATGAAAAAGGGGAAAAAGATAGGTTTATGAAGAAACTATATTGTTTCTAACTATCGAGTATAAGTTCATTTTAATAAGGAGGAAAAGAATGGAAGATCTTACGTTTGGAGAACAAGTCAAAATTATTCTTGGCCGCAGAGGCATGACTATCAAAGAACTGGCAGAGACAATGGAGAAATGTACTGGACAGAAGATGTCAAGGCAGAATCTGACACAGCGTCTGGGAAGAGATAATTTTCAGGAACAGGACATGCGCAAAATTGCAGAGATTCTGGGCTGTCCATTTCATTTAAGCATTTTATCGGGAGATGCTCCGGCGGCCAGAACAGCCGAGACTGCAGCCGCCGCAAGGTCTGCTAAGGAGCCGGATGCCCGTAAGATGGAAGAGCGAGATATGACAATTGGTGAACTTTATAAGATTCATGAGGGATTGTCTCAGCTGGAAGAGAATGTTCAGGAAGGCAAGCAAATTGAAAATATAAAAGAAGAACTGGAGAAGACTGAAGCAGGGGAATCAGATATACAGGAAGACGAAAGCCCTGGCGTGGAGCCGGATGATCTAGATCAGGATGATTTTGAGCCGGTTATCCGGCATGATGATGTCGAGGAGGACAGGGAGCTGGGAGATATGAATCCATATACAGGACGGGAATACCAGACCAACAGTGTCCGCATGCATCCCACCAGAATAGGCTATGTTCAAGTATATGACCGCGCCGGTCATAAGTGGACAGATATGACAGAGTGGGCCTTCCTGGGGTATCAGGAGCGTAAGAAAGCTTTGCTTGGCAAAGAATATGAACCACCAATTTATCTAGACTAATGTTACTCTACGTAGTATAAAGGAAAGGCAGATTATGGAATGGAGCACATTGCTTTGTACAAGGCGCATGCGCGGCGGTGCAGGAGTCAGAAAGCAAATTACAACAGATTTAAGAAGCGAGTTTGAAAAGGATTATCATCGTATTATCGGCAGTGCTTCTTTTAGGCGGCTGCAGGATAAAACGCAGGTATTTCCCCTGGATAAGAGCGACTTTATCCGAACCAGGCTCACACATTCACTGGAAGTGTCTTCTTTGGGAAAATCTCTTGGACAGAATATAGGGGAGAGCATTGTTAATTGTAAAAAAGATCCGGATTTTACTCCTAAGATGAAGGAAGACATCTGCCATATACTTCAGTGTGCGGGATTGATTCATGATATTGGAAATCCACCCTTCGGACATTTTGGAGAAGAGACTATCAGGGAATGGTTTATCAAGAACCTGCCATACATGACCTACCGTGGTGAGTCCGCAGAAAAGATGCTGACACTTCAGATGAAGGAAGACTTTTATCATTTTGAGGGAAATGCCCAGGCACTGCGTCTTGTGACGAAATTACATTATCTTGTGGATGAGTACGGTATGAATCTGACTTATGCACTTCTGAATACGATTGTTAAATATCCAGTCCCTTCCACGGAAATCAATACTGATTCAGGGAATATCAAAGAGAAGAAAATGGGCTATTATTATGCCGACCGGGATATATTTAAAGAGGTTTCTGCAGCAACCGGAGCAAAGAATAACCGCCATCCATTGACTTATATTCTGGAAGCGGCAGATGACCTTGCCTACAAAACTGCGGACATCGAGGATGCATTTGTTAAAGGTTTTCTTTCATATCATGCGTTGTGCAGGGAACTTAAGAAATTGCAGACAGAAAATCCTGATGCAGGCTTTCCAGCGCTGGAAAAACTGAAAACTCTGTATGAGCGAGGAATAAAGAAAAAAGTAAGCCATCCGGAATCCTATGCTGTTAAGAACTGGATTGTGCGGGCACAGGGATATCTCATCAGCTGTGCAACTTCCGGATTTATATCCCATTATGAGGAGATTATGGCTGGAACTTTCAAGTACGATTTGTTTTACGGGAGCTTTGGCGGAAGACTCATGGACCTTCTGGGCGATATTGCATATCACTATGTATTTAGCTCCAGGGCAATATATAAGATGGAAGTTACGGAATCTGTAATACTAAATTTCCTTATGGACAAGATGGTACACGCGGTGCTGTACTACAACACAGGGGAAATACTGGAGCCTATTGACAGCAGGGTTGTGTCCTTTATCTCTGACAACTATAAGAATGCATATAAACATCAGGCAGAGGGAAAGAGCGAGGCAGAAAAATTATACCTCCGCCTGATGCTTGTGACAGATTACGTGTGTGGTATGACAGACAGCTATGCCAAACGCCTGTATCAGGAAATGAATGGGTTGATTTAAAAAATAGATTTATAAAACTGGAGCCGGGGCATTTTGATATGCTTCCGACTCCAGGTGTTATCCGCATTGAGGGGAATGGTGGATATCATTGATGCAAATGGAACAGATGGTCTTATCAAAAAGTATTCTTTAAAAGTGCTGGAAGAACTTGGTGAGCATCTTACTGATGAGATTATGACAGACCTTAATTACCAAGTAGATGAGCTGCAGAGATCTCCAAAGGAAGTGGCAAAAGAATTTTTGCAAAACGAAGGGTTATTGCCTAAATAAAAATGGCCTTATAAGTCAGGACAGCGCACGAATGTGCTGTCTCTAACTTATAAGGTTTTTTGTATTGCAAGAAGAGTTAAAAAGCTCTTCCTGAAAATTTCGGGTTATCTCATATAACGGCACCAGTATCCAAATTCCTCGGAGTCATCTTTTTCATCGCTGTTCAGCGTCATTTGTTCAACTTGAGACTTAGTGAACTGTGGGAACCCGAACAATTCTGCCGCCTGTGCTTCACGAGGGCTGTAGACGCCTGGAACTCCAAGCCAGTAGTGACCTCCTAATTCCACCAGCATCAGGTGGTGATAGTTGTGATATCCATGCATTAAAAAGCTGTTGTTGGCAATGTTCCAGTATTTGCGTGGGAGGATGGAAAGGTCTGAACGCTGAATTTTCCGAACATTTTCTATATCCTGAGCCTGGGATTCAGAAGGTGAGGACTGTGGTGTCTCAGACTCTGTCCCGATAATCATCCCATCGTTTTCCACTGGTGCAGGCCCTTCTTGAGTTTCCGCGGTTGATTGCCCGCCAACATTCGAAGTTGGCTGTCCACCAGCGTTTGAGGTCGGCTGTCTTCCTATATTAACAGCTGGCTGCATTTCTCTTTCAATAACAGGAGTCCTTTCTGTGAGAGGGACAGATACTCTTTCCGTTCCCGCAGGTGGTGTTACACCAGCTCCCGGAATTGGAGTCCTTTCCACCCTGGTAAGTGGTGGCGTTCCCGTCACAATGGGCGGAATCCCGTCTGTATTTGCGTTAGGCTGGGGCTCGTTTACGGTGGGGGGGATTTCCCATACATTTGTGTTAGGAGGTGTACCCGTCACAGTGGGAGGAGTTCCCGCTGTATTTGTGCTAGGCGGTGCTCCGGTCACGGTAGAAGGAGTGCCTCTCATATTTGTAGTGGGCTGAGTTCCCGTCATAGGAGAAGGGGTGCCTCTCATGTTTGTATTGGGCTGAGTTCCCGTCATAGGAGAAGGGGTGCCCCTCATATTTGTATTGGGCTGAGTTCCAGTTATAGGAGAAGGGGTGCCTCTCATATTTGTATTAGGCTGAGTTCCCGTCATAGGAGAAGGGGTGCCTCTCATATTTGTATTGGGCTGAGTTCCCGTCATAGGAGAAGGGGTGCCCCTCATATTTGTATTGGGCTGAATTCCCGTCATAGGAGAAGGGGTGCCTCTCATATTTGTATTGGGCTGAGTACCAGTTATAGGAGAAGGGGTGCCTCTCATATTTGTATTGGGCTGAGTTCCCGTCATAGGAGAAGGGGTGCCTCTCATATTTGTATTGGGCTGAGTTCCAGTCATAGGAGAAGGGGTGCCTCTCATATTTGTATTGGGCTGAGTTCCAGTCATAGGAGAAGGGGTGCCCCTCATATTTGTATTGGGCTGAGTTCCCGTCATAGGAGAAGGGGTGCCTCTCATATTTGTATTAGGCTGAGTTCCAGTCATAGGAGAAGGAGTGCCCCTCATATTTGTATTGGGCTGAGTTCCAGTCATAGGAGAAGGAGTGCCCCTCATATTTGTATTAGGCTGTGTCCTGGTGAATGGAGAAGGAATTCCCCCTGTATTTGTTGTATTGGGAGGTGTCCCGGTTACGGGGAAAGGAGTGCCTCCCATATTTAAGTTGGGTTGTGTCCCAGTGGATGGAGTCCCCTCTATATCTATGCCGGGACCCGGTCCTGTTGCAGCAGGCTGCCCTTCTGTTACTTCCTCTTCCGGGATTGGAACTTCCCCTTCCGGGATTGGAACTTCCTCTTCCGGAGTGGGAACTTCCTCTTCCGGCGTTGGAACTTCCTCATCTGGGGTTGGAACTTCCTCATCTGGGGTTGGAACCTCCTCTCTAATATTTCTCGTGTCAAAATTTGATTGCTCTGTGGCTGCCACAATAAAGCGCAGTTCAGGAGTGCGGAAGAAGAACCCGTCTATTGAATCCAGTGTTCTGTTTCCGGGGAACACGGAATCCGGTATAGAAAGATTTGCCGTGACACTTTCGTCTTCACAGGGGATCACAGCAATTTTGCGTGCAATAATATCTGGATCCTGTTCATAAAACGCAAAAAGGTCAATCATATCACCGGACCGGACAGGGATTCTGCGGGCGTTGATTTTCAGAGTAATCGTTTGATAATTCTGTGAAACTCTGAGAAAACCTACATTTCTAAGCCGTTCTTGATTTTTATATTCATACAAATAATAGATTCCGGGGTTCATTTTATACCTCTGGTCTTGTCTCTCTTTCCTTCTAACTTATTCAGGTATCTTTTGAAAAAGAACCGGATTTGTGGTAAATTAATAAAAAGGCATCAAAAATATTAGGAGATTACGGCGGTAGAAACAATGGATTTGGATATAAAATATATGAAAGAGGCAGTTAAACAGGCGAAGAAGGCATATGCACTGGAAGAGGTGCCTATAGGCTGTGTCATAGTTTATCAGAATAAGATCATTGGAAGGGGATATAACAGAAGAACCACAGACAAAAACCCACTAGCTCATGCAGAACTTCTGGCAATTAAAAAGGCGAGCAAAAAGATGAATGACTGGCGCCTGGAGGAGTGTACCATGTATGTTACACTGGAGCCTTGCCAGATGTGTTCCGGTGCGATTGTTCAATCAAGAATTAAAAGAGTAGTGGTTGGCTGCATGAATCCAAAGGCAGGCTGCGCGGGGTCAATTTTGAATATGCTGGAGATGAAGGAATTTAATCATCAGGCAGAACTTTCAACGGGAGTGCTGGAGAAAGAATGCAGCAATATGATGAAACAGTTTTTTAAAGAGCTCAGGGAAAAACAAAAAGAGAAGAAAAAGAACAAAGATTAATTTTATTCCGTGCATTACGCTTCGAATGCGTCTCCACAAACGTTACCTTGGAAGTTAACTCAACGCAGGCACCCTCACGGCACCCGGAAGATTCTGCTTAGTGCTGCTTCGTTCCCGATCTGACACGGTTCACAGATTTCCGTCGCGTAAGACCCGAATCTCAACGCCACTTTCCAAGGGCAGCTTTGTAAATCAGCACCCTCTGCGCAATATCACCCCTGCTATAGCGGATTGCAGGTACAAGGTACCGCTAGCACCCCGGCTGCACGGAACTTAATTCTACATTGTTTTTGCTCATATGTCAACGGATAGGAGAATTTAATTTTATGAAGGTTTTATTAACAGCGGTCAATGCAAAATATATACATTCTAATCTGGCAGTCTACAGTCTGAAAGGCTATGCGTCGGAGTACAGTGATAATATAAGCATTGCAGAATATACCATTAATCAGGGGATAGATGAGATCCTGGCGGATATCTATGGACGGGCACCGGAGATCCTGTGCTTTTCCTGCTATGTGTGGAATGCTGTCTATGTGAATCAACTGATTACAGAAATAAAGAAAGTTCTGCCTCATGTCCGCATCTGGCTGGGAGGGCCGGAGGTTTCTTACAATGCGGCGGATTTTTTGAAAAAGCACCCTCAAGTGGAAGGAGTGATGCGCGGGGAGGGGGAGGAAACCTTTCTGGAGCTGATGCACTATTTTACCGGAAAGATAACCGGGCTCCAAAGCGTGCATGGGATTGTGTACCGCAGGACAGATGAGAGCAGCAGCTCTCCGGTGGTTGTGGAAAACCCCTGGAGGCAGGCAATGGATATGGATAAGCTTCCCTTTGTATACTATCGTAATCTGGAAAGATTTGAGAATAAGATTATTTATTATGAATCCGGCAGAGGCTGCCCGTTTTCATGCAGTTATTGTCTTTCTTCTATCGACAAATGTCTTCGCTTCCGGAATCTGGAGTTAGTAAAAAAGGAACTGCAGTTTTTTATAGACGCAGGTGTTCCCCAGGTGAAATTTGTGGACAGAACTTTCAACTGCAATCACAGACATGCAGTGGAGATCTGGTCATATCTTGCAGAGCATGACAAAGGAAAAACTAATTTTCACTTTGAAGTGGCGGCAGATCTTCTAAGTGAGGAGGAACTAGAACTTATAGAATCCATGCGTCCGGGGTTGATTCAGCTAGAGATAGGAGTGCAGTCTACGAATCCGGATACAATAGGGGAAATCCGACGCGCGATGGATTTTGATAAGGTCAGTAAGTGTGTAGGCCGTGTCCGGGCAGGCAAAAATGTGCACCAGCATCTGGATTTGATAGCAGGCCTTCCATATGAAGATTATCAAAGTTTTCGCCGGTCTTTCAATGAGGTTTATGCCCTAAGACCCGACCAGCTTCAACTGGGGTTCTTGAAAGTGCTGAAAGGCTCCCGCATGCATGAGATGAGTGGGGAATATCAGCTTCAATATCAGGAGAGACCGCCTTTCGAGGTACTGTCCACAAAATGGCTGCCCTTTAGTGATGTGATTCGTTTAAAAGGGATAGAAGACATGGTGGAAGTATATTATAACAGCGGACAGTTTACTAACACACTGCAATTATTAGAACTGGCTTTCACCGATGCCTTTACTATGTATGAGGAACTTAAGGATTATTATGAAAAAAACGATTTTAACATGGTAAATCACTCGCGGATTGCCAGATATGAGATACTGTTTGCTTTCGCGACAGAATGGGATGCAAAGAATAAAGAGAGATACAGGGAGCTATTGACTGTGGATTTATATCTGCGGGATAATGTGAAAAACAGACCTGCTTTTGCGGGGAATCCTACTGTAACAAAGGAGGAGGCCGCTAAATTTTACAAAGAGGAAGCCGCCTATCATAAATATCTCAAAGGTTATGAAGCCTATGACAAACGCCAGATGCGTAAGATGACCCATTTGGAGAAAATAGACGATAAACTTCTGTTGTTTGATTACAAAAATAGAAGTTTACTTACAAATCAGGCAATGGTTTTTTATATTTAGATAAATAGGATTCTTGCAAAAAACCAGTAAAGAGTATAAAATATATCCAACATTACCAGAAATATTGAATAACAGAAAGGTGAAAGAAGATGAATTTTTACGATAAAAAGATAAGGAGAATTATCTCCACTATAGTTATAGTAGTTGTTGTAGCTATGGTCGCAACTATGATTATTCCCTATCTTATATAAGAATAAGATTAACAGTGCAGTCCAGACTCAAGATGAGACAAAGATTATGAAAGTAATTCAGGCAGTCACAGGGCAGGCAGCAGGATAGATTAAGAAACAGGAAAGGCAGATAAGTATGAAAGTCGGCAATATATCGCAGACCGTGTGGAACAGGTCAGTGTACAGACAACTATATATAGAGGGAAACGAAATCCTTTTGCCTCCATCTCTGGAAGAACCTTGTTCCGCTTTTTGCCTTCCTGCAGAGCAGGAGGAAGAAAAGGACTGTAAAGGAGTTTGGGTATACACCAATACAGAGGTTTTTGGAGATGCTGCAAATGTCGGGAATTTTGCAGTTTACAGGGTACTGAATGATCTGGCAGTCCGCGGGGCATGTCCGGTTAGTGTCTCCTTGAGAATTCTTCTGACGTCTTCTGTCACTGAAGCAAGGCTGAAAGAGATGATCTCATGTACGGAGGCAGTGTGTAAAACTGTGGGTGTCCCCATTACAGGAATAAAGGCAGAAGTGAGTCCTGCTGTAATCCACCCAGTCCTCTTTGCCGCCGGGGTGGGATATATACAGGCAGAAAGTATGACTCGTGCCTCCGACGCCCTTCCCGGACAGGATCTTATATTGTGCGGATATGCAGGTCTGGAGGGCACCTTGAGGATACTTTCAGAGAGGGAAGATGAGCTCGCAGAGAGATTTGTTCCGGCATTTATCCGCCGGACAATGGAACTTGAGAATCAACTGCCCGCAATGGATGCAATTACAGCGGCCAGATGTGCGGGAGTCTCTGCAATGCATCAGGTTGGGCAGGGTGGTATCTTTGCAGCATTGTGGGAGTTGGGGGAGGCCTCCGGGGTTGGAATGGAAGTAGACATGCACGAGATGTCCATGAGACAGGAAACCATAGAGATATGTGAATATTATGGTTTGAATCCGTATCAGCTGACATCTGCGGGATGTATACTTATGACAGCAGATGACGGCGGCTCCCTGGTAAGGATTTTGGAGGGGGTGGGTGCACGAGCCACCAGGCTTGGGGTTATCAGGCAGGAGACGGCCAGAGTGATCACAAGCAAAACAGAACAGCGATTTTTGGAACGCCCGGCACCCGACGAGCTGATGCTCTGGTGGGAGCGGGAATGAAATGATATAAGGAGAAGAGGACATGGACGAGCTGAGATATGAAATATTAAAGTACCTGGAAAAGCACAGCAGGGTGAACCTGGGGGAACTCGCGGCTATGATGGGCGTGGATGAAACAACAGTGGCAAATGAAATTGCGGATATGGAAAAGCAGAAAATTATCTGCGGTTATCATACGCTGATAGATTGGGACAAGGCAGGAATAGAGTCAGTGAGTGCCCTGATCGAGGTAAGAGTGACTCCACAGCGGAACCGTGGTTTTGACAGGATTGCACAACGTATTTATAACTATGATGAGGTGCATGCGGTATACCTGATATCCGGGGGCTATGATCTACTTGTGTCACTGGAGGGGAAGACACTAAAAGAAGTGTCACATTTTGTGGCGGAACGGCTATCTACAATTCAGGATGTTATAGGCACGGCAACCTATTTTATTCTCAAGAAGTATAAGGATCACGGGACAATTATGGTTCCAAAGAAAGAGGAAGAAAGGATGCCGGTGACACCATAATGAGAAATCCATTATCTAAGAAAATAGTAGAAATAGAGCCCTCCGGCATACGCAAGTTCTTTGATTTGGTAAACGAGATGGAAGATGCCATATCTCTTGGTGTCGGAGAACCCGATTTCGATACTCCCTGGAGGATACGTGAAGAAGGAATCTATGCGTTGGAAAAAGGGCGCACCTTTTACACTTCCAATGCGGGGCTCCAGGAGTTAAGGGTGGAAATCTGTAGTTATCTGGACAGAAAAATACATGTAAAGTATAATCCCGGTACGGAAACATTAGTTACTGTGGGGGGGAGCGAGGCGATAGATGTGGCCCTGCGCTGCATGCTGGATCCCGGGGATGAGGTACTGATACCCCAGCCCTGCTATGTCTCCTATCTGCCGTGTGCAGTTATGGCGGACGGAGTCCCGGTTGTAATTCCTCTCCAGTATGACAATGAGTTCAAACTGACTGTAAAAGATCTGGAAAAGTACACCTCCCCTAAAACAAAAGTTCTGATTATGCCCTTTCCAAATAACCCTACCGGCTCTATCATGACAAAGGAAGAACTAGAACCGGTGGCAGAGTTTGTAAAAGAACATGATCTGTATGTTTTGTCGGATGAGATTTATTCGGAGCTGACCTATAAGTCTGCCCATGTTTCGATTGCAAGCCTGCCGGGAATGCGGGACAGGACCATTGTTATTAACGGTTTTTCTAAAGGATTTGCTATGACAGGATGGCGTCTGGGGTACTGCTGTGGGCCGGAAACAATTATTGAGCAGATGATAAAGCTGCATCAGTTTGCAATTATGTGTGCCCCTACGAACAGTCAGTATGCAGCTGTGGAAGGGCTGAAGAACTGCGCTGAAGAAGTAGAGGAAATGAGAAAGTCCTATAATCAGCGGAGACGGTTTCTGATGCACGAGTTTGCTCGTATGCAGCTCGAATGTTTTGAACCTTTTGGAGCATTCTACGTGTTTCCCAGTATTCAGGAGTTTAGCATGACATCAGAGGAATTTGCTAACCGTCTGCTGCAGGAAGAGAAGGTTGCTGTGGTTCCGGGGACTGCGTTCGGAGCTTGCGGAGAAGGCTTTTTAAGAATTTCTTATGCCTATTCTCTGGAGGATTTGAAGGAAGCACTGGGGCGGCTGGGACATTTTGTTCAGCGGCTAAGAAATGAGAGGTAAGAAGAATGTTGAATATTGTACTGCATGAACCAGAGATTCCGGCAAACACGGGGAATATCGGGCGCACATGTGTAGCCACAGACACCCGTCTTCACTTAATTGAGCCCTTGGGATTTAAACTAAGCGAAAAGGCACTCAAACGTGCCGGGATGGATTATTGGCCGAGCCTTAATGTGACAACTTACAACGACTTTCAGGACTTTCTCGAAAAGAATCCCGTGGGGAAGATATACATGGCCACCACCAAGGCATCGAAGGTTTATACAGAGGCAAAGTATGAACCCGATTGTTACATTATGTTCGGGAAAGAGAGCGCAGGTATACCGGAGGAAATATTGGTGAAGAATAAGGAAAACTGTGTGAGAATCCCCATGGTGGGAGATATAAGATCCTTGAACCTGGCCAATTCAGTGTCAATCATTCTGTATGAGGCATTAAGACAGAATCAATTTAATGGCATGAATCTGGAAGGACATCTGCATCGGTTAAACTGGGAAGCATAAATAGGCTAGTTCATAAAATAACAGGGTATTTGCAGTGCTCTGTTATTTTTTAAACAAAAATATACACAACGTGCATAACAGCCCTTGCAATAAAATTGTAGACTATTGCTAATATTTGTGGTACGCTAATATAAGTATGAAAAAAGGGGGTGACTGATGTATGGTGGAAGAGACCATTCAGGCAATACGAGAAACAGAGGCAAATGCCGGAGCTATTGTGAATGATGCAGATGAAAAGTGTAGGAAAATGCTGGAAGATGCATATAAAGAAGCCGAACGGCTGAAAGCAAAGCAAAGGGACACAGCCCTAAAGGAAGCAGATGCCGTGATGGAGACTGCCCGCATGAATGGAGAAGAGTTTCAGAAGGCTGCAGCAGCGTCTATTGAGAATGAGATAAAGCTGCTGAGAGAAACTGCTTCAAAAAGGGAGGAAGAAGCTATCAGCCTCACAGTGTCACGGCTTGTGTAGAAAAAGAAAAGGGAGGGCAAGAATATGGCGGTAATGCAGATGCAGCGAATGAGTATCTGCGCGTTAAAGAGAGACCGAAAGGCGATTCTGGAGAGACTCCAGAGTATGGGGGTCATGGAAATGAACCATATACTGGAGGAGGATGAAGACTTTCACAGGATGGATACGGCAAAGGCAAAAAGCAGTTTTGATAAGGCAGCGGCATCAGCCGATCATGCATTGGAGATACTGCAGCACTATGTTCCGGAGAAACAATCCATGTTATCGTCTTTGGCGGGAAAAGAACTTGTAGACAGAAAGAGATATGGCACTGTAGTGCAAGAGAGAGACACTCTGCTAAAGACGGCAAAAAGAATTCAGACACTGGACAAGGAGAGCGCAGAACAAAAGGCAGCCATCCTTAAAATTGAAAACAGCATAGAGAGCCTGAAACCCTGGCTTTCACTGGGAGTACCTCTGAACTTTGAGGGTACAAAATATACGGTAATGATCCCTGGAGTCATGTCTGGGATGCTTACCCTGGAGCAGGTATATGAAAAATTGGCAGAACAGGCACCGGAACTTGAGGCCGACGTGTATATCATCTCCACAGAACAGGACACTACTTACCTGATTGTCGTTTGCCTCAGAGAGATGGAAGAACAGATGGCGGAGGCTCTTAGGGGTATTGGGCTTGCCAGACCGTCCTATCTGGTAAATCAAGTGCCCGCAGATGCAAAATCCGATATGGAAAAGGAAATTTCACAGCTTCAGTCTCGAATTTCAGAGATTGAGAGGGAAGTATCTGATCTGGCGGTGCACAGAGAAGGTCTGAAAATTTTATCTGATTATTATCAAGTCCGGAGGGAGAAGTATGAAGTACTTGGTCAGCTGCCCCAGTCGGAACGAACATTTCTGGTAAGCGGCTACGTACCTCAGACGCAAACCGCGAAGGTACAGAAGTCTCTCACTGACAAATATGACTGCGTTGTAGATGTTGAAGAGTTGGAGGAAGAAGAGGAAGCTCCCGTGCTTTTAAAGAACAATAAGTTCTCGGCCGCTTCGGAGGGGATCGTGGAAGCCTTTGGGCTGCCCGGAAAAGGGGAGATAGACCCGACCACGATTATGTCCTTTTTCTATGTGTTCTTCTTTGGCATGATGCTCTCTGATGCAGCATACGGAGTCATTCTTTCTGTCGCATGCGGAATCTTATTATTAAAGTTTCCAAGAATGGGAAGAGGCTTGAAGCAAAATATGCAGTTGTTTTTCTGGTGCGGCATTTCCACATTATTCTGGGGAATTATGTTTGGCGGCTATTTCGGAGATGCAATTACTGTTATTGCAAAAGTGTTTTTCGGCCGGGATATCGTAGTGCCGGCACTGTGGTTTACGCCCTTGGATGAGCCTATGAAGCTGCTGGTATTTTGCATGCTCTTTGGTGTAATCCACCTGTTTGTAGGTCTGGGAATCAAGGGATACATGTATTTGAAGGATAAGAAGTTTGTGGACTTCTTCTGCGATGTGGTTTTATGGTACATGTTGTTAGTGGGATTGTTGATTATGCTGATTCCAAGTGAGCTTTTTGCATCCATCGCCCAGACGACAATTGTATTTCCGGCTGCAGTAAACGCTCTTGGCAAATGGCTGGCAATTCTTGGCGCACTGGGAATTCTGCTGATGTCTGGGCGGGGGCGTAAGAACTTCGGTCTTAGAATTGCTCTTGGCGCATATGACCTTTACAATATTTCCGGCTGGCTCAGTGACGTTTTGTCCTACTCCAGACTTCTGGCCCTAGGACTGGCTACCGGAGTTATTGCATCTGTAATTAATCAGATGGGAAGTATGGGAGGAAAGAGCATAACAGGCGTAATTATATTTGTTTTAGCTTTTATCATAGGTCATTTATTTAACATGGCAATTAATCTTTTGGGGGCTTATGTGCACACAAACCGTCTGCAGTTCGTAGAGTTTTTCGGAAAGTTCTATGACGGCGGAGGGCGTGCATTTCATCCATTTAAAGAAAATACAAAATATACAGATATTGAGGAGGAAACAAAGTAATGAAAGAGTTAGGAATGGTTTATGCACTATTAGGTGCGGCAGCAGCAGTATTTCTTTCGGGAACAGGTTCAGCAAAGGGCGTAGGAATTGCGGGCCAGGCTGCATCGGGAGTTGTAGCAGAAGATCCGAGTAAATTTGCAAAGGTATTGATTATGCAGCTTCTCCCCGGTACACAGGGACTTTACGGATTGATCATCGGATTCGTTACTCTGTCTAAGATCGGGCTTCTTGGCGGTGGCGCTGCCGATATTTCTGTAAAGACTGGTCTCATGATATTGGCAGCTTGTCTTCCTATCGGAATCGTTGGGCTTCTTTCCGGAATTTCTCAGGGAAAGACATCTGCAGCTGCAATCGGGGTAGTTGCTAAGAAACCAGATCAGTTCGGTAAGGCAATGCTTTTCCCTGCAATGGTTGAGACATATGCAATTCTTGCACTTCTGATTTCATTTTTGGCAGTCAGTGCAATTCAGATTTAATAAGCGAAGAAAACAGGAATAAAGTGTAAAATTGCATTTACCAAGAAAGGGAGAATTTATAAAATGAGTGGATTGGACAAAATGAAAAACCAGATTCTGGATGAGGCGAACCACTCGGCGGACAAGAAAATAGCGGAGGCCAGGGCAAAAGCAGAAGAAATTATAAAGCAGGCAGAAGCCGAGGCCAAAGCCCAAGCTGAGGCAATTTCCAATAAAGCTCAGACTGATGCCGAACAATATGCACAGCGGATAGCATCTTCCTGTGATATGCAGCACAGACAGGCAGTTTTGCGTGCGAAACAGGGCATAATAGCGGAAGCACTTGAAAAAGCATATGATAGAACCATAAACCTGGAAACAGGGGGGTATTTTGCTATGATCCGTAGAATGCTGAGCAAATATGTGGCTCCGGAAACAGGAAAAATCTTTTTTTCAAAAAGAGATTTAGATCGCATGCCTGCCGGATTTGAAGCGGAGATTCAGAAAATTGCCATTTCCGGGGGGGGTACATTAGAAGTTTCTAAAGAAGCAAAGAAGATTGACGGCGGCTTTATCCTGGTCTATGGAGGGATTGAAGAAAACTGTACAATCAAAGCTTTATTTGATGCCAAGAGGGATGAATTGTCCGATGGAGTGCAGGAGGTTTTATTTTGAATGAATTAGAGTATACTTATGCGGTTGCCCGTATTCGTGCCCTGGAGAATTCTTTGATTTCCGATGCAGATATTGAGCGCTTGCTTGCATGCCCGGATGAGAACCAGTGTCTGCAGTTCCTGTCGGAAAAGGGCTGGGGAGACGGAATCGGTTCTATGGATGTGCCTGCAATGCTGAGAATGGAAGAAGAGAAAGCATGGGAAGTGATAAAAGAGGTGGCACCGGATATGACGGTGTTTGATGTACTCAGTTACCCTAAATTATTTCATAATCTCAAAAGCGCAGTGAAGCAGGCATGCACAGGAACAGTAACTGAAAATGTTTTCTATGAGGACTGTTCAATCTCCGGACAGGAAATGCTCCGGATCGTGCAGAATAAGGAATTCCATAGACTTCCCGGGAATATGGGAACAGCTGCAGCTGAGGCATATGATACTCTGCTTCACACTGGAGACGGACAGTTGTGCGATATTATTATAGATAAGGCTGCACTGGAGGCTATTTATGAAGCCGGACAGAAGGCAGATGACGAGATTATCCGAAATTATGCCGAGTCTACGTTGGCAATTGCAGATATTAAGATAGCTGTACGTTCTCAAAAGACAGGAAAATCAATAGATTTCATGAAGCGTGCAATGGCACCCTGCCAAAGCATTAACATAGAGCAATTATCTAAGGCTGCAGCATCCGGTATGGACGTAATCCGTGACTACCTCCAGGGGACAACCTATGCAGGGGGCGCGGCGGCATTGGAGGAATCACCGTCTGCATTTGAACGGTGGTGCGACAACCGCATGATTGAAACAATCAGGCCCCAGAAATATAATCCATTTTCTGTGGGTCCGCTGGTAGCCTATGTGATTGCCAGAGAAAATGAAATAAAGACTGTTCGCATTATTCTGACAGCAAAGCAGAATGGCTTCTCAGAGGACTCGATCAGGGAAAGGATAAGGGAGATGTATGTATAAAATAGCAGTAGTCGGCGATTATGACAGTATTTATGGATTTGCTACGCTTGGCCTTACTGTCTGCCCTGTCCGGACGCTGGAGGAGGCAAAGCAGAAGCTTTGGCAGCTTGCGGAGGAAAAATGCGGAATCATTTATATTACAGAGGCATTGGCAGCAGAGCTGACAGATGTAATTGAGCATTATAAAGAGCGCATACTGCCCGCAATTATCCAGATACCAGGAGTGTCTGGTAACACAGGTGCAGGTTTGGAAGGCGTAAAGAAGACTGTGGAGCAGGCAGTTGGATCAGATATATTATTTTCAGAAAAATAAACGGAGGTTAATGCATCATAATGAGTACAGGGATAGTAAAGAAGGTGGCAGGCCCTCTGGTTATTGCGGAGGGAATGCGCGATGCGAACATGTTTGATGTGGTTCGTGTGAGCAGCCAGCGTCTGATTGGCGAAATTATAGAGATACATGGGGATGAGGCTTCCATACAGGTATACGAGGAGACTTCAGGACTGGGGCCGGGAGAACCGGTGGAATCCATGGAAGTTCCCATGTCTGTGGAATTGGGACCGGGACTTATTTCCAGCATCTATGATGGGATTCAGAGACCGCTGGATGAAATTATGAAGATTTCGGGTAATAACCTGAAACGTGGAGTGGAAGTTGCGTCTTTGAAAAGAGACAAAAAATGGGACTTTGTTCCTACAGCTTCTGCCGGAGATGAAGTAGAGGCGGGAGATGTAATAGGTACTGTACAGGAGACCCCGGTTGTACAGCAAAAAATCATGGTACCTTACGGTACAAAAGGAAAAATAAAAGAAATAAAAGCAGGCGAATTCACTATAGAGGAGACTGTTGCGGTGTTGGAGACTGACCAGGGTGATCAGAACCTCACATTGATGCAGAGATGGCCGGTGCGTAAGGGGCGTCCATATCAGAAAAAGCTTTCTCCTAAAAAACCCCTTGTGACCGGGCAAAGGGTAATTGACACATTTTTCCCAATCGCAAGAGGCGGAGTGGCAGCAGTTCCCGGGCCCTTTGGAAGCGGTAAAACTGTCATACAGCATCAGCTTGCGAAGTGGGCAGAAGCAGATATCGTGGTCTATATAGGCTGCGGTGAGCGTGGAAATGAAATGACAGATGTTCTCAATGAGTTTCCGGAGCTGAAGGATCCCAAGACAGGACAGTCTCTGATGCAGAGGACCGTACTAATCGCAAACACGTCGGATATGCCTGTGGCAGCCCGTGAGGCATCTATTTATACAGGCATTACAATTGCAGAATACTTCCGTGACATGGGATATTCTGTTGCGTTAATGGCAGATTCTACATCACGCTGGGCAGAGGCACTCCGGGAGATGTCCGGGCGATTGGAGGAAATGCCAGGTGAGGAAGGTTACCCTGCGTATCTGGGTAGCCGACTGGCTCAGTTCTATGAACGTGCAGGGCAGGTCATTTCACTTGGTAAAGAAGGGCGAGAAGGGGCGCTGTCGGTTATCGGTGCTGTATCGCCTCCGGGCGGTGATATTTCCGAGCCGGTTTCACAGGCTACCCTGCGTATTGTGAAGGTATTCTGGGGGCTGGACTCTGCCCTTGCTTATAAGAGACATTTTCCGGCAATCAACTGGCTGACCAGTTATTCTCTATATTTGGATGATATGGAAAAATGGTTTAATGCAGAAGTTGCCTCCGACTGGATGGAAGACCGCCAGAAGATGATGAATCTTCTGCAGGAAGAGGCAGAACTGGAAGAAATTGTAAAGATGGTCGGTATGGATGCTCTTTCACCGGGAGACAGACTAAAAATGGAGGCATCACGCTCTATCCGCGAGGATTTCCTGCATCAGAACTCTTTCCATGAGATTGACACTTACACTTCGCTGAAAAAGCAGCACATGATGATGAATCTGGTTCTGGCATATTACGAACAGGCTGTGGCAGCCCTTGAGAAAGGTGCACCCCTGCAGGAACTGATAGATCTGCCGGTACGCGAACAAATCGGCCGTTTTAAATATACGCTGGAAGATCATGTAGATGCAGAATATGCAAAAGTAGAAAAAGCATTACAGACAGATATTACCAAAGCATTAGGAAAGGAGGGCTTTTAAATGCCAAAAGAATATAGAACCATACAGGAAGTAGCCGGCCCTTTGATGCTGGTGCGCGGTGTTGAAAATGTGGCCTACGATGAGCTGGGAGAAATAGAGCTTGCAGACGGTGAAATTCGTCGCTGCAAAGTGCTGGAGATCAACGGCAGCGATGCCCTGGTACAGTTATTTGAAAGTGCGACGGGAGTTAACTTGTCTAACAGTAAAGTACGTTTTCTGGGACGGACCATGGAACTTGGTGTTTCCGAAGATATGCTGGGACGTGTATTTGACGGCCTGGGGCGTCCTATAGACGATGGACCGGAGATTTTGCCGGATGCCCGCATGGACACCAATGGGCTTCCTATGAACCCTGCGGCCAGAAGTTATCCTGAAGAATTTATCCAGACTGGTATCTCCGCCATTGACGGTCTGAATACACTGGTCCGCGGTCAGAAGCTGCCTATTTTCTCCGCATCCGGTCTGCCACATGCACAGCTGGCAGCGCAGATTGCCAGACAGGCAAAGGTATTGGGGAAAGATGAGAACTTTGCCGTTGTATTTGCAGCGATGGGTATTACATTTGAGGAATCTAACTTTTTTATTGAAAGTTTCAAAGAAACAGGAGCTATTGACAGAACCGTTCTTTTTGTAAACCTGGCAAATGACCCGGCCATCGAGCGTATCGCGACACCTCGTATGGCACTGACAGCAGCAGAATATCTGGCCTTTGAAAAAGATATGCATGTTCTGGTTATTCTGACGGACATAACAAACTACGCAGATGCGCTGCGTGAGGTCTCAGCAGCCCGCAAGGAAGTTCCCGGGCGCCGCGGATATCCGGGATACATGTACACGGACCTTGCTTCACTGTATGAGAGAGCCGGCCGTCAGAATGGTAAAAAGGGAAGTATCACCATGATACCGATTCTGAGTATGCCTGAGGATGATAAAACCCATCCGATTCCTGACTTGACAGGATACATCACAGAGGGGCAGATTATTCTCAGCCGTGATTTGTACCGCAAGGGTGTTACTCCTCCGATCGATGTACTTCCATCACTGTCCCGTCTTAAAGACAAAGGTATCGGTTCGGGAAAGACCAGGGAGGACCATTCTAATACAATGAATCAGCTGTTTGCGGCATACGCACGTGGAAAAGACGCCAAGGAACTTATGGTGATTCTTGGGGAAGCTGCATTGACGGAAATTGACTTGATGTATGCAAAGTTCGCAGATGCGTTTGAGACCGAATATGTATCTCAGGGATATAACACAGACCGGAGCATCGAAGAAACATTGGATATCGGATGGAAATTACTTTCTATGCTGCCGAGAACAGAACTGAAACGTATCGACGATAAATTCCTGGATCAGTATTATGGTAAAGAGTGAGGCTAAGTTGGAAAAGCGAGGTGATTACATTTGGCATCAACACAGGTAAATCCAACCCGTATGGAGCTGACCCGGCTAAAAAAGAAGCGTATTACAGCTGTCCGAGGCCATAAGCTGCTAAAGGACAAACGCGACGAGCTAATGCGCCAGTATTTAGATCTGGTGCGGGAAAATATGGAAGTGCGTTTGAGAGTAGAGGAAGGAATCCTCTCAGCCAATAAGAATTTTGTTATTGCCAAAGCCGGGATGTCCGAGGAGACACTCAACACGGCTCTTATGGCGCCCAAGCAGGAAATCAGTCTGATTCCCGGCGAGAGGAATGTCATGAGTGTGAATGTACCTACTTTTGAGTGTGAAACAAGGACAGGGGATGAAAATGATATTTATTCCTATGGCTTTGCATTCACTTCCAGTGATTTGGATGGAGCAGTTAAATCCCTGGCAGATATACTGCCGGATATGATACGGCTCGCGGAATGCGAGAAAGCGTGCCAGCTTATGGCGGCAGAAATAGAGAAGACAAGAAGGCGTGTAAATGCGCTGGAACATGTTATCATTCCTGAGACTGAGGAAAATATTAAATACATTACCATGAAATTAGATGAAAATGAGAGAAGTACTCAGGTTCGTCTGATGAAAGTGAAGGATATGATGCTAGAAGAAGAACACCATTATAAAGAACGGGCTTAGTATATTGTCTCGTTGATTTTTATGGTTTAATACATGGCGGCTTGCTGAAATATATCAGTAGGCCGCTTTATGACTATCAGCAGGTTAACGCTTCAGCTTCAGCCGCATATAGTAATCATATAATGTCTTGAAATGGAAGTGTGAGTTATGAATCCAAAACTACCGTTTTACATGGTGTACCCGATGCCCCTTGCCTATGATGACGAAAAAATTGATCGCCGAGACTTTGAGTATATGAAGAGCCTTTATCCCGACGTAGCGAAAAAACTCCTGCCATATGTGGAGGATGAATGTGACAGGATGGAGTGTGACTGCAGTATGATGTACGATGAATATCCGGATAAACTGCAGCTTCGTATGATGGGCAGCCGGGTATATGATAAGGTTCAGAATGATAAAGAATTTTGGGGTCTATTGATGCCGGAAGAGCTTAATGACAGTGCAGCCGCACAGGAAACAGAAACGTCGATACAAGAAGCATATGCACCGGGGCGTCCACCACAGGGGAACCGCCCGCCACATGGGAACCGCCCTCCACATGGGAACCGCCCGCCACATGGGAACCGCCCGCCGCACGGAAACCGTCCGCCACAGGGGAACCCCAATTGGATGAGGGACTTGATTGAAGTACTTCTTTATCAGGAATTATATAGACGCAGATGCGATAACCGCCGCTGTGGGCGCAGATTTTACTAAACAGAAAAAATATGATATAATACATTTACTTTGAGAGGCCGTTTCGAGCCTAGAAAGATATATATAGAAGGGCAGATATACATATGAAGAATAATCTTGTTTTTATAGGCATGCCGGGGGTCGGCAAAAGTACGGTGGGTGTTGTTGTCGCAAAGCAGTTAGGTTTGCGCTTTATTGATACAGATTTGCTGATTCAAGAACAGGAAAAACGGCTTCTGTGTGAGATCATCGCAGATGAGGGAGAAGAAGGGTTTCTGGAAATTGAAAATCAGGTTAACCGGGATGCAGACGTGGAAAATGCAGTAATTTCCCCTGGCGGAAGTGTTGTCTACTGCGACGAGGCAATGAACCATTTTAAGGAAATTGGAACGATTGTATATCTAAAGGCTTCTTATCAAGTAATAAAAAAAAGAATACGAAATCCAAAAAAACGAGGGGTACTTCTCAGAGAGGGACAGTCGTTCAAGGACTTATATAATGAAAGAATAAAGCTTTTTGAAAAGTATGCAGATATAACCGTGTGTGAAGATGGATGTCAGATTGAAGAGACAATCGAAAATGTTTTATCGGCGGTGAGAAATATAGAAAATGCCAGTAAACAGGCGGATGGCCGGGTGATATAAAAAAATGATTTTACAAATGCCAGTTTTGTGATATAATACCCTAGTATATTAAAAACCGGACTTGAAACAATACGATAAAATTAAATTTCAAGAAACATAAGCATATATCAGAATGATAATTGAGGTGCGAAATGGAGCAATATATTATTAAGGGCGGCAGTCCGCTTGTAGGGGAAGTTGAGATAGGCGGGGCAAAGAATGCGGCATTAGCTATTCTAGCGGCAGCCATTATGACGGATGAAACTGTCCTGGTTGATAATCTTCCGGATGTAAATGATATCAACGTGATGTTGGAAGCTATTGCCGGAATTGGAGCTGTTGTGCAGAGAATTGGCAGACATACGGTAAAGATTAACGGAAGCACAGTAGGTGATTTCAGTATTGAATATGACTATATAAAAAAGATCAGAGCATCCTATTATTTACTTGGAGCTCTCCTTGGCAAGTATAGAAAAGCAGAGGTGGCTCTACCGGGCGGGTGCAATATCGGCAGCCGGCCGATTGATCAGCACTTAAAGGGGTTCCGTTCTCTCGGAGCAGATGTGGACATTGAGCATGGAAAGATTGTAGCAGAAGCAGAAGCCCTTAGAGGAACGCATCTCTATTTTGATGTAGTGACCGTGGGAGCTACCATCAATGTGATGATGGCCGCCGCCATGGCAGACGGACTCACTATTATGGAGAATGTGGCAAAGGAGCCGCATGTGGTTGATGTAGCGAACTTTTTGAACAGCATGGGTGCCAATATTAAAGGTGCAGGAACAGATGTAATAAAAATCCGTGGAGTGAAGTCACTGCATAAGACAGAGTATTCTATTATCCCTGATCAGATTGAGGCGGGAACTTTTATGTTCGGGGCTGCAGCTACGAGAGGAGATGTGACGGTACTTAATGTTATACCGAAGCATTTGGAAGCAACAATATCCAAGCTGGTTGATATTGGCTGCGAGGTGGAAGAATTTGATGACGCAGTGCGTGTAGTGGCAAAGGGAAGACTGCATTCCACACAGGTGAAGACGCTTCCATACCCGGGATACCCCACTGACATGCAGCCACAGATCGGAGTAACTCTTGCATTGGCTGAGGGAACAAGTACGATTACAGAAAGCATTTTTGAGAATCGATTTAAATATTTAGACGAACTGGCCAGAATGGGCGCAGTGATTAAAGTTGAAGGAAATTCTGCGACTATAGAGGGAGTGGAAAAGTTGTCGGGTGCGAGAGTGAGTGCCCCTGATTTACGTGCAGGTGCAGCACTTTGCCTTGCAGGACTAGCGACAGACGGAATTACTATCATTGACGATATTGTCTATATCCAGAGAGGATATGAAAGATTTGAAGAAAAACTGCGCACCTTAGGAGGAATGATTGAGAAGGTGTCCAGTGAGAAAGAAATACAGAAATTTAAGCTGAAGGTCGGGTAAAGCAGATTTGGGAAAGAGAAGCAGTGCCCCCCTGTAAGTTTTAGAGCCGGTAATTGTGGGTATCCACATTTATCGGCTCTTGACTATTGGTGCAATACGGTGTAAAGTAATATGTGAATCGATAACAATTTAATAAGCAAGCTTTCTCTTATTCAGAGCGGTGGAGGTACAAAGGACCTGTGAAACCGCGGCAACCCCTGCACAGGAAGGTGCCAACCTGAGCGAGTAATCGAACAATAAGAGGATTGATTTATAGTATATAAACAGTCCACTTTAAGGGGCTGTTTTCTTCTTTCTGAAGAAATGGGGGAAAACAGTTCCGGGGAGAAAGAGCTGATTTGGATTGCTGAAAATGCAATCCTTACATTTAAAGGAGAGACAGTATGGAAAGACAACTATTCACATCAGAATCAGTAACAGAAGGACATCCGGATAAGATGTGCGACCAGATATCAGATGCGATTCTGGATGCACTGATGGCAGAAGACCCAATGAGCCGTGTGGCTTGTGAGACATGCACAACAACTGGTCTTGTGATGGTCATGGGCGAGATTACAACCAACGCATATGTGGATATTCAGAAAATTGTCCGCGACACAGTGCGCGAGATTGGCTATACCAGAGGTAAATACGGCTTTGATGCAGATACATGTGGTGTAATTACAGCAATTGATGAGCAGTCTCCGGATATTGCTCTTGGGGTGGATAAAGCGCTGGAAGCCAAGGAAGATAAGATGCAGGACGATGAGATCGAAGCGATAGGAGCAGGCGATCAGGGGATGATGTTCGGATATGCCACTGATGAGACGGAGGAATACATGCCCTATCCTGCATCACTGGCCCACAAACTGGCAAGACAGCTCACAAAGGTGAGAAAGGATGGCACACTTCCTTATCTTCGTCCAGACGGAAAGACGCAGGTAACGGTAGAGTATGATGAGAATGGAGAGCCCAAGAAGCTGGATGCAGTTGTACTTTCCACCCAGCATGACCCAAATACATCACAGGAACAGATTCACAAAGATATCAGGAAATATGTGTTTGACGAAATTATACCGGCGGAGATGATAGATAATAATACAAAGTTCTTCGTCAATCCCACCGGACGTTTTGTGATTGGAGGCCCCCATGGAGACAGTGGACTTACAGGACGTAAGATCATTGTAGACACATACGGCGGGATGGCACGCCACGGCGGCGGTGCATTTTCTGGAAAAGACTGCACGAAAGTAGACCGTTCAGCGGCATACGCTGCCCGCTACGCGGCAAAAAATATTGTGGCAGCAGGTCTGGCCAAAAAGTGCGAGATTCAGCTTTCCTATGCTATCGGGGTAGCGCAGCCCACCTCCGTTATGGTTGATACCTTTGGGACAGGAAAGATTTCCGAAGATAAGCTGGTGGAGGTCATCCGTGAAAACTTCGATCTGCGCCCGGCAGGCATTATAAAGATGCTGGATCTGCGGCGTCCTATTTATAAGCAGACGGCAGCGTACGGCCATTTCGGACGTAATGATTTAAATTTACCATGGGAAAAGTTAGATAAAGTTGACGCATTAAAAAAATACCTGTAATATAAATGAAGCGAGGATTGTGGGAGCACGTAGTGCGTAACAATCCCTACGTATCAAGGGACAAAATACCTATTGACCCTTATATGATATAAGTAGGCAGGTGCGTTAATGCAAATGTAGGGCAGGCACCGTTGGTGTCTGCCTGTTTTCAGAATATTCAGAAAACGGGCTGCAAAAGGGACTGTCCCCCTTTTCGAAAGGAGTATGCTATGAAACTTAAGACAAAGCTGGTGATTGCTTTTATGACGGTGATGGTATTGCCGACTATTTTTACTACAGCAGCAGTGTACGCACTTAGCGGGATTAGGGGCGGAGAGTTTCAGCAGCTTTATCTGCTGGTTGTTTTCATGACAGCAGCAATTTTGATTTACTGGATTTACAGAACGGTGTCTGTGCCTCTGGCTAAGCTGCAGAGAGCTGCAAGGAATATTAAGGAAGGAAACCTTGATTTTGAGATAAAAGGTGAGACGGATGACGAGATTGGACAGCTCTGTCAGGATTTTGAGGAAATGCGTCTGCGGTTAAAGGCAAATGCAGAGGAGAAAGTTGCATATGATAAAGAAAACAAGGAACTAATAAGCAACATCTCTCATGATCTTAAGACGCCGATTACTGCCATTAAGGGCTATGTAGAAGGAATCATGGACGGTGTTGCGGATACACCGGAAAAGATGGACAGATATATCAAAACAATATACAATAAGGCTAATGAGATGGACCTGCTTATTAATGAACTGACGCTGTATTCTAAAATTGATACAAACCGTATTCCCTACAATTTTACGACCATATCCGCAAAGCAGTATTTTGCAGATTGTGCGGAAGATTTATCTTTGGAGCTGGAAGCAAAGGGGGTAGAATTCACATACCGCAATTATGTGGAAACGGATTCAAAAGTCATTGTAGATCCGGAACAGCTCAGGCGTGTTATTAATAATATTGTCACAAATTCCTTGAAATATATGGACAAACCTAAGGGCAAGGTTACAATGAAATTAAAAGATGTAGGTGATTTTATTCAGGTAGAACTCGGAGATAATGGAAAAGGTATCTCCGCAAAGGATCTGCCAAATATTTTTGATAGATTTTACCGGACAGATGCCTCCCGAAATTCCTCGAAAGGGGGAAGCGGGATTGGACTTTCTATTGTCAAGAAAATTGTGGAAGAGCATGGCGGCAAGATTTGGGCCGCAAGTGAAGAAGGGGTTGGAACAACAATGTATTTAGTAGTCAGAAAATATCAGGAGGTACCATTAGATGAGTAAGAAAATCTTGATTGTCGAGGATGAGGAGAGCATCGCTGATCTTGAGAAGGATTATCTGGAGCTGAGCGATTTTGTTGTCTCAGTGGCAAATGACGGAGAACTTGGTCTAAAAAAGGCTATGGAGGAGGATTATGATTTAATTATTCTGGATCTGATGCTTCCGGGAGTAGATGGATTTGAAATATGCCGTCAGGTGCGTGGGCAGAAGAATACACCGATTATTATGGTATCTGCCAAAAAGGATGATATTGATAAAATCAGAGGACTGGGATTGGGCGCAGATGACTATATGACGAAGCCCTTCAGCCCCAGTGAGCTTGTAGCCCGAGTCAAGGCACATTTGGCGAGGTATGAGCGCCTGATTGGTAGTAATATGGAAGAAAATGAAATTATAGAGATCAGAGGGCTGAAAATAGATAAGACAGCAAGACGTGTGTGGGTAAATGAAGAGGAAAGATCATTTACCACAAAGGAATTTGATCTGCTGACATTCCTTGCGGGACACCCAAATCATGTATATACAAAGGAAGAACTGTTCCGGGAAATTTGGGATATGGAATCTATCGGGGATATTGCAACGGTGACTGTTCACATTAAGAAAATCCGGGAGAAGGTAGAATATGATACTTCTCATCCACAGTATATTGAGACAATCTGGGGAGTCGGATACAGATTTAAGGTGTAAGATATGATTACAAGCACAAGCAATCAGAAGATCAAGGAACTGCTGCAGTTTCGAAAAAAGAGCAAGGCAAGGAATCAGGAGAGGGTCTTTATAGCAGAAGGCAGCCGTATGGTCGGTGAGACGCCCCGGGATGTTTTGCTTAAGCTGTATGTGTCGGAGACTTATTATAACAGGCACAAAGAAGAATTGCAGAAAATGCAAAAACAGCCGGAAATACTGGCAGATCCGGTATTTGCCTACGTTTCTGACACGAAAAGCCCTCAGGGTATATTAGCGGTTATACGGCAGTTGAATTATAGACTGGAGGACATGCTGGGAAAGCAAAATCCGCACATACTGATTCTGGATAATCTGCAGGATCCGGGAAATCTGGGAACCATTTTCCGAACTGCGGAGGCCGCCGGGGTAAGCGGAATATTGATGGGCAGGGACTGTGTGGACATATATAATCCTAAGACGATTCGTTCCACTATGGGGGCAATCTATAGGATGCCATTTTTGTATATGGATGACCTTCAGAAGGGAATCCGCATACTGCAAGAGAAAGGCGTTCGGATTTATGCTGCCCATCTGGAAGGCAAACGTTTTTATGATGAGGAAGACTACCGTCGTGGGACGGCATTTTTAATAGGAAATGAGGGTAATGGTCTGAACCCTGAAATTGCCAGGTGTGCCGATGCCTGGGTATGTATCCCTATGGCAGGACAGGCAGAGTCGCTGAATGCAGCTATGGCGGCAGGAATTTTGATGTTTGAAGCGAGCAGGCAGAGAAGACAAAGAAGCAGTAAATTACATGATAATGAATGCAGGAAGGGGAAATAACATGAACTTAAAAGGAAGAAATTTTTTGACACTGAAAGACTACACTCCGGAGGAAATCACTTACCTTCTTGATTTAGCTGCCGAGCTGAAAGAAAAGAAAAAAACGGGGATACCTGTAGATCATTATAAAGGCAAAAATGTTGCCCTTATCTTTGAGAAGACTAGCACCAGAACACGCTGCGCATTTGAAGTGGCGGCGCATGATTTGGGGATGGGGACCACATATCTGGATCCGAGCGGTTCACAGATTGGAAAGAAGGAAAGCATTGAGGACACTGCCAGGGTATTGGGCAGAATGTATGACGGTATTGAATACCGCGGTTTCGGTCAGGGGATAGTAGAAGACCTGGCTAAGAATGCCGGGGTTCCCGTGTGGAACGGACTTACGAATGAGTACCACCCCACACAGGTTATGGCAGATATGCTTACAATCCGGGAAAAGTTTGGAAGAGTAAAGGACATCAAGCTGGTGTATATGGGGGATGCCAGATTTAATATGGGTAATTCCCTGATGATAGCATGTGCAAAAATGGGAATGCATTTCGTGGCGTGCACAACGGAGAAATATTTTCCGGATAAAGAACTGGTAGAAATCTGCAAAGAATATGCAGAAGAATCCGGTGCAACTATTACATTGACAGAAGATGTAAAAGCCGGAACAAAAGATGCAGATGTTATTTATACCGATGTCTGGGTATCTATGGGTGAACCAGATGAAGTGTGGGAAAAACGAATCAAAGAGCTTTCTCCCTATAAAGTGACAAAAGAAATCATGGCCAATGCAGGTAAAGAAGCAATTTTCCTGCACTGTCTGCCGGCATTCCACGATTTAAAAACAAAAATCGGTAAAGAAATGGGAGAAAGATTCGGAATCACGGACATGGAAGTGACAGACGAAGTTTTCGAGTCCGAGCAGTCAAAAGTATTTGATGAAGCAGAGAACCGGATGCATACGATTAAGGCAGTGATGGCCGCGACACTGGGTGAATTTTAAGAATATTCAGAAAACGGCTCCCAAAAGGGTCAGTCCCCTTTGGGTAGTTTCCTTCGAACGCTTTTTCGGACTAGAGGTGAAGAATTGAAAGCGCAAATATTAAGAATGCTGCGTGAGAGTGGCGGCTTTGTATCCGGTCAGCAGTTGTGTGAGGTGCTGGGAGTATCCAGGACAGCTGTATGGAAAGCTGTCAATCAGCTGAAAGAAGAGGGATATCAGGTCGAAGCTGTTCGAAACCGTGGTTATCATATAGTGGACAGCCCGGATATCCTGACAGGAGAAGAGCTTAGCAGTACAATGGATGCACAATGGGCGGGCAAAAAGATATATTATTTTGATGAGATAGACTCTACCAATACTCGTGCGAAGCAGCTGGGGGAGGAGGGGGCTTTACATGGAACGATAGTTGTTGCTGAAGAGCAGAGTGCAGGACGCGGCAGACGCGGCAGGGCATGGAAATCGCCGATCGGCAGCAACATATATATGTCCATACTCCTCAGACCGGAGGATATACCACCGGTAAAGGCACCTATGCTCACCTTGGTAATGGGGCTAAGCACTGCCGAAGGTCTGCGGGAATACACAAGTCTGGATATTCAGATAAAATGGCCCAATGATATCATCCTCGAGGGAAAAAAGCTGGCCGGTATTCTGACAGAAATGAGCACAGAAGTGGATTTCATCAATTACATTGTTATAGGAACAGGCATTAATGTAAATATGAAGCAGCTGCCGGCGGAGGTAGCTGAAAAGGCAACCTCACTTCGCCTGGAGACCGGACGGTTTATGAGGCGAAGCGAAATAATAGCCATTATAATGAAGAAATTTGAAAAAAATTATCAGATATTTATGGAAAACAAAGATTTGGGACAGTTACAGGAAAAATATAATAATTTACTGATAACTCGGGAAAAAGAGGTACGGATAATAGGCACCCGGGAGGAGTATGGTGGATATGCACTGGGCATCAACGAAAAGGGAGAGCTGATGGTGCGTAAAAGTGATGGTGCAGTGGAAACAGTCTCTAGCGGCGAAGTTTCCGTCCGAGGGATATGCGGTTACGTGTAGCCAAGTATTCAGAATATTCAGAAAACGAAACGCAAAAGGGTCAGACCCCTTTTTAGAAAGGATTATAGATGGAAGAGGAAGTTGTACTTTGTGCCGCCAGTCATTATGAGCGGAAGTTTTACTTGAATCCTGCGTTTGAGATGCTGCCGGAGAACATCAGGCAGGAGCTGCAGATTATGTGTGTATTGTTTACAGAGGACGTGGGCGGTGTACTGCTAGTAATATATGATGATGCAGGAAATCTGGAGCTGCGCGTGGAACATCAGGAAGATGATTTTACATTTGATGAGATTGGAAGTGTCCTGAAGATAAAGGAACTTCAACAGACAAAGGCAGAATTGTTTGAGGCCCTGGAAATGTTCTACAGGGTATTTTATTTAGGGGAGGACGTAGATGTTACTGACGATTGATGTTGGGAATACAAACATAACGCTGGGAGTGTTCAATAACGACAAACTGACAGGAACTTTTCGTATGACTACGAAACAGCCGAGAACTTCAGATGAGTATGGGTTTTCAATCTGCGACATCCTGCAGCATCGGGATATACATGCCCGTGATGTGGATGCGGTTATTATAGCTTCTGTAGTGCCGGATATCATGCATTCGTTGGTAAACGGGATTATTAAATACTTAAGTGTGAGTCCTCTGGTGGTATCTGCGGGTACGAAAACAGGTATCCGGATTGTGACTGAGAATCCCAAGGAAATCGGCCCGGACCGTATTGTGGATGCAGTGGCAGGATATGAACTTTATGGAGGGCCTGTCGTTGTAGTAGATTTCGGAACCGCAACCACATATGATTTGATCGGCCCGGGAGGAACCTTTGAAGCGGGCATCACCGCTCCGGGTATTGAAACTGCTGCACGTTCTCTCTGGGGCGGAGCTGCTATGCTCCCGGCAATTGAAATTAAGAGACCTAAGTCCATACTGGCAAAAGAGACAATATCCAGTATGCAGGCCGGGCTTGTGTACGGTGCTATTGGGCAGACAGAGTATATTGTCAACAAGATAAAAGAAGAATCCGGATACGAAAATCTGACTGTAGTGGCCACGGGAGGCCTAGGGAAAATCATTGCCCGGGAGACGGACAGTATCGATATTTATAAATCAGATTTAACTTTGAACGGACTCCGTCTGATTTATAATAAAAATAAAAAACGGTGAGATAATAGACATGAAACATCTGAGAATTGGGAATATTGAACTTAAAAACTCTTATATACTGGGTCCCATGGCAGGAGTAACAGACCTGCCATTTCGCTTTCTCTGCAAGGAGCAGGGTGCCGGGGTTGTATGTATGGAAATGGTAAGTGCCAAGGCTATTATGTATCACAATAAAAATACAGAGAGCCTTCTGACAATTCACCCAGAAGAGCTTCCCGTATCCCTGCAGCTTTTTGGCTCCGATCCGGAGATCATGAGCGAAATGGCTAAAAGAATAGAAGAACGCCCCTTTACATTTCTGGATATCAACATGGGATGCCCGGTTCCTAAAGTGGTGAAAAATGGCGAAGGTTCGGCACTTATGAAGAATCCGAAGCTGGTGTATGAGCTTGTAAGTGCTGTTGTAAAGGCTATTGAAAATCCGGTGACTGTAAAAATCAGAAAAGGTTTTGATGACGGGCATGTCAATGCAGTGGAGATAGCTAAAATCATTGAAAGTGCCGGTGCCGCAGCTGTGGCGGTTCATGGGAGAACGAGAGAACAGTATTATTCCGGCAAAGCGGACTGGGACATTATCCGTCAGGTAAAAGAAGCAGTATCCATTCCCGTCATCGGTAATGGTGATGTAACATCATGCGAAAAGGCAATTGCCATGAAAGAACAAACCGGCTGTAACGGAATCATGATAGCCCGGGGCGCTCAGGGGAATCCATGGATTTTTTCTGAACTGACAATGTATGAGCAAACAGGAAAGCTGGCCCCCAGACCAACGAAAGATGAAATCAAGAATACTATGCTGCGGCATGCAAGACTCCAGCTTCAATATAAGGGAGAGTATTTAGGGATCCGTGAGATGAGAAAGCATGTGGCATGGTATGTGAAGGGCCTTCATGGTGCTGCAAGACTGAGAGATGAAATAAATAAGGCAGAGACTTATGAAGGCCTTGAAAATATCTTGACATCACTATAGGTATTGGTTATAATATTGAAATTGTGAAATATAAATTTAAACAGGACGTGTATTAAGGCTGAGGCATACTGTCATCAAAAAGGAGCAGCCTGCTGTGCTAGTATAAAGAGATTAAAATACGGAGAAGAAACAGAAAAGAAAGGGAGCAAATAACAATGGCAGAAGCAAAGAAAAGATTACTTACTTATGCAGGCCTCAAGGCGCTGGAAGACGAACTGGAGAATCTGAAGGTCGTCAAACGTAAGGAAGTCGCTGCAAAGATTAAGGAAGCAAGAGAACAGGGGGACCTGTCTGAGAATGCAGAATATGATGCAGCGAAAGATGAGCAGCGCGATATTGAGGCTCGCATCGAAGAATTGGAAGGCATCCTTAAGAATGCAGAAGTAGTAGTTGAAGATGAAGTAGATTTTGACAAAATTAACGTAGGATGTAAAGTCAAAGTATTTGATGTAACGTATGATGAGGAAATGGAATTCAAAATTGTTGGCTCCACAGAGGCAAATAGCTTAGAAGGCAAGATTTCCAATGAATCACCGGTAGGGCAGGCTTTGCTCGGCAAGAAGGCCGGAGAGCTGGTAGACGTAGAAACACAAGCCGGTCAGATTCAGTATAAAGTACTTGAAATCAGCCGTTCCATGTAACAGAAAATTAAAGCATCGTCCAGACCCCTTATTTACCAGGGGTCTGAATTCGCATATAAAGGGAGGAGAAAATATTGTCCGAACAGCAGAAAAATAATCAGAAAAACCAGCAGCAGAAAAATGCACAGGAGCCTGACCTGAACCAGTTGAGAAAGGTCCGCCGTGAAAAGCTGGCAGATTTACAGGCAAATGGAAAGGATCCATTTGTTATTACAAAATATAATCAGACCCACCACAGCCAGGAATTGAAGGATAATTTTGAGGAACTGGAGGGGAAAGAAGTATCCGTTGCGGGCCGCATGATGTCTAAGCGTGTCATGGGGAAGGCATCCTTTTGCAACGTACAGGATCTGGCAGGAAACATCCAGTCCTATGTGGCCAGAGACAGCATCGGAGAAGAGGCCTACAAAGCATTTAAGAAAATGGATGTGGGTGATATAGTAGGAATCACAGGTGAAGTATTTAAGACAAAGACAGGTGAGATATCTGTCCATGCGGCATCTGTCACACTGCTTTCCAAGAGCCTTCAGATTCTGCCTGAGAAATTCCACGGTCTTACAAACACAGATATCCGTTACCGCCAGAGATATGTGGACTTAATCATGAATCCCGAAGTAAAAGATACATTTATCAAACGCTCCAGAATTTTAAGCGCTATCAGAAGATACTTGGACGGCGAAGGCTTCATGGAAGTAGAGACTCCCATGCTGGTGAACAATGCAGGCGGTGCTGCTGCAAGACCATTTGAGACACACTTTAATGCTTTGGACGAAGACTTTAAACTCCGTATTTCTCTGGAGTTATATCTGAAGAGACTGATTGTGGGAGGTATGGAGCGCGTGTACGAAATCGGCCGGGTATTCCGCAATGAGGGTCTGGACACAAGACACAATCCGGAATTCACATTGATGGAGCTGTACCAGGCATATACAGATTATCATGGCATGATGGATCTGACAGAGAACCTGTACCGCTATGTGGCACAGGAAGTGCTGGGAACCACAACCATTGAGTACAACGGAGTCGCAATGGATTTGGGTAAGCCCTTTGAAAGAATCACAATGGTAGACGCTCTGAAAAAGTACGCAGGAATTGATTTTAATGAAATTAAGACTACAGAGGAAGCAAAAGCTCTGGCAAAGGAAAAAGGTATCGAATTTGAGGATAGGCATCAGAAGGGAGATATCTTGAGTATGCTCTTTGAAGAGTATGTTGAGGAACATCTGATTCAGCCTACCTTTGTCATGGATCATCCTATAGAGATATCACCGCTGACAAAAAAGAAACCCGAGAATCCAGAGCATGTAGAACGTTTTGAATTCTTTATGAACGGCTGGGAGATGGCAAATGCCTACTCAGAGCTGAACGATCCGATTGATCAGAGAGAAAGATTCAAGGCACAGGAAGCATTGCTGGCACAGGGAGATGAAGAGGCCAATACAACAGATGAAGATTTCCTGAATGCACTGGAAATTGCAATGCCGCCTACCGGGGGAATTGGATTCGGAATAGATAGAATGTGCATGCTGCTGACAGACTCGGCGGCGATCAGAGATGTATTGCTGTTCCCGACAATGAAGTCCTTAGATGGTGTAAATAAGAAAAATGATGTAAATAATACAGCTTCTGAAGCACCTGAAAAAAATGTAAAAACTGAGTCTGAAAAGATTGATTTCTCTAATGTGAAGATTGAGCCAATCTTTGAAGAAATGGTAGATTTCGATACATTCAGTAAGTCTGATTTCAGAGCAGTTAAGATTTTAGCTTGTGAAGCAGTACCGAAGTCAAAGAAGCTTCTGAAGTTTACATTAGATGACGGAGAACGCAAAGACCGTGTGATTTTAAGCGGTATTCACGACTATTACGAGCCGGAAGAACTGGTTGGTAAGACAGCAATTGCTATCGTGAACCTGCCACCAAGAAAGATGATGGGAATTGATTCCGAGGGTATGCTGATTTCAGCAGTACACGAGGAAGACGGTCACGAAGGGCTGAATCTTCTGATGGTTGATGACCACATTCCAGCAGGTGCAAAGCTCTATTAAGATGATGTAAAGATGTACCGTTTTACAAAATAAACGGGACGTACTTCATTTGATAAAAAACTGAAAAAACAGCGATTTACATCAAACTTACATCAATTGATGCATAAATCGGTGCAAGCAAGAAAAAATCGCATAATTAGTGCAGTGAGTGGGCAATTCCAATCGGGATTGCCCATTTTTAAAACAAACAGAAATACAAATCGGGAATTTGTATAAAATATTTTTTGAAAAAACTGTTGACTCCTACGTTGCGTAATGGTTTAAAGTATATTTATCGAGAGAGGAGGAAATGATGATGATGACAGTAAATGAGGTGAGTAAGCTTGCCGGAGTGAGTATACGCACTCTACAATATTATGACAAGATTGGTCTTTTACATCCGACGGGATACACCGATGCGGGTTACAGATTGTATGACGATGCAGATTTGGAACGCCTTCAACATATTCTGCTGTTTCGAGAATTGGAGTTTCCTCTTAAAGACATTAAGATGATTGTTAATAGTCCTGATTTTGACAGAAGCAAAGCTTTAGAACAACAAATAGAGCTGCTTAGGCTTAAAAAGGAACATATTGAGAACTTAATGAACTTTGCTCTTGGAATAAAATTGTTAGGAGTGAAACACATGGATTTTAAGGCTTTTGATAGAAGTAAATTAGATGAATATAGCAGACAGGCAAAGGAATTATACGGTAATACACCAGAATATAAGGAGATGGAAGAAAAGCAAAAGAATCGAACTGAAGAAGATGAGAAAATCTTAGCAGATAGATTTATGCTTTTTTTTAAAGAAGCCGGAGAGATGAAGAATATGAATCCAGCATCTGATGATGCACAGAATCTTGTAAGAAGATTACAGGATTATATTACCCAAAACTTATATACTTGTACAAATAAGATTTTGCGTGGATTAGGAAAAATGTATTCAGGAGGTGGAGATTTTACAACAAATATTGATGCATATGGTGGAGAAGGTACAGCAATATTTGTAGCAGATGCAATAGAGATATATTGTGATAATGCAGAGTAAAATTGAATTTTTATTTATGTAATGTACACGATAAATCCAGTTTTGAACTTGCCCTTTGAGAGAGGAGAAAATCCTTTTCTCAAAGGGCTTTTTCTATTTATACGGATATTCGCAAACTACAAGATAAAGCTAAAACTTCATATACTCTAAGCACAAGGAGGTTGAGGTTTGGCTATGAATAACAGTTTAGCAGAAGTACACCCTGAGCTTATTATGGAATGGTCGGAAAAGAATTTAACGCTTACGCCTGATGACATTACTTTCGGTTCAAATAAAAAAGTATGGTGGAAAGGTGCTTGTGGTCACGAATGGAAGACAAGCGTTAAGGCTCGTTCCAATGGAGAGAAATGCCCGATATGCTCTGGTGTAAGAGTAATTGCAGGAATTAACGATTTGGCGACATTAGAGCCGCTACTGGTAAAGCAGTGGTCGAGAAAGAATAAGATAAAACCGACAGAGGTTTCTATTGGTTCTCATAAGAAAGTGATATGGAGATGTGAGAAAGGACACGAGTGGGAAGCTGCCGTTAAGAGCAGGACAATAAATAAAACAGGTTGCCCGTATTGCTCCCACAATAAAGTGTTGGCAGGATTTAATGACCTTGCAACGCTTCTGCCGGATATAGCTGCCGAGTGGTCGGACAGAAATTATCCGATACTTCCAACTCAGGTTACGGTCTTTGCCAATCGTAAGGCTTGGTGGAAATGTAAGGATTGTGGCAGGGAGTGGAACACCCTTATTTCTACACGTTCCGGTGGCAGTAAATGCCCGTATTGCAGTGGGTACATATTCCTGCAAGGGTTTAACGATTTGCAGACAACACACCCTGAAATTGCTTCGGAGTGGTCGGAGAAGAACTTGCCATTGAAGCCTGATGAAGTAAATGCAAAGTCGAGGAAAAATGTCTGGTGGAAGTGCAGAAAATGCGGTAACGAGTGGAAATCAGTTATCAATGCTCGTGTGAAAGGTACGGTATGCCCCGTTTGTGCAGAGAGAGAAGTCCTTGCCGGATATAATGATTTGGCGACAACAGACAGTCAGCTTCTCAGCGAATGGGATTATGAACAGAATAAATTGAAACCGACACAAGTATCACGAACTTCAGCAAAGAGAGCGTGGTGGAAATGCAGGCACGGTCATTCGTGGAGTATGAAAATAAATGAAAGAACGATATTGAATAAAGGCTGCCGAATTTGTGAACAGGAGTATTTGTCATTATTTCCTGCTTTGGCTGTCAGCTATTATTCTAATAAGAAAGGCTTGAAAGCAGAACTTGGTTCTGACCGATTGCTTGGAGTTCCGCTTGAAACATACATACCTTCAGAAAAGTTGGCTATTGAGTCAGGAAGTACCGATGAGAATATAGAAATAATGAAAGCATATATGTGCAAGCAAAGAGGAATAAGGCTGATTAAGTTGCCGATGAAAGGCACAGAACTGGATTATGCCAATAGCTTAAAGAAAGCTTTTCAGAGCGTACATATATTTATTTCTTCTGATACAGAGGAAGATGTGGAGATAATCAAAAATACATTTGAAAGATGGAGGGACAGCCAATGAGAGAGAAAACCTATCATCTATACTTAAATGAAGAAGAACGAAGCCGAGTGATACAATCGCTCATCGAACTGAAGAACAATTTAGCAGCTCAGGGACGATACACCGATGCAGTAGATGATGTTCTATGTAAAGTGCTTGAAGCAAAGAAAAAGAAATTGAAAATTGAATACATTTAGAACGTGTTTTGCCGTCTGTTTCATAACCGGAGCAGGCGGCTTTTTTATTCCAAAAAAATTTTTTTAAAAAATTTTTGGAAAAGCGGAGATTTTGGGTGTGCATTTCATACCCCTTTGTCCAAATGAGTGAAGGGGTTCATTCCGGATAGCAAAAACGGAAGCCTTTTCGCTTGAAAATTGAATAAGTCATTCACTAAGACTTTATTTCTGATGATAGCCACTTTAGCAGGTACGCCGTGATTTCTGTATTTCAGAATAGCGAGAACTCCGGTTATGAGTATCAGGTTGCTCCTGATATGGCGATGACAGTCAGAATGATAATGATACTTCTCTACGGAGCTGGCGGAGTACCCGGCAGAGGTTAGAATCCTATGATACAGATAAGCAGTCTGTTCCTTAGTGACTTCCCATAAGCATTTTGCTTGGCAAGGGGTGTTGAGAACAAATATTGCTATGACCGATTAGGAAATGAGTCGGTCAGGTACATAGCCATAATGCGGTGGCTATGAATTTTCAGAAAGGAGGGCAAAAAGAAGTGTCAAACTGCAAAACGATTTCCGTATGTAACCAGAAAGGCGGAGTCGGAATGGACCTATGTCAATACATTGGACACAAAAAGTTGAACTTTTTTTATGCAACCTGAATAGCTTCATCCTCCATTTGCTGAGGTGTTTTATATCCAAGTGCACTGTGAATCCTCTGGCGATTATACCA
>NZ_FBWL01000160.1 GCF_001517425.1 Clostridium sp. C105KSO13 | reverse complement strand
AACAGGTAACAAAAAATCGCCTCCAATCGAAAAATGTGTGCCGCCCGCAAGCGAACGGTACTTATTGATCAATAGGCGCGAAGCGCCGCATTTTTCGAGTAAACTGTCAAGTGTTTTTTGACAAAAAGTGGGGGATTTTAATAAAAAAGGGATCTGAAAGCCTTGGATTTACTGGCTTAGAGATTCCGAGAGATTATCTCAGCAAATGGAGGATGAAGCTATTCAGGTTGCATAAAAAAAGTTCAACTTTTTGTGTCCAATGTATTGACATAGGTCCACTTTCCAAGTAATCTGGTCTCAAAAACATCGGAATTAAAACTACGTCGTCTATTTAAAATGTACATATAACCCTCTCGCATTAGGCCTAAACTATGGTCTATTCCTTCTTCCTTAGGTATTTGACGTGTATTTAACATAGGAATCTCCTCCATTTTTTATGAGTAATAGTTCTATCATTTGTAAAATATTCCTTAATTATTCGCAAAAAAGATAGCGTAGGACCGATTATACCTTTCTGAGAGTAATCAGAATAGTTTCAATTATCGATAGTTACCTTTATCAGAGCTTATTAATAGAGGAATTTTTATATTGATGTTTTACCTACGCTCTTGTTAGATAAAAAAATAGCCAAATCAGATAAATGGCTACTTTGTATAAGCATAACGCAAAAGTTGTCTAACATAACTCTCCTGAAAACTATTCATTTGTTTATAGTTCTCTTCTAGCCATATAATTTGTTTATCGGTAATATCACCTCGGTAACCAAATTGCTGCGGAAAGAATACATATGACGCTGAGCATGAAACCATCTGGTTTTGCAAAGGATACTGTTTATCGCAACCTGAAGATGATCCAGAAAAAAGTGGAACTTCTTGCTAAACGAGTATTCTGGGATAACAACGTTTAAACTTGGGCGAAGAAAAATCATTCCCAAATAGATTTCTCGTTACCTCAAAAAAAACTTGAGCTGATGAGGAAGATTAAAAAGCAGACAGCATGATACTATCCCCAAATCAAATTGTTGGGGTATAGCCAAAATAAGAAAGTGGATAGAGCTGGAAAATACATATGTTTACTAGGGAAACAAGGTGGCGCTGCATAGCTGGTTTCCAAAGTTCGCAAAACAGATGGGAAACTAAGCGAACTTTTCAATTAAAATCCAAATAATAATATAAGGCGCTGAAAGCCCTGCAAACACGACATTTTCTTTAGTTTGTAAAGTTTTGAGGGTCTTTTTCTTTTATTCCGGATAATGAGCTGAGAAATTCAAAAATATCTTGAAGATAACGAAGTAACACGATTGGCGGTGGATATTATTGTCAGCCTGTGACCGGGGAAAATAATAAATAATGAGTGTTCACGGAATATAGAAACTATGGTAGAATGGAAAACAAGAAATCAAAATCCATATAGAGTTTTTTGAAGAGGTGAGAACATGGAATTAGTAAATAACGAATCCTTATTCAAAGAGATAGAAACAGGGTTGGACAGCATACAAAAAGATAGAACATCAGACATTATCCTATCTCCGTTTACGAAAGACTTTTCATTGCGTTTTTGTTGGAGCAGTAATGCAATAGAAGGAAATACATTATCATTGGATGAAACAATCTCACTCATTGAATACGATGAAGTAAGAGTGATGTTTATATTGGAAGTCTTGCGGAGGTGGTGTATTACCCACCAGAGCCGGAGCGGGTATTGGAGTTCATGCAGCGATTCTTTGAAAAGTGGGAGAATACGAGTAAAGGAAACAGTCTGGCTGAAATCATGCAGCAGCTTGCAGAACAGCATATTGAGTTTGAGCAGATACATCCATTTCAGGATGGAAACGGCCGAGTGGGACGGATGCTTATGAATCAGGAGCTCATCAATCAGAACCTACTTCCAATTGCGATTAATCCAACTGGAAAATATCGTCAGGCTTTTCAATGTTATGAAAAGAAGGGGGATTTATCTTTAATGGTTCATCAGGTTTGTAAAGCAGAATTAGAAGCGATTCAGCGTGTGCAATGTTTGGTTCGCAGAAGAGAACAGTCTAGACAGAAAACTAAATGCACAAGAGAGATACTATAATGTTGAAAATAGAAATCTTCGAAAGGAATGAGAGAGGACTTTACCATGAAGAAACATAAAAGGATGAATTTGATCCTTCAATTTTTTGCAGGGTCAAAACGTTTTCTAGCCGCAGCTGTACTGGCGTCTTTATTAACTACGATTTTAAACGCCCTGACTCCACAGATTTTCCGATTTACTATAGATTCGGTTCTTGGAGGGGAGAAATATAAATATCTGGCAGGCCACCTCTGGATCATGTCTCTTTTATTAATCGGAGTCGCAATCCTTTCCGGGGGTGCCCTTTTTTTGACCAGAACTTATACGGCAAAGGCGGGGGAAAATTTTGCAAAAAACCTGAGGGATGCTTTATTTTTCCACGTACAGCGACTGCCGATGAAGTGGCACGACAGGCATCAGACAGGGGATATTATACAGCGCTGCACATCTGATGTGGAGGTAATACGCAACTTTATGATTACCCAGCTTTTAGAAGTGTTTCGGACAGTTTTTATTGTAGGTGTTTCTTTTGGAATGATGATGGCTATGAATACAAAGTTGTCGCTGCTGACACTTTTATTTGTTCCCATTGTTGCCTTATATTCCACCATATTTTACCGCCTCATAGCCAGGCGATTTACTTTCGCGGACGAAGCGGAGGGAGAACTGTCTACAGCTGTGCAGGAAAATGCAACCGGAGTGCGGGTTGTCCGTGCCTTTGGCAGAGAAAAGTTTGAGATGGAGCGGTTCAGAGAGAAGAACGAAGGTTTTGCAAAGCTTTGGATTCGTCTTGGAACCCTTTCAGGCCTTTACTGGGGGATAGGTGACCTTATTACGGGTTTGCAGGTTGTGACGGTGATTGTAGCAGGTGCGATTGAAGCGGTAAACGGCAGCATTACAGTGGGTGAGTTTATTGCGTTTGCATCTTATAATACCACGTTGGTATGGCCGGTCCGTGGGCTTGGAAGGATTCTTTCGGATATGAGCAAGGCTGGAGTCTCCTTTGATCGCGTGGAGTATATTTTACATGCGGAGGAAGAAATTCACAGTAAGGAGGGGTGCCATAAAACTGAGAACTATGAGATATATTTTTCTCATGTAAATTTTACATACGACACAGAAAAACCAGTTTTGAAAGACCTGGACTTTATCATTCCACAGGGAAGTGTATTTGGAATACTGGGAGGGACAGGGAGTGGAAAATCCACTATTATACAGCTTCTAAACCGGCTTTATGACCTTAAGGATGAGGATGGGAAAATCATGTTCGGGGGACGAAATATAAAAGAAGTCCCGTTAGAATGGCTTAGAAAAAATGTTGGGGTGGTGCTTCAGGAGCCTTTCCTCTATTCCCGTACTATACGGGAGAATATAGCCGCCTCTGTGCCTGAGGCTACGCTGGAAGAGATTCGAGAAGCAGCGAAAATTGCCTGTGTGGATGAAACCATTATGAATTTTGTGGATGGATATGATACTTTGGTAGGCGAACGAGGAGTTACTTTGTCAGGAGGACAGCGGCAGAGAATTGCCATTGCCAGAATGCTCCTTCAGAAGACACCTGTTATGGTGCTTGATGATTCTTTGTCGGCAGTGGATTCTGAAACTGATTCAAGAATACGAAAGGCCCTGCTTCAGAATAGGAAAGACGCAACGGTCATTCTAATCTCCCATCGAATAACAACAGTAATGAATGCAGACCGGATTATGGTTCTCCATCAAGGACATATAGAAGAGCTGGGAACCCACAGGGAGCTGATTGAAAAGCAGGGAATTTACAGACGTATATACGACATTCAGATGAGTCAGGATGACAGGTTGCAGGTGGAGGGATAGTATGGCAGCATATGAAGAACAAGAATATAAAAAACCATTCAGCATAAAAGTGTGGGGGAAGATGCTCCCTTTCTTTCAAAGATATCGCAAGCAGTTTATTATTACAATAACGATGAATGTACTTTTGGCAGGAGTTGATCTGCTGGTTCCACTTTTTCAGAGCTTTGCCATTGACAGATTTATTGTTCCGGGGGCGCTGACCGGAATCGGTACATTTGCCGGACTATATGTGGCGCTGATTGTAGGGCAGACCGTCGCAGTATACATTTCTGTGCGCGCAGCTACCACAATTGAAATGTATGTGGGAAAAGACTTAAAACAGGCACAGTTTGAGCATTTACAGATATTGTCGTTCTCCTATTATAATACCACGCCGGTGGGTTATATTCATGCAAGGGTTATGAGTGATACCCTGCGGATCGCCGGTATGACTGCATGGGGTCTGATTGATATGTTTTGGGCTTTAATTTATGTAGTTGGTGTATTTTTTATCATGTTTACGCTAAATGCAAAACTGGCCTTGATCATTCTTGGTATCGTGCCGTGCATTGCACTTTTGACTGTGTATTTCCAGAATAAAATTTTGTACTGGAACCGGAAAGTCCGTAAAATAAATTCTCAGATTACAAGCGCCTATAATGAAGGGATTACCGGGGTAAGAACTTCAAAGAGTATGGTAATAGAAGAGGACAATCAAGAGAAGTTCTGTCATATTACAAGGGATATGCACCGGGCAGCCACCCGTTCGGCAAAATTAAATGCAGTCTACATTCCCTCTATTTTATTCTTCAGTACGGCTGCCGCAGCTATTGTGCTGTCAAGGGGAGGCTATATGGTACAGGAAAATCTGATAAAGTTGGGAACCCTTTCAGCATTTATCTCCTATGCGGTGGTCATTTTTGAACCTATTCAGCAGCTTGCACGATTGCTGGCAGATCTGGTATCCTGTCAGGCTAATATAGAGCGCGTCGTGGATTTGCTGGAGCAGGAGCCAAATGTGACAGACACAAAAGAGGTGGAAGAAAAGTACGGAGATATGTTCTTTCCCAGGAAGGAAAATTGGGAGAAGATTAGGGGAGATATTACTTTTGAAGATGTATCCTTTATGTATCCTGACGGAAAAGAATACGTCCTGGAGCATTTCCAGCTGGAAATTCCTGCAGGTACCAATGTGGCTATTGTGGGAGAGACAGGGGCAGGGAAATCAACCCTTGTGAATCTGGTGGGAAGATTTTTTGAGCCTACAAAAGGACGTATTCTGATAGATGGGAAAGATTATAAGGAACGCTCTCAGCTTTGGCTTCACAGCCAGATCGGCTATGTACTTCAGACGCCTCATCTTTTTTCGGGAACAGTCTATGATAATATTCGCTATGGGAGGCTGGATGCTACCAATGAGGAAATAGAAGAAGCAGCAAGACAGGTTTCGGCAGATGTGGTGGTAAAGAAACTGGAGAAGGGCTATCAAAGTGATGTTGGGGAGAGCGGGGGAAGGCTTTCTACGGGAGAAAAACAGCTGATTTCCTTTGCAAGAGCTATTCTTGCCGATCCAAGCATTTTCGTACTTGATGAGGCCACCTCTTCGATTGATACCCAGACTGAACAGCTGATTCAGGGTGCCATAGATCATCTGTTGAAAGGAAGGACATCTTTTGTCATTGCTCACAGGCTGTCCACCATCCGTAAAGCAGATTTAATTCTGGTTGTGAAGGATGGGAAGATTATTGAACGGGGAACCCACAAAGAGCTGCTGCGGGAAAAGGGGCACTATTACGACCTGTATTCCAAACAGTTTGAAGAAGAAGCTGCGATGCAGGTTCTTTTGCCGAAATAAATGCAATATATCCAGAACCAGGCTTGATTTTAAATATTTCTGCCTGGTTCTGAACAGTTACAAATTGAAGTAACTATGCAAGTGATGAAAGTACCTTGGCCTTTGTCACAATTCCTTTTAACTGCCCATCTTTTCCTACCGCAGCAATCGGATATGGAGCTTCTGCAGCCAGTGTCATGATATCTGCTACAAGTGTATCCGGATCTACAACCGGTATGTCTTTCTGGACAACATCGGTAATTTGCAGGTGATTCTTTCTTGCATGCACAGCATCACTGATAGTCAGAATGCCTACCAGATGCAGGTTATCATCCACAATATATACAGTGGAGAGTTCATTTTTATTCATTACACGGATTGCCTGTTCTATACCATCGTTTACCCGGACCAGTGTTTTCGGGGTGATCATAATGTTATATACGGAGAGAACACGGGATTTGTCTGCATTATTGATGAATGCCTCCACATATTCATTTGCTGGATGTTCACTCATTTGTTCGGGTGTGTCTGTCTGTATTACTTTTCCATCCTTCATAATTGCCACAACGTCTCCCAGGTTAAAAGCCTCGTCAATATCGTGAGTAATAAAGACAACTGTCTTCCTGAGCTTTCGTTGAATCTGCAGCAGTTCAAACTGCATATCCTGCCGTACCAGAGGATCAAGGGCAGAAAATGGCTCATCCATAAGGAGCACATCGGGATCGTTTGCAAGAGCTCGGGCGATTCCGACTCGCTGACGCATGCCTCCGGAGAGACTGTCACAGGACTGATGTTCCCAGCCGTTTAGTCCTACCATGGAGATGACTTCCATTGCCTTTTTCTCTCGCTCCTCCTTTGGAACACCCTTGATTTCCAACCCATAAGCGACATTTCCGAGTACATCACGGTGGTTCATCAGACCGAAGGACTGAAATACCATGGAGATTTTATTGCGGCGAAACTCCAGGAGTTCCTTTTTCGAAAGTGTGGCCAGGTCTTTTCCTTCAAATAATATAGTGCCTGAAGTGGGCTTGTTGAGTCTGTTAAAACAGCGGACCAATGTAGATTTTCCGGAACCGGACAAACCGATGATTACAAAAATCTGACCCTGGGGGATTTTCATGTTGATATCCCATAGAGCGACGGAGACACCGGTTTTCTTCTGTACAGCTTTTTTTTCACTGCCTTCTCTCATCATTTTGGATGCTTCCGATTTATTTAGACCGTACAACTTACTTATATTCTGTACTTCAATCACATTTTTTTTGCCTTCCATGTCCATCCCTCCATTTATTTCTCCGTGTTTGATTCTGTCTGTGTCTCACTTTTTCCAAACCATCCCTGTGTCAGGCGGTCGAGTATGATTGCCATTATAACAACACAGCCCCCTGCAATCAGGCCCCGGCCGATTTCAATACGGTTCACGGCTTCCAGAACCTCCATACCAAGACCTCTTGCACCTATCATAGAGCAGGTCACTACCATGGACATAGCCATCATAAGTGTCTGGTTTACACCCGTCATGATTGTAGGCATTGCCTGCGGGATCTGCACCTTGAATAAAGTCTGCCAGCGGGTAGAACCGAAGGAAAGCGCAGCTTCTACCACTTCTTTGTCAACCTGTCTGATTCCAAGACTGGTCAGACGGATTACCGGGACAATCGCGTAGATAACAGTAGCAATCACTGCGGAAGCATTTCCCATGCCAAACAGGAGCAGAGCAGGAATTAGGTAAACGAATACAGGCATTGTCTGCATAGTATCCAGAACCGGGCGTATAATGCGGTTGGCTTTTGGCGAATTAGAGATTAATATACCTATAGGAAGACCAAGAAGCAGTGACATCACCACACTTGCCAACACAATAGAAAGGGTGAGAATCATATCATCCCAGTATCCTACAACACCCACCAGAAAGACGAGTATAGCATACAGTATCCCGCTTCTGAATTTTTTGCGTACATGCCAGCCGAGAAAGAATATGGCGAGAAGCAAAAGAAACCACGGAATATGCGCAAGCAGCCATTTGAATCCATTCACCAGTCCGCCCAGCACCGACTGGATTTTATCAAGCACAGATGCGGCAGAAACGGCGAATTTCCGCACAGCATTATCAATAGCATTTGTATTTGGCTTAGCAATCAAAGGAAAACTTGACAGCCAGCTGAATTTGTCTGTACTGTGTGTCCCGCCCTCAAGACTTGCATTTAATGTCTCTGCCTGCTCAGGGGTAAGCCATTCTTCAAGCAGTTCAGGATGCTGTGACAGGAGCCATTTTCCGGCTGCACTATGGTCGGCATTGTTGTCCTGCATATAAGCAAGCCCTTCACTGATTAATTTGGAACTTGTGTGGTATTTAGAGAGAAACTCACAGTATTCAGGGTTAGAAACCGCAAAGTCGTTATTTACCGCAACGGTTACGGTAACTGCCGGGCAGGCCCCGATGCCGTCCGCAAAAGTTTCTTCATTATAAGGAGAATCCTCCAGAAGCACAAGGTCATATTTGCCCATCAGCCACGTTGGCTCCCAATAATAAGCTACAAAAGGTTCTTTTTTATCCCAGGCTGAAGTAATCGTAGCATCCATTGCTGCCTGACTTCCTGGGGTTACGTAATTATACTGATTATCCAGACCGTAGACAGCTATCTTTTTCTCCATGATTTCCGTGACACTCCATCCGGGGATACCTCCGTATATTACCCCTTTTTGTGCGGCTTCCGGATCTGGGAACAGCTCCGGATGTTTTCCGAGATCTTTGACAGTTTTCAAATCCGGGTATTCTTCTGCTACATATTTGGGAATATAGAATCCCTGGTAATTATCGTTAAAGTTTATCCCGAGTTCTTTAAACTTTCCCGCATCCAGATCAGGCTGGTAGGAAGGAATATTGTCAGTCCATTCCTCCATATGCACATCAAGTTCGCTGTTCATAAGTGCCTCGTGGGCGATTGGCGTGGAACTGGGAATTTCGGTCCACGTATAGCCGAATATTTCTTCGGCAATCAGACCGGCAATTGCATTGTTCAGCTTGATGGAGTCCCATCCTACATCTGCAAAAACAATTTCCTGTTTCTCTTTAGTGTCTGCGGCAAGAGCCGGCTGAGTAAATGACAGAGTACCGATGAGCACTACTGACAAAAGTGATAAAAGTTTTTTCATTTTGAACATCCCTCCCTGTGTATTATAAGATTACCCTGAAAAATAACTGACAAGTTCCGAAACATGGGTTAAGTTGGCGACATTACATGCAATGACAAGTACATCCCCTTCCTGAAGTACAGTCTGGGAGTCGGGAGAGAGTATAAGCTCTTCCCCTTTCCTGATGGCGATGACTGTGCCTCCTGTATTCTGGCGAAACTGAAGCTCACCGAGGGTCCTGCCGGATGCTTTGCTCTTGTCCTGTATGGGGAATTCATATGTTTTCAGCTGATCGCTGTTCTGAAAACGTTCTTCCAAATCCATAATTTTTTCAAATGTACTGTTAATCTCATTATTAAGCTGATCTCTCTGTTGTGTCAGATCTTTAAGCTTTGCCTTTAAAGCCCGTCTGTCATTGTCAGATTTATAATGTTCGACATAATCTATGGCATTCTCCCGTGAGATAACTGTTGCCCCTACATTTTGCTGTACCTCAATGACGTTCATATTTGCTAAAAGGTTCATAGCTCTTCGGATTGTCTCAGAAGATACACCGTACTGGGAGCCCATTAATGAACGCCCGGAGAAACGCTGTCCTTCTTTCAACTTTCCATTTGTAATCTGAGAAGCAATGTCATAGGCAACCCGGCTGTAGACAGGTGTATTTTTAGAATATTTCATATGCTGTGGTCCACTCCTTTATTGTACTGGTGACAACTTAATTCTAGAGCATGGGTTGTCAGAAGTCAAGAAGAAAGTCTGGATGCTGAAAGATAATAACTTTGAAAAAAGATAAAAGATATGATATACTAAGTCCGTTCCACATTGCGTCTGTATGGTAATATTGGTGTTATGGAACAATAATTAATAGAACATAGTTATCAACTGCCGCCGGGTAGATTATAAGCGTTGAAGTTCGTATCGTTAGGCCATAGAAGATACGAGATCAGCGCTTTTATTCTGCTTTTGTATATGTTGTGCGGCGTAGAATGAAAGGAAAAGTAATTTATATGAAGAAAGAGAGTTGTTTTCGAGATTTTGTCAAATATTCCTCTTTAAATGTATTGGGAATGCTTGGGTTATCCTGTTACATACTGGCGGATACTTTTTTTGTGGCCAAAGGTCTGGGCACAAATGGACTTACGGCATTAAATCTTGCTATTCCCATATATAGTTTTATTCATGGAAGCGGATTAATGATTGGTATGGGAGGAGGCACCAGATATTCTATCTGGAAAAGTCAGGGAAAGGGTTATGAGGCAAACAGTATTTTCACTAATGTAGTATATATTGCAGCCGTCTTTGCTGTTATTTTTGTATTAGCCGGAATTTTTCTTTCTAACGGCATTGTGACACTTTTGGGAGCGGATGAGAGTGTATTTAGAATGACAAAGACCTATTTGCAGGTCATATTGTTATTTGCCCCGGCTTTTCTCCTGAACAATGTTCTTCTTTGCTTTGTTCGAAATGACGGGGCCCCACAACTGTCTATGGCAGCGATGATAGGTGGAAGTTTATCCAACATTGTATTAGATTATGTTTTCATCTTCCCATTTGGAATGGGGATTTTTGGTGCAGTATTTGCCACCGGGCTTGCCCCCGTTATCAGTATGTTGATATTATCACCGCATTTTATTAAAAAGAGAAACCAATTTCATTTCACAAAGTGCAGACTGAGGAGAAATCTTGCTGTGAGCGTGTTTTCCAGCGGAATGCCATCTCTGGTTACGGAGGTATCCTCCGGTATTGTCATGATTGTATTCAATTTCATTATCCTGAGACTTCAGGGTAATGTGGGTGTGGCAGCATACGGGATCATTGCCAATCTGTCACTCGTCATCATTTCGATTTATACAGGGATTGCCCAGGGAATTCAGCCGATTGTGAGTGCAAACTATGGTAGAAGAAATCCCAGCAATGTTAGGGCAATTTTGCGATACGCAATGATTACAATGTTGATTGTATCTGTGGCTATCTATACGGGAATATTTTTGGGAGCAGAACATGTTGCCGGCATATTTAATAGTGAACAAAATGCAGTGCTGCAAAATATTGCGGTGGAAGGTCTTAGATTGTATTTTATTGCCTGCCCGTTTGCCGGATTCAATATAATTATCTCCATGTACTATACGTCCACGGATTATCCACTGCCGGCAAGTATTATTTCCATACTGCGTGGTGTTATTCTAATTATTCCTATGGCTTTCATCTTATCTTCAGTGGCAAAAATGAGGGGCGTGTGGTTTGCATTCCCGGGCACAGAATTGCTGGTGGCAATTGTAGGGACTATATTATTTGCCCTTCATAAAAATCAATAACTTTATTTTTCCACTTAAAATTGCTATACTTGTATTATCTCGAGTGAAGCTTGAAAGGGTGGGATATGTTATGCGTATATTTTTACTGGAAGATGATGATGCAATAGCTATTGGATTAAAATATTCTCTGGAAAATGAGGGCTATCAGGTTACAGTGGCACGAACTGTGAAGGATGCCATGCAGCAAATCTCTGAAAATGCGTTTTCATTCTACATTCTGGACTTGTCCCTTCCGGATGGCAGCGGGTATGATGTGTGCAAGAAAGTTAAATCCATGGGAGATTACCCGGTCATCTTTCTGACCGTTCTGGACGATGAGGTCAATGTGGTTATGGGGCTGGACCTTGGAGCTGACGATTATATTACGAAGCCATTTCGGGTGAAAGAACTGCTTGCGCGGATGAAGAGTGTTCTGCGAAGATACAGTAAAGAGACAGTGGACGGGATTATCCGTTATAAAGAGCTGGAAGTGAATACCAACACGGCAAAAGTATACAAAAGAAAAGAAGAGGTAGAGCTGACAGCTATGGAATACCGTCTGCTTCTTATTTTGCTGAATAATAAAGGTATCGTCCTTTCACGCAATAATCTGCTGGAGAACATCTGGGACGTGGACGGAAACTTTGTAAATGATAATACGCTGACGGTGTATGTGAAAAGGCTTAGAAACAAGATCGAGGAGGATCCGATGAATCCGGTCTATATAAAAACAGTTAGAGGAAAGGGGTATATCGTAGAACATGAATCATAAAGGAACCCGAAGAATTGCCGCTGCAGGGATGGGGCTGACAGTGCTATGCACCATTTTCTGCCTGTTCTTAAATTCTGTCTGTTGGGCGGCTGTCTTATTTCTTGGAACGGCAGTGACTGCAATTTATCTGTATGAAACGTATAAGCGATATCAGAAGCTGCAGGAATTGAACGCATACCTCTCCCTCATATGTTCTGGGGAATACGATCTGGCTCTTGCAGATAACAGTGAAGGAGAGCTGTCTATACTGAAAAACAATCTTTATAAGGTAACCGTCCTTTTGCGTTCCCAGAATGAGATGCTGAAAAAGGATAAAACTTATCTGGCAGATTCTCTTGCCGATATTTCCCACCAGTTAAAAACACCACTGACATCTATGATGGTTATGACAGAGCTCTTGGAGGAAGAGGAGGATTTAGGAAAAAGAAAAGAATTCCTTTCTATTATTGATACACAGCTGAGCAAAATGAAATGGCTGATTTCTAATCTTCTGAAAATATCAAAACTTGACACAGGGACCGTTGTGTTTAAACAGGAGCAAATTCCATTAAAAGACATAATCTGGGACTGTGTTCAGCCATTTTTGATTTTAATGGATCTGGGCAATATTTCCTGGAACATGAGTGGAGAAGATGCAGTAATAACTGGAGACAGGAAATGGACGGAAGAAGCTGTTTCTAATATTTTGAAGAACTGCATAGAGCATATGGAACAGGGCGGCAGGCTGCAGATAGAAATAAAGACAGCAGGCATCTATAACTCGGTTATAATCCGGGACAATGGGAGCGGAATTTCACAGAAGGATCTTCCCCATATTTTTGAGCGGTTTTACCATGGGGAAAATGCATCTGCCGAGAGTGTCGGAATCGGACTTGCTCTGGCGAAAGCTATATTAGATAAGGAGAATGGGAAAATCAGTGTCAAGAGCCGGGAAGGGAAAGGGACGGAATTTGAAATCTATTTTTATAAAGTAATCATATGATACCAGGGTTAAAAGGCCATGTGTTTCATGTTTGCATGAAAAAGCATGATTTGGGGCCGGGCGGACAAGTGACAGAATTGTCACTTTCGATTCACTGAGGTGTAAGGTTAGTCTGATAAGATGATACCATATATTAGAAGGGAGAATTTGAAATGAAAATATTAGAGGTTGAAAATCTTTCTAAGGTTTATGGTAAAGGGGACACCATGGTGAAGGCGCTGGATGATGTTTCTTTTTCTGTAGATCACGGGGAATTTGTCGCAATCGTCGGACCCTCCGGTTCGGGAAAATCTACGCTGCTTCACATACTTGGGGGTGTGGACCAGGCGACCTTGGGGAAAGTCGTGATAGATAAGACGGAGCTTTCTTCCCTGGATGAGACTGCTCTTGCCATTTTTCGGCGCAGACAGATTGGTTTGATTTATCAGTTCTATAATCTGATTCCTATACTTACGGTAGAGGAAAATCTAACACTGCCTCTGCTTTTGGATGGAAAGAAGCCCGATAAAAGGCAGATTGAGAAGCTGATTGGGAAACTTCGACTTACCGACAGACTGAAGCATCTTCCCAATCAACTCTCCGGAGGTCAGCAGCAGAGAGTTTCAATCGGAAGAGCACTGGTCAACAACCCCGCGCTGCTTCTGGCAGATGAGCCTACCGGAAATCTGGATAGCGAAAACAGTAAGGGAATCATTGCAATGCTCCGTCAGTTCAATCATGAATTTAATCAAACGGTAATTATCATTACACACGATGAGCAGATTGCGCTGTCGGCAGACCGTATGATCGCCATCGAAGACGGGCACATCGTCAGAGATGAGGTGAATCGGTCATGAATATTGTAAACAAACTGACCCTGCGGCATCTGAAGACAAATAAAGGCAGGACGATAGTAACGATACTGGGGATTACAGTTTCAGTTGCAATGATTACGGCCGTTTTTGTTTCTATTGCATCGTTTCTGGATTTTATGGGAAGAATTACTATTTTATCCGGGGGAAACAGTCATGCTCTTTTTCAGGATATCACGCAGGAACAGCTTAAGGCAATTGAGCAGGACAGCCGGATAAAAGATGTCGGTATTACGACATTGCTTCAGGAGAACGGTTTCTATCTGGAGGGAAGCAGCTCCTACAGGGTCGGCAGCGGGCAGATACTTGCAGGTGACTTACAGTACTTAAGGCAGATGGTTACAAGCAGGTATGATGGAGAGCTTCCTGAGAACCAACACGAGATAGCGGTGGAAGAGGAATTTATAGAAAAGAACCATCTGAAATGGAAGGTAGGAGACCAGGTTACTCTGGATGTGGGCAGCCGTTTTCTTGAACAGGACGGGGAGAAGCAGTTATATTATGGCAACTATTTATCAGATGAGAAATTCACCCAGGCAGGTACAAAAGAATACAAAATTACTGCCATCTTGCACACAAACACTCCAACACGCATGGCGCAGATATTAAGGGGCATGAGTGACGAAGAAAAGCAAGAAAATGTAAATGCAGCAATTCTACTGAAAGAAGTGAATCATAAATCATTAGATACTATTAAGTCTATGGTTAAAAAATATCAGATTCAGACGGTTGAAATTAACACGGACTATCTGGAGACAAAACTTGCAATTGACGAGAACAGCAAGGTTATCACAGTGATTATTCCCATGACCGCTGTCATGCTGGTGATTATTGTGCTGGCATCGGTGGTTTTGATATACAATGCCTTTGGAATGTCACTTTCTGAGAGAGTGCGCTATCTCGGGATGCTGGCCAGTGTGGGCGCGACGAAAAGGCAAAAGAGAAATTCCGTCTATTTTGAAGGATTTCTTCTCGGCTTGGTTGGTATTATAGTCGGGATTATTGCCGGCATAGCAGGAATCTCGGTGACTTTCCAAATAGTCGGCAGGAAAATCATAGATTCCGGTATGATGCAGGGTGTAACTGACTCAGAAATGTCCATGGGTACGGTAGTTCCCATCTGGTGCATAATAGGGATTGTTATAGTAAGCACTTTGACGATATTCATCTCTTCGTTCATTCCGGCGAGAAAAGCTTCGGCAATTACGCCTATTGATGCAATCCGGCAGCAAAGTGAATGGAAATTGAAGACCCGTAAACTCAAATCTCCCTGCTACATTAGGAAAATATTTGGCTACGAGGGAGAGCTGGCACATAAGAGTCTGAAACGAAATTCCAGAAAGACAAGAGTGATCACATTTTCCATAACTCTGTCCGTTGTACTGTTTCTATGCGTAAATTATTTTTGTCAGTTGTTTATGCAGGCGGCTGATATGAGCGTAAACCTTCCTTATCAGGTGCAGGTCATGGTTACTTACGACGAGAAGGATAAGCTGGCAAAAGAGTTGGAGAATATTTCCGATATCGACGATTTTTATTGTGTAAACAGCACGTATTTTGAATATGGAGAGAAGTCACTGTATAATATGGAGCCAGGCATCACGGACAAGAAGAACCTGACAGATGCATATAAGGATCTGTTCCGACAGAAAGTAAAGCTATATGTAAACAGTATAGATGACGAAGCATTTAATGCTCTCTGCGAGGAAAATGGGCTGGGTTACCGTGACTTTTACAGCGGAACTATAAAGGGCCTGCTGATGAATAATATTTCCCATAAAGAGGGAGGTAAGAAAATCTTTACAGAAAAGGTGCTTGGAGAGCAGGTCTATCAAAAAGAAACACCAGAAAACAGCAAGGTGGAAATTGCAGGACTTATCAATTATGATAAAGAAAATTATGTCTGCAAATTGTCAGATCCTGGAGCAATTGCTGTATATGTGCCCCAAAGCTATTATTTTAAGACTGCTTATCAGGGTGTGGACTCCAGTGATTTAAGATACTTATTCGGAATTGAGACAAAGAGACATGCAGAAGTAACTGAGAAGGTATTGGCACTTTTGGACGAACAGGGGTATACGCATACCTATTGTTCAGATGTGGTAAAGATGTTCCAGACAATGAATACAGTTGGGTTTGTGATAGAAGTGTTTGTATACGGATTTGTGGCACTGATCACATTGATTACCATTGCCAATATCATCAATACAGTTTCCACTGGAATTGCATTGAGAAAAAAAGAATTTGCCATGCTCAAGTCTGTTGGGATGACCCCGCAAGGATTCCGGAAAATGATTCGCCTGGAAAGCCTGTTTTACGGTTTGAAAGCATTGATTTTTGGGATACCGCTCAGCTTGCTGTTAAGCTATGGACTTAACCGTGCGACGGGAGAGGCACAACCTTTCGAAGTGAACTGGGGGCTGTATCTGGCAGTCATCATTGTCGTATTCCTAATTATATTAATGTCGATGCAGTACTCCGTATCTAAATTAAAACACGACACAATCGTGGAGACATTAAAAGAGGAAATTTTATAAAGGGGTCAGTCCCTTTTGAGGTCCGTTTTCTTAATTGTTTGAAACAATTGAGAATTCGGCGTTCGAAAAGGGCTGATCTCTCTTTATTGTTTGAAGTGTTGGAGAAACGGTGTTACTATAAAAGCATACTAGGAGGCGCAGGAGGAGACTTATATCAATGAAAGAGAAAAGTAAAATATTGATTGTGGAAGATGATGCTTCTTTGGCTGAGGGACTAAAGAGGGCACTTGTCGCAGAAAACGTGGAGACTGACAGTTGTGCCACTCTAAAAGAAGCGAAGCTGAGGTTGAAAAAGAGCACATGGGATCTGGTTCTCCTGGATGTTAACCTGCCCGAGGGAAGCGGGCTGGATCTGCTTGCTCAGATACGAAAGGAATCGGTTATCCCTGTAATTCTCCTGACTGCGAATGATCTGGAAACAGATATTGTCAACGGCCTGGAGCTGGGGGCGGATGATTATATTACAAAGCCCTTCAGTCTGGCGGTACTGAGGGCGAGGGTGAACACACAGCTGCGGAAACAGCTTCATAAGAAGCAGCAGAACAATAGGGAGGTAAGAGTTTTTCAATCCGGAAAGTATCACTTTGATTTTCTGCGCATGGAATTTTCTGTACAAGGGAAAAGTGTGGAACTCAGTAAAACCGAACAGAAGTTACTGTTTCTTTTGACAGAGAATCAGGGGATTATTATGAGCCGCTCTGAATTACTGGACAGGATCTGGACAGGAGAGGCAGAATTTGTGGATGAAAATGCACTTTCTGTTACCGTAAAACGTCTGCGGGATAAGTTAGGTGCACAGGACAGTATTAAAACAATCTATGGTGTAGGATACACTTGGGTAAAGGAATATGAATAAAGTATTGATTGTACTAACTGTTGTCAGTATACTGGCTGCTGTGGGGACAGTGCTTTATGCACGATATAGACAGATGCGGGTCATGGAAGGTCTCGGGGAGATGCTGGAACAGGCAATGAACGGGACATTTACGGAAAGCGCATTTAACGAGACAAGGCGGTCTGCACTGGAAAACCGTCTGGCGCAGTATCTTACAGCTTCCGAATTGTCGGTCCGGAATATTGCCGGGGAAAAGAATAAGATTAAAACACTAATTTCGGACATTTCTCATCAGACCAAAACTCCTATTACCAACATTCTTCTCTATACAGAAATGCTTCAGGAGAGGGAGTTGAAGCAGGAAGATGCAAAGTATGTGGCTTCTCTACACCGGCAGGTGGAAAAGCTGGAGTTTTTGATTGCAGCTTTAGTGAAGCTTTCCAGATTGGAAACTGGAATCATCGTGCTAAAGCTGGAAGAGGGCGATATCTCTGAGTCAGTGAGGCAGGCCGTGGGTCAGTATCGAGCGAAGGTATCGGAAAAGGGATTGGAATTGGTGGAAAATTATGTGTATGCGGACGCAGTCTTTGATTACAAATGGTCTGTGGAGGCGCTATGCAACCTGTTGGACAATGCAGTAAAATATACAGACAGCGGAGAGATTACTGTTAGTGTGAAACCCTATGAACTGTTTGTATGTGTTGATGTTGCGGACACTGGGATCGGTATCCCGGAAGAAGAGCAGGCAAAAGTATTTTCCCGGTTCTACCGGTCTGCAAAAACAGCTACCCGGGAAGGGGTCGGGATTGGGCTATATCTGACCAGAGAGATTTTGGCAGAAGAAGGAGGATACCTGAAACTGGTGTCAAAGCCCGGCAAAGGTTCAGTTTTCTCTGCCTATTTTCCACGTTCGGGTTCAGCCTCCGCAGCAGGCGGAGACCGAAGTTCGGATGGCAAATATTCCGGTACAGATGATTTAAAATAGTTTTTAAATCTTTCAGAACTGTTAGAATCTTTTTGAGATGGGAAAGATTGTGGAAAGAATAATGTGCTAGGCTATATATAGTCTTGAAAAGGGGACTGTCCCTTTTGATCGCTGAAGTCTTAATTGATTGAAATAATTGAGAAAATGGAGCGCAAAAGGAACAGTCCCCTTTAATGAAGGGAGTGTTTGGTACATGACGATTTTGGAAACAAATGATCTGAGCAAAATATATGGAAAGGGGGAGAGTGAGATTCATGCACTGGATGGTGTGAATTTTTCTGTTGAGAATGGGGAATTTGTTGCTGTTGTAGGTACCTCGGGTTCCGGAAAATCTACGCTGCTTCACATGCTGGGAGGTTTGGACCGCCCCACATCGGGAAGAGTCATGGTGGATGAAAAGGATATTTTTTCTTTGAAGGATGAGGAACTGACGATTTTCCGCCGGAGAAAAATCGGCTTTGTGTTTCAGGCTTATAATCTGGTTCCCGTTTTGTCTGTATATGAAAATATTGTTTTGCCGATACAATTAGACGGGGGGACTGTGGATAAGCAATATATGCAGCAGGTGATAAAATCATTGGGTCTGAAGGAAAAACTACATAGTTTTCCCAATCAGCTTTCAGGAGGACAGCAGCAGCGTGTGGCAATTGCAAGGGCTCTGGCATCTAAACCAGCTATTATCCTTGCCGATGAGCCGACAGGGAATCTGGACAGCAGTACATCTCAGGATGTGCTGGGGCTGATGAAGATTATGAGCCGGAGATTTGCGCAGACCATTGTGATGATTACGCACAATGAAGAGATAGCACAGCTTGCTGAGCGGATTGTCAGGATTGAAGATGGAAGGATCGTGAAAAGGGAGGAATCGCTATGATAAAGGTTTCTAACCGCAAATGTATCCGAAATCTGTCGGCACGCAGTCTGAAGGCATCGAAGACAAGAAATCTGATTGCAATTCTGGCAATTGTGCTGACTACGATTATGTTTACTGCATTATTTACTATTGCGGCTTCCATCAATTACTCTTTTCAGCAGGAAAATTTCCGAATGGTCGGCGGGGACGGACATGGCAGCTTTAAGGATATAAGCGAGGAACAGATGGAAAAGCTGAGGCAGGATCCTCTCATTAAGGAATCCGGGGGACGATTGTTTCTTGGTATGACAGAAGGGGAGCCTTTCCAGAAAGCCCATGTGGAGGTAAGCTATATAGAACCGGGGGAAGTCCCTCATTATTTCTGCGAACCGAAGGAAGGAAAGCTGCCAAAAGAGGGAACAAATCAGGCGGCAACCGATACAAGAGTGCTTGAACTGCTTGGTGTAAAACCTGAGGTCGGTACCAAATTTACAATGACATACAATCTGGGAAGCGGAACAGGAGAAGAGACACCTGTTACCAAGGCTTTCGAACTTTCTGGGTGGTGGGAATACGATGAGGCTGCAACTGCGAGCCATGTGTTAGTTCCCTTGAGCTGCGCCAAAAAAGAGCTTTCTAATTATCAGCCCCAGGATAAAAGCAATCAGACCGGAAAATGGACGCTGGATGTGTTCTTTAAGAATGCAAGGCATATCGAAGAAAATATGAGACAGGTACTCAAAGATAATGGGTATCAGTGTGATGATGGAAGCAAGGATAATTTCATTGACATTGGTGTAAACTGGGGATACACAGGAGCGCAGTTTTCCCAAAAGGCAGATCCAGTAACTGTTTTTGCAATTGTGGCTCTGCTAGTGTTGATTATTTTTACTGGGTATCTGATTATCTATAATGTATTTCAAATATCGGTTGCCAATGATATTCAGTTTTATGGCCTTTTGAAAACCATTGGGACGACTGGGAGGCAGATCAGCCGGATGATCCGTTTCCAGGCGTTGGCCTTAGCCGGGTTGGGGATTCCGGTTGGTCTATTACTGGGATTTCTGATAGGGACAAAGCTTACCCCGGTCATTATGGAGCAGCTCTCATATAAGGTAGCACTTGTCAGCTATAATCCGCTTATATTTTTAGGAGCAATTATATTTGCGGTGATTACGGTACTCTTATCCTGCAGACGGCCAGGAAAAATTGCGGCCCGGGTATCTCCCATTGAAGCAGTCCGCTATGCAGAAGGCGGCAGAGAAAAGAGGAGAAAGGTTCGAAAAAAAGGCCGGGAAAAACCCTCTCTGTTTTCCATGGCCTGGGCAAATCTTGGAAGAAATCGAAAAAAGACTGTGCTGGTCATAGTTTCTCTGTCTCTGGCAGTCGTGCTGCTGAATATTGCAGTTATGTTCACCAATGGATTTGATATGGACAAATATCTCCAGAGTAAAGTAGTTACAGATTTTGTTGTAGGAAGTGCCGATTATTTTAATACGACCAATGCCGGATTTAGAGATTCAGGCCAGGCCATCACGGAGGATGTGATTTTGGATATCAACAGTCGAAAAGGTATGAAAGAATCCGGCCGTATTTATGGTCAGACTTCCTCTGTTGAGCAGCTGATGACGGAAACAGAATATCGGAAGATCTATCGGAGATGGGGAGAAAATAAGAAGACAGTGGACAAAAGAGTGCAGTGGGCCGACAAATCAGAGGACGGCAGAATTTATGAAGGAGCGCAGTTTTATGGAATGGAATCCCTGCCACTTGGCTGCCTTGGAGTGATTGACGGAGATCTTTCCAGTCTCAGCGATTCGGACAGCCATTCCATCGCAGCGGTATATATGGCGGATGACTATGGCAAGGTGGAAAAGGATTCGCACTGGGCAAAAACAGGTGACATAGTCAAAATCCGATATGTGGATGAGTATGAATACTATGATACGGATACTGGAAAGATTTTATCGGAGAAAGAAACAGACAATTATTCCGGAAACTATAATATACGGGCGGCAAAATATCATGAAGAAGAATATAGAGTGGCTGCTACCGTGACCGTTCCAAATACAGAAAGTTACCGCTACTATGGGAGACAGGAGTATGTGATGGGTGCAGATGCATTTCGGCGGGACAGCGGCACCAGTGATGTTATGACTTATTTATTCAATATGGACAGTCAAACATCTACAGCCGGAATGTCAAAATTCCTGGAGCATTATACAAATAAAGTACAAACTTCATATGATTATGAATCAAAAATGAGCTATGTGAAGGAGTTTGACGGATTCCAGAATATGTTCTCAATTATGGGAGGCGTACTGAGCGGGATTGTAGCTCTTGTGGGAATTCTGAATTTCTTTAATGCAATTTTGACCGGGATTATTACAAGAAAGCGGGAATTTGCAGTATTGCAGTCCATCGGAATGACCGGTCGTCAGCTGAAGCAGATGCTGATGATAGAAGGCCTTATATATACATTGGCAGCAATTCTTGTATCACTGATTTTCAGCCTGATATTAAGCCCACTAATCGGCAGTATGCTCACAAATATGTTCTGGTTCTTCACCTTCCGCCAGACAGAGCTTCCAATTTTGCTGATAGTACCTGTATTTGCCATACTTGGACTTGTAATTCCACTGCTGACATACCATTCGGCTGCCAAACACACAATCGTAGAGCGGCTGAGAGACACGGAAACATAAAAGGGGTCAGTCCCTTTTGCGCTCCATTTTCTTAATTGTTTCAAACAATTGAGAATTCGGCGTTCAAAAGGGACTGACCCTTTTGGATTCCTTTTTGCAATTTTTGTAAAATATTTACCTAAGTAATTTTTTCATTTATACAAATACTATTATTGTCAAAATGTTTAAAAATTATTCGGCGTTTAGCTTGAATGTGATGAAGCGGCGTGGAATTGAGCTTGCCGGCTCGCTCAGTTAAAGTTTTGACAATTATTTAGAAAGGTGGAGAATGAATATGGAGGCAAATGAAGCATTGGCAATCGCAACTGTCCCTTGTCAGCAATGGGGACAGTTGTATGAAGAAGATACGGCTTTGACAAATGGAACCGTATTTCCCGATTTGAATAAGCCTTTTTATGTTACGGATACTCTGGTGGACAGTCCGGTTACTATGGGGAAGGCGTCTACGTCATTGGATCCCAAACAGATGGAGAGGGAACAGTTGATGAATAAAATCAATCAGGTTTCTTTCTTTGTAAATGATTTGACATTATATCTAGATACCCATGGCGATGATAAAGAGGCATTAAAGGTATTGTCAGATAAAGGAAAAGAAAGAGTAACTTTATTGGACGAGTTTGCTGAGAAATATTACCCCCTTACCTGTGACTGTATTGCCAAGTGCAGCAAAGCCGGGGAAGAAAACTTATGGGCAAACGGACCGGCTCCGTGGGAAGGAGCGTGCATCTAATGTGGAATTATGAAAAAAGACTTCAATTCCCGGTAAAAATCACAAAAACCTGCCCAAAGACGGCTCAGCTGATTATCAGCCAGTATGGAGGCCCGGACGGAGAGCTCAGCGCTTCCATGAGATACCTGTCCCAACGGTATACCATGCCAGTAAAAGAGGTTGGAGGGCTATTGACGGATATAGGTACGGAAGAATTGGCACACATGGAAATGATTTGTGCCATGGTATACCAGCTGACCAGAGATCTGACAATTGAGGAAGCAAAAACAGCAGGATTTGATGCTTACTATGTGGATCATACTAAAGCATTGTGGCCCCAGGCGGCAGCCGGACTGCCATTTTCCGCAATGGAATTCCAGTCAAAGGGAGATGCTATTACAGATTTAATGGAAGACCTGGCGGCAGAGCAGAAGGCAAGAACAGTGTATGATAATCTGCTGAGGATGATACCAGATCCGGAAGTCAGAGAACCTTTGAAATTCCTTAGAACAAGAGAGATTGTTCACTTCCAGAGATTTGGAGAAGCCCTGGAAAAAATAAAGAGTACACTGGATTCTAAGAACTTCTATTACTACAATCCGGAATTTGATATGCCTTCCGGGTTCAGAAAAACGATGTAAAGCTTAAAAGGCATTCTAATATGTACTAAAAATCAAGAAAGGACAGAACTATCAGGGTTCTGTCCTTTGTAAAATAAATCAATTTTCATAAAGGGTCAGACACCCTTTATTCTTGGACAACTCCGCCTTCCACTACAATCTCATCAGGAGCAATGCTGTCCCCATATACAGGCTCCAGCGTTTCTTCAAAGTCCTTGTGGAAGAATTGTTCGTCTGCAAGTGATTTAATCTCATCATTAATCCAGTCCAGCAATTCAGTATTTCCTTTTTGAACTGCTGCTGCAATAGTATCTATGTTTCCGATGGATTCTATACCAACCTTAAAACCTTTATTCTGCAGTGCCCAGGCAAGTACTTCCGTGTTGTCTGTGGAAAATGCGTCGCCTCTGCCATCCAGCAATGCATCATAAGCTTCCTGATACTCATCAAATTTCAGAAGCTTGATGTCCGGGTAAGTTTCGGAAAAATAAGTTTCGGCTGTAGTTCCTTTTACTACGATCAATGTTTTGCCTTTCAGCTGATCTACATCTGTTATCAGAGAGTTCTCTGGTGATACGACGCCTAAAGCAACTTTCATATAGGGCAGTGCAAAGTCAACCTGTTCTTTTCTCTCATCTGTTACGGTGAAGTTGGCCATTGTGATATCTACCTTTGCAGATTTTAGATATTCCACACGGCTGGCAGCATCCAGATAAACAAATTCTACGGCATCCTCGCTTCCAAGCAGATCTTTAGCAATCCTTTTAGCAAATAAGACATCGTAACCCTGAATATCCCCGTTTTCGTCCACATATCCAAAGGGGTTCTTATCACTGAATACCCCTATTTTTATAGTTCCGTCTTTTTTAATCTCATCCAGGGAGCGGGCCTTGGCTGTGGCTCCATAGTCAGAAGTTTCGCCGGCTGAGGTTCCTGTTGTTTCGGAACTTGAACCTGCCATGTCATTTCCGTTGCTGCCGCATCCTACAAGAAGTCCTACTGTAAGGGTAACTGCCAGTAATGTGCCTAGTATTGATTTCTTCATAATGATTCTCCTCTTAAATTTAAAAATGATTTGTTTTATGCATCTATAGCTTCATAATGGAAGGTGTTTAGGAATTGTTTTGCACGTTCTGTCCTGGGTTTGTCAAAGAAGTCTGTCGGCTTTCCTTCTTCTATGATTTCTCCCTGATCCAGAAAAAGCACTCTGTCTGCAACAGCCCGTGCAAATTCCATTTCATGGGTTACAATAAGCATTGTCATGCCGTCCTTTGCCAGTTCCAGAACTACCTGGAGAACTTCTCTTACCATCTCCGGGTCCAGGGCAGCAGTGATTTCATCCAGCAAAAGTATTTCGGGATGCATCATTAATGCTCTTACAATTGCTACACGCTGCTTCTGTCCGCCGGATAATTGTCTTGGATATGCATCTTTCTTGTCCAGAAGCCCGACACGGTCCAGGAGCTGTTCTGCTTCCTGTGCGGCATCCTTTTTATCCCTTTTCTGCACTTTAAGCGGGGCCAGAAGTATATTTCCCATGATGGTCTTGTGGGGGAACAAGTCGTAACTTTGGAAAACCATGCCGATTTTCTGCCTGATTTCATGGGCATTTTTCTTTTCCCTGCTGATGGGCCGGCTTTTGAACAAGATCTTGCCTGCATCGATAGGTTCCAGCATATTTATACATCGCAGGAACGTACTTTTCCCACAGCCGGAGGGACCGACGATTACAACCACTTCCCCTTTATTAAGGGCAAATGAAAAATCCCTCAAGACGGGCTGATGCTTATCATAAGATTTTACTAAATGTTCTACTTTTAAGATTTCTTCTTCGTTTTTCATATTCTCAATCCTTTATCTTTTTTTCTAAAACGGCTGACATCCTGGAAAATGGATAACATATCAGAAAATACATGATAAAGATGGCACCGTATACCCACAAAGCCGCACCTGGAGTTGTATATCTGGATGCATCTATAATCTGCTTTCCTACCTTTACTACTTCTATAACACCGATTAAAACCACCAGTGATGTTGTCTTGATCATTCTGGTCAGCAGGTTAATCAGGGAGGGGAGCAGACGGCGCACGGTCTGAGGAATGATAATATAAAGATTTACCTGTAGCTTTGTCAGTCCAAGCCCATACCCGCTTTCATATTGATGAGCAGGAATCGATATCAGGGCACTGCGCACTAAATCCCCCAGCTCTGCTGTGCCCCAGAAAGTAAACACGATGATTGCCGCAACATCTCCCGAGAGATTTATACCTAGATGTTTGGCGGCCCCGAAATAGACAAGAAACAAAAGCACCAGCTGCGGCATGATCCGCACAATTTCCAAGTATACACGGCATAAGAACCGGACGATTTTATTTTTGCTTGTCATAATCATTCCCATAAGAATTCCAAGCGCCAGAGACAGCCCCATGGATATAACAGCAATTCTCAGTGAAACCCATAAGCCTTCCCACAGCCGTAGAAAGTTAGTTCCCTGAAACAGTACCAGTATTCCCGAATCCTGCATAGCGGACCCTCCTTTCTATCCATGTACAGATCAATGATACCGGAAGCAACAGAACAAGATAGGATAATACCAGCATCAGAAGCGCCTCGTCTGTTTTGTAATAAATTCCTATCAAATCCTTCGCTACGAACATCAAGTCCGCCAGCGCCACGGCACTGAACACAGATGTTTCTTTAATCAGAAATATAACATTTGCACACAACACAGGAATGGAAGTGGCAATCGCCTGGGGCAGCACAATATGTAAAAATGTCTGCCACCGGGTGAACCCAAGGCTGAGTCCTGATTCCAGCTGAATGTCTGACACACTGTCGATTCCGGTGCGGAAAGCCTCCGCCATATAACTGCCTCCTAAAAATGTCAGGCCGACTATAGCACAGGTCTCGGAACTAAGTACAATCCCCAGCTTCGGCAGCCCGAAATATAAAAAGAAAAGCTGAATCAAAAGCGGCGTATTCCTGGAAAGCTCGATATAGATATTTACAATTGTTTTAAGAATCGGTATTTCCAATTTTTTAATCATACTGCAGAGGAGCCCTATAAGCAGCGACAAAATAATTCCGATTAGTGCAATCGTTATTGTCATCTTTGCAGCTTCCACATATAGTGGAAAGTAATTACGAATAAACTCCATATCCATGTTTTGTGTCTCCTTCTAGTTATTCTGCACCCTGTTGTGTAGCGCTTGATAAAAATAAAACGTCGGGAGTCTGTGCAATAAAGAGCGAAGCATACTAGTCATATATGTTTTATAAGGATAGTATATTCAGGATGATTCCATTTGTCAATACTTTTTTGTGAAAAAAGGGGTCAGACCCTTTTGACCGCCGAATTCTTAATTGTTTGAAACAATTAAGAATTCGGCCAGCAAAAGGGTCTGACCCCCTTGTATATCACTGCAAAATACATTATTATAAATGAATAGTATACAGAAGACGAGAGGAAATTTTATGGAGACAATGTTTATCGGAACATGGTGGGCTCTTGTGCCGCCGCTTTTGGCCATTATTCTGGCTCTTGTAACAAAAGAGGTATACAGTTCACTTTTCATTGGAGTTGCAGCCGGGGCGCTGCTGTATGCAGGCTTTCGCCCCTGGGATTCATTTGTAGCGTTTTTTGATATTATGAAAAACAGCATAAATTTGAACATCTTGATATTTGATGTTCTGCTGGGAATGATTATTGTACTGTTGTCAAAATCAGGAGGCTCTGCGGCATACGGGGATTGGGCCGGGAAAAAGATTAAATCTAAAAGAAGTGCACTCCTGGCAACAACAGGTCTGGGAATCTTGATTTTTGTAGATGACTATTTTAACTGCCTAACAGTAGGCTCCGTAATGCGTCCGGTGACAGACCGCTTTAAGGTATCCCGCGCAAAGTTAGCTTACATTATTGATGCCACAGCGGCACCTGTCTGCATTATCGCACCTGTATCAAGCTGGGCGGCAGCCGTCAATTCCTATGTTCCGGCAGATGCCGGAATAAGCGGATTTCAACTGTTTCTGAGAATGATACCTTACAATTTGTATGCAATCCTGACGATAGTTATGGTACTTTATATCAGCATCACGGGCTTTGATTTTGGTCTTATGAAGAAACATGAAGAAAATGCGGCAAAGGGGGACTTATTTACTTCCGGGGCAGAAGAGTTTGAACAGGTCAAAAAGGAAGAAATTTCATCCAGAGGACGGGTTACAGATTTGATTCTACCGGTTCTGGTACTGATTTTCTCTGCAATCGGTGCCATGATCTATACAGGATTTCTCGGTGGGGCGACAGATATTATTACTGCATTTGCAAATTGCGATGCGGAAACAAGCCTGATATTTGCTACACTGCTTACGGTATTTTTTATGTTGGTCTTATATGTACCCCGAAGGATTATTACTTTCAAATCTTATATGGACAGTCTCGTGGATGGATTTAAAATGATGATTCCGGCGGTGACGATTTTGGTATTTGCCTGGACTTTAAAGGGAATGGGAGATGCACTGCAAATTGGTGACTTTGTAGGAAACCTGGTGAAAAGTGATACTTCTGCAAGTGTGATTATTCCGGCAATTATGTATGTGATTGCAGTATTTCTCTCTTTTTCTACAGGAACAAGCTGGGGAACATTTGCTATTCTGGTGCCGATTGCCACAGCAATGTTTCCGGGCGGGAACAATCTGGAAATGATGATTATATCAGTAGCTGCCGTACTGGCAGGGGCTGTGTGCGGCGACCACATTTCACCGATTTCCGATACCACGGTTATGTCTTCAGCGGGAGCACAGAGTAATCATATCAACCATGTGACAACACAGATGCAGTATGCGGCTATAGTTGCCTTCATATGTATTTTGGGATATATTATAGCAGGATTGGTACAGATATGGTGGATTGCGCTGGGGCTGAGTCTGGCGATTCTGCTAGTTGTTCTAACGTTTATGAGAAAATACGGAGAAGGAAAAACAAAGAAGGTGGAATCGGATGATTAAAATAGATGTACCCTACATTGACCAAAGCGTGAAGTACCCTACAGGCTGTGAGAGTGTGTCAGCTGTAATGCTGCTCAAATATTTAGGCTATGAGCTGACTGTAGATGAATTTATTACGAACTACCTGGAGTGCCGGGAAATGGAAACACGTGACGGCCGGCTCTTCGGCCCGGACCCCAACGAGTATTTCTGCGGCAGCCCCTATGAGGAAGACTCCTTCGGATGCTATGCCCTGGTGATACAAAAAGCACTGGAGAGGGCAGCGGGGGAACATTATAAATTTGTGGATGAGACAAATACACCTGAAGAGCAGCTTTTGACAAAATATATTGATAAGGGAATGCCGGTTGTATTCTGGGCATGCATCAATATGCGGGAGCCGATTGTAGGACCTAAATGGGTACTGTCAGACAGCGGAGAGGTTTTTACGTGGATTTCCAATGAACACTGTATGCTGCTTGTGGGATATGATGAGGAAGGATACTATTTCAATGATCCACATGAGAACAATGGGGTCATTAGATATTCAAAAGAACTTGTGGAGGACAGGCACAGAGCACAGCATCAGATGGCAGTGGGAGTGACAGATAGATAATTTCTATAGGTCACTTTCTTTTATTGCAACGTACTATTGGACTGGAAACAGAAGAACTATTATAATAAGAAGAGAGAATGTAATTGCTCAGGGGGGGGACGAGCTTGCATAGTCGATTTCTAGATTTTTCTGCCCTTCTGTCAAAATTACATAAATATTATGAAGTGGGGGAAACTTTCATGAATTTATTTGATTCAAAGAAGAAACTGGCACTTGCAGGTGTGCTGTGCGGTCTGGTAGCCGTATGTCTGGCTATTTTTGGAAATCCTGCAAACATGGCATTTTGTATTGCCTGCTTTGTCCGTGATACTGCAGGGGCTCTGGGACTGCACCAGGCAGAAGCAGTACAGTATGCACGTCCGGAGATTATCGGACTGGTACTGGGAGCATTTATTATTTCCGTGGCAACGAAGGAGTATAGTTCAACAGCAGGCTCTGCGCCAATGATACGATTTGTACTTGGGATGGTGCTTGTGATCGGGAGTTTAGTATTCCTAGGCTGTCCGCTGCGTATGGTGATCCGCATGTCCGCGGGAGATTTAAACGCCTGGGTGGCTTTAATCGGATTTGTCCTCGGCGTAGGGACAGGAGTCATTGCGTTGAAAAAGGGCTTCAGTCTGGGGCGCGCCTATGTCACACACAAAACCAACGGCGTTGTACTTCCGGCATTGATGATTGGCATTTTACTGCTCGCCCTGTTTACATCTCTTCTGAAAGCAAGTGAGAATGGCCCGGGAAGTATGCACGCTCCGTTAATTATGTCACTAATGGGAGGACTGATTTTTGGAGCACTGGCTCAGAAGTCCAGGATGTGCTTCGCAGGTGCCGTCCGTGACGTAATGCTGATGAGAAATTTTGACCTGATGGCAGTGATTGGCGGTCTCTTTGTTGTAATGCTGATTTTTAACATTGCAAGCGGAAGATTTGTGTTTGGATTCAATACACCGGGAATTATTGCTCACTCACAACATTGGTGGAATATTCTGGGAATGTATGCAGTTGGATTTGCAGCAGTGCTATTAGGCGGATGCCCTCTGCGTCAGCTGATTTTAGCGGGACAGGGTTCTTCTGATTCTGCTGTAACAGTGCTGGGAATGTTTGCGGGAGCAGCAGTCAGCCACAATTTTGGACTTGCTTCCAGCGGGACCGCATTAAATCCAGAAACACAGAAGGTAGTTGCAGGCGCTGTGACGACCAATGGAAAGATAGCGTTGATAATCTGCATTATTATATGTTTTGTCATTGCATTTACAAATAAGAGAGAAGGTGCTAAATCATGAAAGAAGTAGATGCCAGAGGGCTTTCCTGCCCGGAGCCTTTGATGCTCACGGGTGAAGCGCTGAAGAATACAAAAGAACCCATTAAAGTGCTTGTTACCGAACCCCATCAGAAAACAAATGTTGAAAAATTTGCAAAAAGTCGCGGCAAGACAGCGGTGTCCAGTGAAACAGAAGACGGATTTGAAATTACCATTTCTTGATTAAAGAGAAATGTAAAAAAGGGGGTCTGACCCTTTTGACTGCCGAATTCTTAATTGTTTGAAACAATTAAGAAAATGGTCCGCAAAAGGGTCAGACCCCTTTGTGAGGTGTGTTATGGAGAAGAAAAAGACATATGGGAAACTGTTAATTCTTGGGATAATTGTTATGGCGGTACTGGTCTACTTTACGGTCCCTTCGGTTAAAAAACAATTAAATAACATTGTATCTATGTTTGCTACAGGTGATTTTACCGTGGTCAGCGAATTTGTAGCCTCTTATGGGGCTTATGCGGCAATCATATCGTTTTTGCTTATGATACTACAGTCAGTGGCAGCTCCACTGCCGGCATTTTTGATTACATTTGCAAATGCAAATCTTTTTGGCTGGTGGAAGGGAGCAATACTTTCATGGACTAGTGCCATGGCAGGTGCGGCCTTGTGCTTTTTTATCGCAAGGATTCTTGGCCGGGATGCCGTAATCAAGCTCACAAGTAAGGGTGGACTGGAACAGATCGATACATTTTTTAAAAAGTATGGGAAAAATACCATCTTAATCTGCCGATTGTTGCCTTTTATATCTTTTGATGTGGTAAGCTATGCGTCGGGCCTGACGTCCATGGCTTTTGGCAGCTTTTTTATTGCAACAGGAATCGGGCAGCTGCCGGCAACGATTGTATATTCTTATGTGGGGGGAATGCTTACTGGCGGAGCAAAGTTATTTGCGACAGCTTTATTTATTCTCTTTGCATTATCAGCACTTGTGGTGCTGCTGCGCCGGATTTATACGGAGCGTCAAAAGACGAAGAATCACGATATAAACCAGCAAAGCTGATTTATTATATAAAACAAAACATCTTAATCAGGAGGGAAAAAGAAGATGAAGAAAATTATTGTATTCCTTAGCATCTTCCCTTCAAAGATGTTATAAAAGCAGACAAGGATTTTGACTGGCATGTTGTGTTTGCAGGCAATAGAGACGTGGCAGAGTCTACACAGGCCGGATGTTTCCTCTGTCTGGACAGCTGTGCGGCCGGAATTGCTGTCCACACTCTACCGGTGGGGACTACGGCTAAAGGCGGAACACAGTTTATTGCAAAGGAGGAAATTCTTCCGAATGATGGAACTACAGTTACTATAACTGTCCGCCCGGCAGAATAAGCGAAGAATAAAATGAAATGTTTTAAGGCGTTTTATAACTGCTCCATGTGGGCCATGGTAATTGCTCTGACATCATTATTTTATCTCGCGATCAAAAAGCGAGAAATCGGAACAATCTTCTCAATTGTAAACATAATCTTCTGCATGGTGTACAGCTATACCTTGTACGGAGGGAAGCGTTTGCAGGTGGTACCGGCAAGTATACTGCGTGAAGGAATGCTTCTTATTGCATTGAAAGATATAAGAGAAAAAAGAAAACAGAGAGGAACATCACTATGAAAAAGAAAGTTCTATCCATACTTTTTTGCGCTATGCTGGCAGCTTCTACGGTATTAGGCTGCAGCTCAAAAACAGAGAAGGAGGATACAAAAAACCAGAACACAAAGTCTGCCACAGAGGAGACCTCGAAAGTGGAGGCGGAAGCTGTGGATATAAAGCAAGTTTACGTAACCCCTGAATGGGTACAGAGTGTGATTGACGGGAATCAGGATGAGTCTGACAATTATGTAATTCTGGAATGCTCCTGGGGCACAAAGAAGGATTCACCTGTTTATGGAGAGGCACATATTCCGGGAGCATATCATATGAATACCGATAATATTGAAGAAGATCAGAATTGGAATATACGTTCAGGAGGAGAAATCGAAAAAGTTTTAACCGATTTCGGCATTACAAAAGACACGACAGTTATATGCTACGGAGATACCGGAGTAAATTCAGCAGATGACCGGGTAGCATTCACAGCATTGTGGGCCGGTGTGGAGAATGTGAAATGTCTGGACGGCGGCATGGAAGCCTGGACAAAAGCGGGCTATGATACGGAGGAAGGAAGCAATGAGCCGAAAGCTGCAAAAGAAGCCTTTGGCATAGAGGTACCAGCTCATCCGGAATACATTCTTACCATAGACCAGGTGAAAGAGAAACAGGAAAGTGATGACAAATTCAGGCTGGTAAGTATACGCAGTAAAGATGAATTTTTGGGAAAAACCAGCGGATACAGCTATATAGAAAAGGCTGGGGAGCCAAAGGGAGCTATCTGGGGACATGATACCGATGACGGCTCTTACTTGGACAAGGATGGCAATACAGTGGGAACAGATGTCCTGAAAAGTTACCTTTTTGAGTCCGACGCATCTCTGGATGATGATCTTGCATTCTACTGTGGGACAGGCTGGAGAGCTGCCATTCCGTTTCTGATTATGTATCAGGAAGGCTATACAAATATGAGCATGTATGACGGCGGATGGTTTGTATGGCAGAAAGACGATTCCAACCCGGTTCAGATAGGTGATCCGGCAAATGATGATGTTGAATACACAACAGTAGAAGAGTTGTCAAACGATAAAGCTAAAAAATAGGTAACAAAGTACGAGGTTAAGATATTATGATAAAAGCAGGTAAGAGACTGTATATTGCAGTCACAATATTGGAAGTGCTGTTTTTAGCAGGTTCCTATATTGTAGACTATTTTACAAGAAAGAAAATGGGAATGGCACGGTTTGTAATTTATAAAAATTATGCATGGGAAGAAAAATATCCTATGGTGACATTGTCTTATATCGTGATTATCGCTCTGAGTATTTTAACAGTAGCAGTGGTCATACTGTTTTTGCGTGTAATATTTCTGAAAAAAAGTCAGAGGACAGATAGGCGGGAGTACATCATGGTTGGAATCATGATACTGCTGACGCTACTTTATGTCTGTTTTACTCTTGCCTGCTCCAAAGAAACCCAGCGTTCCTATTATTTTGTGAGTGCGTTATATGGTATTGCTGCAGTCTTGCAGATTGTAAAAGCGGGAACAGTCCTGATCAGGAGACGAAATGAAAAAAGTGTTAAATAAAAAAGTAGTAATTTTTGCCGGAATAGTTATACTTATTTTAGTTCTAAATCATATTTACGGATGGTCTTACTATTTGAGTAATCCGCAGAATCTAACGTTTTTGGAGACGCTGGTGAAGGACAATATCTGGCTTGCGGCGGGGATTTACACAGTAATCACAATAGTTGGATGTGTGGTGCTGGCCCTTCCGGGCGTAACATTTGCCATTCTCGCCGGAGTTTTGTTTGGACCCTGGCTCGGTACAGTGTGCTGTTCCCTTGCAACAACAATTGGTGCCGGCCTTGCATTTCTGGCAGGAAGGTTTTTTCTGCAGGACAGCATCAGGCCGGTGGCAAAGAAAAACAAATATTTGAAAAAGCTGCTGTTCGATGAAACCGGCAAAAATGAAATATTTGTACTTATGATTACAAGATTGGTTCCGCTGTTTCCCTTTAATTTGCAAAATTTTGCTTATGGCATAACAGACTTCAGCTTTGGTACGTACTTTTTGTTCTCGTTCCTTTTCATGATTCCCGGGACTGCCATGTACACTTTAGGAACGGCCGGATTGGTCGATAAGGAAAACCGCTGGCTGTACATAGGTATGGCAGCGTTGCTCGCAATAGTGGTCATTGGATCAGGAAAGTTCTTCCAGAGGAAATATGTTACGTCGGATGAAGGGGAAAAGTAAAATGGATGATCAGAATATGACGTTGGACGCATCTAAGTGTATTCACTGTGGCAGGTGTACCGAAAACTGTGTTTTTTTAAAAAAATATCATATTGATATCGGAAATACAAAAAAGTTGAAGGAACTGGCATATCACTGCTTCTTATGCGGAAAATGCAGCAGAGTATGCCCGGAGAAGATTGATGGAAGAGAGATTATTCTAGACATTCGTAAAGAAAGGGTAAGAAAGAACCGAGGCAAAATGGATGAGAAAGGATATGAACTTCTCATCAAAGAAAAAGAAAAATATATATTTCAAAATTATCGCCATGTTCAGAAAGGTACAGTGCTGTTTCCGGGATGTAATTTCTCTTCTTTTTATCCAAAAACAACACAGTTAGTCTATGAAATGCTGAATGAAAAACAGGAGACAGGACTTGTCTTTGACTGCTGTGGGAAGCCCATAGAGGAGATTGGAAAAAGCCCGGAGGCTGAAGCAACTATAAAAAGGATAAATTCCAGATTTCTGGAGGCAGGCGTAACCGAGGCTATTATGATCTGTCCCAATTGCTACTATTTCCTGAGAGACAAATTGGAAGTGAAGGTGGTCAGTATTTATGAGAAGTTCCAGGAACTGGGTATGGGAAAAAGCCTGGAGAAAGAGGAAATACATATTTTTCAGCCCTGCCCTGACAGAGCAGCAGGGGAATGGATACAGCATATGGCCCACTTTTTGCCGGAAAAGGTGCACTATATTGAGGATGTACAGTGCTGTGGCATGGGAGGCTGTGCCGGAGTAAGGGAGCCTGAACTGGCAAGGGAACTGCCCCGTAGCATAAAAGAGAAAGGATATAAAAATATATACACTTACTGTGGAACCTGCGGAGGAAATATGACAAGAGCAGGGTGCAGAAATGTTCACCACCTGGTTGCAGATATTACAGGAAGCAAGGAGGAGGCTGACACAAAAAAGTCACTCCTAAACCGTGCAAAAATAAAATTCAAATAGAACATAGTGGGGATGCGAAAGGAGAAAAAACATGGATACTTATTACAACCCAGAGGACCTGGGAAAATTTGGAACAATAGGCGAGAAAGCACCTGAATTGGCGGAAAAGTTTTTTGGCTATTATGGTGCCGTTTTTGAGGAAGGGGCTCTGACAGCAAGGGAAAAGTCTCTTATTGCTCTGGCTGTGGCCCATGCTGTGCAGTGTCCGTACTGCATTGATTCCTATACGAATGACTGTTTGAATAAGGGCGTCAGCGAGGAGCAGATGACAGAGGCGGTTCATGTGGCGGCTGCCATAAGAGGCGGCGCGACACTGGTCCATGGAGTACAGATGAAAAATATTGTTAAGAAACTGGAGTTATAAAAATGTTGAAACAACTGGAGAAATTAACAGATATCCCGGATTTTCCTGAAATGATATCTGATGATGAAGTGAAAAATACGGCTGACAAAATGGAAGTTCTGCAGGTTAATCTGGGAAAGATGTGTAATCTTGCCTGTAAGCACTGTCATGTAGAAGCTGGACCCGGGCGGACAGAGGTAATGTCAAAGAAAGTCATGGAAGCCTGCCTTGCAGTATATGAAAAGCAGGGATTTTCAACCATTGATATTACCGGGGGTGCTCCGGAGATGAACCCTGATTTTGAATGGTTTTTAAAAGAAGCCTGTAAAATAACCGGGCATGTCATTGTGCGCACTAATTTAGTTATCTTGCTGGAGAAAAAGTACAGCCATCTGCTGCAGCTATATGCAGAAAATGAAGTAGAACTGGTATGTTCCCTGCCCTACTATGAAGCTGGAAGAATGGACAAAGTGCGGGGCAGCGGCACATTTGACAAAGCGATTAAGGTGATCAAGGAGCTGAATAAACTGGGGTACGGAAAAGATCCCCATCTGGTGCTGAACATGGTATACAATCCGGCAGGCGCATTTTTCCCGCCTGAGCAGGGTGCCATGGAGCAAGAGTATAAGAAAAAGCTTGGTGATAAATATGGAATTACATTTAACCAGTTATTTACAATCACGAATAATCCAACCGGAAGGTTTGGTACTTTTCTGATAAATAGTGGGAACCTCAATGGTTATATGTATAAGCTGTATGATTCCTTTAATCCGTCGACGCTGCCAGGTATGATGTGCCGTTTTCAGCTGTCGGTGGGCTATGATGGAGCACTCTATGACTGTGACTTTAACCAGGCAGCCGGCATTCCAATCTCGACAGGAGATAATATATTTGATATAATACATAATAATTATACCCCGAGACAAGTGTGTTTCGGCAGACACTGCTATGCCTGTACTGCCGGACAGGGATCCAGCTGCGGCGGGGCCACGGAAAATTAAAACAACGGGGGAAGCAATACCATGAAAGAAGCAATACTTATATTTACAAGGATACCCGTTCCGGGGCACACAAAAACCAGAATGATGCCATATTTATCAGAGAAGGAATGTGCACAGCTGCATATATGTTTTTTGAAGGATATAGAAAGAGAATGCCAAAAGACCGGCAGAGACTTATATGTGTTTTTCACACCGGAAGGGAAACAGAATATTCTGTTTCCCATTTTTGGAAGAACGGTGAAATACAGAGAACAAAAAGGAGGCTGCCTGGGGGAGAGAATGAAAAATGCCCTTGAGGCGGTTTTTCGTGAAGGTTACAGGGCATGTATTTTAATTGGGACAGATATCCCCGAACTGAGAGCATCTTATCTGGAAAATGCTTTTGAGAAGCTGAGAACCAGGGACGTTGTGCTGGGTGCTACGTCGGACGGAGGATATTACCTGATAGGGATGAAACAACTGTATACAGCGGCCTTTGAGAATCAGACTTATGGGCATGAAACAGTATTTGAGAATACAGTGGAGGCCCTTAAAGATAAAAACATTTCTATTGATTATGTCCCTCAGCTATCGGATCTGGACCGACCGGGGGATTTGCAGGAGTTCACTGAGAGATACAGAAACAGTGTGAGCTGTCGTAAAAGATTTCTGAACCGGCAAGGAGAAACATACAGTGAAAATACCAGAAAATTTATATTAAGTCACCGGAAGATATCCATTATCATCCCTACATACAATGAAGAAAAAACAATTACACATATTCAAAAACAGCTGGAACCAATAAAAGACAAGTGTGAAATTATTTTTGCGGATGGTGGAAGCACAGATAAAACCCTGGAAAAGATAAAAAAAGAGTTTAAAATCATAAGAACGAAAAAGGGAAGAGGCTGTCAGATGAATGCGGGGGCAAAAGCAAGTCATGGCGACATTCTGTTTTTCCTGCACTGCGACAGCTGCCTGCCGCCAAATACACTGGAGCAGATTCGGTATGTGACGAAAAAGTACCGGGTGGGCGGTTTTGGAGTCGCTTTTGCATCCCCCAATTTCTTCATGTTAACATGCAGAATAATTTCCAATTACCGCATGAAAGTGCGCGGCATTATATTTGGAGATCAGGGCATGTTTATAGAACGAAAACTCTTTTTAGAAATGGAGATGTTTCCAGAAATACCGCTTATGGAAGATTACCAGTTTTCACTGGATTTAAAGAAAAGAAGAGAAAAAATCGGTATGACAACAAATCGTATTTACACCTCTGACCGGAGATATCCAAAGGGGACAATCCCCAAATTGAGACTCATGGGGAAAATGTATAGCCTCAGGAGAAGGTACCGCAAAGGGGAGTCTGTAGAGAAAATAGCGGAAGAATACAGAGATATCAGGTAAGAAGAGACGGCGAAATAAAAACGCCGTCTCGTGTTTTTCTATAATTCAATTAAATCGTGTGTAAAGCGTACCATGTTTTCATATCCGTCTTCTTTCACCAGGAGCTGGTCTTCAATTCTTATGCCCCCCCACTGTGGTATGTAGATACCAGGTTCGATTGTCCGAACGTTTCCAGCAGGAATTGGAGTGGTATCTGTTATGGAATCAAAGGGTCCCTCATGAACAAAAAGCCCAATCCCATGGCCGATATTGTTGTACTGATATCCCATGTAAGGAGTATCCTGAATGGCTTCCAGAGATTTCAGATAAATTTCTTTTCCGGTAATCCCCGCCTTTGTGATTTCTGTGGATTCTTCCGTCATTTGTTTACAAAGAGAATAGACTTCTTTTTGCTTTTCGGTAGCTTTGCCAACCACAACGGTACGTGTCATGTCTGACATATATCCGTTTACCTGACAGCCGAAATCCATCAGCACAAAATCACCATATTCGATAGCCTTCTCAGAAGGGATGCCGTGGAGAAGAGAGGTCTTTGCACCTGATATCAGAATATTCCCGTAGGGCATCGTGTCTGCCCCTTCCTGTACCATGTAAAGAGAAAGGGTTGCCGCAAGTTCTTTTTCTGTAATTCCCGGTTTAATGAGAGGCAGCAGTCTGTCCAGTGCCCGGCAGGAAATTTCGCAGGCATCTCTCATATACTGGATTTCTTCTTCTGTTTTTACTTGACGCATCTCCTCAATAACGCCTGAACAGGGGACAAGGGTTGCAGGAACCTTTTCCTGGAAGGTTAAGAAATCTGCGTAGCTTAAGAAATCGGATTCGAAAGCAACTTTAGATAACTTCTTTTCGGTGACCAGTGTACCTACCATATCACCCTTTGTCTTGCCTGGGGTACGCCAGTTTTTAATGACATATTCAGGACATTCTAAGCCGGCCTGCTCTGTGTATCTGGGGTCTGTCAGAAAAAAGTATGCATTTTCCGTAATCAGCAGTGAACTGTCGTCTCCGGTATAACCGCTGATAAAGCGGACATTTTCCTTTTTTGCCACGTAAAATGCATCAATGCTGTGTTCTTTCATGTAGGTGAGTAATTTTTTCTCGTTCATAATCAGACATCTCCGTTTCTATTTTTTAAATATTTTTGTCTCCAGTTTAGCACTGTAGATTCTTGGGGAGCGAGGCTTCGCCAGCGTCCCTTTAGCTTTCAGTATATTCCTAATTGAAAGGCAAGTCAAACTATTTGCAGTTGCTTTTTCAACAGTGAAAGCTTCGTTTTCGAATTCCATTTTATCCAGAGTTTTTTGTGTAAGAGACTCTATACGGTCAGGATACAATGCAGCATACTGTTTCAGTCTCTCATACGTTTCGAAATACATAAACAAGTCTCCTTTACTTTGAAATTGTTTTATAATTGTGAGAACGTGTAGTGCGTAACAATCCATACGTATCAGGCGTCAAAACACCTTTTGACTCCTTTATCTTAATATGATTATAGTGAAAATAATTTGAATATGGTATAGATATAACGGACAAATAGCATAACTATATGGACTAATAGGGGACTTTTATATAAATATGTGGTAAAATTGTTCGGAAAGAGCGAAGTGGAATTGAGCCGGTCTCTCGGAATCTTTACAGGTTAATCAGAGGAGGAGACATGAAGATTAGAGTTAAGGGAAATCAAAATGAAGAGATTGAGGGGTTATTTGCGGATTATCCGTATGTTTTTCATATTGCTGATTTAAGGGACACGAAAGTGCCCTGGCATTGGCATGAGGAACTGGAGTTTGACTATGTGGTGAAGGGTACTGTGAGGGTGGTTACGCCAAACGACAGCTATGTTTTTCGTATAGGAGAAGGCTTTTTTATAAATACAAATGTATTGTCGACTATGGAAAGCGTGAAAGGAGAAAGACCTGGATACATGGAATCGCATTTGTTTCATGCTGTACTTCTGGGAGGGCATTTTAAGAGTGTTTTTGAAACAAAATACCTGAACCCGGTTTTGCATAATAAGAAGTTGGAAATTATGGGATTTCGTCGAGGAAATACAGAACAGGAGGAAATGCTGAGGAAATTAACACAGTTGTCCGACCTGCAGAGGAAAGAGAATACAGAATTTCAGACAAGGAACCTTTTGTCGGAAATGTGGATTCTTGTGATGCAGCAGATGAAAAATGAGGGAAATAAAGGGCTTCCGGTGAAGAGAGTGAATCAGGAGCGAATTCAGACGATGATGGCTTTTATCCAGCAAAATTATAAAGAAAAGATATCCTTGGAGGACATCGCTTTATCAGCCTCTGTGAGCAGACGGGAATGTCTTCGTTGTTTCCAAAGCTGTATACACAAAACACCTTATGAGTATTTACAGGAGTACAGAATCGAGGCAGCAAAGAAGTTGCTCCGGGATACAGATATACCGGTTATGGATGTTGCATTTCAGACAGGTTTTACGGATGGGGCTTATTTTGGAAAAGTCTTTAAAAATATGTGCGGAAGAACGCCGGGTTCGTATAGAAAAAATTCACGAGAAGAATTGTAAAGCAAAGCAAGTAATGATACAATTGAGTCAGTTAGCAATAACTGTTATCGAAAACACATGAGCAAGGAAAGGATACGGTGAAAGTCTATGAAAAATATTAAACTTAATAATGGCATCGAAATCCCGCAGTTAGGACTTGGAGTTTTTCAGACCCCCAAAGGCGAAGATACAGTGAATGCTGTAAAATGGGCGCTGGAGGCAGGTTATCGGCACATTGATACTGCAAAGGCATATGGAAATGAAGCGGACGTAGGTCAGGGAATACTGGAGAGTAAAGTTCCCAGAGAAGAAATATTTCTCACCACAAAGTTGTGGAATGATGATATACGTGCAGAGAGGACAAAAGAAGTTTTTGAAGAGAGCCTGAAAGCGCTGAAAACGGATTATATAGACTTGTACCTGATACACTGGCCGGTAGAAAAGTTTGAAGAAGCATGGCTGGCTATGGAGGAACTGTATCAGGAAGGGAAAATCAAGGCCATCGGTCTGAGCAATTTCCATAAGAGTCACCTGCAGAAGATTCATGAAATTGCCCATGTGAAACCGGTTGTGGATCAGATAGAATCTCATCCGTATATGAATAATCAGGAGTTAATCGATTTGAATCAATCTATGGGAATTGAAGTGGAAGTTTGGAGTCCACTTGGAGGGACAGGTGGCAATGTGCTGCAGGACGAGACCTTAAACAAACTTGCGGAAAAATACGGGAAAACACCTGCACAGATTGTGCTGCGCTGGGATATTCAGAGAGGCGTCATCGTAATTCCGAAGTCTACCCATAAGGATAGGATTGTTTCGAATCTTGATGTTTTTGACTTTGAACTGGCAGATGAGGACATGAAGGTAATCAATCAGCTGAATAAGAATCTACGCGTAGGCCCGGACCCAGATAATTTTAACTTTTAACATCGATTAAGGAAACGGAGGTGGTCTGGTTGGAGATAAAGAGCGTAGCTTTGATTGGACTGGGAGCAATGGGAGTTTTCTTTGCACCGAGAATGGGTGAGCACTTAGGAAAAGGGAATTTTTGTGTAATCGCGCAGGGTGAACGAAAAAAGAGACTTGAAACACAAGGGGTAACTGTAAACGGTGTGAATTACCGTTTCCCAATATGTACACCTCAAAATGGCACACCGGTGGATCTGATTATTATGGCAGTAAAAGACATGGCATTGGACCCGGCAATTGAGGATATTCGGCTGTTTGTGGGAGAGAATACACAGATACTGTGTGTAATGAACGGTGTAGAGAGTGAAAAGAGAGTAGCAGCGGTTTACGGGTGGGAGCGTGTTCTATATTCTTATATGAGAATGTCTATCGTTATGCGGGGAAATAAGGCTGATTTCGACCCGTACTGGGGAAAAATTTATTTTGGAGAAGAAAAAAATGATAAGCTGACGGAGCGTGTAAAGGCAGTCAGCAATGTGATGGAAGAGTGTGACATCCCCTACAAAGTGGAAAAAGATATGATGTGGGGGCTCTGGTTTAAATATATGTGCAATGTGGGTGAGAACATGACTTGTGCTCTGCTCGGTATTCCCTTCGGAGTATACAGGGAGAGTAAACCAGCCAATGAGATCCGCTGGGCGGCAATGAAGGAAGTTCAGAAAGTAGCGGCAGCAAAGGGAGTTATAATCACAGATGAGCAGATGAAAAAGCAGCATGCGTCGCTTTGCCGGATTCCTTATGAGAACCGGCCCTCCACCCTTCAGGATATAGAAGCTAAGAGAAAAACGGAAGTAGAAATGTTTGCCGGAACCATGGTGAAAATGGGACAGGAGCTGGGGATTGAAACCCCTGTTTGCTGGATGTTCCTTCAGGGAATCCGAGTGCTTGAGGAGAAATATTTGTAATGCAGCGAAATCGAGCTGATGGCTGAACTGCAATGAACGTAATTAATGGAAAGGAAATATATAGGGTATACAATGGAAAAAATAAGAATTGGAATTGCCGGATATGGCAATATAGGGCGTGGAGTTGAGCTTGCCGTAGAGCGAAGCGAAGATATGGAACTGAAAGCTGTTTTCACAAGACGTGCACCTGAGACAGTAGGAATCATGACAGAGGGTGTTCCGATCGTGCATATGGATGAGATATCATCTTGGAAAGGGGATATTGATGTCTTGGTTCTCTGCGGCGGTTCTGCCACGGATCTTCCGGTGATGGGACCTGAGCTTGCGAAAAACTTTAATACAATTGACAGCTTTGATACACACGCAAAGATTCCGGAATATTTTGCAAATGTAGATGCGGCGGCCAAAGAAGGCGGCAATGTAGGAATTATTTCCGTAGGCTGGGATCCCGGCATGTTTTCACTGAACAGGCTTTATGCAGAATCGATCCTTGTACAAGGAGATACTTACACCTTTTGGGGTAAAGGTGTAAGTCAGGGGCATTCCGACGCAATCCGCCGGGTGCCGGGTGTGAAGAACGGGATCCAGTACACTGTTCCGGTTGAGGAAGCCATAGAGAAAGTAAGAGGCGGCTGCGGACCGAAATTTACAACAAGAGAAAAACATTGGAGAGAATGTTATGTTGTGCCGGAAGAAGGAGCCGACCTGAAAGAAATAGAAAAAACAATCAAGAACATGCCGAACTATTTTTCGGATTATGACACGGCAGTCAGCTTCATTACAGAAGAAGAGCTGAAAGAAAATCACAGTAAAATGCCTCACGGCGGCTTTGTTATCAGAAGCGGGGAAACAGGAAAAGAAGGTAGTAAGCATGTAATAGAGTACTCATTAAAATTGGATTCAAATCCCGAATTCACTGCCAGTGTCCTGGTATGCTACGCAAGGGCGGCATACCGCCTGTCAAAAAAAGGAGAGTCCGGAGCAAAAACGGTATTCGATATCGCACCGGCTCTGCTTTCCATGAAGACAGCAGAAGAATTGAGAGCGGAACTACTGTAAAAAGGGGACTGACCCTTTTGAGCTCCGTTTTCGCAATTGTTTGAAACAATTGCAAAAACGGCATTCAAAAGGGTCAGTCCCCCTATTGGTTCCCTTTTTAAGAAATCTCATCCAGTGCTTTAAAGGTGTATCCCATTTCTTCCCATTTTTTCAGAAGCTCGTCGAGGATTTCTGCATTTGTCTTTGAGGTGCTGTGGAGCAGTACGATTGCACCGGGGTGGACTCTGCCCAACAGTTTTTCAAAGGCTTCTTCTTTTGTAGGCTGTTTATCTTGATACCAGTCCACATAGGCCAGACTCCAAAAATAGGTTTTATATCCTAATTCTTTTGCCATCTCCAGGTTGGCTTCGCTGTATTTACCTTGGGGCGGACGGTAATATTTAGTCATTTCCTGCCCGGTAATTTCTTTGTACTTGGATTCCACATCTCCTAATTCTTTTTGAAAGTCCTCTTTGGAGGCTATCTTGGACATATCGGGGTGGTGGTATGTATGGTTGCCTACTGTGTGTCCTTCTTCTGCCATTCTTTTTATTAACTCCTGTTCAGAGGAGATGAAATTTCCTACCACAAAAAAGGTGGCTGGAGCATTATGCTTTTTCAAGGCATCCAGTATGGGGGCAGTGTTGCCATTTTCGTAGCCTGCATCAAAGGTTAGATAGAGTACCTTTTCGTTCGGATCTCCGATATAATATGCATCAAATTTTTTTAAATCTTCGGCAGTTGCATTGGCAACAGGAGCTTTTCCATCCTCCTGAAAGCTTAAGCCCCAGTTTCCCTCCCCGTTTGCAGAAGTAGCAATCGCTTCCGGGAAAAAGTGCTCCTGTACTTTTCCGACTCCATGCCCGACGAGGAATGCGGCGGCAAAGAGAAGAACCAATTTCCCCCCTCGCTTCAGAAGTCGTGTGTGTTTTAATTTAATTTTCATTGCATCACCATAATCTTAACTATTATTACAGTGTATGCCCAAAACAATGCAAAAATTCTGACAACGGACCGCAAAAGGGTCAGACCCCCTTGCTGTTCATTGTCAGAATTTTCTGGCTAATTCATCGTGTATATGATTTCCCATATTGTAATCTAGCTTTTTATTCAGCCAGATTTCTTCCGAGCCGATAGCCTGATCAACCAGCATCATTAATCCGGTCACAGTCTGCAGGCCTTCATCCCGGGCAATTTTAAGAAACTCGGTTACCAAAGGATTATATACTATATCTGCGGCAACTTTGAATTTCTTGATAACGGAGGCATCTGCAGGACTTTTCCCTGTGTTGGGATACATCCCGACAGGGGTGGTATTGATTATAATATCACCAGCCGGAATTTCTTCTAAACTGCAGGTGTGAATATAGGGAAAATGTTTCTGCAGCTGTTCTTTTGCTCTTTTATTTCTGGCAGCCACTGTTATCCAGGCAGCCCCGGCAATATGAAAACCGTAGACCAGAGCTTTTGCGGCCCCTCCGGAGCCGAGAATTACGACACTTTGGTTTTCTAAAGCAATCCCGGCCTTGGAAAACATACTGATCATCCCAAGGTAGTCGGTATTGTAGCCGCAGGAGATACCATCTTTGAGGAGAATTGTATTGACAGCACCTATTTCCTTTGCATGGGAATCCAGCACATCCAGCAGCCCACAGACTACTTCCTTATATGGAATTGTTACGTTCATGCCAAGAATATGATTTTCTTCCATAAACTCCATTACATGAAGGGTCTCCCGGTGATCCATCTCATACTTTTTATAAGTTCCGGCAATGCCTTGCTGCCTTAATAAATCCTCATGGATTTCAGGGGAAAGACTATGTCCCAGCTTTTCCCCCATTAATCCAAAATGTAATACATTTTTCGTTTTCATATTAATCGCTCCGCTTTAAATTACTTTTGCTTTAAATTATTCCATCTGTTTTGAAAAAATCAAGACTGGTGGGATACACATAGCTGTCGCCTATTTTATGAAGGAGCACTACGTTTAAGCGCCCATCCAGATTTTTTTTGTCAAGCTTGATGGCATCCGTAAGTACAGATACAGGCAGTCCGCATTCATAGGGAAGACCATAAGTTTTTAAAATGCGATAAATTTTTTCTGCCTGTCCGGTTGGTGTCAACCCTGCTTTTTCAGCTATTTTTGTGATTTGATACATTCCAATCGCAACAGCTTCCCCATGACTTTCCCTTTTGTAGTGATAATACTGCTCGATTGTATGGCCGAGAGTATGTCCAAAATTCAGGAGCATGCGTTCTCCGGTATCAAACTGATCGGCCTCCACAATGAAACGTTTAATATCAATGCAGCGACAGATAATGGAGGTAAGCTGACTTTTTAAATCCGCAAAGGAAGTGTGAGAATTTAACAGGTTGAATAAGGCTTCATCCCTGATACAACCATATTTAATAACTTCGCCCATGCCGTCCGTAATGTAACGCTCAGGCAGCGTGTCCAGCGTTTCCGGGTCTACTAAAACTAATCTTGGGTGATAAAAGGCACCCACCAGATTTTTCCCCTGTGGCAAATCTACGGCAACCTTCCCGCCCACTGAAGAGTCCACTTGTGCAAGAAGTGAAGTGGGTATTTGTACAAACATAACCCCTCTCAAATAACTTGCTGCCGCAAATCCTGCCAAATCCCCAATGACACCGCCTCCCAGGGCGATGACCAGATCACTGCGGGAAATCTTTTCTTCCAGCAAAGCTTTGTATATCTGTGGTAGGGTCTGAAAACTCTTTGTCAGTTCCCCGTGGGGCAGGACAAGGCTGTGACACTCATAGGAAGAAAGAGCTTTAATCAAAGATTCACCGTACAGCGGATAAACATGATCATCAGATATAATCATCATGCGCTTTCCCTTAAAAATGTGAGAAATATATAATTCTGCATTTCTTAAAATTCCAGGTTCAACATAAATAGAATAACTCTCTTTCCCTAAATTAACTGTTAATTCCAAAAAAATTCTCCCTCCTATACAAAAAGACCTGCAAGGGGGTCAGACCCCATTGAAAAAGGTCTGCCCCCCCTTGCGAACCATCTACACAGTTTTTCCGACAAGTGCAGCAATTTGCTTAACCTGCTGCAGCAATTCTTCATATTTTCCAGGCTTTAGGGACTGTACTCCATCGCACAATGCGTTTTCCGGATCATTGTGGACCTCAATCATTAGCCCATCAGCTCCGGCTGCAATTGCAGCTTTCGCCATTGGATCCACTAGCCACCACTTTCCACCGGCATGGCTTGGATCTGCAATGACCGGAAGATGTGTCTTTTTCTTCAGAACAGGTATGCTCTGCAAATCTAAGGTATTCCTTGTATAGGTCTCAAAAGTGCGGATTCCTCGCTCACAGAGGATGACATTCTTATTGCCGGAAGACAGGATATACTCTGCGGACATAATCCATTCTTCATAAGTAGCGTTTAGTCCCCGTTTTAAGAGAATGGGACGGTCAACCTGTCCGAGCTGCTTGAGCAGATCGAAATTCTGCATATTTCTTGCTCCTATTTGAATTAAGTCTACCTTTTCATTGAAAACGTCCAGATATTGGGGAGACATTAATTCTGAAACAATGGGTAGTCCGGTCTCTTGTTTTACCTCATAAAGGATGTCCAGACCGTCCAGTCCAAGCCCCTGGAATGAGTAAGGGCTGGTGCGCGGCTTGAAAGCACCGCCGCGAAGCAGGTTGGCCCCGGAAGCTTTTGCCGCTTTTGCAATCTCCATAACCTGGTCAGAAGACTCTACGGAGCAGGGACCGGCAATCAGTGCAAGATGGCCTCCTCCGACCTTTACGCCGGATATATCAATGATGGAATCCTCGGGGTGAAAGGCGCGGTTTGCCAGCTTATAAGGTTCCTGGACATGCATCACTTTGTCCACCCATTCATCTACTTCAAATAATTTCGGGTCGATAGCGGTTGTATCGCCGATACAGCCGATGATTGTCATTTCCTGGCCCCTGACAATATGGGCTTCCAGGCCCTTTTTAATGATGAGATTCTCAACACGCTTGATGCTTTCTTCAGGCGTATGTGGTTTTAATACAATAATCATAATCTATAGCCTCCAATCTCAATGGATTTATACTGCATAACTCAAGTAAAAATTTTAGTTGTTTAAAGCGTGAAAACATCTGTATCATAAAACATCCCAAGCTGAATGTCAATACTCCTGCGTTGACAATTTAGCTTGGGCGAGGTAAACTTGTAACAGTTCACATGGCTGAACTGTTGCATAAAATTACGCATGAAAAACAAGAGAATTGAGGAATGGAAATGAAAATTATTAAACAAATCGGCATCATCTTTACGATTTGCTGGCTCAGTGAGGTTATTGCGGACAGGCTTCCGATTGACTTTCCGCCAAGTGTCGTGGGGATGTTTTTTTTGTTCATCTGCCTGCTGACAGGGAATCTCAAAATCGAGCATATCCAGGAAAAAGCAGATTTCCTGCTGGAAAATATGGCTTTTTTCTTTATACCGGCGGGAGTAAGTATAATAAACTACTTTAACGTACTAAAAGGCAGTGTGGTGCAGCTCATTTTCATCTGTATTGTATCTACCGTGATCACTTTTGCCGTAACTGCATATACGGTAAAGTGGACCATGAAACTGGTAGATCGGGGGGGAAAATAATGCTGGCTTTATGTACATCCCCTTATTTCGGTGTGGCTCTGAGTGTAATCGCCTTTGGAATCGGGGTAAAACTTCAGCAGAAAACAAAGTCTGCACTCTGTAATCCCTTGATTATTGCCATTGTACTTGTCACCGCTGTGCTTCTTATTTTTAAAATTCCTTATGAATCCTACAACGAGGGAGGTCAGGTTATCAACATGTTTCTGGCACCTGCAACAGCATGCCTGGCGGTTGCTGTTTATACAAGACTTACTATCCTGAAGAAATATTGGTTTCCTATTATAATGGGGTGTATCGCAGGTTCACTTGCATCTATGGCAAGTGTCTATGGTATGTGCAGGCTGTTTGGACTGGATCAAAAACTAACGATGTCTATGCTGCCCAAATCGGTTACTACCCCCATAGCGGTAAGTGTGGCTCAGGCACATGGGGGAGTTGTGCCTGTAACTGTGGTTGCGGTAATTATCACGGGAATTTTGGGAAGTATTATGGCCCCCCTGCTGATCCGGATTTTCAGAGTGGTTGACCCTGTGGCGGCCGGACTGGCAATCGGTGCATGCAGCCATGCAATCGGAACCTCCAAAGCCGTTGAAATCGGTGAGGTGGAAGGAGCCATGAGTGGACTCGCCATCGGAATCTGCGGAGTGACAACGGTAATATTTACCATGTTCATCTGACAAACCAGGATATGATTTGAGAGGAGGAGAATATTTTGAAAAACAATACCTCATATACAATAAAAAGGGCGCAGCGCTTTCCGATCATTCTAATCGGCGAAGGACTTCTGACAGGAGCTGTAGGCGGCCTGCTTGTGCTTTTATACCGCGTTGCCCTCACCTACGGAGGCAGATGGCTGAGCGCTATATTGGAATATATCAGCGGGCATCCTGCACGAGTTTTTGTATGGTTTCTGGCATTACTTATCATGGCATGTATTGTCGGCAGACTTGTGACATGGGAGCCCATGATTTCTGGAAGCGGCATCCCTCAGGTGGAGGGAGAAGTGACGGGAAAATTTATTCAAAAGTGGGAAAAGGTACTTCCGGCAAAATTTATCGGCGGTTTTCTCTGCATGTTTGCCGGTCTGTCTCTGGGCCGGGAAGGTCCCTCCATCCAGCTGGGAGCAATGACGGGAAAAGGATTATCCCGGCTCCTCGGCAGGGATAAGACAGAAGAGCGGTTTCTAATGACCTGCGGAGCCAGTGCCGGACTTGCGGCTGCGTTTCACGCACCTCTGGCCGGCATGATGTTTGCTCTGGAGGAAATCCACAAAGGCTTTTCTGTATCCATTATGATATCCGTTATGACGGCATCCGTTACATCTGATTATATATGCTCTCACATAATCGGTCTGGATCCGGTCTTCAGATTCAAGCTAAAGGAAGCACTGCCGCAGAACTATTACTGGATGCTTCTTCTGCTTGGTATTATCTGCGGCGTCATGGGTGTCTTTTACAACTGGGCCATGCTCAAAGTACAGGATTTATATAAGAAGCCTAAATTTCTAAATGAGACAGGCAGGATCATCATTGCTTTTATGGCTGCGGGAATTTTAGGTCTTGTTATGCCATCTGTTCTGGGCAGCGGGCATGAATTGATTGTCACACTTACAGACGGGAAAATGATCCTGAGTCTGATTGTACTGACCTTTGTCATAAAATTCCTGTTTTCGACAGTCAGCTTCGGCTCCGGTGCACCGGGGGGCATTTTCTTTCCGCTGCTGATAATGGGAGCCATGATAGGCGGTGCTTTTGCTATGACAGGAGTGGAACTTTTCGGACTAGATCCGGTCTATATAAATAACTTTATTCTGCTTGCCATGGCGGGATACTTTACAGCCATTGTAAGAGCACCTATTACGGGCATTATACTCCTCTTTGAAATGTCCGGCTCGGTGAGTCAGCTTTTGTCCCTGGCTGTGGTGTCCGTCACAGCCTATATCGTGGCAACTTTGCTGAAATCTGAACCCATATACGAAAGCCTTCTGGATCGTATTTTGCAGAATCAGGGAAAACAGCCGGTATCCAATGTGAAAGGTTCCGGGCAGAAGGTACTGGATGCATTTAAAATTATGAACGGTTCCGTACTGGCGGAGAAGAGGGTGCAGGATATTAACTGGCCGGACAACTGCCTTCTGATTGCACTTAAAAGAGATGGAAAAGAGCAGATTCCAAAGGGAAAGACAAAGCTGATGATCGGGGATGTACTGACGGTGATGACAGATGAAACAGATGCCGGATATATGCATGACAAAATGGAAAAGTTATGTTATACTTCCTATTAGGTTATACAACAGAATTTGAAGGAGTTAGAATCTATGAAAAGAATATTGTTAAAGCTGAGTGGAGAGGCACTTGCAGGGGATAAGAAGACAGGCTTTGATGAAGCCACCTGCATCGGTGTGGCCAGGCAGGTCAGACAGCTTGTGGATGAGGGAATCCAGGTTTCTGTAGTGACCGGAGGAGGCAATTTCTGGAGAGGCCGCACCAGCGAGACAATAGACCGGGTAAAGGCAGATCAGATCGGAATGCTTGCTACGGTTATGAACTGCATTTATGTATCTGATATTTTCCGCCATGTCGGCATGAAGACAGAGATATTTACACCCTTTGTATGTGGTGCGTTTACCACATTATTTTCCAAAGATGCGGCAAATGCTGCACTGGAGGAAGGGAAAGTGGTCTTTTTTGCGGGGGGAACGGGACATCCGTACTTTTCAACCGATACCGGAGCCGTGCTGCGCGCAATTGAGATAGAGGCAGACGCCATGCTGCTTGCAAAAGCCATCGATGGGATTTACGACAGTGATCCAAAGGTGAATCCGGAGGCAAAGAAGTATGACGTGATTTCCATTCAGAAGGTCATTGACCAGAAACTGGCGGCAGTGGATCTGACAGCTTCGATTCTCTGTCTCGAGAATAAGCTGCCAATGCTTGTGTTTGGCTTGAATGAAGAGAACAGTATTGTTGAGACTATGAGCGGGACATTTACCGGAACGAAAGTAACTGTATAGGGAGGACATGGACATGGATGAAAAATTAAAAGTGTATGATGAGAAGATGACAAAGACAATCAGCAATCTGAACAGTGAACTGGCTTCAATCAGAGCCGGCCGCGCCAATCCTCATGTGTTGGATAAGCTGACTGTGGAGTATTACGGAACACCTACCCCGCTGCAGCAGGTTGCCAATGTTTCCGTGCCGGAAGCCCGCATGATTCAGATACAGCCCTGGGAGAAGAGCCTTCTCAAGGCAATTGAAAAGGAAATCTTAATGTCCGATATTGGAATTAACCCGACCAATGACGGCAGTACGATCAGACTTATATTCCCGGAATTGACAGAGGAGCGGCGGAAAGAACTTGTAAAAGATGTGAAGAAAAAAGGCGAGGCTGCGAAGATTGCAATACGCAATATCCGCCGGGACGGTAATGAAACATTGAAAAAATTAAAAGGCAGTGAGATATCTGAGGACGGTATCAAAGATTTGGAAGAGGAACTCCAGAGGATTACTGATAAATACATTGCTGAAGTGGATAAAGCTGTGGAAGTGAAATCCAAAGAAGTACTGACTGTCTAGTGCACTGTCTCATTGATATTTCGCAAAATAGCTTGCTTACCAAAAGTCAATGAGACAATACACTAGCGGGCAGGTTATAAGATAAGAGGGGCTCGTGATACACAGCCTCTCTTTTGTTGATGGGGAGGAAATACAGATGAAAGTACCACAGCATGTGGCAATCATATTGGACGGCAACGGCCGCTGGGCCGGGTCCAGGGGGATGCCGAGAAACTACGGTCACGCACAGGGAAGTAAAAACGTGGAAAAAATCTGTGAAGAAGCTTGGCGCATGGGAATAAAGTACCTGACAGTGTATGCATTTTCTACAGAGAACTGGAACCGTCCCAAAAAAGAAGTGGACGCACTGATGAAACTGCTCCGCAATTATATGAAGACGAGTCTGAAAACAGCGGAGAAAAATGATATGAAGGTTCGGGTGATCGGAGATATTGCTGCTCTGGATGAGGATATTAAGGGCAGAATTGCAGAACTTGAAGAAGCAAGTAAACATAACAACGGACTGAACTTTACCATTGCGATTAATTACGGCAGCCGTGATGAGATGATAAGGGCGATGAAAAAACTTGCCCAGGACTGTGCGGAGGGTAAGGTCTGCCCAGAAGATATCAATGAAACCCTATATGAAGAATATCTGGATACTCACGGAATCCCTGACCCCGATCTTTTAATCCGCACAAGCGGGGAACTGCGGCTCTCCAACTATCTGCTCTGGCAGCTGGCATACACGGAATTTTATTTTACAGATGTTTTGTGGCCGGATTTTACAAAAAAGGAATTGGAAAAAGCTATTGAGCAGTATAATAGCAGAGACAGACGCTTTGGAGGAGTAAAGGAGGAACAGCATGTTTAAAACACGGCTCTTTAGTGGAATACTATTGATAATCCTTGCACTGATTACAGTGGTTACCGGCGGCAACATTTTATTTGGCACAATGTTTATTATCAGCCTCATAGGCCTGACGGAATTCTACAAGGTGTTTGATATTAAGACAAAAGCGCCTGGAATCTGCGGATATGCGGCGGCTATGGTTTACTATATTCTGCTTTATTTAAATCCTGTACTGTCAAGAAATCTAGACTGGTTTATTTTCCTGTTCATGATATTCTTAATCTGCACCATGGGAGTGTTTGTGTTCTCCTTTCCAAAATACAGGACAGAACAGATACTTGCGGCATTTTTCGGTATGTTCTATGTGGCGGTCATGCTGTCCTACATCTATCAGATCCGCATACTTCCGCGGGGGATATTTACAGTGTGGCTTGTATTTATATGCTCCTGGGGATGTGACACTTGTGCCTACTGCGTGGGGATGCTCATGGGGAAGCACAAAATGGCACCTAAACTAAGTCCAAAGAAATCTGTTGAAGGGGCCCTTGGAGGTATCGCAGGAGCAGCTTTGCTTGGTGCACTCTATGCAATGGCTATCAATACATGGGCAGGTGCAGGCACACAGGTGTGGAGATTTGCGGTTATCTGCGGAATCGGAGGCGTTGTTTCACAGATTGGAGATCTGGCGGCCTCCGCAATTAAGAGAAATCATAATATAAAAGACTACGGGAAACTGATACCGGGTCACGGCGGGATTCTTGACAGATTTGACAGTGTAATATTTACCGCACCGATGATTTACTATTTGACAATCCTGCTGTAAATGCAGGAGAAAGGTTTTGCATATGAAGAAGATTGCGGTACTGGGTTCCACTGGTTCTATCGGTACCCAGACGTTGGAAGTTGTACGGGAAAACAAAGATATTAAAGTCTGTGCACTGGCAGCAGGAAGCAATATTGCCCTTTTGGAAGAGCAGATACGGGAATTCCATCCGAAACTGGCCGCAGTATGGACCGAAGAGAAGGCCGGTGAGCTGAGAACAAAAGTAAAAGATATAGACGTAAGGGTGGTATCAGGTATGGATGGACTTCTCGAGGTGGCTGTTGAACCGGAGGCAGAGATTCTGGTGACGGCGATTGTGGGGATGATTGGAATACTTCCTACAATCGAGGCTATTCGGGCAAAGAAAGATATTGCTCTGGCCAATAAGGAGACATTGGTGACAGCAGGGCACATTATTATGCCTCTTGCCAGGGAGTATGGGAGTTCAATTCTCCCTGTAGACAGCGAACACAGCGCCATTTTCCAATCCCTTCAGGGGGGGCAGCAAAAATCCCTTCACAAGATTCTGCTAACTGCATCGGGAGGACCCTTCAGAGGAAAGACAAGGGCTGAATTGGAAAATATTCAGGTGGAGGATGCTTTAAAGCACCCCAACTGGAAAATGGGCCGCAAGATCACAATAGATTCTTCCACAATGGTCAACAAGGGGCTGGAAGTCATTGAGGCAAAGTGGCTCTTTGGTGTAACTGCAGATCAGGTGGAGGTGGTTGTCCAGCCTCAGAGCATCATTCACTCCATGGTGGAATATGAGGACGGTGCGATTATCGCAGAACTGGGAACGCCGGACATGAAGCTGCCCATACAGTATGCTCTGTATTACCCTGAAAGACGGTATTTGCCTGGAAAAAGGCTGGACTTTGGAGCATTATCCCAGATTACTTTTGAAAAACCGGATATGGAGACATTTTATGGGCTGAAGCTGGCCTTTGAGGCAGGAAGAAAGGGAGGCTCTCTTCCAACAGTCTTAAATGCAGCTAATGAAAAGGCGGTTGCCCTGTTTTTGGACAGGAAAATCCCTTACCTGCAGATTCCTGCAATCATACAGGCATGTATGGAAGAACATAAGAATCTTGAGAACCCTTCTGTAGAAGAGATACTAAAAACAGAACAGGCAACATATGAATTTATTAAAAACAGGTGGTAATATATGGGCATATTTTTAGCAATTATCTTGTTCAGTGTGATTATTATATTCCATGAGCTGGGACATTTCACTCTGGCAAAATTAAATGGCATCCGTGTGGATGAGTTTTCATTGGGACTTGGTCCTACACTCATAGGAAAAGAAATCGGAGGAACAATGTTTTCCCTGAAGCTTCTGCCTTTTGGCGGAGCATGTATGATGGGGGAGGACGACCAGGACGACAAATCCGAGGGGAGCTTTAACTCCAAGTCTGTCTGGGCGAGAATATCGGTTATTGCAGCAGGCCCGATATTTAATTTTATCATGGCATTTGTACTCTCTGTAATTATGGTTGCCTGGATCGGATATGATGCTCCGGTGGTTGACGGGGTAGACAAGGGCTACTCGGCTGCAGAGCAGGGAATGCAAAAAGGCGATGTGATCACGGAGCTAAACGGAAAGAATATTCATCTCTGGCGTGAGGTAAGCCTGTACAACCTAATGCATACAGATGCAGACTCTGTGGAAGTTACTTATGAGAGAGACGGGCAGGAGCATGAGGCAACTCTGGAACAAAGGCAGCTGGAAGGCGATTCATTTAAAAGAATTGGAATTAGAAGCAGTGGTGTCAATACCAGGCCAGGCGTAATAAAGTCCCTCCAATATGGCGGGTATACAGTAAAATACTGGATAGATTATACATTTGATTCATTAAGACTTCTTGTGACGGGGCAAGTGGGAATTAAGCAGATGTCTGGACCCGTAGGGATTGTGGATGTTATGGATGATATGTACAAAGAATCCGCCCCGGCAGGCTGGTCCGTTGTCATACTGAATCTAATGAATATTTCCATTTTGCTTTCGGCCAACCTGGGAGTTATGAATCTACTTCCTATACCGGCACTGGACGGGGGCAGGCTGGTGTTTCTAATCATAGAAGCTATACGCGGAAAAAGAGTATCACCGGAGAAAGAGGGTATGGTACATTTTGCAGGTTTCGCACTGTTGATGGTATTGATGGCGGTAATTATGTTTAATGACATCCGCCGATTGTTCTAAAAGTTGGGGCACACAGAGTAAAGTTTTCTGCACTTTTTTTAGAATCCCGCATATATATAATAGAGATGATTCTATTTGTGAGGAAAGCAATGAATGCTTTAAAAGCGATGCAGGAAAATGCTGTTGACAAGGGAAAGCTGCAGGTAAATGTAACATCGGAAAGCACATCTTTTCCCATTTCAGATGCAACAGTAGCCATATCTTACACAGGCGATCCGGACAGCACACTGGAACAGGTTTCAACAGATTCTTCCGGACAGACGGAAACACTGGAGCTTAACACACCTCCTGTGGAGTACAGCCTTGACCCTACAGTGGAGGAGCAGCCTTATTCGGAATATACATTGAATATCACGGCTCCTGGCTTCGAACCTATAAGTATATCAGGTGCACAGATTCTGGCGAATGTGACGGCACTTCAGAACATAAGTATGCGTCCGGAAAATGAAAACCCAGAAATTTTTGTGATACCGGGGCACACCTTGTATGAGGAATACCCACCGAAGATCCCGGAGGACGAGATAAAGCCCGTAAATGAAACTGGTGAAATTGTGTTGAGCAGAGTTGTGGTGCCGGAATTTATCGTTGTGCATGACGGTGTACCTTCGGATACTACCGCACAGAACTACTATGTGAGATATAGAGATTACATTAAAAATGTAGCTTCCAGTGAAGTCTATGCCACCTGGCCGGAAAATAGTATACGGGCAAATGTCCTGGCGATTATGTCCTTTACATTGAATCGTGTTTACACTGAGTGGTATCGCAACAAAGGATACAACTTTACAATTACATCCTCCACGGCATTCGACCACAAGTGGATGTCCGGAAGAAATTATTTCAATACGATTTCGCTGATTGTGGATGAGGTATTCGCAAACTATTTGTCCAGGCCAAATGTCAGGCAGCCTATCCTGACACAATACTGTGACGGGCGCCGTGTAACCTGCCCCGGCTGGCTTACACAGTGGGGTTCCATGTCTCTCGGTGAGGAGGGATATTCAGCGATTGAGATACTGCGTCATTTTTACGGAGATGATATGTATATCAACTTAGCGCCGGAAGTATCGGGGGTTCCGTCCTCCTGGCCGGGATATTTGCTGGAAAATGGAGCCAGCGGAGACAAAGTAAGACAGATACAGGAGCAGCTTAATACTATAGCTGGGGCGTATCCCGCGATCCCCAGAGTAACTGCGGATGGGGTATACGGACCGGCAACGGCAGATGCTGTAAGAGTATTTCAGTCTATTTTTGGATTGCCCCAGTCAGGGACGGTAGACTACAGTACATGGTATAAAATATCCGAGATATATGTTGCTGTATCCAGAATAGCAGAGTTGGCTTAAAAACTGATAGCAGTCAGAGGGATGTTGGTATATTGTTGACGAGGCTGCCACATGAACACTGATGTGGCGGCCTCCCTGTGCGTTTACTCAGCCAGGGAGTAAATTTTAAGGTAATTCTCCCTTTCTTCTTTATTCATTTGAACAAATTCCGTAAATGCGACATCTACAAGATACATTGCCTGACCGCAGCAAAATGCGTTTGACTGGTTATTGGTAAAGCGGTACCTTTTACATTTTATGCAATAAAATACATGCATCATTTGCATCACCCTCCCTGCCTAGTGCACTATCTCATTGATATTTTGCTGAATGTCAAAAAACAACGCATTAATATCATAACACATAATTGTGCATAACGGGAAAGAAAAGGACGAAAAATGGCGAATAGAAGAAAAAGACGAAAAAGAAAAGAAATGCTGACATTCCTTGGAGCTTTACTTATAATCTGCATTTTATCAGGTATGGGAACAGCAGCGTTAAAACAGTTTCCCGGAATATTTATATCCGCAAAAGAGGTTGTTGAGACTGTGAAGCTGCAGGCGGGACATGAAGAGAGCGTACCCTTTGAAGAAATCAAAGTACCCGATGATGTCATGACAGGCGGGTATTATTATCAGCAGCTGACCAATGAGGAGCAGAAGCTTTATACTGAAATTTATCAGGGAATATTGGAATCTTCAGACTCCATATATGTGCATTCGTCGAATGTGGAGACTCTCAAGAAAGTCAGCAGTTTCATTTTTTGCGACAGACCGGAGCTGTTTTGGTGCGGCGGTGAAATGCAAATGACAAGCTATGCGGACTATTCGGAAATCCAGCCGGTGTACCTGTATACGGGGGAGGAAAAGAAACAGAGACAATCGCGGATAGATAAAGCAGTAAACGACTGCCTATCCGGAATCACCGGTGAAATGACAGAGTATGATAAGGTAAGATATATTTTTGAGTATCTTGTGGATACGGTAGGCTACAATCTGGAAGCCCCGGACAATCAGAATATTTACAGCGCCCTTGTGGGAAAATCTTCTGTGTGTGCCGGCTATTCCCGTGCAGCCCAGTACCTTCTGCAAAAGCTGGGTATAGAATGCATTTACGTGACCGGAACGATTCCGGAACAGGGAGCACATGCATGGAATATCGTGAAATGCGGCGGGCAGTATTATCAGATGGATGTTACCTTTGGAGATCCTGTGTTTCTTGAGGCCGAGAGCGGGGAAAATATACCTGATAAAAGCACCAATTACGATTACCTCTGCTGCAGTGACGCGGAGATTTTGAAAAATCATACCATGGACACAGAAGTCAGCTATCCGGCCTGCAGTTCTATGGATCTAAATTACTATAAATTAAACGGTATGTATTACGAAGAATTTCATCCGGAACAGCTTCTCGAGGATATGAACCAGACTATCTATAAAAAGGAGAGCTCCTTCACATGCAAATTTGCCAGTGACACACTGTATCAGCAGGCCCACGACGGTATCCTTAACGGTCTGGTGCAGAATGCAGCCCAGAATCTGCTGGAGCACTATGAGTTGGAGACAGTGCAGTATACTTATGTGGAAGATGACGTGATGGATAAGATTACCATTTTCTGGAATTACCAGTAGAAAAAGAAAGAACATTAAAATAAAGTCAAAATCACGCATAAAAGTGGCCCTCCTTTCTCAGATTTCCCCTTTCGGAGAGTTCTATGTAATCAGAGGGTTCAGTCCCTCTGAAGAAGGACCAGCCGCCTACCGCTTTCAAGCAGTGTCAAATATATATTTTTCAAAAACTGCGTAATTTACTATGCAAATCAGAGTTTTAGAGTATAATTATCCTATAGAAGTTAACTCGAAACACTTACAAGTTTGGAGGTGGAGAAATGTCTGATGACAAGAAGAGAAGTACGCATGCAGTCCTTATGAGATGGATATATGGTTTGCTCACTTTATTTGGGGTTTTTCTAGCTGCAGCTGCATGGTCCGGAATTCCACAAATGCCGGGGCAAAGAGTGATTCCTACGTTTGTAATAGCAGGCATGATTACGATACTTTTATTGGTTATGGTACTGTGTATTTCGGCCAGAATTATAAATCCGGATAAAAAGAAACAGAGGACTGGCAGATCGGTATAGTATTTAAGTTTAACAGGCGGTAAAAAGCAAGGCTCCTTTTTTATAGGAATTTTAGCAGGATTGATCCTATTGAAAAGGGGCATTGTGCTGCCAGGAATGGGGAAAAATGAAGGCAGAACAAAAGGCACGGCGTTTCAGGATTGTCGTTGGGTTTTTAATTTTTTTAAGTGTTTTTTTCGAAAAATATGAAATATTTGACGGGTATTATTCTACATGGGATATAATTTTTAACCTCCGAGAAGGAGGCTCTATGTTCAAAAGTGGAGAAGAGAGCATAAGTCTGTATTTATTAATTCCCGCTTTTGCCATTAGTACTCTTTATTTGATCCGCTCTCTCTGGCTTATCAAGAAGAAAAATCAACGGGTCTTTACATTTCTGCCAATGGCAGGATTGCTGGGATATGTTTTGCCTATGTATATCTCACTTCAACCCTGGTTGCTGATAAATGTCCTATTGACTGTTGTTGATTATATGGGTGGACGCTGGCTGGAGGAGCGGGATGTAATCAATGCAGCCTATGAGGAGCAGAAAACACGGGAGCGGGAAGAGAAGGAAGAGAAAAGAAGGGTGCGCTACTTCCCAGGAAGGTATCCGGCAGAGTTTTTTAGAATCGTTCGAAAGAATGATACTTACGGAAAGTATGGTAAGAGAATCCTGCAGGCAGGCGGAGTTCTTTCATCAGCCTGCATCTATATCATGCTGACAATGTACAGCCTGTTTACAGGCGTTCACGAAAAAGAAGACATTCTGTTCGGAAATGGGCTTGTGAAGATTTTTCTGCACGCAGGGATTTTGATGTTTGTTCTTCTGATTCTGATGCTGACGATGATTGTTTCCTGCTATATCCGGGAGCAGAAAAAGTCCATTCGTCTGTTTACGATTCTTGGGATGCGCAGCAGCACAGTTTATCTGATGTCTGCTATTGTATTTGGGATAAATGCTTTATTGTCGGGTGCAGCCGGATTGGTACTTGGAGGCAGCATATCTTATCTTATCAAGGAAATCTGGCAGACCAGTCTTTTTCATAATGGAGTGAAAACTGTGCTTGGCTCTGTAGTCAGCGGCAAAGCAATTGGTCTTGGCATAGCGGGATATCTGACTGCCCTGATTCTGGCACTGGGCTTAAATCAGGAGAATATATTGAGTCTTGCCCGTTCTACGGACATGAATGCAGAAGTACAAAGAGAAAAGCGCAGCAGGAAGTATGCCCCGCTGCTCATTGGCATCGGTATTGCATTTGCTGCTATGGGAATATTGTGGTACTCTTTAAGAAGTTGGGCAGAAAGTATGTATATCCATATTTTCAGTGTGCTGGGGATTTTATTTCTTTTGGCCGGAGGTATAATACTTTATTTGAACAGGTTAGAAAGAGACAGGAACCGATACAATAAGAAATTGATTTCCAGCCGTCCCTTTTACTACAGGTATAAGAAGAGTTTTTTGAATTTGTTTTATCTATCCGTAATCCAATTTTTTATATTGGCTGTATTTGCTGTGCAGCTCACAGGAGCTTTTGTGAAACAGAATACAGCAGATCTATATCCCTACGATATTGTCTGTACCGCTTATGATGCGGACACGGAAACCCTTGCGGATATAGCGGGGAAGCATAATGCGAAAGAAGAAGTGTATCCTATGTTTCGTATGACTTCCGTGTACGGGAGCGACAAATTGAAATCCTGGGGACCAGCACGGCCAATCCAATGGCCTCAGGGGCAGCATATAGCTATTTCTGAATCAACCTACCGGGATCTGAAGGAGGCTGTGGGAGAGGTTCCGAAAGATCTGAATTTGTCCGGTCCAGAGATACATGTAGTATATCAGCAGGATCTGTCTGTGAAAGCCCATACCATTGACTGGGATACGGCCAGGCTTGAAAAGAGATTGAGAATTGGACAACCCCTTACATTTTATAATACAGATGATATAGACAATGTTTTCCCAATCTGGAAGGTGAAAAGTGAGGAACGGGATATATTGACCGGTGCATTTCATCAGGGGATGGAGGATAGTCTGATTGTCTTTAATGACGCTTATTTTGAACAGGAGTATCATAAAATTACTTCCTATAATGGCAAGCAGTGGAGTGAGCGGGAGAATGCTTCCTGGGATGAATGGAAAACCTATACAGCAAGTCATACTTCCAATATGACGGAGGGTCCGACCAATTTAATTTGCTTTTCTGTGCCGGAAAAGGAATATGCCGGCCTGCTTAAAAGTATGCAGTACCTGGAAAAGAAATATGCGTATGACAGAGAGTGGGATGAATCCATTCATCAATTCTACGGGAAACAGCAGATGATGGTGGATACCGGAACGGAAATATTTTTCAGGAAGCTGGTATACCTGTTTACGGTACTCTTACTGACTGTTATGGGATTGTTCCAATATTATGTGAAGCTGGAGTCTGAAATAAAGGAAATAAGCTGGCAGAACACTTTCCTGAAAAAGCTTGGCATGAGGGAAAAAGAAATAAAGCGTGCACTGGCAGGGCAGATGAAACCGTTTGTGGCGTTCCCTCTACTGATTGGAACCTGCGGGGGAGCAGTGTTTGCAGCACTCACAGTGAAGGCAAGACTTTATAGTGCCGCAGAGGTGAGTATGTTTATACACACAGGCATGATTGTGTATTTTATTTATCTGGGAATATGGATATTCTGGTACTTTCAGATGAAAAAATGGATATGGAGGCAGGCGGAATGAGAGAAACAGAGGTGCTGGAGGTAAATGAGCTAATAAGAAATTATGAGAAGCAATCTTCGAATGGAGAGAGGGACGATATCAAGGTATTGAAAGGCATCAGCTTCCAGGTGGAGAATGGGGATTTCCTCGGGATTATGGGAAAATCCGGGTGTGGCAAGACAACCTTACTGAAGGTGCTTGGTTTAATTGACAGGCAGACAGACGGCACTTTGAAGTTTATGGGAAAAGATACAGAGGGCCTTCATTCAGATGAGCTTGCCGATATTAGAAGAAAGCAGATAGGGTTTGTGTTTCAGGACTTCTATCTGATGGATAGTCTGTCCGTAAAGGAAAACATTATGCTCCCCTTGATATTGGATAAGGAAAAATCAGAGACAATGGCTGAAAGAACCAAACGAATGGCAGAGCAGTTCCAGATTGATACATTACTCGAAAAGGATCCCTATGAGCTGTCAGGCGGAGAAAAACAAAGAGTGGCAATCTGCCGTGCACTCATCAACAATCCGGATTTGATACTGGCAGATGAACCTACGGGAAATCTGGACACAAAGTCAGGAAAGATAGTGATAGATGCACTGCTGAGAATCAATCAGGAATATGAGAAGACAGTTGTTATGGTGACCCATGATCCCAAGATGGCGTCACGCTGTGAGAAGATTATATTACTGAAAGACGGAGTCATACTGGAAACATTAAAAAAGAACGAAACAGATGAGTCCTTTTATCAGCGGATATTGGAGAAGATGGAAGTATTATAAGAAAAGGGTACGTTATAATATCTAAAGGAATGAGACCGTTTTAGCTTATGGGTATGAGAAGGAAAGAATTAACCGCATCATGAATGCTGCTGGAAAACGCATATTTCCAGGGGTTTTATAACGAGATGGTTGTATTCATAGGATTCCTGTTCGAGTCTGTGCTGAAAACGAACGATTGTCTCGAAGTGGCGGTAACAACCGGATGCCTGCGTATTTTCAACTTTCGATATATTATAAAAACTTGTTGAATTCTGTGCTCATTTGTAGTATAATCTTGACAATTTAGGCAAGTACTGTGTAAGCAGCATAAAAGGAAGGAATGAGTGCATATATGAAAGCGTTTTTGATACTGGAAGATGGAACAGTGTTTGAAGGGAAGCATATGGGTTCAGATAAAGATATGATAAGTGAAATTGTATTTAATACCTCTATGACCGGCTATCTGGAGGTGTTAACTGATCCTTCTTACGCGGGGCAGGCTGTGGTTATGACTTATCCGCTGATTGGAAATTACGGGATCACACCGGATATGGAATCAAAGAAGGTCTGGCCGGATGGTTACATAGTGCGGGAATTGTCCCGTTTGCCCAGCAATTTCCGCTGTGAGAAGACCCTTCAAGATTTCTTGATAGAGCAGGGTATCCCGGGAATTTCGGATATAGATACCCGGGCGCTCACTCAGGTTTTGCGGGAAAAGGGTACAATGAACGGGATGATTACCACCAATGAGAACTATAATCTGGAAGAAATCCTTCCAAAACTGAAAGCTTATCAAATGGGGGATGTGGTTTCAAAGGCAACCAGCAGTGAGAAATATGTACTGTCGGGGAGCGGGAAGAAAGTTGCGCTTTTGGATTTAGGTGCCAAAAATAATATTGCCAAGTCTTTAAATAAACGGGGCTGTGAGGTGATCGTTTACCCCGCTCATACAACTGCAGAAGAAATCATTTCAGCTCATCCTGACGGTATCATGCTTTCCAACGGTCCGGGAGATCCGGCAGGCTGCATTTCTATTATCGAAGAAATCAAGAAGCTATATCAAACGAATATTCCTATTTTTGCAATTTGTCTGGGACATCAGCTGATGGCCCTTGCTTTAGGTGCGTCCACCTATAAGCTAAAGTACGGACACAGAGGCGGCAACCATCCGGTTAAGGACTTGAAGACAGGCAGGGTATACATATCTTCCCAGAACCACGGTTATGTGGTGGATGATAAGAGCATGAATCCCAATATTGCTGCCCCGGCATTTGTGAATGTAAATGACAAGACGAATGAAGGCCTTGAGTATAAAGGAAAAAATATATTTACCGTTCAGTTTCACCCGGAAGCATGTCCGGGTCCACAGGATTCGGGTTATTTGTTTGACAGATTTATGGATATGATGGAGGGAGCAGAATAATGCCAAAAGATAACAGTATTAAAAAAGTTCTAGTCCTTGGATCCGGTCCGATTGTCATCGGTCAGGCAGCAGAATTTGATTACGCAGGAACCCAGGCCTGCCGCTCCCTGAAGGAAGAAGGGGTTGAGGTAGTTCTGCTCAATTCAAACCCGGCCACAATTATGACGGATAAGGATATTGCAGATAAAGTATATATTGAGCCTCTTACCGTGGAGGTAGTGGAACAGCTGATAAAAAAGGAAAAACCGGACAGTGTGCTGCCAACGCTTGGAGGACAGGCCGGTTTAAATCTGGCAATGGAACTGGATGAGAAAGGATTTTTTAAGAACAATGATGTCCGTCTCATAGGAACTACATCAGATACAATTAAGAAGGCGGAGGATCGTCTGGAATTTAAGGCCACTATGGAAAAAATCGGGGAACCTGTAGCCCCCTCTCTTGTTGTGGAAAATGTAGAGGACGGGCTTGCATTTGCGGCTGAAATAGGATATCCTGTTGTACTTCGTCCGGCCTATACTCTTGGCGGAAGCGGCGGCGGCATTGCAGCGACTCCGAACCAGCTCATAGAAATTCTGGAAAACGGGCTGCGGCTTTCTCGGGTGGGGCAGGTCCTGGTGGAGCGCTGTATTGCCGGCTGGAAGGAAATTGAATACGAGGTGATGCGTGACGGCAGAGGCAACTGTATTACTGTCTGCAATATGGAAAATATTGATCCTGTGGGTGTTCATACCGGGGACAGTATTGTAGTGGCTCCGTCCCAGACTCTGGGAGATAAGGAGTACCAGATGCTGCGTACTTCTGCATTAAATATCATCCGTGAACTGAAAATCACCGGGGGCTGTAATGTACAATATGCTCTAAATCCGGAGAGTTTTGAGTACTGTGTGATTGAAGTGAATCCCCGTGTCAGCCGTTCTTCTGCACTGGCCTCCAAAGCTACCGGGTATCCGATAGCGAAGGTGGCGGCAAAGATTGCTCTTGGCTATACACTGGATGAGATTAAAAATGCCATTACAGGCAAGACCTATGCAAGTTTTGAGCCTATGCTGGATTACTGTGTGGTAAAGATTCCAAGGCTTCCTTTTGACAAGTTTATCAGTGCAAAAAGAACGTTGACAACTCAGATGAAAGCGACCGGTGAGGTGATGAGCATCTGTGACAATTTTGAAGGAGCACTGATGAAGGCAATCCGCTCCCTGGAGCAGCATGTGGACAGTCTCATGTCCTATGATTTCACAGGACTATCGGAAGAAGAACTGCTGGAAGAGCTGGAGATTGTGGATGATATACGCATCTGGCGGATTGCAGAGGCGGTCCGGAGATGCATAAGCTATCATACGATACATGATATTACAAAGATAGATAACTGGTTCATTGACAAGCTTGCCATTATTGTGGAGATGGAGCAGGCCCTGAAGATAAAAGAGCTTACTCCAGCACTACTGCTAGATGCAAAGAAAATAGAATTCCCGGACGATGTAATCGCAAAGCTCACAGGAAAGACAGAAAGAGAAATCCATGATATGCGCCAGGAGAACAACATTGTGGCAGCCTACAAAATGGTGGACACTTGTGCTGCAGAGTTCGCAGCCGCAACACCTTATTACTACTCTGTATACGGCAGAGAGAACGAAGTAAAAGAAACAGACGGGCGCAAGAAGGTACTGGTGCTCGGTTCCGGTCCCATCCGCATCGGGCAGGGAATTGAGTTTGATTTCTGCTCCGTACACTGTACCTGGGCATTTTCTAAAGAAGGCTATGACACAATCATTATAAATAATAACCCGGAGACTGTAAGCACAGATTTTGATATCGCTGATAAGCTCTATTTTGAACCTCTGACACCGGAGGATGTGGAGAGTATCGTAGACTTGGAAAAGCCTGACGGAGCTGTGGTACAGTTTGGCGGACAGACTGCTATTAAACTGACGGAAAGCCTGATGAAGATGGGCGTGCCTATTCTGGGGACATCTGCGGAGAACGTAGATAAGGCTGAAGACCGAGAATTATTTGATAAAATTTTGGGAGAATGTGAGATACCACGTCCCACAGGAGGAACTGTATTTACTGCGGATGAAGCAAAAGAGGTGGCAAACAGGCTGGGATATCCGGTGCTGGTTCGTCCCTCCTATGTCTTGGGCGGACAGGGGATGCAGATTGCTATCAGTGCTCTCGATATTGATGAATTTATCGGCATTATCAACAGGATAGCCCAGGACCATCCGATTTTGGTAGACAAATATCTGGAGGGGAAAGAAATTGAGGTCGATGCCGTGTGTGACGGTGAAGATATCCTGATTCCGGGAATTATGGAACATATGGAGCGTGCGGGAATCCATTCCGGCGATAGTATTTCTGTTTACCCTGCTCAAAGTCTGACAAAGAAGGCGAAGGAAAAGATTGCCGAATATACAAGGCGGCTGGCAAAATCTCTCCATGTCATAGGGCTGATCAATATTCAGTTCATTGTCTGCGGGGAAGACGATGTATATGTGATTGAAGTAAACCCGCGCTCCAGCCGCACTGTGCCCTATATCAGCAAAGTGACAGGAATTCCTATTGTGCCTCTGGCAACAAAGGTTATCATCGGAAGTAAAATCAGAGAACTGGGTTATACGCCGGGACTTCAGAAGGAAGGAGAGTATGTTGCAGTTAAAATGCCCGTGTTTTCCTTTGAAAAAATCCGGGGTGCGGACATCAGTTTAGGGCCGGAAATGAAATCAACGGGAGAATGCTTAGGGGTTGCAAAAACCTTTGATGAAGCCCTGTACAAAGCTTTTCTGGGAGCCGGAATCCGTCTGCCGAAATATAAAAATATGATTATGACTGTGCGTGACGAGGACAAGCCGGAGGCGGTGGAATTGGGGCGCAGGTTTGAAAAAATAGGCTACCGCGTTTTTGCCACAAGGAATACGGCCAAGGCCTTACAGGCAGGCGGAATGAAGGCAATCCCGGTCCGCAAGATAGAACAGGAGTCCCCCAACCTTCTGGACTTGATTTTGGGGCATGAAATAGACCTGGTAATTGATACACCCGCCCAGGGAGCGGAGCACTCGAAGGACGGATTTGTTATCAGGAGAAATGCCATTGAGACGGGGGTGAATGTATTGACGGCCATAGATACGGCCCGGGCACTGATCACCAGTCTGGAAAATACAGATATACACAAGCTGACGCTGGTGGATATTGCAGATATTACCATACCCCCAGGAGGTGCTGCATAAGGAGGCTTACAAATGCTATGCCGACCCAGCAGCAAAAGCCTGTAAATATGGGCCTTGCGCCTGTCTTTACTAGCTTTACAATGTTTGTATTGAGCCCGATTGCCGCCATTGCCATTATAATCAGGAATTTGCTTAAATCTTTCAGCGGAGCAGTTGTCTCAGACGGGAGACGAAATACTGTGGTGACAATGGAGGCAAGCACAAAGAAAAGAACAAAATACGGAAATGTTTTTTTGAGGCTGAAGGTGGATCCTTCAGTCTCTTTTTCTTTTCTTCCTTTGTAGGCGGCCAGTATCAACGTAATGGGAATAATAGCCAGAGTACGTGTCATTTTTACTGTTGCGGCGGCTTCCAGTGTGTTGCTGCCGTGTATGCCGTCCCAGGCTGCCGCAGCAGCTGTTACGGATGAAGTATCATTGACGGCTGTACCTGCGAAAAGACCGAACCCTTCATTGCTCAGGTGGAGAAGTCCGCCCAGTGCGGGAAAAATCAGCGCGGCGATTACATTGAACAGAAAGATGACCGATATGGATTGAGCAACCTCTTCATCTGTCGCTTTAATTACAGGAGCTGTAGCGGCGATTGCGGATCCGCCGCAGATAGAAGAACCGATCCCCACCAATACTGCACTGTTGGGATGAAGCTTCAGTGCCTTATATAAAATAAAGGAAATAATCAGGGAGGTGCTGATTGTTGCAATAATAATGGGAAGGGATTGCCGGCCCTTTGCAAGAATTTCTGCCAGGTTCATGCCAAATCCAAGAAATACAACGGCTGTTTGCAGAATCTTTTTGGAGGTGAAGGTAATGCCCGGCTGCAGGGAATCCTTTTTGTGGATGATCAGGGTCAGAATCATCCCGATCAATATGGCGAACACAGGCCCGCCCACTACCGGAACCGCCTGACCTAGAAACCAGGAAGGCAGTGCGATGATAAGGCAAAATAAAATACCAGGGCCCTTTTGTTTTATAAAGTTCATACTTGAAATCCTCACTTTCTGTTATAGTTACCAAAAGTATGATATCATATTTTGAGTATAATCTAAAATTATATATATTTATTTTAAGATAAAAATATGTTATAGTTATTACTGGGGTTTTCAATAAAGGAAACTTGTCTTGAAGAAAGCGTTTTAGGGAATTGTAGTGTGAGGAGTAAAGTTATGCTGGATTTTCGCATGAAAACATTTTTAAAAGTCTGCGATTGTATGAATTTTACAAGAGCGGCGGAAGAACTGAATATTACACAGCCGGCGGTGTCCCAGCATGTGCGGTATCTGGAAAAATATTATAAGGTCCGACTGTTTGCCTATGAAGGAAAGAAATTGAGACTGACAGAGCAAGGGGAGATGCTGCGCAGTGCGGCACTGACTATGCTGCATGATGAACTGTCCTTGAAAAGCAGGCTGGCACATCTGCCCGGGGGAAAGAGAGAGATTCGGTTTGGAGCCACAATGACAGTGGGAGAAGTAGTGATGCCGAAAGTACTTCAAGATTATCTTTTGGCCTTTCCGGAAGTGCAGCTCCACATGGAGGTGGCAAATACACAGGAGCTTTTGAAAAGGTTGGATACAGGGAAAATAGATTTTGCTGTAGTCGAAGGTTTTTTTAAGAAGACAGAATATGATTTTCTTCACTATTCCACAGAAAAGTTTGTGGCAGTATGCGGTTTCTCTTACTACTTTCAAAGGAAGATAGAGCGTCTGGAGGATTTATTTGGTGAGCGCCTGCTTTTACGAGAACCGGGCTCCGGAACAAGGGAAGTACTGGAACGCTTTTTGGATTCCCAGAATTATGGGCTGAAGGACTTTGAAAAAACAGCAGAAATTGGAAATCTCCACACAATTAAAGAACTGGTAAAGGCAGGGTTAGGAATCACATTTTTGTATGAAACTGCAGTTAAAAAGGAATTAAAAGAGGGCGCGCTAAAGCTGATAAATCTGAAGAACTGCCAGATTTATCATGACTTTACCTTTATCTGGCCCCGAGGAAGTATTTACGCAGAATTTTACAGAAATCTGTTCTGCCAATTTACAGGCATCAATCCTTCAGAACGGCTGTGATATTGTGAAAGGAAAAAAGGTTCATGAAGAAAAAGTATTTGGGAATTATTTATATTGTAATATCGGCATTTTGTTTTGCCATGATGAATATGTTTGTGCGTTTGTCGGGGGATTTGCCCTTCGTGCAGAAAAGTTTTTTCAGAAATTTGGTAGCGGTCGTATTTGCACTGATTATTTTGAAAAAAGAAAGGACTTGGTTTTCTGGTAAAAAAGAAAACATTCAATATCTGCTGCTTCGCTCGATAGCCGGTACGTTAGGAATTTTCTGCAATTACTATGCGATTGACAGGCTGGTTTTAGCGGATGCTTCTATGCTGAATAAGATGTCACCGTTTTTTGCAATTGTCTTTAGTTATTTTCTATTGAAAGAAAAAATAAAGCCTGCTCAGGCGGCAATTGTAGTGACAGCTTTCCTTGGAAGTCTTTTAATCATCAAACCAACTACAGCGATTTTTCAGTCTCCTGCGGCACTGATTGGACTGCTGGGAGGCCTGGGGGCAGGCGTCGCCTACACGTTTGTAAGGGTACTGGGGGAAAATGGAGAAAGCGGTCCCTTTGTTGTCTTCGTTTTCTCTTCTGTCTCCTGCCTTGTATCTCTGGGATTGATGGCTTTTAACTATCACCCGATGAGTGGAATGCAGCTTGTATATCTACTTTTGGCGGGCCTGAGCGCAGCCGGAGGACAGTTTTCTATTACTGCAGCATATTTCCATGCTCCGGCCAGAGAAATCTCTGTGTACGACTACTCACAGATTATTTTTTCAGCCCTCTTAGGCTTTATGATCTTCGGACAGATTCCAGACGTTCTGAGCTGGGCAGGATATCTGGTAATTTGTTCGATGGCGGTTATTATGTTTATATATAATCACCGGAATCACGGTGAAAAGGTTCCAAATGAATGAATGGGAGATGCTTAGAAGATAATTTATTAAAGAAAAGGGCAGGTGAGCGGTTCACCTGCCTTTTCTTTAATCGTATTTTTCCATCCATTCGTTGACAAGCCTGCAGTACTTATCATTTTCTTCTACAAAGCACATATGTCTGCATCCGTCAAACAGTTCCCATCTGGAATTCGGAATAGCATCGTACATTGTCTTTGCAACAAGCGGTGTGCACAGATCATTTGTTCCGCTGATAATCAGGGCTGGTTCTTTGATACCGCCGATTTTATCCCGGTAATCCCATCCACCCAGGCTTCCGGTTGGATTGTATTCATTTGGACCCCATCCTGCTACATAAGCTTCTGCACCCGATTTTTTCGGACGGCGCAGGCATTCGGGAGAATCCTCTGTCACTTCACCTGCACAGTGAAGAAGCATAAATCTGTCATTTGCAGCCAGGTAATCCGGGTCGTCAAAGTTGCCGGATTTTTCTGCCTTTGCAATGGCCTCCTGGTCTTCCCCGGACATTAGTTTAATTAAGCGGTGCTGCTCGTGAGCCCAGAGCTCTGCGGCAGGCAGGGTACTGGAAAGGATTACAGATTGAACACCCTCCGGTTTGTAATCACAGAGATATTCAATTGCCAGCATGCCTCCCCAGGACTGTCCCAGCAGATGAACCTGATCCAGTTTCAGATGTTTTCTCAGTTCAATCAGCTCGTTGTCCCATGTATCGGAGCACCAGAGTTCCGGATGTCCCTCCACATAAGAGTTGCCGCAGCCAAGCTGGTCGTAAAAGATAATTGCGCGGCCTTCATCAGCAAGCCTGTCCAGTACTTCAAAATAGTTGTGGGTGGAACCGGGACCTCCATGAAGTAAAACCAGCGGCTTTTTATTACCTTTGCATTCCCCAACAATGCGGTAATAGGTCTTGTATCCACGATATGGCATATAACCTTCAATGACATTCATACTATGTACCTCCTTGCCTTTTACGGCTTTTTATTGTTCTTCAAGTATAACAGGTTTTCTGAATTCTTTCAATTCAGGTTAAGATAAAGTGTTAAGAAAATATCAACATAATTTCCAGACTATGTTAAAATATTATTTAAATTGACAGACTTAAATTCTTAAGTATAATGAAAGTATAACATCAGTTAAAAAGATGCTGAAGTCTAAGAACAATTGCGACGTACAAACGTTTTTGCTTTGAGATAAGGGCTTTACTGAAATGTAGTGCGTTGACTGAGAAAGGAGAGGTTATTATGCAGGATTTAGGACTTCAAGAAAAATATCAGTTATTTATTGGGGGAAAATGGAAGGATGCTTCTGATGGAAAGACTTTTAAAACCACCTGTCCGGCTGATGGCAGAGTGTTGGCAGAGTGCGCAGAGGCAACAAAGGAGGACGTGGACGAAGCGGTCCAGGCGGCCTGGAAGGCATTTGAATCGTGGAAACATGTATCGGTCAATGAGAGGGCTGCTATTCTAAATAAGGTTGCAGATATCATTGATGAGAACAAAGTAAGGCTGGCAATGATTGAGTCTGTGGACAATGGGAAACCTGTCCGGGAGACTCTGGGTGTTGATATTCCTATGGCAGCGCAGCATTTCCGCTATTTTGCAGGGTGTATTATGGCAGAGGAAGGCAGTGCCAAGATGTTGGATGAGCATACTATGAGTATTATTTTGAGAGAACCACTGGGAGTTGTAGGGCAGATAGTTCCGTGGAACTTCCCATTCTTGATGGGCGCATGGAAATTGGCACCTGTTCTGGCAAGCGGTTGTTGTACTGTATTTAAGAGTTCCAGTTCCACACCTCTTAGTATCCTCGAATTGGCAAAACTGGTGGAGGACGTAATCCCTGCTGGTGTATTCAATGTTATTACAGGGGCAGGTTCTAAATCAGGAGAATATATGCTGCAGCATAAAGGCTTTCGGAAACTGGCATTTACAGGTTCAACAGAAGTAGGCAGAAATGTTGCTCTTGCAGCGGCAGAAAAGCTGATTCCTTCTACCTTGGAGCTGGGCGGTAAATCAGCCAATATCTTCTTTGAAGACTGCGACTGGGAGATGGCTATGGACGGACTGCAGATGGGCATTCTTTTTAATCAGGGTCAAGTATGCTGTGCGGGTTCCAGGGTATTTGTTCAGGAGAGCATTTATGATAAGTTTGTAGAGGAGGCTGCAAAACGTTTTAATCAGGTGAAAGTAGGCGTTCCGTGGGAGCAGGATGTTCAGATGGGGAGCCAGGTCAATGAAAGACAGCTGGATAAAATTCTGGGTTATGTAGAAGTCGGCAGAAAAGAAGGAGCCAAGGTACTCTGCGGCGGTGAAAGAATCGGAGAGGACGGTCTGGATAAGGGAGCATTCATGCAGCCTACGCTTCTCGGTGATGTTAAAAACGACATGAGAGTGGCACAGGAGGAGATCTTCGGACCTGTGGCATGTGTCATCAAATTTAAGGACGAAAAAGATGTCATTGCAATGGCAAACGACAGCGAGTATGGACTGGGCGGAGCTGTATGGACCAGAGATATCAACCGTGCCATACGCGTTGCCAGAGCAGTCGAGACAGGACGTATGTGGGTGAATACATATAACTCCATTCCCGAGGGAGCACCTTTCGGCGGCTACAAAGCTTCCGGTATCGGGCGAGAGACCCACAAGGTCATATTGGATCACTACACCCAGATGAAGAGTATTCTGATTAACCTCAGCGAAGAACCATCTGGACTGTATTAAAAGGGGACTGACCCTTTTGAGCACCATTTTCAGAATATTCTTAAAGTTCTTTTTCTAAAGGCAAAGGTGCCGGGACTTTATCAATCCTAGCATCTTTGCTTTTCTCTTTCTGCATGAATTGTTGACAAAAAGAATCTATATGTGCTACCATAAGGATGTTAGGAAACGCTAACCACAAGACTGAGGCAGGAAATCAAAATAAGCAGCAGAAATATATAGAAAGGAAGTTTTAAAGTGATTGAGATAAAGGTGCAGGTAGATGGCATGCAGTGCGGCATGTGCGAAACACATATCAATGATGCGGTGAGGAAAGCTTTTTCGGTAAAGAAGGTCACTTCTTCTCACAGTAAAAATCAGACGGTGATTCTGTCGGAGAAGGATATTGATGATGCAGACTTAAGGAAAGTAATCGGTGATACCGGATATGATGTAGCGGCTGTTTCTAAGGCAACTTATAAGAAAAAGGGGCTCTTTTCTTCCTTCCGAAAATAACTTTTCAAAATAGCAGGAAAGGTATACGGTTAAAATCTTGACTTTATCCCCTAAAAGGGATAAACTGAATAAAGAATTGAATAAGCAACAAGGGGGCTGGTGCAAGCCGGCTGAGATTAAGACTATATGCGTCTTTGACCTTATAACCTGATCTGGATAATGCCAGCGTAGGAAAGTGCAATACATAAATTTACGAATGCGAGTCTCATCAGGTTATCTGATGGGGCTTTTCTTTATGCTAAAAAAGGTCAGGCCAGATTTTATTCATTCGGAACAGTTACCAAAAAATATCATTATTCAGGAGGAGACAAAATGAATGCAAGTGTAGCAATCCAGGTTCTGCCAGGTGTGGCAGGTGATGAAGAGGTAATCCGTATTGTAGATGAGGTAATTGCTTATATCAAAAGCACAGGTTTAAATTACTATGTGGGTCCATGTGAGACGGCCATAGAGGGAGATTATGATGAACTGATGGAAATTGTAAAAGAATGCCAGCACATCGCAGTCCGTGCAGGGGCACCGTCGGTGTCGGCGTATATTAAAGTGTCATATAAGCCGGAAGGGGAGGTACTGACCATAGACAAAAAGATCACGAAACATCACCAGTAGACGGGATAAGGAAAAACAAAATATGAAAAAGCAAACAACAGAAAGGATTTCTGCCGGTTATACATGGCCGGCAGAGATATGGCCTGCACTGACAGTTCTTTTGTTATTAACCACATGGCAGGCGGCAGGCAGCAGTGGAATTATTCCCAAATTTATGCTGCCCACCCCGGTGGATGTGGTAAAAGCTTTTATTTCAGATTTTCCGCTTTTGATGAGCAACGCAAAGGTGACACTTGTGGAAGCTTTCATCGGTCTTGGAATGGGAGTGGCTGTGGGCTTTGTGATAGCAATGCTGATGGATCGATTCGAAAAACTATACCAGGCCTTTTATCCCCTTATTGTTCTTACACAAACAATCCCCACGGTTGCTATAGCCCCTCTTTTGGTGCTTTGGTTCGGCTACGAAATGCTGCCCAAGGTTATTTTAATTGTAATTACGACCTTTTTCCCGATTACAGTAAGTCTTCAGAATGGCTTCAAGTCTGCAGACAAGGAAATGATCAGTCTGATGCGCTCCATGGGGGCATCCAAAATACAGGTTTTCAGATTAGTTAAATTTCCGGGGGCTCTTGGGCAGTTTTTTGCCAGTCTCCGCATTTCGGCATCCTACGCAGTAGTGGGTGCGGTGATTTCAGAATGGCTCGGAGGCTTTAACGGGCTTGGAGTTTACATGACCCGGGTAAAGAAAGGATTTTCATTTGATAAAATGTTTGCGGTGATTTTCCTTATATCGGCCATCAGTCTGGCGCTGATGGGACTGGTCAATCTTGCACAGAAAAAATGTATGCCGTGGGAAGAGAGAAAGTAGAGATACTTTGAGAGGAGAAGAACTAAATGAAAAAGAATATATTATCTGTGCTGCTGGCTGCTGCTTTGGCCGGAAGTATGGCGGGGTGCGCAATGAAGGAAAAGCCATCGAGTGACTTACAAAAGATCACATTTGTGCTAGACTGGGTTCCGAATACGAATCATACAGGAATATATGTGGCAAAGGAAAAAGGATACTTTGAAGATGAGGGTCTGGATGTGGAGATTGTACAGCCTCCGGAGGACGGTGCGGAAATGCTGGTGGGGGCAAAAAAGGCTCAGTTTGGTATTTCCTCTCAGGATGGCCTGATGCCTGCATTAATCGGGGATAATGCCATACCCGTGGAAGCAGTGGCAGCGGTTGTGCAGCACAACACATCGGGAATTATTTCCCGAAAAGGCGAAGGAATGGACAGACCTAAGGGATTGGAGGGTAAAAAATACGCTACCTGGGACAAGGACCTGGAAAAAGCAATGATAAAAAACGTGATGGAAGAAGATGGCGGGGAATTCAGCAAAGTGGAACTGATACCGAGTACTGTGACGGATGAGGTGTCGGCATTGGAGAGTAAATCTGTGGATGCTATCTGGATTTTCTACGGCTGGACAGGCATTGCCTCAGAGTTGGCAGATTTCGGCACCGATTATTTCGCATTTAAAGATATTAAGAGTACCTTTGATTTCTATACACCGGTTATCATTGGAAATACAAATTGGATGAATGAAAATCCGGATACGACAAAAGCTTTCTTAAACGCCACAAAAAAGGGCTATGAGTTTACAATCAACCATCCGGAGGAAGCAGTGGATATCCTTAGTAAGGCAGCCCCTGAGCTGGATAAGGAGCTGATAGCAGCAAGCCAGGCTTATTTAAATGAACAATATAAGGCAGAGGTAGAGCAGTGGGGATATATAGATCCGGACAGATGGAATAGATTTTACAACTGGATAAGTGAAAATGATCTGTCTGAGATAAGGATTCCTGAGAACACTGGGTTTACCAATGCCTATCTGGAATAAGAGCCAAACACTAAGGGGGTGGTGAAATGACGAAATTGATTGTAAACAATGTAACGCTTTCCTATGAAAAACAGCCCGTAATAAAAGACATTTCTGTTGAACTCCACGAAAATGAACTGGTCTGTCTTCTGGGCGCCAGCGGTGGAGGAAAGACAACTCTGTTCAATGTAATTTCCGGTTTGCATTTGCCGGATAAAGGAAATGTGATATTAAATGGGACAGACATTACCGGACAGCCAGGACATATCAGTTATATGCTACAAAAGGATTTGCTTCTGCCTTATAAAAGCATTGAAGATAATGCCGCTCTGCCCCTGCTGATTAAAGGTGAAAAGAAGAAAGCGGCCAGGGAAAAGGTAAACCCATATTTCAGGGAATTTGGACTGGAGGGCAGTCAGAAGAAATATCCTTATCAGCTCTCCGGCGGGATGCGCCAGAGGGCTGCCCTGCTTCGGACTTACATGTTTTCCCGGGATGTAGCCCTGCTGGATGAACCATTTAGCGCACTGGATACTCTGACAAAAAGCGATATGCACAGCTGGTATCTCGAGGTGATGGATAAGATTCATCTGTCAACGCTGTTTATCACGCATGATATTGACGAGGCAATCCTGCTGTCGGACAGAATCTATCTTATGACCGGCGTGCCGGGGCGGATAACATACGAGATTATTATTCGGGAAAAAAAACCAAGAAGAAAAGATTTTACATTGTCAGAGGAGTTTCTGGAATACAAAAGACAAATTCTCGGGAAATTATAAGACTTCCCCAATACATCTTCTAATACTAACGATTGAAGTTACGTGAAATTTGTGCTAAAATTGGAAACGCCGCAGAGCATTTTACGTTGGAAAAATACCCGGAAACTAGTGGAAATTTTGAGGCAGGCACATCATATTCTGGGTAAGATTATCGGAGGATAAAGGAAGAATGAAGAAAAAACCAGACAAAATAATGAGTCTGTTGCTTGACCTTGCGCAGAATATGAAAGAATGCGGGGAGTATTTCAGCAAATTTAAAATCAATTCCCCATCAGACTTGAAAGTCTTTTCTGAAAAAGTGAAAGATTTTGAGAGCGATGGGGACACCATTTTACATAAGATTAATGTGGAGCTAAACAAAGCGTTTATCACATCTATCGATCCTGAAGATATACTGACACTGGCAGAGAAAATGGATGATGTTGTAGATTGTATTGAAGAAACCTCTGCTTACTATTATATGTACCGCCTGACAGATGAGGACAATTATATGTCTGATTTCAGAATCCATATAGGGTTTTGCACCGCAGAACTATACACTGCCATTGATCTTCTTGTGCAGAGGCGGCTTAAGTGTGTCAGGGAGCACACCATCAATGTGAAGACCAGTGAAGAAGAGGGCGATACTCTGGAGCGCAAGGCTATCCGCAGTCTGTTTAAAAAATATTCCGATTCTATTAAAATTATTCAGTACAAGGATTTGTATCAGGTGCTGGAAGAGTCTGTTGACGCATGTCAGGCGGTTGCAAAGTCGCTTGATATTGTCATTATGAAGAATTTATAGGAGGCAGCACAGGATGGCTATTGTTATTTGTATTATACTGCTGGCTCTGCTATTTGATTTTATCAATGGGTTTCACGATACTGCGAATGCAATTGCAACAGCTGTATCTACAAAGGCCCTGACTTTGAAAAAGGCAATTATCATTGCTGCTGTTATGAATTTTATTGGGGCAAATGTTTCTACAAATGTTGCGCAGACGATTGCTACAGATATTGTGGATCTGAACCACATTTCTAATGCTTCCATGGTCATGATTGCAGCTATTTTATCGGCAATTATCTGGAATCTGATTACCTGGTATTTTGGAATTCCAAACAGCTCTTCCCATGCATTGATCGGAGCCCTGGCCGGTGCGGCGCTGGCGGATGCAGGTGCTTCTGCGGTGGAACTTAAGGGCTTGGGAAAGGTGGTTTTATTCCTGATCATTTCTCCTATTGCAGCCATATCAGTTGGCTATGTAGTGTTTTCCATTTTTAAAGTAATATTTGAAAAAGCAAATCTGGGGAAAGCAAATTTTATTTTCCGCAGACTTCAGATATTGACTGCCGCGGTACAGGCTTTTTCACACGGAACGAATGATGCCCAGAAATCGATGGGTATCATTACAATGGCACTGGTGGCACATGGGTATCTTGACAAGCTAGTAATTCCTCACTGGGTACAGATCTTGTGTGCGCTGGCTATGGCCCTAGGTACTTCTATCGGCGGATGGCGTGTTATTAAAACTGTAGGCACGCGGATTATGAAGCTGAAGCCTGTAAATGCTGTAGCGGCAGATGTTTCATCAGCCCTGGTCATTCAGGCGGCCACATATTTCGGAATGCCTGTAAGCACAACCCATGTGATATCTTCTTCTATTATGGGGGTAGGTGCCGCAAACCGGATAAAAGGAGTAAAATGGAGCACAGCCAAGACCATGGTGACAGCGTGGTTTACAACAATTCCGGTCACAATTATCATATCTGCGGGAATCTTTACCATATTTAGATTATTCTTATAAAAAAATCAGGGGCCTTTGCAAGCCCCCCATTTATTACAACAAATATATGCCATTTTCTAACGCACAGTCCATTATCTCCTTCGGCCAAATGGAAGACTGCACCTCACCGATATGTGCCTTGCGGAGATAGTACATACAGATTCTGGACTGCCCAATACCGCCTCCTACTGTATAAGGAAGTTTTGCTTCCAGGAGGGATTTCTGGAAGGGCAGGCTGGCGCGTTCTTCGCAGCCGGCAAGCTTTAACTGCCTTCTCAGTGCATCTTCATCCACACGTATACCCATGGAGGACAATTCAAGTGCGATGTCCAGAACAGGATAGTAGACGATAATATCTCCGTTTAATTCCCAATCATCATAGTCGGGTGCGCGGCCGTCGTGCTTTTCACCGGAGGCAAGCTCTTTTCCAATCTGGGAGATGAAAACTGCTCCTTTGGCCCTTGCAATACGGTGTTCTCTTTCCTTTGGTGTCTTGTCAGGGAACATCTCTTCCAGCTCCTGCGTTGTAATAAAGAAAATATCATCGGGGAGCAGAGACTCAATATAATTATAGCGTCTGGATATGTAATTTTCTGTTTCCTTTAAGGCACTGTAAACCTTCCGCACAGTGTATTCCAGAGTTTCTGTATTGCGCTCTTCTTTTGATATAATTTTTTCCCAGTCCCATTGATCTACGTAAATTGAGTGAATGTTATCGGTATCCTCGTCACGGCGGATGGCACTCATGTCTGTATACAGACCTTCACCGGAGTGAAATCCATAGTGTTTCAGTGCATACCGCTTCCATTTTGCAAGAGAATGAACAATCTCCGCCGGGGCATCTTCCTGTTCCTTAATTCCAAAAGACACGGGGCGTTCCACTCCGTTTAGGTTGTCATTGAGTCCTGATTCGGGGCGCACAAAAAGCGGCGCAGATACACGGGTTAAATGAAGCGCTTTTGCAAGAGAACGTTCAAAGTGATCCTTGAGTTCTTTAATGGCAACTTCAGTTTCCCGTATGGTAAGGGGAGAGTGGTATCCCTGGGGAATTGTCAATTGTTCCATAGTATAAGCTCCTTTTATTTTGTCCCAGTCTGACTGCATAAATGTACGATAAAATACAGAAAAACTGCTGATGTTCCTATTTTACAGTTTGACGTGAAAGAAGTCAATGTTCTTCTTACAGCTGATATTTCCGGACACAGTACCAAAAGTAAACTGAAATTAATTCTGTGAAGAACAGAAAAAAATATTAAATAACAGATAACTTTATTATAATTTCTTACATATGTTGCGGGCGTCTGGGTGAAGTTATATAATAGAGGTACAAGTAAGTAAAAGAAAAGAGGGTTTGCTTATGAAGATAGACATGCATTGTCATGTAAAGGAAGGCTCCATTGACAGCAAAGTAACCGTGGATGAATATATCACTCTTTTAAAAAAGAAAGGTTTTCAGGGAATGATTATTACAGACCACAACACATATAAGGGTTATCGCTACTGGAAGAATAATTTGAAGGGGAAAGTCCATACCGACTTTGTTGTGCTGAAAGGAATCGAATATGATACAAGAGACGCCGGACATATTCTGGTGATTATGCCGGAAGGAGTGAAGATGAGGATTCTCGAGATGAGGGGACTACCGGTTTCTGTATTGATTGATCTGGTACACCGCAACGGGGGAGTTCTCGGACCTGCCCATCCCTGTGGAGAAAAGTATCTAAGCATCACGAATACCAAGCGGTTTTACACAAACCCGGAGGTAATGAAGAGGTTTGACTTTGTAGAGGCTTACAACTGCTGTGAGTCGGCAGCTTCTAATGCGGGTGCACGAAAACTGGCTGAAAAATATGATAAAGTCACAGTGGGAGGGAGCGATGCTCACAAGCCGGACTGTGTGGGACGAGCCTACACAGTTATCCCCGAGCCTGTCACATGTGAGACAGAGCTGATTTCTATGATTCACAAAAAGAACAAGTTTGAGACAGGCGGGACTTTGTATAACAAGACAACAAAGGAAAAGATGGGAAAGGTCAATAAGGTTTTAGTATATTCTTTCTGGCTATACAATAAAGGTGGGGAGCTGCTCAAACGCCACGGAAGAAATGAGAAAATAGAAGTAGAGAATCCGATTGACCCCATTGATCCTATTGAAATGTACTATACAGGAGGGTAGAATTTTTTTCTGAGTGTAACCGCACTGCGCAATCCATGGATGGGGAAAGCAGATCGCAGTAAAGACACATGCAGAGCTTTATTTATATGGAACACCTTAAAGGAGCCGGAATTATCCTATTCCTGGCTCTTTTGCTTTATATTGCCTGGACAGATTATAAAACGAGAAGAATACCGGATAAATATACGGTGGCTCTGTTGCTTTGGGGTATTTTGTGGGCAGGCTTTTATCCGGCACTTTCCATGCCGGACAGGATGGCAGGAGGGGCTGTAGTCAGTGGAATTTTATTAGTCCTTTCTCTGATCAGACCAGGATCCTTCGGAGGGGGAGACATTAAGCTGATGGCGGCCACCGGATTTTTGACGGGTTTAAACCTGAATATATGGGCTTTTGTGCTGGCTGTACTGACAGCTGGGATTTATGTCTGCCCCAAACGGCCGTCTCCCTTGTCTGCGAACCGAAAAAGTGGAAAACACAGTTTTGCTTTTGGTCCCTTTTTGTGTGTGGGTATAATCGCGTCTATATTATTTGGTAATTACCTGACAGACTGGTTTTTGTATAAATAGTGTACTTATGCCTAAGAGGAGGCCGCCTTTCGGTATTGTCCTGGAGTCTGGGCATATTTGCGTCTGAACAGCCGGTTAAAGTAGGAGAGGTTGTCAAAACCGGTCTGAGACGCAATCTCCAGTATAGAATCTTCCGTTGTGACAAGAAGGCGGGCTGCCATTGTAAGCCGGTAATCGTTAAGATATTCTATGAATCCGGTTCCCATGTGGATTTTGAAAAACTTCATGAAATGGGATTTGCTGTAAAACACGACGTCGGCCATTTTCTCTACAGTTATGGGTTCTGCATAGTGTTCCTCTACGTATTTTAACAGGATTTTCAGCTTTTTTAGAGGCTTCTGTCTGGCCTTTTGCAAAGGTTCTTTGTTACCCTGTGCCGAAATCAGAAGAAAGAAGAACTGGAATAAGTAACCTTTTAATGCCAGCTGGTATCCCTTAGGTCTAGCCGCGCACAATTGATCAATGTGACTGATACATCCTAAAAGGCACGGATAATCAGTACAGGAGGGAGTGATAAAGGTTAGGACAGAGCATTCTGCCCGCAGCATGGGAGATATAAATTTATCGGCACAATAGTCATTTCCTTTTGTAATAAGTATTTCTGGTTTAAAAATGATATTTTCATACTCCATGACATTTTCAGCTCTTTGCTCAATGGAATGAAGCTGACCCGGCAGGACGAAGACCATATCTCCGGCAGTGACAGTTCGGGTCTCAAAATCCACCGAAACATAGCCCTGTCCCTTTTTAATGACAATCAGTTCTATTTCATCATGCCAGTGAAGTGGGACCACTGTAAAATCAAGAGGCATGGAGCAAAGATAAGTGTTATAAGGAAAGTTCATGTCTGTGTGTGATTTTCTTTCATGATAATTTTGATATTCTGCAATATTCATAGGTTTCCCCTGTCTTCTTTTGGTAATGATAGTATTGTACTATAACATAAGACTATCTTGCAAGAAAAGAGAAAGAAATCGTACTACACTATTTTACAGGTAGATAGGAGAAAGGAGTAAAGATATGGACATAAAAGAAAAGTTGCAGCAAAAACTGGGAAAAGAAATTGCCGGCGCATCAGATAAGGAGATTTACTATTCACTTTTAGAAATTGTACAGGAAATGGCCGGAGAAAAAGAGAGAGGCGGCGGTAAAAAGAAGCTGTACTATATTTCGGCTGAATTTCTGATTGGGAAACTTTTGTCCAATAATATGATTAACTTGGGGCTATATGATGAAGTAAGAGATTTGCTTGCGGAGAACGGCAAGGACATCTGTGAGATTGAGGAGGCGGAGCCGGAGCCTTCACTGGGAAACGGCGGACTTGGACGCCTGGCAGCCTGCTTTTTGGATTCTGCGGCTACTCTTGGACTCAATGGAGATGGGATTGGTTTAAATTACCATCTGGGCCTTTTTAAACAGGAATTTGAAAACAGATGTCAGAAGGAGGTTCCCAACCCCTGGATGGAGGAAAAAAGCTGGCTTATCAGAACAGAAGTGACCTATCCCGTTACATTTAAAGGGATGACCCTGAACTCAAGGATGTACGATATCGAAGTCACCGGCTATAACAACATCACCAATAAACTTCATTTGTTTGATGTAGAGACAGTGAATGAGGGGATTGTAGGAGATGGAATCACTTTCGACAAAGAAGACATTGCAAAAAACCTGACTTTATTTTTATATCCTGATGACAGCGACGAGGACGGAAGGCTGCTTCGAATCTATCAGCAATATTTTATGGTAAGCAATGGCGCAAGGCTGATTCTTGATGAATGTACGGCCAGGGGCTCTAATCTTTATGACCTGCCCGACTATGCTGTGATTCAGATTAATGATACCCATCCGACTATGGTGATCCCGGAGCTGATCCGCCTGCTGACAAAACGGGGAATGGAGATGGATGATGCCATTGATGTGGTGTCCCGCACCTGTGCATACACGAACCATACTATTTTAGCGGAAGCACTGGAAAAATGGCCTGTTGAATATTTCAAAAGAGTGGTTCCTCAACTGGTTCCGATTATAGAAGTACTCGATGACAAGGTAAGGAGAAAATATGCGGATGAGAAAGTCTATATTATAGATGCAGCCGATACAGTCCACATGGCGCATATAGATATTCATTATGGTTTTAGTGTGAATGGTGTGGCATCGCTGCACAGTGAAATACTCAAAAAAAATGAACTGAACCATTTTTATAAAATATACCCTGAAAAATTTAATAACAAGACAAATGGAATTACATTCCGCCGCTGGCTGTTACACTGTAACCCTCTGCTGACCGGACTATTGGATGATGTACTGGGCACAGAATATCATCTGGATTCCAGCAAGTTGGAACAACTCATGAACTTCAAGGAAGATAAGGCTGTACTGGAGCGTCTGCTGAAAATCAAAAGGGAAAATAAAAAGGAACTCTGCCAATACCTTAAGGAAATGCAAGGAGTGGAATTGAACCCGGACTCCATATTTGATATCCAGGCAAAACGTCTCCACGAGTACAAACGGCAGCAGATGAATGCGCTGTATGTGATCCACAAATATTTGGAGATTAAGGCGGGAAGAGTCCCAGACATTCCTGTAACGGTGATATTTGGGGCAAAGGCCGCGCCTGCTTATGTGATCGCAAAAGATATTATCCACCTGATACTGTGCCTGCAGGAAGTCATTAACCAGGATCCAGAGGTAAACCCCTATCTTCAGGTTGTAATGGTGGAAAACTATAATGTAACCATGGCAGAAAAACTAATACCTGCATGTGATATCTCTGAACAGATTTCCCTGGCCTCCAAGGAAGCCAGCGGAACAGGCAATATGAAGTTTATGTTAAACGGCGCAGTTACTCTGGGGACCGAAGACGGAGCAAATGTGGAGATTCATCGCCTGGCAGGAGACGATAATATTTTTATATTTGGTGCTTCTAGCGATGAGGTTATCCGGCATTATGAAAATAAGGATTATGTTTCCAGGGATTTCTATAATAGAGATGAGGATATCAGAGAGGCGGTAGACTTCATTACCAGTGACAAAATGCTTGCAGTCGGAGATAAAGAAAGTCTAAACAGGCTGAAGCAGGAACTTTTGAACAAAGACTGGTTTATGTCCTTGCTGGATTTCGAGACATATGCAAAGACAAAAGAGAAGGCCCTGAAGGTTTATGAGAACAGAGAAGGATGGGCAAAGAAAATGCTGGTAAACATTGCAAAATCCGGTTATTTTTCTTCTGATAGAACAATAGAAGAATATAATCGGGACATTTGGAAATTATAAAAATATCAGGGGCAAAAAATACACTTGTACAATGTGCACAATAAAACGCATGAAAAATCGTGATGTTTAACAAAGTACCAATAAACGATTGCAATTGCTGCACAGCAGGTGTATATTAAAAATATGGTTTGGAAACGTTACCGAGACCGTTCCCAAACCCGGCGAAACTATTTAAGGTAATTAGAGGAGAGGAGAAGTGAGCTATGAAGATGAAGAAATTTTTAGCTGCTGCTTTGGCAGTTACGATGGTTGCAGGCCTTAGTGTCGGATGCAAAAGCAACAAGTCCGATTCATCAGATCAAGGTACAGTTTATTATCTGAGTTTTAAACCAGAGCAGGCGGAGCAGTGGGAGGCTATCGCTAAGGAGTATACCAAAGAAACAGGTGTAAAAGTAAAGGTTCAGACTGCGGCATCGGGAACTTATGAGCAGACGCTAAAATCAGAGATTGCCAAGAAGGATGCACCTACAATTTTCCAGGTTAACGGACCAGTTGGGTATCAGAACTGGAAAGACTACTGTGCAGATTTGTCCGATTCAGATTTGTATTCCTGGCTCAATGACAAGAGCATGGCAATTGAAGGCGAGGACGGCGGAGTATTTGCTGTTCCTTATGCAGTGGAGGGTTACGGCATTATTTATAATCAGGAGATAATGGACAAGTACTTTGCACTGGACGGCGCAAAAGTGAAATCTATGGACGATATCAACAACTTTGAGATATTGAAAGAGGTTGTTGAGGACATGACAGCAAAGAAAGACCAGCTGGGCATAGGCGGTGTATTTTCCTCCACCTCATTTTCGCCTGGAGAAGACTGGAGATGGCAGACACATCTGATGAATCTTCCAATTTATTACGAATATAAGGATGCAGACGTTTCGGATGAAGATGAGATTACATTTAAATATAACAAAGAGTTTAAGAACACTTTTGACTTGTATTTGCATAATTCTGTTACAGAGCCTTCTATGTTAGGTTCTAAGACAGTGGCTGATTCTATGGCAGAATTTGCTCTGGGAAAATCTGCCATGGTACAAAACGGCAACTGGGCATGGGGAGACATCAATGGAGTTGACGGCAATACAGTAAAAGAAGACAAAGTAAAATATCTGCCCATTTACACAGGTGTGGACGGTGAGGAAAAACAAGGTCTGTGCGTAGGCGGAGAGAACTATTTCTGCATTAACAGCGAGGCTTCGAAGGCTGATCAGAAAGCATCTCTCGAGTTCCTCCAGTGGCTGTTCGGAACCGATGAGGGAAAAGACAAAGTTACCAATGAACTCGGATTTATCACACCGTTCAACACATTTGAAGACGATGAGAAACCTACAGACCCACTGGCACAGGAAGTTATCCGCTACATGGAAAATAAAGATCTAACAAGTGTTTCCTGGGATTTCCAGACATTCCCCAGCCAGACATTCAAGGATAATCTGGGTGCGTCCCTTCTGGAATATGCTTCTGGAAGTAAGGAATGGAAAGCAGTAGTTTCCGATTGCATTGCAGACTGGAAGACAGAAAAAGAGGCAACGGCCGAATAAAAATAAACTAAGGGTGAGCGCAGAAATTCTGATCTGGCTCACCCTTACTGCACTAACTGTAAGAAAGGAGGAACATTATGCAGAAAACATATAAAAAATACTTTTGGATATTCGTACTCCCAACACTGATTGCGTTTATATTGTTTTTTGTAATTCCATTTGTATTCGGTATCGGATTATCATTTTGTAAGTTCACAACAGTGACAAATGCAAGATGGGTCGGACTGGATAATTATGTGAAGGCATTTTCCAATAAAGATTTTCTTAATGCGCTTGGATTTACGGTAAAGTTTACCGTTGTATCCGTTATCAGTATTAATGTAATTGCTTTTATATTTGCCTATGCCCTGACGCGAGGAATTAAGGGGACGAACTTGTTCCGCACTACATTCTTTATGCCGAATTTAATCGGCGGAATTGTACTGGGATATATCTGGCAGCTGATGATTAACGGAGTACTCTCCGGATTTGGGGCCACGATTACCACGGATCCGAAATATGGTTTCTGGGGGCTGGTGATTCTTATGAACTGGCAGCAGATCGGGTATATGATGATTATCTACATTGCGGGTATTCAAAATATCCCTACAGAACTGGTGGAGGCTGCCAAAATTGATGGTGCGACCAGGATGCAGGCACTGTTTAAAGTGACAATTCCAATGCTGATGTCTTCTGTTACAATATGCCTGTTCCTGACACTGACTAATTCGTTTAAGCTCTTTGACCAGAACCTTGCACTGACTGCGGGTGCACCATCCAAGAAGACCGCTCTGATGGCTCTTGACATTTTCACCACTTTCTACAATAGAAACGGGTGGGAAGGTGTAGGACAGGCAAAGGCAGTTATCTTCTTTATTATTGTAGGTGTTCTGGCACTGTCACAACTTTACTTCACACGGAATAAGGAGGTGGAGAATTAATGGCTGTTAAGAAAACAAAGCAAAAAAAAGTTCGAACAATGGAAGTCTCAAAAGAGACCGGAATCATAATGACCGTTATATTCTCCATTTTAGCTCTGGTGTTTATTTTTCCGATTGTTCTGGTATTTATAAACTCCTTTAAAAGTAAGCTCTATATCAGTGACAGCCCCTTTTCACTGCCTGACAGCCAAACCTTTGTCGGAATGAGCAATTATATAGACGGAGTGGCGAAAACAGGTCTGATTAAGGCGGCAGGATATTCTATCTTTATTACGGTATTTGCTGTTGCCCTGGTTGTACTTTTGACGGCTATGACAGCGTGGTGGCTGACTCGTGTAAAAGGCAGGCTGTCATCAGTTTTGTACTATTCATTTGTATTTGCCATGATTGTGCCGTTTCAGATGGTAATGTTTACTTTATCCAAGGTGACAGATACATTAAATCTGGGGAACCCGGCGGGTATTATTTTGGTATATGTGGGATTTGGCTCGGGACTCTCGGTGTTCATGTTCTCCGGTTTCGTCAAGTCCATTCCTATTTCTCTGGAAGAGGCTGCTATGATTGACGGCTGTACGCCTTTACAGACATTTTTTAGCGTGGTGCTTCCGGTACTGAAACCCACAGCCATTACAGTTGCAATCTTGAATGCCATGTGGATATGGAATGATTATCTGCTTCCTGTGCTTGTGATGGGAAGCGATTATCAGACTATCCCCATTGCTGTGCAGTATCTGCGGGGCGGCTATGGTTCTGTGGATATGGGAGCCATGATGGGAATGCTTGTTCTGGCAATCCTGCCGATTATTATATTCTATCTGTCCTGCCAGAAGTATATTATCAAAGGTGTGGCAGCGGGAGCGGTAAAAGGCTAGGTGCTGTGAACGTACGGAAAGAAAGGGGGAACTTTGATGCGGGAAAGTGGAATATTACTGCCGGTTTTTTCGCTGGCTTCGGAATATGGGATAGGATGCTTTTCAAAAGAGGCTTATGAATTTGTAGATCAGTTAAAGGCTGCGGGACAAAGCAAGTGGCAGATTCTTCCGCTGGGGCCGACAGGGTACGGAGATTCTCCCTACCAGTCTTTCTCCACATTTGCGGGAAATCCATATTTCATAGATCTGGAAACATTGATTCAAGATGGACTTTTGACAAAAAAAGAGTGTATATCTTATGATTTTGGAACAGAAGAAGACAGGATAGATTACGGGAAACTGTATTTGTCAAGATTTAAGGTGCTGTGGCAGGCATACAGACGGTTTAATCCTAAGGAAACTCGAGACTACCGGAAATTTCTAGAAAGAAGCCGAGAATGGCTGGACGAATACTGTCTGTTTATGGCACTGAAAAACAACCATAAAGGAGTAAGCTGGAAAGAGTGGGAGGCACCTTACCGAGACCGGCATCCAGATGCTCTTAAAAAGGCAGAAGAAGAACTGGCAGATGAAATTGATTTTTACCGTTTTCAACAGTATGAGTTTGACAGGCAGTGGACAAAACTTCACACCTATGCCAATGAAAATGGAGTACAGATTATCGGAGACATTCCAATTTATGTGGCTTTTGACAGCGCAGACACGTGGGCGAACCCGGAGCTGTTTCTGTTTGATGAGCAAAATAACCCTGCTGCAGTTGCGGGGGTTCCGCCGGATGGTTTTTCCAAGCTGGGACAGTTGTGGGGGAATCCCCTCTATGACTGGGAATACCACAAAAAGACAGGGTATGAGTGGTGGATGAGACGGGTAGATCATTGCCTGAAGCTGTATGACATGGTTCGGATTGACCATTTCCGAGGCTTTGACGAGTACTATGCTGTGCCCTACAAGGAAGAGACAGCAGTGAACGGAAAATGGATGCCGGGACCGGGAATAGATTTTTTTAAAGCTATGGAGAACAGGTTGGGCAAGCTTAATATTATCGCAGAGGATCTGGGGTTTCTCACAGACAGCGTATTGAAGCTGCTGGAGGAGACCGGTTTCCCAGGAATGAAAGTTATACAGTTTGCTTTCGACTCAAGGGAATCATCCAATTATCTCCCTTATACTTATACCCCCAACTGTGTTGTCTACACAGGGACGCATGATAATGACACGACACGGGGGTGGTACCATAATGCAGATAGAAAATGCCGTGACTTTGCCAAGGAATACCTGCATAAAAATGCACTAGATGAAAATAATCTGGCATGGGATTTCATAGCTATGGCCATGGGCAGCGTTGCCGAGCTCTGTGTAATTCCTATACAGGATTATCTTTGCAGGGACAGCGATGCCAGAATCAATACACCCTCCACGCTAGGTAATAATTGGGTGTGGCGGTTGAAAAAAAACGAAATTAGTGATAACCTTGTAAAAGAAATAGGTTGGATAACCCGGCTTTATGGCCGGGCACAGACTGGCAAAGAGAGCAGGTTTACATTACACTGTAAAGGCAGGAATCAGTATGGAAACAATTAAAGATATTGCAAAGATATGCGGTGTTGGAGTCAGTACCGTGTCCCGTGCCATCAATAATCATCCGGATATCAATCCGGAGACGAAAGAGATGATTATGCGGGTTATCAAGGAGCACAACTACTTCCCAAATAACAGCGCCAGGAATCTGAAACGTTCGGATGCAAAGGCGATTGCAGCTCTGGTAAAAGGCATTACAAATCCTTTTTTTAATGATATGATCGGCATTATTGAGCAGGAGACCCAGAGGAAGAAGTATTCTTTTATACTCCAGCGTGTAGAAGAAAATGAAAATGAGCTGGATGTGGCCATTCAGCTTGTGAAGGAGAAGAAGTTAAAAGGAATTATTTTTTTAGGAGGAATCATTACCCACTCCAGTGAAAGCTTTTCCCAGCTGGATGTGCCTTTTGTGCTCAGCACTTCCGACATTGTAAATGAAGAAGAAGGAAAAGCACCGCTGTGGTCCTCAGTGTCGGTAGATGATTTTGCCGAGAGCTATAAAATGACAGACTATTTATGCAAAGCAGGCCACAGAAAGATTGCTATTATAGCAGCCGGAAAAGAAGATGAAAGTGTTGGGAAACTCAGGTTTGAAGGATATCTGAAGGCCCTGGAGGACAATAACATCCGGCCTGACGATAGTATTATTCTTCACATGAACAGGAAAGAGGACAGCTATTCTATGGAGACGGGTTACCGGTTGATGAAAAAGCTTCTGAAAAAAAAGGACAGGTTTACAGCGGTGTATGCCATCGCGGACAGCCTGGCCATCGGAGCCTGCCGTGCTATTACGGAGACGAAAGCTGTGATACCGCGGGACTGTTCGGTGGCAGGCTTCGACGGCCTGGAAATTGGGACCTATTACACCCCTTCCCTGACGACAATCCGTCAGCCAGTGGAAGAGATGGCGAAGGTAACCATTGATTTGCTGTTTAATATTATCCGGAAGAACGGGCAGCACAAAAAGGTAGTACTTCCCGGAGAACTCCTTGTGAGAGAATCAACATGGGAAATATAGAAAAAAGGGGGGACACCCCTTTTTTATTTACGCTTTTCATTGAATTTTTTCCTGAATTCTTCTAACTGATGCTTATGTTTTCTGGATTCCATTTTTGGAAATGCTTTTACAAGACGGCGGCTGATTCGTGGTGTTTTATTCCCTAATTCCTGATAGCGGGATTTTAATTCTGTGATACGGCTGCTGATTTCTTCAGATACCTCCTGTCTCTTTCCAGACCATTCGGCGACAGTTTCCTGTGTCCGCTCACGCAATTCGGCAGCAGTTCCCTGTGTCCTTTCGCGCAGTTCTAAGGCGGCTCTATCCAGCTTTTGCCGGGGCACCTCGCTCTTTTCCATGGCGAAGACTACTTTTTCGTAGATATCCTCCCCAATCTGGTCGGAAATCTCGTGCAGCTCCCCGGCAATTTTTTCCATACTGGACAATCTCTTGTTGAATTTAAATATTGCGGAGGAAGTTACACAGAGGTCTATAAGCAAGATAACGCCAAGCACGGAAAGGAGCACAATGCCAAGAACCTGTGGAATGAAGGTGAGCAGTGTATGCAGCAAGGGGTGGACGAAATCCATGACGATTACACAGGCAACTCCCCACATAAGTGAGAAAGAGAGGCAGACATACCCCCCGATGTTGAGCGGCTTATCTGAATAATCCCACCATTTATTGTGAAAAATTTTATCCATGGCCCAGCCTGTGACGCCTTCCAGAAGTGTGACTACCACGACAGAAGATACATACAGAAGTATTAAATTTTCTTTATAAGGCTCCAGCAGTGCGACAACGACAGTGATTCCTACACCGTAAATAGGGCAGGCAGGACCATTTAGAAATCCACGGTTTACAAACTTGTGATTTACAACTGCGGCATAGCTGACTTCTGTACACCACCCTAAAAAACTATATATATAAAAATAAAGCAAAATGTAATAAATATGCATTGAAGTTATCCTCTCTCGTTCCTCGTACATCAATGTGCAAATGCAAGGAATTTTGTCAGTATGTTAGTATTCAATTTTCTCCAAAAACAGACCTTTGGGATCGCAGGGGACGCTGGGAGAATCATTTCCGGCCAAGATTGCCTCAATGCATTCTTTTTTGCGTTTTCCCAATCCAATGTCCAGCAGGGTGCCGATAATCACGCGTGCCATATTATGGAGAAAATCTTTTGCTTTCAGTGTAATCTGTATGCCCTCAGAGTCACCGCAGATTATAATATCATAAAGTTCCTTTTCAGTGGATTTATTCTTTTTTACAGTGGAAAAATTTTTAAAATCATGCTTTCCCACCAAGGAAAGTACAGCCTGCCGCATAACCGAAATATCAGGTGTCCGAAAGGCATAGTAAGTATATTTGCGGCCAAACACACTGGGTACTGTGCCTGTGGCGATATGATATACATAGGTAATTGACCTGGCATTTAACGCCGCATGGAATCGCAGGGGTACTTCTTCTGCCGATAGGACAGCAATGTCCATAGGAAGATACCGATTCAGGTAGTGCTGAATTTCATAAGGTTTCATATCCGATGTAGTCTTAAAGTTTACAACCTGACCATGGGCATGGACTCCTACCTCTGTCCTGGCTCCGCAGAACAATTCGACCTCCTCAGCAGTCATCTTATGAATGACTTGCAGCAGCTTATTAGATACAGTATTTACAGACTCGTCCTTGCCAAGGCGCTGCCAGCCCTGATAGCGGGAGCCATCGTATTCCAGAGTCAATTTAATGTTGTGCATAAAGGTATTCTCCTTTGTATGTAATCTGAACAGTTACCGATATTTATCTTACAATAAGAGAAAGATGAATTCAATAGTTGCTTTCTTAATGTGATTAATATTATGATGTAAGGGTCAAAGGGTATTTTGACCCTTGATACCTACAGATTGCTACGCACTTTGTGGTATCATATTATAATAAAAAAAATACTAACGCAGAATGGAGTTGTTAAAAGTGACAGAGGAGAGAAAGGTTTCCGATTCAAGAGTGGAGACGGTGCATATGGTGCGCCCCAATCATTTGAATGGGGCAGGGCGCCTGTTCGGCGGGACTTTAATGCAATGGTTAGACGAGGTGGCAGGATTGGTGGCAAAGCGTCATACGAGAACCAATGTTATAACGGCATCTGTGGACAACCTTAGATTTATACACGGGGCCTATCAAAGAGATGTGATTGTCATTATTGGTAAAATGACTTATGTGGGGAATACATCTATGGAAGTCAGGGTAGATACTTACGTAGAGAGCATAGATGGAATGCGAAGACCAATCAACAGAGCCTATTTCAGTATGGTTGCCATAGATGAAAATGATAAACCAAGACGGGTTCCACGGTTGATTCTGGAGTCAGAGGAAGAAAGAGCGGAGTGGGAAGCTGCGGAAAAGAGAAAAGAAATGCGCATGAGGCGGAAGGAAGAAGGCTTTTAAGCCTTCTTCTTTATAAGTGAGCGGACCATATTGATTGTCTGATCAATCTGTGCCTTCTCTTCTTTCGGCTTACCCTCTTTTAAGATTTCCAGTATTAAGGATATTTCATCTTCGGAAAAACGGACTCCTTTCTGGTTGGCGTTTGATATAAGTGCCAGCAAAACAGGAGCAAGATCTCTGCCGGACTTACCGTTGGTCTGTGAAGCTGCCATCTGAATCAGCTGAAGCTTGACGGGATCCAGATCCTTCATCGCCGGATTGTTCATCCATTCGTTCATTTACATCATCTCCTTCCTTCAAATCTTCTTTATTGGAATCCCCTTCAGTGGAAAACATACTATTGTACATCTGAAACATATCCTGCTGTTCGGGGGTGAGCATGCCCATTGCCATATCCATGGGATTGCCTTCTCCGGAGGAGGCAGTCTCCGGGTTATCTGTAAATGTGCGCATCACTTCCATCATATTCATCATATTCAAAAGTGTTTCTATCATCTCTGCTTCCCGGGGAGGAAGATATGGTTTTAGTTCCGTTAACATTTCCAGCGGGGAGGAAGACTGATTTTCATTCCGGCTCTGTGCCTGTAAATCATAATTTGATCCCTGAAAAAAGGATATGGTCTCCTTAAACTCCAGAAATTTGGCAAATATACCTAAAAATTTTTGGTTAGAAGCAGGAGTGTAAGGAAGGAAAAGTTTCAGCATCTGAAGCATGGGAGGATTCACCAGTTCATCAAAGGGTATCATTGGTTTGGACGGCTTCTTTTCCATAGGCACTCCTATTAATAACGTTGTAAATATATATGATTCAAAAGATGAAATTATGAAGATTGGTAAAGCTAAAATCGGGGATCCTAGATATATGATACCTGCGGATTGCTAAGCACTTTGTGTTCCCACATGCCTTTTTGACCCTGGTATCATATAATATAGTAAGGATAAGAAAGGCAATGGTGATATAAAATGAGAAGAAAGCTGATTATTGAAGGAAATGCAGTATATGAGATAGATGAGGAATGTATGTTGAGGAAACGAATGGACCACAGCGAGGAAGAGAAGAAAAAGAAAGAAAACAATAAGGAAGAGAATCGGAATCAGCCGGAATAAGGCAGAGAGTCTGGCTTGCCAGGCTCTGGCCGGATATGCGGTCGAATCAGAGGACTGGTTTAGTTTCAAAAATATACCCGGTACAGCTCGCTGCACCGGGATATTATTACGATTTTATTGCACTCAGAAGTTCTTCGAGTCCACCGACAATTAGCATCCGCCACTACCGAATCCGCCGCAGCAGCACAGCAGAACAATAATCCAGAGACAATTGTCATTACCAAAGCCGTTATTACCGCAGCCGCCGCCGCTATTACCGAATCCGCCTCCACAGCAGCACAGCAAAACAATAATCCAAAGGCACGAAGACATACCATTATTCCCGTATCCCCCACAACTATTGTCGCATCCGCAATTTGTAGCACTTAATTCACTCATGTTAAATCCTCCATATTATGTTTGATTACAGTTCATAATATGTGTTAGGAGGAAAAGTGTGATAAGATTTTAGAAAAAATTTTAAAGTAAGCAAAACCCGTTTCCATGAATACTATAGTAAAAAAGGTAATTATATGAAATGGGTAAAACAGACAGTAGGTTATTGGTGCGGAGACATCATATCTAATCGATATATGGGGCAGGGTGTTTGTATAGCTGTATTAGATACAGGCATTACTCTTCATCCTGATTTTGATAGAAGAATTATAGGCTTTCGGGATTTTATAAATTATAAAGAAGACATATACGATGACGGAAAACACGGAACCCATGTGTCAGGCATCCTGGCAGGCAGTGGGAAACTGTCGGACGGTGTGTATGCAGGCATGGCACCCAGGGCGGAAATTCTGATGGGCAAAGTGCTGGACAATAAGGGGAACGGATCTGTGAACACGGTGGTTGAAGGAATTGACTGGCTGCTGAATGTGCACAAAAAAACAGGGGTGCGGATCGTAAACATTTCTGTGGGGACTCAGCCTGGAGTAGAGAAAAGACAGGAAAACCGGCTGACAGATGCTGTGGAAAAACTATGGGATGCAGGACTGGTCGTTGTAGTGTCAGCGGGAAACTACGGACCCGGGGTGGGGACGGTAGCTGTTCCGGGAACAAGCAGAAAAGTTATTACAGTAGGGGCTCTGGCGGAGCGGGGTACAGCTGTGAGCAACAGAAGTGCCGGAAGAGAATGGAATTTTTCGGGAAACGGTCCTACCGGGGACTGCGTCGTGAAGCCTGATGTACTGGTGCCGGGGACAAATATTATGAGCTGCAATGGTGACTACACGAACCGTTGGCAAAAGCCTTATATTATGAAAAGCGGCACATCTATGTCAACGCCCATTGTATCCGGTGCTATTGCCTGTCTGCTCTCAAAATATCCGGACATGGATAATGTGGAGGTGAAACTGAAACTGAGAAGTTCCTGTGTCAGGACAATGTACGCTAGTCAGGGCTGGGGCTTGCTCAATGTGGGAAAACTTCTTTCTCCCTGATCTTTGATCTTCCCACGCAAATTTTGTTATGATTCAAATTCAAATAAAAAATCGATATAATTTTGTTACATTATTCTTTAAAGGAACGGCTGTCAAGAAAAAATACTTGACACCCGCTCCTTTTTTTAGTATAATAGCTGAGGTGATAAATGTGAATGAGATTTTAGAACATACATTATTATATGATTTTTATGGTGAACTTCTCACAGATCACCAAAAGGAGATTTATGAGCAGTTTATGCTGGAGGATTTATCTTTAAGCGAAATTGCCCAGGAGGAAGGAATCAGCAGGCAGGGTGTACATGATTTGATAAGACGCTGCCAGAAGATTCTGGAAGGATACGAGGCGAAGCTCCATCTTGTGGAGAAGTTCCTTTCTGTGAAAGAGAAAGTGCAGGAGATTAATGAGGTACTGGACGCTTATGAGAAGCAAGGTACAGACATTATCGAAATGGTCGGGGAAATCAGACGGATTTCTCATACAATAATAGAGGAGTTGTAGAATGGCATTTGACAGCTTAAGTGAAAAACTTCAGAATGTATTTAAAAATCTCCGCAGTAAAGGGCGGCTAACGGAGGATGACGTAAAGGCGGCACTCAAGGAAGTAAAGATGGCATTGCTTGAGGCGGATGTCAACTTCAAGGTAGTTAAGGGCTTTATAAAAGATGTACAGGAACGCGCGGTTGGTCAGGATGTAATGAATGGCCTGAACCCGGGGCAGATGGTAATCAAGATTGTAAATGAAGAACTGGTCAGATTGATGGGTTCAGAGACTACCGAGATTACATTACAGCCCGGAAGTGCTGTTACTGTTATTATGATGGCCGGTCTTCAGGGTGCCGGAAAGACAACGACGACCGCAAAGCTTGCCGGAAAGTTTAAGCTCAGGGGAAAGAAACCACTGCTTGTTGCATGTGATGTATACAGGCCTGCAGCGATAAAGCAATTGCAGATTAATGGAGAGAAGCAGGGTGTGGAAGTATTTTCCATGGGAGATAAGAACAAACCTGCGGATATCGCAAAGGCAGCATATGAGCATGCTGTGAAGAACGGCAACAACATTGTTATATTAGATACAGCCGGCCGTCTTCATATTGATGAAGACATGATGGCAGAGCTTCAGGAAATCAAAGAAGCGGTTACGGTGCATCAGACCATATTGGTAGTGGATGCAATGACCGGGCAGGATGCAGTTAATGTTGCAGGAAGTTTTCATGAGAAGATAGGTATTGATGGAGTAATTATTACAAAGCTTGACGGTGATACCCGGGGCGGCGCTGCATTGTCAATTAAAGCCGTGACAGGAAGACCGGTGCTTTATGTCGGTATGGGAGAAAAGCTCTCTGATCTGGAACAGTTTTATCCCGACAGAATGGCTTCCCGTATTCTTGGAATGGGGGATGTTCTGACCCTGATTGAAAAGGCAGGGGAAGAGCTGGACGAAAAAAAAGCTAAAAAGATGACAGAGAAGATGAAAAAAGCCCAGTTCGACTTCGAAGATTATCTGGAGAGTATGAGCCAGATGAAGAAGATGGGCGGTCTGTCAAGTGTGATGAACATGATGCCGGGGTTAGGCGGCATAGGCGGTGGTAAGATGCCTGACTTCGATTCTGAAGAAAATGAGAAGAAAATGTCACGGATGGAAGCTATGATTCAGTCTATGACGTTGGAAGAACGCAGCAATCCGGATTTACTCAATCCATCAAGAAAGCACCGTATTGCAAGAGGTGCAGGAGTGGATATCTCTGAAGTGAACCGCATGGTAAAACAATTTAACGAAGCCAGGAAGATGATGAAGAAGCTTCCGGGCATGATGGGTGGCAGAGGTGGTAAGAAAGGTAAGTTTAAACTTCCTTTTTGACCGGTAGTACTTAGCAAGGTTTTTTCGAGCTTAGCGAAAGGAACTACAATATAAATAAAAAAGAAAAGATGAGGTGAAAAAGATGGCAGTAAAAATCAGATTAAAGAGAATGGGACAGAAGAAAGCTCCTTTCTATAGAATCGTAGTTGCAGATTCCAGATCTCCAAGAGACGGTAAATTTATCGAAGAAATTGGAACTTATGATCCGAACATGGAGCCAAGCGTAATTAAGGTTGATGAGGAAGCCGCAAAGAAGTGGTTAAACAACGGAGCTCAGCCTACAGAAGTAGTAGGTAAAATCTTAAAAGCAGCAGGGGTTGAGAAATAAGCTGTTTTTGTGGAGGTGGCTTAGATGAAAGAATTAGTTGAAGTAATTGCGAAAGCATTAGTTGACGATCCTGACAGCGTTGTCGTTTCTGAGAGACAGGACGGCAAGACCACTGTGATTGAAGTACGTGTGGCCGACAGCGATATGGGCAAGGTTATTGGAAAACAGGGCCGTATTGCAAAGGCAATCCGCTCTGTAGTAAAAGCGGCGGCTGCCAAGGAAGATAAAAGAGTTGTTGTTGACATTGTGCAATAGCAGGACAAAGGGACAGCCTTTATGCAGCTGCATAAAGGGTCTGCCCTTTTCTTTTATATATTTATTGTTTGCGGAGGAAAAAGATGGAACAGTTTTTACAAGTAGGGGTTATTTCCTCTACCCACGGAATCCGTGGGGAGGTCAAAGTATTTCCCACTACGGATGATGCACTTAGATTTAAAAGACTAAAGAAAATCATTTTGAATACGGGAAAAGAACAGATTCCTCTGGACATAGAGAATGTAAAGTTTTTCAAACAGTTTGTTATCTTAAAATTCAAGGGAATTGATAATATAAATGATATAGAGAAATATAAAGGAAAAGGTCTTTTTGTAGACAGAGAAAATGCAGTCAGTCTGGAAAAGGGTGAATATTATATTGCTGATTTAATAGGCATGCAGGTGTTTACCGAAGAGGAAAAACTGGGTGTTTTAAAGGATGTACTTGAGACCGGTGCCAATGAGGTTTATGTGGTGGATTCGGATAAGTACGGTGAGGTACTGATCCCCGCCATACGACAGTGCATTCTTGATATTAATATAGAAGAGCAGGTGATGAAGGTACACCTGTTGGAGGGTCTGATTTCCTAGAAAGGGCAAAAGAGGCATGAATTTTCATATTTTAACACTATTTCCTGATATGGTAATGAACGGATTGAACACGAGTATTATAGGACGTGCCATCAGCAGCGGCCTGTTGTCTATTGAAGCTGTAAATATCCGTGATTATGCATTCAATAAGCATCAAAGTGTGGATGATTACCCTTACGGGGGTGGAGCTGGTATGCTGATGCAGGCTGAACCGGTTTACCTTTCCTATGAGTCAGTTGCAGAAAAACTGGAGAACAGAGCCAGAGTGATATACCTGTCACCCCAGGGGCAGACATTCACCCAACAAATGGCAGAAGAACTGGCACAGGAAGAGGATTTGATTCTTCTCTGCGGACATTATGAGGGCGTTGATGAGCGCGTGCTTGAGGAGATTGTAACTGACTATGTTTCTATAGGAGATTATGTATTGACCGGCGGAGAACTCCCCGCTATGGTCATGGTAGATACAATATCCCGCCTTGTGCCGGGTGTACTCCACAATGACGTGTCAGCCGAATTTGAATCCTTTCAGGACAACCTGCTGGAATATCCCCAGTATTCCCGTCCGGAAGAGTGGCATGGGAAAAAAGTCCCAGAAGTACTGCTCTCCGGACACCATGCAAATATAGAAAAATGGCGTCGGGAGCAGTCTCTTCTGAGAACAAAAGAACGGCGCCCAGATTTACTAAAAGGGGACTGACCCTTTTGGGCACCGTTTTCAGAATTGTTTTACAACATATCTTATATTCAATGTCATTTAGTTAAGCCTTTTCTAGATGAAAGCAGTATATCATATACTGTAAATCATTGAAACACTGTTTAGTTAAGAAAGCCCGCACGAATATTTTTGAATTTTGAACAAAAAGAACAGACTCTGAATTACAAAAAATAATTTTGCGTATACCAAAAAGACAGATTGTCAACCTGCCTAAAATAGAAGTATAATAGTGACGAGATTTAAGCGGCTCGATACATGAAATCCCTATTTCTCTTTGGACGGAGGTTGATAGGATATTTACGGTTGCCTCTGACTGGTGTCAGGTGCTTTTGTATGAGAAGCATGGTCTCTGTTTCGTCACTGCCATGTTTTAAATATGCTCTGCATATATTGACTGCGGTGGCGAAATTTATTTTATAAGTGTGTTTGGTATTATCCCTTGTTTTTACCACTGCATGAGCTGTTACCAGCTCACAGAAATTGTATAATATCATGCGTGCGTTGATTTCCTGAAGGATTCCATCATACTTACTGCTGTGCCAGTTGATCAGACCAATCGTATATTTAAGCTCTCGAAAACTTGTTTCCTCGCTCCATCTCATTCGATAAAGTTTTTTGATTTCTTCTAAAGGAAAATCTTGCTCAGAAAGATTGGTTGCAATACAAATATAGGTTCCGTTATCAAGAAGGATACGGACAATTCGAAATT
>NZ_FBWL01000159.1 GCF_001517425.1 Clostridium sp. C105KSO13 | reverse complement strand
TTGTAAAAGTTAATATTTTTCGTTTCAGTGCATAGGTAATTGATGTATAATTAGCCATAGGGAATCTCCTTCTTTTTTGTTTAGTAAGATTTTTCTTTGATAGCTTAATTTTACATCAAAAAGGAATCAGATTCCTTATATTTGGGGCATTTTTTGAAAGTTGTTTATAAAGACATGGTTTAATTCAGGTCTATGTGGATAAAACTGCGGAAACTCAAGGAGTACAAAAAGAGGTTTGATTTTTAAATCATCTACAGTATACTGTAATTAATAAGGAGCGCAGCGGAGTCGAGCTTGCCCTCCTGAACGATTATATAAATAAAAATATCATTTGGGGAGAGACATCGGGAAAATGTAATAAGGAGGCATAAGTATGAGGTTGAGAAATATTCCACGTGCGGAAGGTACGATACAGGCCCATCTTGCGGTGATTAAAAGGCCGGAGGCCCAAAAAGGGTGCTGGAGGCAGGTGTTTGGAAATGCGAATCCCATGCACATTGAGATTGGTATGGGAAAAGGCGGATTTTTGTTAAATATGGCTCTTGCGCATCCGGATATTAACTATGTAGGGATAGAAAGGTATTCCAGTGTTTTACTGCGGGCCGTGGAAAAAATGGATATGGATGAGTACAGAGGATTACAGAACATACGATTTGTCTGTATGGATGCCCGGAATGTCGAAGAAGTTTTTTCTTATAATGAAGTACAGAAGATTTATTTGAATTTTTCAGACCCCTGGCCCAAGGCCCGGCATGCAAAGAGGAGGCTGACCTCTAAGGAGTTTCTGGCGCGCTACGAGAAGATTCTGATTCCCGGCGGACAGTTGGAGCTAAAGACTGATAATACAGCACTATTTAATTTTTCACTGGAACAGGCAAGAGAGGTCGGCTGGACAATCGACAGATACACATATGATCTGCATCACCATGAGACTCTTAATGAAGGCAACATAATGACGGAATATGAAGAAAAATTTTCGGCAAAGGGAAACCCGATCAACAAAATGATTGCAGTCAGAAAACCGAATATGGAACATTAGCAGTACAATAAGCATAGTATAATTATGAGTATATGAAACCTGGTGCGCTGCTTATTGATTTTCGGGCAGGATGTCTGAGGAGACCAATAACGGAACATCACCACAGGTGGGACAGAGGTAAATATGAGAAAAAGAGGCTGGAAGGAATATGTACGCCGCAAGATGTATGTCAAGCCGGAGATGAACCGAAAGCTAATGCACTTGAAAGGCTCTTTGGAAGAGGTATTTAATATCCTGAACAATGGAAGGAACTAATAGAAGCAAATGCTGGTGCACCGTCTAGTTGTTTAAGAATCGGTGCACCGGTAAGAAATGTGGGTGTTGACTATGAAAATAAGTGTAACTGCTAAAAATTATCCACAGGAGGTTCTGCATTCGGAAATATCTGTACTAGTCGAGTTTTTTGCCGCATGGTGTGCAAAATGCGCCATGATGGAAAGTGTCGTAGATGAGCTTTCAGAGGGATATGACGGAAAAGTTAAAATATGCCAGATCGATATTGATAAAAACAAAGCTTTGGCAGCAGAATTTGGAGTTGGGATAGTTCCGACATTTGTTCTCTTTAAAAAAGGCAAACCTGTGTCAGCTGCCGGAGGTATCTTAAGCAGGAAAGTACTGGAGGATATGATTAAAGAATAGATAGACAGAAGAAACCGCTTTTTGTGAGAGCGGTTCCTTCTTGTTCTTATGTAATAAAAAGGTAAAAAGAATAAAAAAAATGTAAAAAAAGCTTGCAATTTTTACTCATATGATTTATAGTATTACTTGCGTTACTCATAAATGACGTGTTAACCAAATAAAATGTATGCGCGATTAGCTCAGCTGGCAGAGCACCTGACTCTTAATCAGGGTGTCCAGGGTTCGAACCCCTGATCGCGCAGTCGAAAGATCGCTTTTACAGACATGGAGCTGTGGGGGCGGTTTTTTTCGTGGGATCGCCTGTTTGCAAGGGTTTGCGGGTTCCCGAGGAATCCCTTTTCTGCCACAATGTGAGTGTAACATTGCAAAAAATCTATGGTTACATTTGGTTACATTTGGTTACACTTTAAAAACTCAGTGCATTTTCTATTAATCGTCCTTTTTCGGACTCCGTACTTCTATCAAAACAGTAATTTCCCAAGGTTCTTCTTTCATCAGCATGCCCGACCATTTCACGGATCGTGTTGATATTTACATGTCCGTCGATTAGCTGGGAGATAAAAGTTTTTCTGGATTTATGCGATGATTTCTGTATCATGTCAAGACGTTTGCAGTATTTCGTATACAAATCGGCAACTGAGCGCTCTGTGAGCGGCAGTCCATTAATTGAAAATATATAGCCGTCACTTTTAGCCTCCAGTTCCTTTTGTCGTTCTCCGGCAGCACTTATGATCCTTTTTGCCAAACTGGATAAATAGACCTGACGGTCACCATCGGAGGATTTAGTGTGTTCTAGCACCTCATTTGTATCACGGCGCAACATACGCTGAACATGAATATAATCAGGAGCTTCAAGATCTTCATAGCGGAGAGTGCACAATTCACCAAGCCTTAATCCCGTTTGGAACTGAAATAGCAATGCCAGAGGAGCCAACTCGTATACTTTGACTCTGTTATTGTAATCTTCCCATGCAAATTTATGAAATGATTCATACTCTTCCTTAGAAAACACCTGAGTTTCGCTGGGCTTTTTCTTTTGTTTGCGGAATAATTTTGTGTTTACCTTTACTAATCGGAAAGCATTGGCATCAACAATATTAAGGTCAACAGCATAATCCAGTGCCTGACGTAGAATGACTGTAACATTGTAATAATTTGTTTTTGTCATATTATAGTCTTTGATCAGACTGTGAGCCCAGACATCTAATGTTAATTTGTCCAGATTGCGGATAGGGATATTAATCATATCCGTATCCAGATAGTAGGTCTTCCAATCGGAATTAATCCGGGTAATGTATGTACTGGCCTCAGAATGGAGTTCTTTGTATTTTAGCCAGCGGGGATATAAGTGCTTTAAAGTTATGGATGCGGATTTCCTCGCCTCATCCTGATTTCCATAGTATGCGAAAATAGAAGCGTGCAGTGCTTCTTTTGTTGATTTTACCACTAGCTTTCTTCCGGAATCCATTGTCTCATCTGCTATGTGGGTCCGCCAGCAGCCATCTTTTCCCTGCCAAATAGAATAGGGATGCTTTTCCAAAATTTCTGTTTTTCGCTATTTCCTACCCTTACATAGGTCAAATCACTGACTACAACGTTATATTGCGGCTGGGCAGAAAATTCTCGGTTTACTATGTTCTGCACTTTGGATTCATTGCATTTATCAATATGCGGCTTATATTGTGCCACCGTATAGGAAGAAAAAAGCCCTTCCTGTTGGATATACCGTTCAAAAAGTGCATGCTTTTCGGAATTTTAGTGCACCCCTATCCGGAAAATTAGTGCAGTGCTTCCGAAGCAAAGTGCACCCTTATTTTGGCTTGATTAACATAACTCTGAAATCATTATCTCTGTCAAGGATAGAACCCTTTAGCGGTGCGAAGCATCCTTGACAGAGATAATGATTTCAGAGACGCTATGGCAGCCAAAATGGCTGCACTATTATTCTGGAAACAGTTGCACTGTTTTTCCGAAAAGATTGCACTATCCCAACGGAATATCCATCCTGTTTCATGATCCGCCCAATGCGCCGGCGGGATACTACGAGGTCCTTTTTGAAAAGATCCACCTTGATTTTTCGGGTACCATAATTATTCCGGCTCTGCCGGAATATCTCCCGGATTTCAACAGCCAGATTGTCCTCCTGTGGTTTTTTCTTTGCCTCATAATAATAAGAACTTCTTGGAATGTTTAGAACTTTACACATTGCTGATACAGAGTACGCAGTTCCATTAGCTCCTGCTGCTCTGTGGAACGGTTATCTTTCTCGTGGAAAGAACCAGAGGCAGCAGACTGCTTGAGCCATTTGTCCAGCAATGAGGTGGCGATATCGTATTCACGACAAATATCACATTTACGTTTTCCATTTTGATACAGTTGAACTAGCTGCTGCTTAAATTCATCTGTATAGGAACGAGGTTTTCTTTTTTCGGTCATGATAGTAACTCCTTTTCTACTTTTTATTTTACATGACCTTAAAATATCTGTCCAACTTATTGTAGCCTATTCAGCGGTGAGGAATAAATTTTATTTATTTCATTCCTAAAACAACGTTTTTCTTTTTTGATAAGTTATCCACTCTTTACTGAAATAAACTATATTTATCCACATTCCATGGGTCTGCTAATCCAATTTCTAAAATTTGTGGATAAATATTCTGTTGTTTTATCTTTCATTCAACCACCACCTGTGCTAAAATAGTCTTGTTATCCTAGATACACAGTTGTGTATCTAAAAATGTAGGATACATCTTCTTGCGTTACTGTTAGTCTGCGAAAACTTTCCAGTAGGCCTGAAGATGTATTTTTTATGCTCTGCTTTAATTCCTTTATATATGGATTCCATGCCAGATACAGCTGCATTAGGATATCCGATATCTGTGTCAGCAGATAATGGTTCTTCATTGCATTACAGTTCCTACTGTTGAGATGTTCAATCCGATAGATTCCATTCTTCTGGTTATTAAATCCTTCATTTTCTATTTTCCATCGGCCTCTTCCTGCAAGTATCATTTCTTCCAAGTTTCGATTGGTGATTTCCAGGCTGCTTATCCATTGAAACCGGATACTTTGCACTTTTCCCTTCTTATCCTTTTCTTTATACTCGTACTCGAATACATTCATGACTTCTGTTTTTCCAGCAAGCTCTTCCACATGGTTTGCATAAAAAGCTGATCCTTTTTCTTTGCATAATCCCATCTGACGTGTTGCATCTTCACCTCTTTTAATCCATTCAAATCCTTCATCCAGTTTCTTCTGTCTGGTATCCTTTTGTGTAAACAGATACTCCCAGTGATATTCTTCCCGGCAAAGTTTCATGATTGGTTCTGTTGCATACAACGCATCTCCCTGAATACAAATCGGCAGCCTTGGGTACTCTTTCTTCATTCGTTTAAGCAGCCGCTTAGCTGCATTTGTTTCACAGTCCTGCCTACTCACATCTTCATTTTCATTCTCTATAAATTCAGTACCAAGGCTAATAACTACGTTGTCACTCAATACAATTTTTGCTTCCAATACTTTATGATAATAAAGCTTCATTGTTTTCCCATTGTCCAGCTTCTTCGTCGTACAAAGACAGTTGTCACAATGTTTTTCCCTGAAGTAGAACAGACCTGTGCCATTCAGAATAATACGCCAGTATTTTCCCAGTAAACGGCCTCTGTTAAACTGCTTCCCACGAATAAGACTTGTAACCATCTTCTTTCTCAAATCAGACAGACAGTCTGGTGTAAGTTTTTCCAGATAATAATTCAAAGTATCATAATGGGGCATTTCTTTCAAATCCGGATTCCCAGACATAATACATAAGGTATCAATACATGTTTCTTTATTGAAGTTTTCCTCCATCTCTCTCATAGAATGCTGACCGCATACATTCTTCAAGATTGCCATATAACTTAAATCTGCCTGGGTATATGTGATATAACTTTGGTTTCTTGGATCATCCATTTCCGCAATCCATTCCTTCAATGCATGAAAGAAGTGGTTGGTAACCATCATGAAATCAACAATTCCCTTATCTTGTTTCTTTCGTTCTCGTTTCTCTTTTTTTCTCATGTAAAAACCTCCTGTGCGAAAAGTTTGTTACCTATATTTTACTACACCGGAGGTCATCCTGCATGAAATATGGCTATTTTATTGCGAAAAATATTTGTTCCTCAACGCTGTAGCCTATCCATCTGATTTCCGCTTTTCCGGAACTGCGATTTCATCGCACAAGAATATTCAACGATCATAGCATTATAATATAAATGAGCAAAAAATTACAGTAAACATGAAGATATTCCAAAAAAAATGAAGAAAAAAACTGTATGATAGATTCAAAATAAAACAGGAAGGAACAGGCAAATGCAAGGGATAAGTCAGGAAACAATGGATGCTCTTTTTTTGAAAGTAGATAGTGATGTACCTTTAACAAAAGAGGAGGCAGTAGCGCTTTTGAATACAGAGAATCATTCGGATGCATTTTACAGGCTGCTTGCAAAAGCAGAAGAGCTTACACGTAGAGAATATGGAAATCGGGGATATGTATTTGCCCAGATTGGTATAAACAGTGCTCCGTGTTTCGGAAATTGTAAATTTTGTTCCATGGGCTGTGAAAATTTTATGGTACAGGAAGAAATAGAAAAAACGGAAGCAGAGGTGCTTGAAGAAGCCGGTAGGGCTGTCGAACAGAATATTGATGCATTGTTTCTGATGACAACGGCAGATTATGACATGAAAAAATTTGTGAGAATCGCAAAAAAAGTGAAAGCGATTCTTCCGGAAGATGTAATGCTGGTTGCCAATATTGGGGACTTTGAAGAGGAAATGGCAAAAAGGCTGCAAGAAACAGGGATAACAGGAGTTTATCATATTGTACGGCTGAATGAAGGCATCGATACGGCGTTGTGTCCGGCAGACAGAATCCGTACACTGGATGCAATTCGGGGGGCGGGGCTGGAGCTAATCTACTGTGTGGAACCAATCGGGCCGGAACATACATATGAACAGATTGCAGATGAGATGCTGCGGGCAAGGGAGTACAGCGCCAATATTATGGCCTGTATGAAACGGGTTGGAGTAGAAAAAACTCCTCTGTATGAACGAGGAGAGATAACAGATCTGGAATTGACAAAAATTGCGGCTGTTACCCGGTTAGTAACAAGGCCGAAAACCTCGATGAATGTACATGAACCAAAACAGATGACACTGCTTGCAGGAGTGAATCAGTTATATGCAGAAATCGGGATCAATCCAAGGGACTGCGCAGTGGAGACAGGCAGCAACCGAGGATTTTCCATTGCAGCAGTGAAAGATATGCTGCATCAGGTAGGGTATGAAACAAAATAATTATAGAAAGAGAAAAGAGGATTGAAAAAATGACACCAAAGGAGATTTTAATTCAGACACTGAAACATCAGGAAACAGAGCAGGTAGCATGGGTACCTTTTGCCGGAGTGCATGCAGGAAGACTGCTGGGTTATACGGCAACAGAGGTTCTTCAGGATGAAGAGAAACTGTTCCAGTCTTTGATGGAAGTAAACAAACTTTATAAACCATCAGGACAGCCAGTTATTTTTGATCTGCAGGTAGAAGCAGAATGCCTGGGATGTGACCTGGTATGGGCAGACAATGCACCTCCGTCTGTATCCGAACATCCGCTGGAAGGCGAGGAAGAGCTGATAACTCCATGCTATTGTACGATTCCAACAAAAGAATCCGGAAGAATACCGATGATTTTGAATGTAATGAAGCGGATGAAAGAGAAAGTGGGAAAAACTACCGCATTGTACGGCCTGATCTGCGGACCATTTACATTGGCAACACATCTCCGGGGCAATGATATTTTCATGGATATGTATGATGACGAAGAGGCAGTAGAGGAATTTCTGACATATTGCGGCGCGGTGGCAATGAAAATGGCAGATTATTATATAGAAGCGGGAATGGATGTGATCGCAGTTGTGGATCCTCTGATTTCTCAGATTTCTTCAGATCATTTTAAACAATTTATGAGCGAACCATTCTCCAAATTGTTTGCGTATATCCGGGAAAAGGGAGCATATTCTTCTTTCTTTGTATGTGGAGATGCAACAAGAAATATTGAGGTGATGTGCAAAACAAATCCGGATTCTATTTCTATTGATGAGAATGTGGATCTGCTGGCAGCAAAGGCAATTACGGATAAGTATAATGTGGCAATCGGGGGGAATATACCGCTGACAACGATCATGCTACATGGAAGCCAGCAGGATAACATGAAGTTCGTGGTAGACCTGCTAGATAAAATAAAAAATAAGAAAAATCTTATTCTTGCGCCTGGATGTGATATGCCGTATGAGGTGCCGGTAGAAAATACTATTGGAATTGTACAGGCAATCAGGGAAACAGGTTCGGTACGGGAAATGCTGAAAAACTATGTGGCTCAGGACGATGCCATTGAGGTGGAACTGCCGGATTACGAACATCTGGAAAAACCGCTTGTAGAAGTATTTACACTGGATTCTGCAACCTGTGCGGCATGTACGTATATGATGGGCGCTGCGAATGAGGCGAAGAAAATATTCGGTGATGCAATCGACATGGTGGAATACAAATATACAAAAAAAGAAAACATTGCAAGATGTAAAAAAATGGGCGTTCCAAACCTGCCATCCATGTATATCAATGGAGAACTGAAATTCCGTTCACTGGTACCTTCCAAGGAAGAACTGGAAGAAGCACTACGTTCTGTGATGTAAATATGAGCAGGCTATATTTAGTAACCGGATTTCTGGGAGCCGGAAAGACTACTTTTTTAAAAAATTTCCTAAAAATGTTTTCAGAAAAAAAGGTGCATGTGATCGTAAATGAATTTGGAAAAGAGGGAATAGATGGAGAGCTGCTCCGAGAGGTAGGAGCAGTTCTGAATGAAATCAACAACGGATCCATATTCTGTTCCTGCAGATTGGATAAGTTCGAAGAGGTTCTCGGAGAAGTATTGCATACAAAGCCGGATATCATAGTGGTAGAAGCCTCCGGATTGTCCGACCCGACCAATGTAAAGAAAATCCTGGGACAGAAGGATAAATTTCAGAATGTGGACTATATGGGGAGTATTTGTCTTGTAGATGCAGTTCATTTTTTGAAAGTATATGAAACAGCAGCTGTGATAAAAAAACAGCTCCATGTAAGTGATATGATTCTTCTAAATAAAAGGGATATGGTTTCTCAGGAACAGGCAGATGAAGTAAGAGACAAAGTCCGGATGCACCGGCCGGATATCCCTATATATGAGACGATGTATGGCAGGATACAGAAGGGATGGATGGAAAAACTGGAACATATCTCCCAGGAAGAAAATGGGGAAATTCTCCAAAGTGCTGATATCACATTGAGAAAATGTCTTCTGTATGTAAAAGAGGATACAGCGCTTGATATACTAGAGAATTTTATGAAAATGATCATGGATAATACATTCCGGATCAAAGGATTTGTCCGTATTCAGAAGGAATGGTATCTGATCAGCTGTGTAGGAAATATTTTTCATGCAGAAAAATGCACGGAAAAGCAGGAGAAGGAAGCGAATATACTGGTCGTACTTTCAGGATACGGACTTCCTGTAAAGAGATCCATGAAAAGAGCCATGGAATGGTATCCGGATGTGATTGAAAAGGTGGAATATGGGTCTTAACAGGTAAAATGTATTCCGGAAAATCAAAGAGGCGTAATTAGGTATGGAAATATTACAAGAACTGGAAAAAATTATTGAGGAGTGTGGTGTCTTTGAGTATGGGGTAATCGCTCCGAAACGAGTATCCTTTATGCAGGAAGTCCGGGCGATGTGTGAAGTCAATTCCTGCGGCACGTATGGCACCCGTTGGATTTGCCCGCCGGGGATCGGCAGCATTCAGGAATGTCGTGAGCGTTGTTTAGAATATCAGACAATGTTAGTCTTTACTGGCAAATACGAGCTGGAAGATTCTTTTGACTACGAAGGAATGATCGAGGGCATTGATCGTTTTAAAAAGATGGTCAGGATGATTGATAAGGCTGTTAATCCTCTGCTTACCACATATCTTCTGTTGGGCAATGAGGGGTGTGATCGCTGTGAAACATGTACTTATCCGGTAGCCCCCTGTCGTTTTCCACAAAGGGTGAATCCACCGATTGAAAGTATGGGTATCATGGTTAGTGAGCTGGCAAAGCAAATCGGCATTAAGTATATTAACGGAAAAAATACTATTACTTATTTTGGGGCATTACTTTTTTAAATGTAGTTGCAGCTGCTTTACTGTTTTTACAAAAAAAATAAAAAAATTACCACAATGGAAATATTTCATAAAGTATAATACAATTACAAGGAGGTAGTAACATGACTATTATTCAGGAAATATCAGAACTATTGCAAAAAGGGAGGGCAAAGAATGTAAAAGTACTCGTGCAGCAAGCTCTTGACGAAGAAATGGATCCAATTGAAGTTCTTAATGAGGGCTTATTGTCAGGGATGATGATTGTCGGTGAAAAATTCAAAAATAACGAGGTGTTTGTGCCGGAGGTACTGGTAGCGGCCAGAGCTATGAATGCCGGGATCACTATTCTGGAGCCAAAACTTGTGGAAGCCGGTAATAAGCCAATAGGGAAGGCAGTTATTGGAACAGTGGAAGGTGATTTGCATGATATCGGCAAGAATTTGGTTATAATGATGTTTAAAGGTGCCGGTTTTGAAGTGCATGATATCGGTACTGATGTAGCTCCGCAGACTTTCATTGATAAAGCAGAAGAAATTGGGGCTGATGTGGTAGGAATGTCTGCCCTTTTAACGACAACAATGCCAAAGATGGAAGAAACTATTAACCTGATGAAAGAAAAGGGACTCCGTGATAAATACATAGTAATGATTGGCGGTGCTCCGGTAACAGAAGGATTTGCTGAGCAAGTAGGTGCTGATTTTTATACGCCTGATGCGGCATCTGCTGCAGAAGTAGCAAAAAAAGCTGTTATTGTAAAATAGCTGACAGCCAATGCAAAAATATAAAATAAAAGTTATAGAAAAAAATAAGGAGCAGGAGGTTACTGGTAAAGCTGACCAGAATTTTCTGGAAATCCTGAGAAATCATGATATCGCCATAAATGCATTGTGCAATGGGCAAGGAAAGTGCGGAAAGTGTAAAATTGAAATTCTTGACGGTGTCCAAAGAGGAGAGTGTTTGGCCTGTAAAACTTATCCGGTGGAAGATTGCCGAATTAAGATTCAGACACTTTCCCGGGAAACCTTTCATATTTTGAGCACCGGCACAGCTGCGAAACAACATGGGGATAAGGTAAGCGCCGGCAGCAATCTGGGAATTGCTGTTGATATAGGCACCACTACTTTGGTCATGCAGCTGGTAGATATAGATAATGGCGCAGTTATGAAAACTTACACGGCGTTAAATGAACAAGGGCGCTATGGTGCCGATGTAATCAGCCGTATTGAGGCGGCAAATAATGGGGCAGACGAAATTTTGAAAAAAAGTATTTCAAGGCAGCTTGAGGAGGGCGTTAAGGAACTTAGTAAAAGTAAAAGGGTTCCCATAAAAAGAATGGTTATTGCTGCCAATATGACGATGGTACACTTGCTGATGGGATATTCTTGTGAAAAACTTGGTGTTTACCCTTTTACGCCTGTAAATACAGAAACAATTGAAATTGACTTTGCAGCCCTTACTGGAACGGCAGGGGAATCCTTTCCGGTGATTATCATACCGGGAATATGTGCCTATGTAGGCGGTGATATCGTTGCTGGACTCGTGGCTCTTGATTTCATAAAGTGTGAAGGAGTTCATATCCTCATAGACTTAGGAACTAATGGTGAAATGGCCATTGGTAATAAAAAGAAGATTTTAGTTACCTCAACGGCGGCGGGGCCGGCTTTTGAAGGAGGCAATATTTCCTGCGGTATCGGCAGTGTAGCGGGGGCTCTCAATAAAGCGACTTTAACAGAAGGTAAAATCAAGTACGAAACAATCATGGGAGCTCCTCTTGTCGGTATCTGCGGCTCCGGTGTAGTCGAATTAACCCATGAACTTCTTAAATCAGGTCTTGTTGATGAGACAGGGCTCATGGATGAAGCATATTTTGATGAAGGCTATAGCTTGGATAAAACAGTCACTGGGAGTATGGTAAAGTTTACACAAAAGGATGTACGGGAGATTCAACTTGCAAAATCAGCCATTCGTGCGGGCCTGGAGATGTTAATTTTACGTTATGGGGTTGCTTATAAGGAAATTGAGAAAATTTATATTGCAGGTGGCTTTGGATATTACCTGAATATTAAAAAGGCTGTTGGTATCGGTTTATTACCGGGGCAATATGCGTGTAAGATTGAGGCTGCCGGCAATAGTGCACTCGCCGGTGCAAAATGTGTCTTAACCGATGAGGCAGCACTAAAGGAAGGAGAACAGCTCGCAGCAAAAGCGGAGGAAATTCAGCTGGCTGCAGATAAAGAGTTTAATGAATTGTACATGAAAAACATGTATTTTGAATAATGGCCGAGCATTATCATCGAAATTGCTTTGGTGTTAATCCTGTATATTTTTTAAATACCTTTGAAAAGTAGCTTTGGTCCTCAAAACCACTTGCAATGGCAATATCTATAATGGGAAAATCTGTATTGGAGAGCAGCCTCTTGCTCTCTTCAATGCGGACCATATTCAGATATTCTTTAAAGGAAGATCCGATGGACTGCTTAAACATGGTTGAAAAGTAAGAAGGGTGAAGATGCACATGCTTCGCAACATCTTCAAGAGTCAATACTTCGTTAAAATGTTTGGATATGTAAATCATCGCTCTATGAATCAACTCATTATTTGGGGAAGGGATATAGTTGAATAGGCTTTCCGAGAAAGTTTCAACAATTTCCTGCAAATGATAGCAAAGGGAATCAATGGTACTGATTTGTTGGATATTTTTGAGGAATTCATTATTCAGTCTTAGGATATTATCCGTTGGTGCACCACCCTCAATAGCAGTGCGGGACAGTAAGGAACACAGTTCGATGGCTCTTGTCTTGGCAATTTCCAGACTGCTGTTCTTCGAAAACAATACATATCCAAGCAAGCTGTTCAGTACAGCATTTGCGGCACTTACATTGCCTAACTTTACCTGATGCAGCAGTTCCTTCTCTTGATCATAGGGGTAGGACTCAATGTTGATATTCTCTGCCTTGTACCGTTGGATAGATTCATTAATCAGCGATTGCTGCAGTAATTTATGATGATTATGGTTTAACTCTTCTTTACTTCCTTCTATCAGATTAGCAAACATATAGAAAAGTAAATGGCTGATGTGATTTACTCTTGCCGGTGAAATAATTGGTAAATTTTCTGTTTCATCATAAAGTTCCAGTGCCTGGTCAGTAGAGATATTATACTTTTTTACCAAATCAGATATTAGTATGGAATCCGGTGAATCCATTAAAAAGGGACCTGCCAGTATAGAGCCAAGGAAGGTCTTTTTAGTGATGAGAGGAAATACTATATGATTTAGATTGGCGTGGCATGCAAAAATATATGGTTCACCCAGTGAAATCGCTTTTTTACTGGCCGAAGCATGCATCTTTTCACAGGTATCAGAAGCTGGAAGATATTGCTGAAAACAATGACAAAAGGAAGATGTCTGACCACTTCCGTCCAGATAATCTCCCTGGCTGTCAATAATCTGAATTGGAAGCTGCATACATGCAAAGAACGTATCAAGCATTAATTTTAGTGTGTCCTCCGACACGATGGAATATAATAAAGATTTCAATATTATCTCCTCCTGCGCTGGATATATTTTTAAGTTTATCACATTTAGAAATAAAGTGCACTAATAAGCTGTAAAAGTAAATATATCTACAAAGAATCCAAAATAATTACCAAATCTATTTCATTTTAAATCAATAAAACATTAAGTGTGACTAAAGAAGGAGACGGAATGTATACAGTATTAATTGTAGATGATGAACCAGTGGTTAGGCGTGGGGTTTCTCAGATGATTGACTGGAGTTCGCTTGGTTTTACAACTGTTCTGCAGGCTGAAGATGGGGTAGAGGCATTAGAAATATGCAGAAAAAATAAAGTAAACCTGGTATTAACGGACATTGTGATGCCTTTTATGGACGGGTTGGAATTATCGGGTATACTTGGGCAGGAATTTCCAGACATACAGATTGTCATCTTGACTGGGCATGAGGATTTCGAATATGCTAAGCAATCAGTTGACCTTGGAGTGAAAAATTACATTCTAAAACCTGTAGGCTCAAATACTCTTTATGAAAAGATAAAGGAGATATGCCATCAGATTAATATAGAAACCACGCAAAAGCAGTATATAGCGGAGATGAAAACACAGCTTTATCAAAGCATGCCGGTATTGCAGGAGAAATTTTTATCTCTGTTGGTCTGTACTGAAAATCCAGTGGAATACGATATACATGAGCGCATCCAGAACCTTGGCCTTCCACTGAAAGGAAAGTCTTATCTTGTTGCAATCATAGAATTAGATTTCTTAGAAATACAAGGGCGTGATATTGAACTTTATACCTTTGCGGCCCAAAATGTTGTACAAGGGTGCGTGGGTGACGGACACTGTGTATTTGAAAATGAACATAAACTGGTGATTGTTTTTAATTTAGATTATTATGAAGAAGCAGGACATGATATTGTCTATAAAACAATACAGGTAACCCAAAAGGCAATTTATTCCATGCTCCATATGAATAACACTTGTGCACTTGGAACGTCAGTAGATAGTCTCCCTATGCTGTACCATTCGTGGAGGGAGGCTAATAAAGCTCTGGATGATTGTAAATACACACTTGGAATAAATAGGGTGTATGATATTCGTGATCTGGACTATGTGGAAGAAACTTTCTTTTATCCTTTTGAAGAAATGAAGAATCTTGTAAACAGTATCAAATTAATGTCCCCATCGGAAATAGAAGCAGCAGTACAGGCAGTAGGTACGGCACTGCACGGTATGCATAATGTTTCCAGTTCCAATATTCGTATGATTTTTATTGAAATTCTCACCAGTCTGCTAAAAGAATTATCCGGACTTAAGAAGGTGTCCCCTGATATATGGAATGAAGGTTTTTCTTTATATAATGGATTGGAGCAGAGCATGTCTATAGAACAAATAAGCAGTAAACTGCTGACCTTCTCAAAAAAAGTATCAAATCAGTTCCAGCGTTCTCAGAAAAACAGCAGTGAAATAATTGTTAAAAAAACCGTGGATTACATAGAGGCACAATATGTCGATGAAATGCTGACACTGTCAGGAGCAGCTGAGAAAGTAGGAGTGAGCATGGGATATTTAAGCATTTTATTCAAAAAGGAAGTCGGTATTAATTTTACAGAATATTTAACCCATGTTCGAATGAGCCATGCTAAGGAACTTTTAAGAACAACCGATAAAAAAACTTACGAGATTGCATATGAGACCGGTTATTCAAGCCCTCATTACTTTAGTGTAAGTTTTAAGAAATGTACAGGAATGTCCCCCTCAGAATTTCGCAGCAAAGAGTAAGGTGGTAAGCAAGTGAAATGTAATAGAATATTGGTCATGTGGAGGTACAAAAGGAGGCAGATGGGAATAAAAAACAAAACTCTGCTTCTTGTGTCGCTGGTAATTAGTTTTTTTATATTTGTATTTATCATAATTTTTATGACTATTTTTAGCAGTCGTCTTATCAAGGAGAATGCTTCCTATTCTAAAAATCTGCTAGAAAATGTAAATCACAATTTAACATCTTATTTTGATGAGATTTCCGCTATAGCTAATGAGCCAAATTATGATTATGATCTTCAGAATTATTTAAAAACGGAAAAGGAAAACGGGGGAAGCTATAGCAGTATTTCGAGCAGCAATATTATGCGCAGCTATAAGATGAGCAATAAAATGTTTGGCGAAGAATTGAACCGTCGTACAGACATCACATCAATCATTATTTTGGGTGAGAGAACAGTATATTTGTATCAGAGTGTTTATCCATTCTGGGTAGCTGTAAGAGATTACTCAGAGGAAGACTGGTACCAGAATGCTATAGAAAATGATGAGGGTTCGGTTGTAACAGGGCCGCAGAAACATGATTTTCTCCCAGATAATAAAGAAGAGCAGATATCGGTCAGCCGAAAGATTATTAGTTGTGAAGATGGAAGTGTGCTGGGAGTTATTTTAATTGATTTAAACCTAAATAAAATTGAAGAGATCTGTTCCGCATTCTATCCTCAGAAGGAAGGGGGATTTTGCCTCCTCAGCAAAGACAAAACTGTGGTATATGAGCAAAAAGCCCGTGGAAATAAATTCTATAATCTTAAAGACAAGAATACTTTGGATTCATTGAATAATTTGATTGTGAATCAAAAGCAAAAATCTGTACATTGGAAATGCGGGGGAAAGGACTATCAGGTTGTAACCAGTGAAATTGAAAAAACTGGTTGGACTGGAGTCAGTATCACACCGATGAGTACTATTAACCATTCTATGTATGAAAACGTAGCAGTTATAATAGTTGTGGGAGTAAGTTTATTATTTCTCATTGTAATAGTATTAAACATTTGCTTGAAAAGTATTGTGGAGCCAATTGTCATATTGGCAGATACAATGGATAAGGCAGATGGCGGGAATCTGGATATTAGAGTTCCCGTAGTAGAGAGCAGTAATGAAATTGGGAGACTTTCCAGAAGCTATAACAAGATGCTGGATCGCGTCAAACTTTTAATGAAACAGGTTGTTTCAGAGCAGGAAGAAAAACGTAAGTATGAACTTCAGATGCTGCAGGCACAGATTAATCCTCACTTCTTATATAATACATTAGATTCAATTATTTGGATGGCAGAAATGAAAGATGAAAGTGTGGTACCTATGACGGAAGCTCTTGCAAAATTATTTCGGATTTCCTTAAATAAAGGTAATGAGTTTATCAGTATTAGGGATGAATTAGAACATGTAAGAAATTATCTTCTTATTCAGAGTATGCGGTATGAAGATAAATTTGATTATAGAATAGTTGCTGATGATGAGGTATTGAATTATGAAACTATAAAATTGATTGTTCAGCCTTTGGTGGAGAACTGTATTTACCATGGAATTAAGATGAAAAAGGGAAGTGGATTGATTAATATAGTGGCAGAGCAGGTTGAAGACGATGTTGAGATCAGGGTTAGTGATAACGGCATTGGAATGAGCGTTCAATTATGTCAGGAAGTTCTGATAAAAGACTCCAGATTTGTGAATGCAGCTGGTTCGGGAATCGGGGTAAAGAACGTTAATGAGAGAATACGATTGTATTTTGGAGGAAATTACGGGCTGGCATATGAAAGCAAATTGGGAGAGGGAACAACAGTGATTATTCGAATTCCAAAAATTCCTCGAAAGGTTTAAGTGAAAAACTACAGGAGGTGATAGCAGTGAAAAAGCAATACAGACAAATCATAGGTGCAGTGCTGATTTTAGTTACTGTTTTGTGCGGCTGCAGGGGTGCTGCTATTGATAAAAAAGCGGAGGAAGGGAAAGAAAAGAGATATAATCCAAAGGTTGTGGGAGTATCACTGGCGGATAAAAGCATCTATCTTACAAGAGTGGCTGAAGCAATGGAGAAAGCAGCTCAAAACGAAGGTATGGAAGTGATTTTCAAATATGCCGGATGGGATGCTGAGGAGCAGAAACATCAAATAGAGGAATTTATCGAACAGGGGGTAGGATCTATCATAATTGCTCCTGTTAATTCTAAGGCGGCCCTCATACCTTTGAAGAAAGCTAAAGAAGCAAATATACCCGTGATTAATGTAAATATGAAAGTAGATGGGATTTCGTCAGAGTATATACAAGCCTATGTTGGTGCCAGCAGTTCGGAGGAAGGTGAAAAAGCTGCTGAGCTTATGATAGAATTGTTGGGAGCCGAGGGAGGCAAGATAGGGATTGTGGAGGGCAGCCCTGGAAGTGATCCCCAAATATATAGGACCCAGGCATTTAGTGATACACTTGAGCCTTATTCCAGTATCCAGATAGTTGGAGTTGGAAATGGTGCATGGAACCGGACAAAAGCCAAGCTGGTAACAATGGATCTCATCCGGGAAACTCCAGATATAAAGGGCATTTACTGTCATGACAGCGAAATGGCAATGGGGGCAATTGAAGCTTTGACAGATATGGGGAAGATAGGGCAGGTGAAAGTGATTGGAATTGCAGAAGATGAGGAGTACATGGATGCATTGGAGGCCGGCAAGCTGGCGGGAATCATTACTCAGCCTCCCGAGTATGAAGGCAAATACAGTATATACTGCGCTCTATGGAAAATACAGGGAAAGAAGTTGATTCCATGGTATAAAGATCCGATTCAAGTATTGACGCAAGAAAACATTAGTACATATAGAGAAAAATGGTAATATAAAAAATTCGACCAAACAGGTGAAAATATTGAATTCATATTTTCACCTGTTTCTTTTAAGATAGAAATATCTTAAAAATAAAGATTGTGGAGGGAAAATGATATGAAAAGGAAAGTAGTAAGTGGATTGTTGTCTGCAGTGATGGTAATCAGTATGCTGGCAGGATGCGGGAAGAGTGATGACACTGACGTTAGTTCGGCTCAGGCAAAGGACAATAAATCTTCTGGTGACAAGCTGGAAATCGGCTCCGTTATTATGAACACATCAGGTGAATGGTTTGCGGAAGTTATCCAGGGGATGGAAGGGGCAGCCAAAAAACTGGACGTTTCTCTTAGTATTGTGAGTTCTGATAATGAAGTGTCTAAGGAATCTGACAATGTGTCAACTTTTGTGGCAGAACAGGTAGATGCTCTTTGCATTTCTCCATTATCAACAGATGCTTCGGCAGCGGCAATTGAATCTGCAAAAGAAGCCGGAATTCCTGTTATAAATTGGAATACAACAGTTGATACAGATACAGATGGATTTGTAGGAGTTTCCAATAATAAGTTAGGTGGGATGACAGGAGAATATGTGGCAGAATATGTAAAGGAAAACTTCCCGGAAGGTTGTAAAATGGCTCTTTTGACTAATTCCAGTTATGAAGTAGGTGTGGAGCGCTGCAAAGGCTTTGAGGACGCGGTGAAAGGCGTGAAAGGCTTAGAAATTGTGGCATCTCAAGATGCAGAGTCTCAGGAAGAAGGGCTTGATATTACTGAACAGATTTTGACAGCAAATCCGGATATTGATTTGATTTGGGCATGGAATCAGACATCATTGTTAGGATGTGTGGCAGCACTTCAGAATGCGGGAAATAAAGATATAGTGGTAATGGGGACTGATATGAGCGTAGAGCTTGCAAAGGATATGCTTGGAGATGATGTGAAATTACAGGCGATTACCACTCAAATGCCATATGATATTGGATACACGGCTGTAGAAAATGCAGTAAAGGCTGCAAAAGGAGAAGATATTGAGAAAGAGACATTGGTTCCACTGAAGACATATGCAAAAGATCAGACCGATGAGCTTGAGACTTACATTGAAGAACATAAGGGACTGGCAGAAGAATAATACGTTGGAGGGGTGTTTCTCACACAGGAAGCACCCTATATTTTAGAAAAAAGCGAAGGTGATAAAAGTGGCTGATATAGTATTAAAGGCAGAGGGTATTACAAAAAGATTTGGTGGGATCACCGCACTCGACAATGCAAGCTTGGAAGTCCGCCGAGGAGAAGTTCATGCGCTGGTGGGTGCAAATGGGGCAGGGAAAAGTACTCTGATTAAGATTATTACCGGTGCTTATTCCAATGATGAGGGACACATTTTTCTTGAGGGAAAAGATATACGGGTAAAATCTACATTTGAGGCACGGGCACTTGGAATTAGTGCCGTATATCAAGAGTTTAGTTTGATAAATACTGTATCTGTAGCTGAGAATATATATATGGGCAAATTGCTGAAAAAGCAGATAGGTCCAATTAAGCAGGTAGATTGGAAAAAGGTAAATGAAGAAGCGCAGAAAACCTTATCATTGCTAAACAGTGATATTAATCCACAGGAATTAGTAAGCAATTTAAGTGTAGCGCAGAAACAGATGGTTGAAATTGCAAAAGCGATGTCTAATGATATTAAAGTACTGATTATGGATGAACCTACAGCCTCTTTGTCAGAACATGAGATTGATAACATGTTCCATGTGGTAAAAGAACTGCAGAAAAAAGGTATTAGTATCATTTATGTATCACACCGTTTGGAAGAACTTCCGATTATATGTAACAGGATTTCAATCTACCGCGATGGGAAATATGTCAAGACGATGAATATAGAGGATGCGCCAAAGCAGATCATTATTGAAAATATGGTAGGAAAAAATATAACCTGTACAGAACAGATTAATAACGCTGGCGGTGAAGTACTTTTGGAAGCAAAGAACTTTACTTCAGGCAGGAGCTTCCAAGATATTAATTTAAATTTACATAAAGGAGAAATACTTGGTATTGCGGGGTTGGCGGGAGCCGGGAGAACTGAATTTGTAAGAGCACTGTTTGGTGCGGATAAAAGGGATTCAGGACAGGTATACATAGAAGGGAAAAAAGTGAAAATTAAGTCGCCGATGGATGCCAAAAGAGCTGGAATTGGATTTGTGACCGAGGATAGGAAAGAAGAGGGACTCATATTAAATATGAATCTTCATACCAATGTAGGCATGACCATATTGGATAAATTAAAGAAAATCATTGGTCTTGATTTGAAAAGGGAAGAAGTATTGACAAAAAAGTATATTGAATCATTGAGCATAAAGTGCCGGGATGGCGCTCAGACGGCAAAAGAGTTAAGCGGTGGAAACCAGCAGAAAGTAGTTATTGCAAAATGGCTGGCGACCGAGCCAAAGGTTTTAATTATGGATGAGCCAACCAGGGGAATTGATGTGGGTTCGAAGAATCAAATCTATTCATTGATGAATACTCTTGCGGCACAGGGAATTGGAATCATTATGATATCATCTGAATTGCCAGAAGTACTGCAGATATCTAACCGGATTGTAGTATTTGCAGCAGGCAGGGTAACTGGTGTTTTGGAAAATCATGATTTGACTCAGGAAATTCTTTTAGATTATGCGACAAGTCACAAAACTGTAGAAGAAAGAGGAGAAATATAATGAAGATGAAAAGGATGAGTCCAAAACAGTTTATAATGAAAAATATTATGTACATTGTACTGGCGGTTATGTGTATCATTCTGGCTTTTTCAAGTAATAAGTTTTTGACAGCTACGAATCTGCTTACCATAATAAAACAAATATCTATCCAGTCAATTGTGGCAATTGGTATGACTATGATTATTATCACCGGAAACATTGATTTAAGTGTCGGGTCTATTGTAGCCCTGGCTTCGGTAAGCTGTGCAATGTTTATGAACGCTAAGATACCGGCTTTTCTTGCAATTCTCTTTACAGTTGTAATCAGTGGGGTGATCGGACTGGTTTCAGGCGGTGTGACAGCTAAACTAAAACTACATTCCTTTTTAGTAACCTTGGCATTGATGCAGGCTATCAGAGGACTGGCACAGACTATAACAGGGGGATATCCGGTAGCAGGATTTGACAAAAGCTTTGGTGTGATTTCTGCAGGAACTTTGGGAGGAATTCCCCTATTGGTTATATATATGGCTATTTTTTATGCAATATTTATTTATATTATGAAGTTCACCTCGTTTGGCCGTGCTACTTATGCGATTGGAGGAAATGAAGAGTCAGCCAGGCTGTCCGGGATTAACGTCGAAAAAGTAAAGACTCTGGTGTTTGTAATATCTTCTATGTTATGTGGCGTAGCAGGGGTGTTATTGACATCCAAAGTAAGATCTGGCGATCCAACCTGCGCTAATGGCTGGGAGATGGATACCATTGCTGGTGCAATTATCGGGGGAACCAATATGTCTGGAGGAGAGGGCACTCTTTGGGGAACCATTATTGGTTTATTATTTGTCGGGATTTTAAGTAATGGTATGGTTCTTTTAGGGGTAAATGCGTACATGCAGAGTGTAATAAAGGGGCTTGTGATATTTGGAGCAGTTATTATCAACAGTATTCAGAAAAGAAGTCAGGCGTAGGAGGTAAAAAATGAATAGTAGAGAACGTTTTACAGCAACAATTGAAAGAAAGCCTGTTGACAGGCCGGCAGCGTGGCTGGGCATGCCGGACATTCACGCACAGCCCGCACTGTTTGAGCATTACGGGGTGAAAAATATGCATGAATTAAAGCTGGCAATAGGAGACGACTTTTATGCTGTTGAGGTGCCTTATAACTCGCCCACAGCAAGTGCCATTTATGCAGCCTTTGACTGGTACATGGACGGAAATGTAGATGCTGAGGACAGGACACTGACTGCTGATGGGTGCTTTAAAGATGCAGAAGAATTGGAAGATTTAGATTTCTTTGAGTGGCCTGATCCTGAAAAATATATTGATGCAGAGGAGTGCAAGCGCCGTATAGAGGCAGCACCCAAAGATAAAGTGAGGATTGGAATGATGTGGTCCTGTCACTTTCAGGATACGTGTGCTTCTTTTGGAATGGAGACTGCCTTAATGAACATGATTGCCAACCCGGAGATATATGAAGCAGTGGATGAAAAGATTATGGAGTTTTATCTGAAAGCAAATGGGATTTTCTACGAAGCCACAAAGGGAGAATTAGATGTTGTACTAATAGGAAATGATATGGGAAGTCAGCGCGGGTTGATGCTATCGCCGGATATGGTACGCCGGTTTATTATACCCGGGTGTAAAAGGTTGGTAGAGCAGGCACATAGTTATGGATTGAAGGTCATTTATCATTCTTGTGGTTCTATTGTAGATGTGATTCCGGACTTGATTGAGGCAGGAGTAGATGCCATACACCCTATACAGGCTTTGGCAGCTGGTATGGAACCGAAAAACCTGAAAGCAAAATTTGACGGTCAAGTGTCGTTTTGCGGAGGTGTGGATACACAGGATCTTCTGGTAAACGGCTCACCGGATGATGTGAGAAACAAGGTAAAGGAATTAAGATCCATTTTCCCGACAGGGTTGATTATTTCTCCCAGCCATGAGGCAATTATGCCGGATGTACCACCAAGTAATATTCATGCACTTTTTGATGAAGCACAAAAAGTATATGAATGAAAAAAGGAGGGCAGTAAGGATGAAACGATGTGGTGAGATGATTAGAATAAAACCGGAAGGCTTAGAGAAATACAAAGAATACCACGCCAACCCCTTACCGGGGGTGAATGAAATGATTAAGAAGTGTAACATACAAAATTATTCCATTTATCAGCGTGGAGATTTTATGTTTTCTTATTATGAATATGTCGGAGAAAACTATAAGGAAGACATGGCAAAAATGGCCTCAGATCCGGCCACTCAAAAATGGTGGGATTTAGTAAAGCCGTTGATGCAACCGCTAGAAGATAAAGAAAAAGATGAATTTTGGTCTGGTATGCAGGAAATATATCATTTAGATTAGCTATAGTTTTCGTACTTAAAAAAGGCATAATGATTTATATTGTGATAAAATTTATAAAATGAAGCGAGGTGAGGGGATGAAACGTGGATTAATCCATATTTATTGTGGTGATGGAAAAGGTAAGACAACCGCAGCTACAGGTCTGGCAGTCCGGGCAGCAGAGTGTGGCATGAAGGTTTTGTTTATCAGGTTTTTGAAAAATGAAGTTTCCGGTGAATTACGTATTCTAGACCAAATCCCTGAGATAGAAGTTTTTCACCTGCAAAAGTCTTTTGGCTTTTATAACACACTAAGTGCAGAGGAAAAACGGCTGGCGGAGGCGGTATACGGAAAGCTCTGGAACACAGCTATAGAGAAAGTTGCCTCGGAAAGTTATGATCTGCTGGTTATGGATGAATTCATAGCAGCTTATAATTGCGAATTAATCTCTCACCCGGAAGCATTAAAATTTTTGAAGGAAAAACCAGAGGGACTGGAGATTGTTTTAACCGGAAGGAATCCCTCAGAAACATTAATAGAAGTCGCTGATTATGTATCAGAGATTCAGAAGATTAAGCACCCCTTTGACCAAAATATAAAGGCAAGAAGGGGTATTGAGTATTAAAGTATGTAATGTGGATTTCATGTCTGCAATTACATAGATAGTTAACAGTTCAGCCATCGGCTCGATTTTACCCCAGGGGTACCGTCTTTGCTAAGCAACCAAACTACGGTTGCTAACCAAGGAAATCTGCATGGCTGAACTGTAGTTCAGGTTCGGCATACAATTTAAAAGAAGGCTTTTCCGGCATTGATATTTATTATGGCGGAGGGCAGGGGAAGCAGGTGCGAATCCTGCACAATACCCGTTGCTGTATAAGAAGAGTAGTATTCCATTAGGTCACTGTGAGATTACTTATAGGAAGGCGGAATACTGCGGTGAGGCTTGAGTCAGAATACCCGCTTTTAAATGAATCTGAATGGTTACGGGAATATGACCGGGTGTTATGCCGCAAATCTCTTTGGATTTTGTGGTAACCTGGAATATTTCAGAAGATAATATCACAAAGGAGAGAGACATGTCAAAGAAAGAAAAGTTGTTACTCAAGGCATCCATAGCTTTTGCAGTTATGTTTGCTGTCACACCGGCTATTAATGCAATGCATATCATGGAGGGATATCTTCCGACAAAATATTGTATTGCGTGGGGCGTCATCTGTGTTCCATTTCTGGCTGCCGGTTTTATTTCCCTGAAAAAAAGATTGCGGCAAACCGCAAAAGTATCACATTGATTGCCATGGCGGGGGCATTTATTTTTGTAATATCCTCCCTGAAAATTCCGTCTGTGACCGGAAGCTGTTCTCATATGACCGGAACAGGCTTAGGGGCCATCCTGTTTGGGCCCACTGCGGTCAGTATTTTGGGTATTATTGTATTGCTGTTCCAGGCGATTCTGCTGGCCCACGGCGGACTGACTACATTGGGTGCGAATACATTTTCCATGGCAATTGCGGGACCACTTTTGTCCTTTGCAATTTATAAGCTTTGCGGTAAATTTAAGGTAAACCGGAAAGTTTCTGTATTTCTGGCGGCATTTCTGGGAGATTTATTTACATACTGTGCAACAAGTATCTAGCTCGCTATGGCCTATCCGTCTGAAGCAGGCGGAGTAGGAGAATTTCTCGGTGTATTTGCACCGACACAGCTGCCTCTTGCTGTGATTGAAGGAATTCTCACAGTCATTATTATCATGGCTATGGAATCTTATGCAAAACCGGAACTGAAGGCAATCGGATTTTTAAAGGAGGCCAAGTGAGATGAGCAAAAATAAAAAAATAGTTATTGTGCTGCTTATTGTGGCACTTCTCATTGCAGTTATACCGGTGTTTGCCCGGAAAGGGGCCGAGTTTGGCGGTTCCGACGATGCAGGAAGTGTTATGGTAGAAGAGATACATGGGGAATACACCCCCTGGTTTACCCTGATATTGGAGACTGCTCTGGGCGGAGAACTCCCGGGAGAGTTGGAGAGCCTGCTGTTCTGTGTTCAGACAGGTATTGGCGTGGGCGTTATAGACTTTATTATGGGACGCATGGTGGAACGAAAAAAATGGCAAAATAAAGAAGATGTAAAAGAATAGAGTTCAGGAAAGGAAAACAGTATGATTGTAGTTGATAAGCTTTGTTATCGCTCTGGACTTAGATATGTGAATGCTGCTGAGAAGTTTATATTTTCCATTATCACTCTGCTATTCTGTGTCATCAGCCGGTCATTGGTTATTGCAGGCATTGCATTTGCCATAAACGGGTGGCTGACTATGAAAAAGGGACGAATACCAGGAGCTTTGTATGCCAAGCTCCTGGCAGTTTTCAGTCAATGATGTTTGGAGTACAGCTGATTGGCACAGCAATGGCGAGTGTATCCTGTCTTTATTTCTTATCCCTGAATACGACTATGATGGATTTTCTGGGCGTGCTGGCGAAGCTTCACTGCCCGGGAATATTGATGGAGCTTACGCTTTTGATTTATCGGTTTATTTTTGTGCTGATGGAAACAGCATCGGCTATTATGGTATCTCAGAAATCCAGATTGGGGAATAAAGATTTCAGAACATCTATAGATTCCTTCGGCAAGATGGGAGCGGGACTATTGATTCGTGCATTTAAGCGCTCCAATGCGCTTTATGATGCAATGGAGTCCCGGTGTTATGACGGGAAGATACGGGTACTGGAGTAAAATCACCCTGCGAAAAGAAAAGAAATAGCGGCAATTGCAGTCTTTGAGTTGGTTTTGCTGGGAATTACCGTGTGGAGGAAGATGATATGACTGATACAAAGCAGGACATTATTATAGAAGCAAAAAATCTACATTTTTCTTACGAGGAGGACGGGGAACATGCTCTGAACGGTGTCAGCCTGAAAATACGAAAGGGTTCAAAGGTTGCGGAATAGCTTTTTGTATTCATTGATATCACGTACTTGGGGATTAGCTAGCGGATACTTCGCCGGTAATCCTTTCCTGGGAGAGGCTCGCTTAGGAGCTTGTTTTATTTCATTAAAATATTCGATCGCTGCCCTAAAGTCCGTCGCCGAGAACAGCTTATGGCTCAAGCAGTAATCCAGTGCTTCGTAACGACTGCCTTTTAGGTCATCCTGTTCGCTAACGTTACGGATCAGGCTTAGCTGGTCCCGGTAATAGCGTTTATGTCCTTCCTTCACTTTGAAAAGGAAATATTCACAATCGGCGTTATCTTGGAAAAGGGAGATAACATGCTGATGCAGCTCATCTAATGTCTTATTATGTTCCCGCTCTGCGTGCTTTAGTTTTACCAGTTTTCCTTTCTCTAGGGATACCATGTGGCGGGCATAAATCACATTTGTATCCAAATCTGAGAGAATCAGTGATGATCCCTCCAGCCGCAACAACACTTTCATACCGGGTTTGTATGTGCCGCGTGGTACCTGATAACGATTCGATTTATACAATATCGTATTGTCTTTTCGAACCTGATACGGTACACTGTTAGAAGAAGCAGCTGCTTCATATGTGGATACCGGTTTGAGATAATCTCGTTCAAGTGCGAAGATTTCTGCCGGTATCTTTTGTGTTGTCTGGTGCTTCCGGCCGTTTCCTGCTCTACGAAGCCAGGAAATGCAGTCCGCATTAAATGTCTCTGTATCAATAAAGGTTCTGTGTTCTGCGAAATGTCTTTTGGCAAACTTAACAACAGCTTCCACACGCCCCTTTGATTCAGGATCGAACCCCCGGCAGAGATATACCTTAAATTTCATCATACTCAGATAAGCCTGAAAGCCTTCCGTATAGATGATATCTCCGTGATTTTCACTTACTGCCAGGATCTTATCTTGATCATAAACAATCTCCTCCGTTCTTCCACCCAGAAAAACAAAGGCCTTTTCGTGAGCGGTTATAAATGTTTCCGTGGTGAACTGGTTCGTCTGCCAGAGTATAAACTTATAACGAGAATGCGATAATACCATCGCAAAACAATAGAGCTTTACTCGTTTCTTATTTTGATCTTCCAGCCAGATTTCTCCCATGTCCACCTGGGACTGATACCCCATAGGCGGATCGTCCATTGCCTCATACTGTCTTATTTTACATGGTTTTGGAATATCCTCTTCAGCCCGCAGAATGGTAATATAAGATCTCATTGTCCGTTCTGAAAAGATGATTCTCTGTGGATACCTTTCTTTGAGCCAGTCATAGAGCTGCGAGGCTGTCATATCAGAAAACTCTTCAAGAAGTGCAAGTATATCCTCCCGGTACTTGTCAGGCTTCTTTGTCCTTGTTTTTGACGCTTCGAGCTGCATCGTAAACTCCTCAGGCATCATGTTCCAGTACTTGTCGACAGTATAGTAGTGGATTTTAAGCCTTTCGGCGACTCGGGTTCGCTTAAATCCGAGTCGTTTTAATGCTTGAATCTCTGCATACATGATCCAGTTTTTCATCCTTTCTTCATCACCCCCAACAAGGAGTATACCATTAAACTTTGTTGGAGATGGGATAAAAAACTTCACTCTTATTTGCCATTTTCCATGCACTTCTACCTGCCAAAAACGGGGAGGAAGAATAATGAAAAGTGATATTTTGACGATAGCACAAACGGCAGTGTATCTGCAAGTGTGTGAGAAGACAGTAAGAAGACTGATTGCAAGTAAGCAATTAACAGCATCAAAGATAGGAAACGCATGGCGTATAAAATCTAGTGATATAGAAGAATATTTAAGAATGACAAGAAATAAGTAGATGGAGGAATGCATAATGGCTATAGAACAATATAGATTGGGCACCAATTCAGGAGTATGATAGTGTAGAGAATCGAGAAAGACTAAGCAGAACGCAGCAGCTGGCAATACAAAAAGGATGTAGTGTCTCACAAATCTGTCTGGCTTGGGTGCTTTGTCAGGCGTTCACTACATTTCCAATTGTGAGTCTTGGAAACGAGAAACATATGCAGGATAACATCGGAGCTCTGAAAATCAAACTGACCCAGGAAGAGCGGCAGTGGCTGCATGGATAGATGGTCTCCAACCAGCGTCATGGCTGCTATGGGCGCAAAGGCAGAACATTTCGGGGAGGACATAGGATTGTCATGCAAATGAATGTGCAAATTGCACAAAAGAGGAATGCCAAACTTAGTGATAATGTGAAAATTAACGAAAAGAAGTTGACAATATGTTTTTGTAAGCGTATAGTAAAAGCAAGAAAAAGGGAACGTTCCCAAAAAGAGTTAAGAGAGAGAAATAAATGAAGCCGCTTCTTTTTTTTAGGTAAAAAAGGGAACGTTCCCAAAAGAAAAACTAATATCATTTATAGGAGGAAGAAAGATGAGGAAGAGATTGTTTAGTATGGTGTTATGTGTGGCAATGACCGTGTCATTGCTGGTTGGCTGTGGAAGCAAAGCTACGGATTCAGCAGGTGGTTCTACCGCAGCAAAAGGAGGAGACGGATACACAATTGGTATTTCGGTATTGAACATGACGGGTCAGTTTTTTATTCAGTTAGTAGATGCAGCAAAAGCTGAGGCTGAAGCAAACGGATGTACATTAATGACAAATGATGCAAATGACGATTCCGCAACACAGATTGATGCGGTTGAGAACTTTATTTCCGCAGGGTGTAATGCAATTATCATCTGTGCAGTGGATCCAGAAGCAATTCAGCCAGTTGTGAAAAAGGCACAGGAAGATGGAATTAAGATTGTATGTTTAACAGCAAAAATTGATGGTTATGATGCTTATATCGGTTGTGATGAGCATACTCTTGGATACACACAGGGCGTTGCAGTCGGAAAAATGATTGCAGACAAATATGGAAAAGACACAGAAGTACAGGCAGCTACATTAAACTATGATTTAATGGAATCGGTTATCGCTCGTAAAGAAGGAATCATGGAAGGTATTCTTGAAAATGCACCCAATGTAAAATTTGTAGCAGATGCCACTGCGGCTGACCAAGAAGAAGGTATGACAAATACAGAGAACTTCCTTCAGGCAAATCCAGACATCAAAGTGGTATGTGGTGTATCTGATGGTGCTGCACTCGGAGCATATCAGGCATTTAAAGCAGCTGGTATGACGGATCCTGAAAAATACATTATCGCAGGTATCGATGCAACCGATGAAGCTTTAAAATTAATCAACGAAGGTTCTATTTATCAGGCAACTGTAGATCAGAATCCTGGAGAAACAGGTAAGAATCTTGTTGCTACAGCATGTGCAATTTTAGATGGAAAAGATTTCGAAAAAGACAGCCTTTACAACTTGATTGCTGTTACACCAGACAATATCGGTGATTATGATTTGTAAGATTTGCTAAAAAGAGTTATGTATGAGAGCTTCTGACATCGGAGGCTTTCATATTTCAAAAGGACATGGAGATGTGGGATGCCATGGTATAGGAGGTAAATATGGGTGTCGTTTTAAAATTAGAGAGTGTTACAAAAGAATACCCAGGAGTTTTAGCATTAGATAAGATGAACCTAGAAGTTCACGAAGGTGAAGTACACGCACTTATGGGCGAGAATGGCGCTGGTAAATCTACGTTAATCAAAGTGGTATCAGGAGCAATCAAGCCAAACGGTGGAAAGATTACATATTTAGGAAATGACTATGAATTTATGACTCCAGCGCTATCGAAGAAGCTGGGAATTGGAGTAATATATCAGGATTTTAATTTAGTACCAGAGTTATCTGTTGCTGAGAATATTTTTCTTGGCCAGAAGTTAACAACAGGACTTACAATCAATCGAAAATTAATGAACCAAAAAGCGAAAGAGCTTATGGAAAATTTTGGAATAGATATTGATGTTACAGCAGAAGTAAAATCACTCACAGTTGCATACCAGCAACTGGTGGAGATTGCAAAGACAATCTCATCAGACGTGAAAGTTCTGATTATGGATGAACCATCCGCACCGCTCACGAATCGTGAGATAGAGGCGATGTTCAAGATGATAGAAAAGCTAAAAAAGCAAGGAATTGCAATTATCTATATTTCGCATCGTATGGAAGAAATCTTTCGAATTGCAGATCGCATTACGGTTATGCGCGATGGAAAATATGTAGGAACAAAATTAATCAGTGAAACAGACAACGCAGATTTGATTAAGATGATGGTTGGAAGAAATCTGGATGAACAGTTCCCGCAGGTGGAAAAGACCATTGGGGATGTGGTATTGAAAGTTGAACATTTATCGACACCAACGCTTCTAAAAGATATCAATTTTGAAGTTCGAAGTGGAGAGATTCTCGGTCTTGCCGGTCTCGTCGGAGCAGGGAGAACAGAAACTGCAAGAGCGATTTTCGGAGCTGATCCAAAATCAGAAGGAACCGTTAGTATCAAGGGAAAAGCAACCAATATCCGAAAACCAAAAGATGCGATTGGTGAAGGGGTAGCCCTGATTCCCGAGGATCGTAAAAAACACGGAGTTCTGCTAGATATGAGTATTCGAGATAACGTTTCCTTTATTTGCATTAAGAATATCTCAAAAGCTGGATTTGTAAATCGTAAGAAAGACGTTGAACTTTCAGAAAAATATATCAAAGAATTATCGATTAAAACACCAACGAAAGAACAGCTTGCCAAGAACCTTTCGGGAGGAAATCAGCAAAAAGTAGTACTGGCAAAATCATTGGCGAGTGATTCGGATATTATTATTTTTGATGAGCCTACGAGGGGAATTGATGTCGGGGCGAAAAAAGAAATCTATGTCTTGATGAATGAACTTGCAGCAAAAGGCATGGCAATTATTATGATTTCTTCGGAAATGCCTGAGCTATTAGGAATGTCTGACAGAATCGTTGTTATGCATGAAGGTGAAGTAATGGGCGAGATGGACAAAGCAGATGCAACCCAGGAGAAGATTTTGGAACTTGCATCTGGTATGAAATAGGAGGAATAGAGGAATGAAAAAATATTTAAAACAATTCAGTACAATCATCATTTTAGTGGTGATGGTAATTTTCTTCACGATGTGTTCAGGAAATTTCTTTAAAGTAAATAATATCTTGAATATTTTGAGACAGGTTTCCGTGCTTAGTATTTTAACTGCAGGTATGACATTCGTTGTTATCTCTGGTGGTATGGATTTGACGGTCGGATCTTATCTTGGGTTGACAGGTGTTGTCGCGGTACAGCTTATGACCGTATTACATATGAACATAGGCGTGTCATGTCTGCTTACAATTATCGTGATTACGGTATTCGGACTTATTACAGGTTTACTTATTGTTACTTTAAATGTATCGCCAATTGTAATTACACTGGGAATGCAGACGGTAGTTCGAGGTATTGCATATATAATTTCCGGTGGACTTCCAATCTATGATGTTCCTGATTCCATCGTATTCTTAGGCCAGGGATATGTTTTCGGAATTCCGGTTCCAGTTATCATTATGGTTGTCATCGTGTTGATTATGGGCATTGTACTAAAATATACATATTTTGGCCGTTATGTCTATGCAATTGGTGGAAATGTAGAAGCTGCAAAACTTGCTGGTGTTGCAGTCAACAAAATTCTTATTAGCTTGTATGCAATCAGTGCATTTTTAACAGCTCTTGCAGGTATTGCTCTTACGGGTCGATTAAGTTCCGGAGCACCTGCATCAGGAACTGGAACCGAGATGGATGTTATCACTGCGGTAGTCATCGGAGGTGTGAGTATCAATGGTGGTAAAGGGTCTATGCTTGGAGCTTTCGTTGGTGCAGTCATTATTGGTGTGTTAAGTAATGGTCTTACAATCATGAATGTAAGTGAGTACTATCAGCAGGTAGTCAAAGGCCTTGTATTGATTTTGGCAGTTGCATTTGATGTATTGGCGAATAGAGAACGAATCAAAAAAGTAAAAGCAGCGTAAGGGGAAGAGACAGATGAAAACAATTTTATGTTACGGTGATTCAAACACATACGGTTTAAAATCTGATTTGCTTACTCGTTATGCAAGAGAAGAGCGCTGGACAGGCATTTTGCAGAAATCTTTGGGTGAAGATTATTACGTTATCGAAGAAGGTTTAGGCGGAAGAACTACTGTATGGGATGACCCAATTGAAGAGTATAAAAATGGAAAGAAATATTTGCTGCCATGCTTAGACAGTCATAAACCGATAGATTTAGTCATTGTTATGTTGGGCACAAATGATTTAAAATCTCGTTTTTCAGTAACACCTTTTGATATTTCAGTCTCCGTGGAAAATATTGTAAAGACATTGTTAAAGTCGGATGCGGGAATTGATTTTGAACCGCCAAAAGTGTTGCTCGTGACGCCGGTACCAATTCATAGCGTTGGAAATCGTGAACTAGATCAGATGCTTCCAAACATGGAAGAGAGAAGTGAAATGCTGGCAGAATACTATCAGAACATTGCAGAAAACTACCATGTTGAATATTTGAATCCAGGAAAAGAAATAGAGGTAAATGATACAGATGGTATCCATTATACTTTGAAAGGTCATCAGCAAATGGCAAGTGTCATGGAGAAAAAAATAAGAGAAATCTTATTATAAAAGCCACAATCTATAAAGGGGTGGCAGGGTTTTAGGGCTGGCAAAAAATGTTTGTCAGTCCGATTTTACATGGCATAATAGAAAAGAAGATTCGAGATGGAGGCTGTATGAGCACAATATTTGATGTAGCAAAAGAGGCGGGGGTTTCCAAGTCCACTGTTTCCAGAGTGATTAATGGAGATGAGGGAGTGAAAGAAGCAACCAGAATCGCAGTACAAGCAGCGATTCAGAAATTGCAATATGAGCCAAGTTATATGGCACAGGCAATTCGAACAAGAAAAACACATACGATTGCGTTGATTGTTCCAGAGTATACGAATATTTTCTATACGGAAATGTTTCAGGGTGTGGAAGATGTAGCCTTAAAATATGGCTATATGGTATTTGTGTGCGATACGGAACGTCATTCAATTGAAGAAAGTGAATACTTGAATGAATTATTAAAGCGCAATATTGACGGTATGATTTATAATTGCTATAAATTAACGGATGAGATGGCAAAGTTTTTGAAGAAGATGGGTCAAAAACTGCCAATTGTATATATGAATAAGATCAAGGATGAGATACCGGATGCATCTTGTGTATATACGGATGGATATGAAAGTACGAGACAGGCAGTAAAGTATTTATACGACAATGGCAAGAGAAAGATAGGATATGTACGAAATTCTGAGGATGTAAGCATTATTGAAGATCGGTATCAGGGCTTTTTACAGGGGCTGAAAGATTGTGACTTAATATATGATGAAAAATGGATGTATCGTGTGCAAAGAGAAAATGAACCAGACTATGTTCGTCTTGGCCGTGACGCTGCCAGATATTATGCATCACTCACTGACAAGCCAGACGCAATCATGACCGCCATTGATATGATTGGTATTGGGTGTATTAAGGAATTCAATAGCATGAATGTGAAAGTCCCAGATGAGATCAGTGTGATTGGATTTGATAATGTATTTTTAAGTAATTTAATAGAACCACCACTGACTACGATCAGTCAGCCTATTCGTAAAATGGGTCAGGCGGCAGCCGAGATCCTGATTGCGAAACTGGAAGGAAGAAAAACACAGGAAAGTGCAATCTTCCAGGGGGATTTGATCGTGAGAAAAACGACTTGATATCCTTCCAGAATAGACATGGAGCGGATGAAGGAAGAGGACATGAATACAGAAGTTAGATGGGATAAGACATTAAAAATAAAAACAGGGCGAGATGATTCCAACGGTGTCATGAGAAATGATAGAATGTTTCCGTGTACGAAGAGATATTTTGAGCATGAAATCATTCGTGGCTCAGAACAGAGTGGAGTAAAGAGAATAAGAATTCATGATCTCAGACATTCTCATGCAAAGAAATGGCTAAAAAATACTTTGTCTTATCATCAGAACAAGGAAATGAATATGCATAGTTTTTTCTTGAAAATATGGATATGTTTCATATCTGATGTTTACGAATTATTCCGTGAAAGTTTCAAGGATATGTTGCAAGAGCTTTTGGAAGCAGAAATGGATGTTTCCATCGGCTATCCCAAAAATGCAAAAGATGACATCATCACTACCAACAAACGGAACGGCTATTCACCTAAAATGGTAAAGAGTCAGTATGGTGAAATTCCAATTAAAATTCCAAGAGACCGAAATGGAGAATTCGAACCACAGATTGTTCAGAAGCATCAGCGGGATGTTTCCGGGATAGAGGAAAAAATTATTTCCCTATATGCCCGTAGCATGAGTACCAGAGATATCCATGACCAGATCGAGGATCTGTATGGAATACAGCTCTCTGCCGATATGGTCAGCAAGATCACAGATAAAATCCTCCCGAATGTAAAGGAATGACAGACAGGTCCTCTGGAGCCGATCTATACTTTCTGTTTCCTAGATGCCATACACTATTCCTGCCGGGATGAGGGACGTATTGTAAAGAAGGCTGCCTATGTTGCGCTTGGAGTTCAGTTGGATGCAACCAAGGACGTCCTATTCTTCTGTGTGGATGGCTTGCCAGGCTTTAAGGAGGCAATTGCAGCCGTATATCCGCAGGCAGTGGTACAGAGATGCATTATCCATATGCTGCGAAACTCTTTCCAGTACCTGTCTTATAAGGAACGCAAGAAATTTGCCGCCGATTTTAAAGCTGTATATAAGGCTCCAACGGAAGAATCCGCGTTACAAGCCCTTGCAGAAGTAAAGGAAACATGGGGAAAGAAATATCCATACGCAATCAGCAATTGGGAGATGAACTGGGAAAATGTAAGGCCATTCTTTGAATTTAGCGATGATATGATTTAAGCGTCAAAAGGTACGCCTTATGACGATATATTTGTACCTTGAAAATTTAACACATCTCCCAAATCAACGGATAAAATGGTATAATGGACTTTAGTTTATTCAGGAGGTCCATTACCATGTCATTTGTTCCTAACGATGTTAATAACGAACAGCTTTCGCTCTTTGATTCCTTTACCGGACTTACAGAAAGAGAACAACGTGTTTTGTCAAAATCATGGGCAAAGCCGTTTGCTGAAATTATCTTCCCGGCCATAGATGAAACACCTTTTGCGGCTTTATACAGCATTAAAAGCTCAAGGCCTAATACACCAGTGAACGTTCTGGTTGGCGCATCTGTACTTCAACAGCTGACAAATCAATCGGATGATGAAATCAATGAATCCTTGTTGTTTGACATTCGTTATCAGTACGCACTTCATACCACAAGTTTTCAGGAACAGCCATTAAGTGACCGCTCGCTTGGCAGATTCCGTGCCAGATGTAATGCATACTATGATGAGACGGGAGTTGACCTTCTTCATGATGCTGTGATGTCCTTGTTGTAGATTTGCGAAAATTAATTTCCTATATATCAAGTTTATTTGCTATTTACGCCCTCCATAGAAGAGATGAAAGAGGGATTTTTTGTCTTAAAGGATAACAAAGGATTGTTTGCTTTATTACTCATAGGAACACTATATATGTTTGTTTATATGCCTATCAATGCATTATATCCTTTAATCACCATGGAATATTTTAATGGTACACCGATGCATATTTCTATTACGGAGATTGCTTATGCCTCAGGTATGTTGGCAGGCGGTTTGATATTAGGGCTATTTGGGGACTACAAAAAGCGAATTTTATTAATAACCGTATCCATTTTTATGATGGGGATAAGCTTAACTATTTCGGGATTACTTCCATCAAGTAGATTTGTGATATTTGTAGTTTGCTGTACAATCATGGGACTCTCGGTGCCATTTTACAGTGGTGTACAAACGGCCCTTTTTCAGGAGAAAATTATGCCCGAATATTTAGGACGTGTATTTTCGCTTACGGGGAGCATCATGTCTCTAGTCATGCCTTTTGGATTAATCCTTTCCGGGTTATTTGCTGATAGAATTGGTGTAAACCATTGGTTTTTACTATCAGGAATTTTAATCATCGGCATAGCTATAGTTTGCCCGATGATGACTGAGATTAGAAAATTAGAATTAAAATAAACATTATTGGAGGGATATTTATGTATTATATTTTCATGTAATTCTTCCTGCTTTAAATCGCAGGGTTTTCCCTGCGAACAGGCAAATGAAAACATGTGATTATAGACAGAAGGAAAAAGATTTAGCACTAGTAGGCAAGCTCGGTATTGAGCAATTAGATATACAGACCATGAGCGGTGGTGAAGAAACAAGGCTTAAATTAGCGCAGGCCTTATCTGCACAGGTTCATGGTATTTTAGCGGATGAACCTACGAGTCATTTAGACCGTGAAGGAATTGATTTTTTAATTGGACAGCTTAAATATTTTACAGGTGCACTGTTAGTTATTAGCCATGACCGCTATTTTCTTGATGAGGTAGTAGATAAAATATGGGAACTGAAGATGGAAAAATCACTGAGTATTGGGAAAACTATTCTGATTATCTTCGCCAGAATGAGGAAGAACGCAAGAACCAGGCTGCAGAATACGAGCAATTTATTGCGGAACGTGCCCGATTGGAAAGGGCTGCGGGGGAAAAGCGAAAACAAGCCCGTAAAATAGAACAGAAGGCAAAAGGTGCCTCAAAGAAAAAACGTACTGAAGGCGGAGGGCGTTTAGCTCATCAAAAATCAATAGGAAGTAAGGAAAAAAAGATGCATAATGCCGCTAAATCCCTAGAACATGGGATTGCGGCTTTAGGAAATGTAGAAGTTCCAGAAGACATAAGAAAACAAATCTGAAACATTAAATTTAAGGTAGTCGCTGGTCAGTATAGTCTGCTCTGGCTAGCGGCCCCTTTTCTGCCATTTGCGTATCGTTTGCCTTATAAATGCCCTCTGTGATGATCATCTTCACTCCGGCCGTCACAACTGTGCCCCTCTCCATGATGATTACCGTGGTGTCTGCACGTCACATCGGGATTGTATTTCAAGTTACCGGCCAGAAAGTCTTTCACAGCCTGATCAGCATCCCTAGAAACACCGCCGTACAGTTCAATGCCTGCTTCTGCCAGGGCACGTTTTGCACCGTCGCCAATTCCCCCGCAAATCAAGGTGGTAACGCCGTTTTCTTTCAGAAGGTCAGCCAATGCTCCGTGCCCGCTGCCGTCTGTGCTTACAGTGGATGTTAGTTGAACCTTACTATCTGTAATGTCATATACTTTGAATCGTTTGGTGTGTCCAAAATGCTGAAATATTTTTCCGTCCTCATAGGTTACTGCAATTTTCATTTTTTCCTCCATTTCTTCAAATAGATAAATTAGTCTGATTAGATTGTCTTCCTTAGATGCGATATCCAGAATAACTTCTTCCGCGTTTTTCACTCAATATTAATCCTCTCCGTTTCAATCTGAGAATTTTTCCGCCTGCAGCAACCTTTGCCGCAGGATGGATTATGATACTCACAAATACGCACATCACCACCGCTAATTTGCAGAGGGTGTCCTTCAACGATACACTGAGCCAATGCTTTTCTGGCTCTGGCATAAATGGCCTGTGCAGTGGTGCGGGCGACATCCATCTGCTCTGCACATTGTTCCTGTGTCAATCCTTCAAAATCAATCAGGCGAATAACCTCATATTCGTCAAGTGTTATTCTGATTACTGGCTTATCCCCTCCGCACGGCTTAAAGCTGGTGCATCTTGGGTGTGAGCATACACGCCGATGTTTCCTGGGTCTTGGCATCTTTTCACCTCATATTTGTTATTGACATATGTCAATATTATTATACATCTTTTGTGTCATATGTCAATAATAAAACCTGTTAGCCAGATCAATATTTGCATCTTTTGAAAATGTTGCTATCGGTATAGAAGCCATAAAGGCAGCGCATATGAAAGCAATAGGAGTTGGCTCAGCTGCAAAGGAATCAAATGCTGATTTATGGGTTAGTGATACGAGTAAGCTTAGTTTGGAGATGATTAAAGGGGTGCTGAGGAAGTGAATACATAACGCTGATTGTGTTCGATGAGATACACCTTTGTGAACGGGCATTGACTTCTCTGAAATACTTTTGCGAGGGTGCTCCTGACTATCATATTATAGTAGCGGGAAGTCTACTTGGTGTGGCAGTCAATAGAGCAAGGTTTTCTTTTCCTGTGGGCAAGGTGGATATGAAAACCTTGTATCCTATGTATATGGAGGAATTTATGCTTGCCATGGGAGAGGAAGCTTGCGCCAGACATTCCTGATGATTGGATTTGAATCGTTTTGTAAGCCCGGTTAAACCCGGAAAGTCCGCTTCTTTCCAGACGCCGATTCGACCGCAACATATGGTTGGGACTTGGAAAACGTTTCTCCGAAGTAGTTGAGGCCAACGCCCAGCACGGACGCGAGTTTACCAAAAGTGATGATGTCAGGCATTGACTCGCCGCGTTCCCACTTGCCTACGGCTTGGGATGTGACGGACATTTGCCCCGCGAGGTTTGTTTGTGAGAGACTTTTTAGTGCTTTTTAGTACTGTTGGTTGTTATTATTCTTATTACGTGGTGATTTGGCAAAGCTGCCAAAACCCTTGCCGTCCACAAAGCGGATAATCTTCCCCCACACCAACAGGCTCTACAGGACTCTATCCTCGGAGTCGATATCCAAGCAAGGCTTTGATTTATTCCGAAGCCCGCAGCAAGGTGATATCCCGCCGTTCTGTTTTGATAATCTGCTCATGATTTAGTTTTTTAATTTCCCGCATCAGGGCGCTCCTGTCGACGGACAGAAAATCAGCGAGATCGATAAATGGCAGTGGCAGTACAAAATGACAGGTGTTATATTTTTCGCTTAACCATTTGAAGTAAAGCAGGAGTTTTTTACGTATTGTCCGCTGTTGTAAAATATAAATGTGTGCTGATATCTTCTTTTCGTACACATGTAATAAATCATCCAGGATATCTGTGTTGCCTGGATGATTTTTTACGTAGCATTCAATGACCTGATGACGATCTATAAAAACAATTTCACAGGGATATTTTGAAATAATATAAAAAATGTCTCCTGAAAGGTTTAGCAGCATGTGGCTGCTAAATAAATCACCTTCTTCAAAGTAATCAAGGATTTCTCGTTGGGCGGCTTTGTTTTCTCCTACAAGATAGGCAGTTCCCCGTATTACCACCCCTAATAAATCTTCCTTGCAGGAATTATGCATAATCATCACCTCATTCTTTTTAAAAGACTTTATATTTTTCTTATATTCTTCCGCAATTGTGCTTATATCAAAGGCTGGAAATCTAAAACCGGCATGTAGATGTTCTATTCTTTTTTGCATATTTAGTCCCCTGTTTGTTACAATATACTATATATAGTATATTGTACTACTATCTGTGATTAATGCAACAGCTTTTTTAATCAAGATTATTTATAATAATAATATCGTTAATTGAGAAGGAAAGGAATACTTAACATGAAAATCATTAAAAGAAATGGATCAGAAGAAACTTTCGATGCAGGTAAAATAGTCATTGCGGTTACAAAGGCAAATTCTGCTGTTGAAAGACAGGAGCTTACACGGGAGCAAATAGCAGAGATTGCGGACTATATTGATTATAAATGCGCAAAATTAAACCGTTCTGCCTCTGTGGAGGAAATTCAGGATATGGTGGAAAACCAGATTATGGCAATGGGGGCATTTGAGGTTGCAAGGCGATATGTCAGGTATCGTTATTCGCGCTCACTGATTAGGAAAGCAAATACAACGGATGACCGCATCCTTACACTGCTGGAGTGCAACAATGAGGAGGTTATGGAAGAGAATTCGAATAAGGATCCTGTTGTCAACAGCGTTCAACGTGATTATATGGCCGGTGAAGTCAGTAAGGACATTACAAAAAGACTGCTTCTTCCTGAAGACATTATAGAGGCAGATAAAGAAGGTATTATTCATTTTCATGATGCCGATTATTATGCGCAGCATATGCATAACTGTGATTTGGTTAATCTTGAGGACATGCTTGAAAATGGGACGGTAATAAGTGAAACCTTAATCGAAAAACCTCATAGCTTTTCTACTGCCTGTAATATCGCGACTCAGATTATTGCTCAGGTTGCCAGCAATCAGTATGGAGGACAGAGCATCAGCTTGACACACCTTGCGCCGTTTGTCCAGGTTTCAAGGGGTAAAATTAGAAAAGAGGTTCTGGAAGAAATAGAATCCTTGGGTATTAATGTTTCTGAGGAGGATATTACGAGAATTACAGAGAAACGTCTTCATGATGAGATTAAGAAGGGTGTTCAAACCATACAGTACCAGATCATTACCTTGATGACAACAAACGGACAAGCTCCTTTTCTCACCATTTTTATGTATCTGAATGAAGCAAAAGATGAGCAGGAAAAGGAAGACCTGGCACTGATTATTGAGGAAATGCTTCGGCAGCGCTGCCAGGGAGTAAAAAATGAGGATGGCGTGTGGATCACTCCTGCTTTTCCGAAATTGATTTATGCTCTTGAAGAGGATAATATTACGAAGGGTTCCAGATTCTATTACCTTACAGAACTTGCCGCAAAATGTACGGCAAAGAGAATGGTGCCGGATTATATTTCTGAAAAAAGGATGAAAGAACTTAAAGAGGGAAACTGCTTTCCGGTTATGGGCTGCCGCAGCGCCTTAAGTCCCTGGAAAGATGAAAATGGTAATTATAAGTTTTACGGAAGATTCAATCAAGGTGTTGTAACAATCAACCTGGTGGATGCAGCATTGTCTTCTGGAGGAAATATAGAAAAATTCTGGAAGATATTTGATGATCGGCTGGAACTTTGTTACCGTGCATTAATGTGCCGCCATGAACGCTTAAAGGGAACACTCTCCGATGCGGCCCCAATTCTGTGGCAGTACGGTGCAATTTCCAGACTTAAAAAGGGCGAGAAAATCGACAAGCTCTTATACGGAGGGTATTCTACGATTTCATTGGGATATGCCGGTTTGTGCGAATGTGTCAGATATATGACAGGAAAATCTCACACAGACCCTGAAGCCACACCTTTTGCGCTGGAAGTGATGAAGCATATGAACGAAGCCTGTGAGCGCTGGAAAGAGGAAACAAATATTGGATTTAGCATTTATGGCTCTCCAATAGAAAGTACCACCTACAAATTTGCAAAGTGTCTGCAGAAGAGATTTGGCATGGTTGAAGGTGTGACAGACAAGAGTTATATTACAAACAGTTATCATGTCAATGTAACGGAGGAAATAGACGCTTTCTCAAAGTTAAAATTTGAAGCGCAGTTTCAGGAGTTGTCTACCGGGGGTGCTGTCAGCTATGTGGAAGTCCCCAACATGCAACATAACATTCCGGCTGTTTTACAGGTTATCCGATTCATTTATGATAACATTATGTATGCAGAGCTTAACACAAAAAGTGATTACTGTCAGGAATGTGGTTTTGACGGCGAGATTCAAATTGTTGAGGAGGATGGTAAACTGATATGGGAATGTCCCCGCTGTCATAATCGTAACCAGGACACGCTGAATGTTGCAAGGAGGACCTGTGGATACATCGGTACACAATTCTGGAACCAGGGCCGAACGCAGGAAATAAAAGAAAGGGTACTACATTTGTAAGATGAACTATAGTGAAATCAAAAAATGTGACATAGCCAACGGAGAAGGAGTGAGAGTATCACTCTTTGTTTCGGGCTGTACGCATCATTGCAAAGGATGTTTCAATGAAGAAACATGGTCATTTTCCTATGGGAAACCATTTACAGAAGTAACGCAGAAATACATCATTCATCTTTTGGAACCAAGCTATATTAATGGGCTGTCCTTATTGGGAGGAGAACCCCTCGAGTTGGAAAATCAGCGGGCCTTGCTGCCTTTCTTGAAAAAAGTAAGATTATTGTTTCCAGAAAAAGATATCTGGTGTTATACGGGGTATACACTGGAGAAAGACCTGCTTGGAGAGAGCCGTGCCAGATGTGAGTGCACAGAGGAAATGCTGGAGCTGATCGATGTTCTGGTTGACGGTGAGTTCAAGGAGGAACTGAAAGATATTAGTCTGCAGTTTAGAGGCTCGTCAAATCAGAGGATTATTAATGTGCCGGATACATTGAAGAGCAAAGAGATAAGGCTTTGGAACGATGATAAGCTGCAGGGAGCGAGCCTCTAATTCTAACACGGAAAGTATTTTCGTAAAAACCAAAAAAAATCAAGTACAGCCCTACTGGCAGTATCCGGTTATCAGCCTCTCTCTGAAAAGCGCAAAGCAGGGAAATTTGAAGAATGCTTTTGCAATGTTAAGACAGGCTATATCCCAGGAATTCAGGCGGCACGAAAGTGCTGTGCTGGATTCTGGTTATGAAAAGGAGCGGATTAGGCGTCTTTTGAATGCCCAGGGAGATGAGAGTGATTATCTGGGATCGCTGCAGTTTTTGTCACAGATTTTATATGAGACATAGGAGAAAAAAGTCATTGTTTGAATCAGCTTTAAAGACAAATCCGTGTCTTGAGTTTGCCGTTATAACGGCATGTCTGCGTACTTCTAAGGAAAGTATATTTACAGGCTTAAATAATTTGCATAGACCAAAAGTGAAATTGAAGATTGGGTTGAGGGCAAAAGTATTAAGAGTGCAGTGCATGAAGACATCACGGCTTTCTGCCGGGGCTGTTAAACAATATACAGGAGTATCTTGTTGTATGCTCTGTATTTTCTGCGGTTTTCGCCGATTCCCTGGAGAGCACGAAAGGCAATCAGCGCACCGATGGAAGTGGACAGACCGCACAGCAGTGAGGCAGCTGCTTCTGAGTTTCATTCCTAAGATCAGAAACGGGACGAATCTGCAGCATAATATTTTTTCGCAAGAATATGTACCGGAAGGCCTAATAAGGTGATAGCTATACTGCCGATGGACAACATTCTGGTGAAGGAACCTGACAGGAACAGCTGACTTATAATTACATATAGGCCGCTTATGATTGCCAGAATGGGGACAATAGGATAAAAAGGCACTTTGTATTTACGTGGAAGGGCAGGTTTTGTCTTGCGTAGTTTCATAACACAGGCGAAGGTCAGGGTATAAAAAATCCAGCAGGAAAATACTGCAAGGTCGGTTAGCATATCAAACCTTCCGCTTAAGGAATAAAGGCAGGCCAAAAAACCTACTAAAATAATAGAGTTAGACGGGACCTGGTTTTTATTCAAACTGTTCAGCCTGCAGCTTCCGGGCAAACTCTTCTGACTGGCAAGCAGATAGGCAACCCGTGAGCCTGACATTAAGAAGCCGTTGGCAGCGCCTATAACAGAAATGATGATACCGATTTTAATCAATAATCCGCCTGTTGGTCCGAAAATCTTCATCGCTACTGCAGATGCCGGGGATTCTAAATTCATAAGCTGATCTGCCGGTATTACCCATAAATACGCAATGTTGATAACAAGATATACCACCATAATGATTGAAACACCGCCGATTATTGCCCGGGGAAGATCCCTGCCGGGGTTTTTCATCTCCCCTGCGATGGTTCCTACATTTGTCCAGCCTTCAAAGGCAAAAAGAACTGCCAGTAATGTGGACCCGAAGACAGCTGCCATATTTTTGCCTTCTGCGACCACCGGGGTAAAGACAGGATTGTTCCCGCCGCCAAAAATAAAGCCAAAAATCATCAGGAGCAGCAGAGGGATTAACTTACATATGGTAGAAACTACCTGCATGCTTCCGGCTGTCTTAGATCCCAGCGTGTTCAGGGCAACTAAGGCGATGATAACGATTATTGCTATGGGAAGAGTGTATTGTGAGCCTAAATATTCACTCAGCTCTGTGCCGACCTTTACACCATAGCCGGCTAAAAAAGCGGGATAAAAAATTACAATCTGCATCCAACCGGCCAAAAAGCCGATTTTTTCGTTATAAACTTCACCCAGATAGGCTACCATACCTCCGGTTTTGGGAATGAGAACGGCCACCTCTGCAAAAGTGAGAGCGGCTACAATACTAGCAAGGCCCCCTGCAATCCATGCCAGGATTCCCATCCCAGGAGCACCGCCTGTGGCCTGATAAATGGCATACGGCTTAAAAAATACGCCGGCACCGATGACACAGCCTACGACCAGCGACATTGCCGTCATAACGCCAAGATTCTTCTTAAGTCCTTGATTGTTTTCCATTGTTTTATCCTTTCGCTTTTGACATTAAAGTCAGAGTATGCTCCGATTATATCAGCTTTTTTAGGAAAGCCAATAATTATTTCCGCACGCAAAATGATATTTCCAATTGATTATATTATTATAGATTGTTCAACTTTTCGTGTCCATACTTATATACTAGTACCAAGCCCGCCGTATAATACATTTTATTGACAGCCGAAACAGATATATCACCCTGATGTGATTTTTTGATAACCATCTGAAATATTCAATATCATTTAGTTAAGCAAATTTATAAGTTACGATAGCAGCTTCCGAAAATATCAGAAACTGCTATCGCAACTTGTAAATTTATCTAACTAAGTGACATTGAATAATCAACTACCTCCTACTTGACTTTAAGTTCGGATAATTTTTCCCGACCAAGCATATTGTAGATTAGTAAGGATTGTACAATACAAAAAATGAATTTTAGATTAAAGTGTGGGGGCAAGAGTTTATTAGGATGGGAAATAAAAGAGAGAAGTCTATGTCAACGCGTATATTTCTGGGAATGTTTTTATTGTTTTTTTTTATTCTGCTGATATTTTCTATAATTATTTCTGCTCTATATGGTAAACGTATGGAAGCGATGGAGATTAACTATCACTTGGAGGCCACTAATGGGACAAAGGAGCAGTTCAATATGCTCACCTCAATGATTGATGCGTATAGTTATTCTGTCGTCGTTAACGAAGTAGTTCAAGACGTACTGAAAAATGGCGGTGAGGGCCGGAATATTGAGGAGATTCAAACTTATATCAACGATATGGTACGTATGAATGACAGCATTAATCATGTTCATATACTAGGCATCAATGATTTTTGGTGTTCCACAAATATGCAGGACAACCGTAGGTTTTACAGACAGTTTCTCAAAGAATATGTGGAAGGTACAGAGCGCAAAGGAATATGGACCGGCTTCCACAACACAGAAGAGGATGATTATTTGAGCAGTACATCCTATATCCGTCCTGTATTTGATAGTGAAACCAAAGAGGTGTATGGAATTGTGGTGCTGGATGTATCTTACGAAAGTATACATAAGCTATTTACGGCTTCGTCTATCCGGCTGAAGGACAAGGCCGTGATTGTAAACAGTGATGGGGCTATTCTGCTCCAATATCCCTTATTGTCGGACTATACACAAGCTTTGCGAAGGTATCCTGAGGTGCTGAAGAAAAGCACACAGATTGAGGGAAAACTTTACAAAAAGGATGTAATTATTGTATCCGAAAAAATCAATCTGGCTGACTGGAGCCTGGTAAGATTTTTGCAAAAGGATGCGGCAACGGAGAGTATTCGGGAGATGCTGAGGGTGTTTCAAATCGTTCTGGTGATTACCACTATGATTTCCATCTGCTATACTATATGGCTGACCCGTTCTATCACGCATCCGATTAAAGAATTGATGCAGGTGTGTAAGAAAGTGATGGAGGGAGACTTTACGGCTCATGCATCGGTGAAGCGCCAGGATGAGTTTGGCCGGCTGGGAGGTGCATTTAACAGTATGATCGACCAAATTAACGATTTTTTTGATAAAGAACGTCAGTCCCGCAATCGGAAAGCGGAAATGGAATACCAGATTCTGCAGGCTCAGATAAATCCTCATTTTTTATATAATACATTAGACTCTATAAAATGGTTGGCAGTCATGCAGGGAGTGGACAATATTGCGGAGATGAGCACAGCGTTGATTACGTTGCTCCAATACAACCTGGGCAAAGTGGAAGGAGAAACTACACTCCACAATGAAATAGAGAGTGTCAGAAACTATATTATTATACAAAAATACCGGTACACTGATATTTTTGAATTCACGACTATGATTGATGAGGAAACTGAAAAGTGCAGGGTGCCAAGATTCATTCTGCAGCCATTGGTGGAGAATTCAATTATTCATGGTTTTAATGGAAAAAGAGGCAACTACCGTGTTCACATTGCGGCCATAATCTTCGACGGAAAGCTGCATATACGTGTGATTGATAACGGAATGGGGATGGATGCAGGCAGCACTGAAAAAATCAACAAGGGACAGGAAAAAAGTACACGGTTCAGCAATATCGGGATATCCAATATCCGGGAACGGATAAAGCTTTACTTTGGAGAAGGGGCGGAGCTGATTTTCGATAGTGAACCTAATGTGGCTACCATAGCGGAAATCATTCTGCCCGTAATAAAAGAAGAATTATAATATTTTTCTAATTTCCAAAAGATTTATACAAATCTTCCAATCTGGATTAACAATATAGTAATAAGTTGTTAATTATAGATAAATCCTGCATTTAGATATGTATAAAATGTGTCTATAATGAAGTTAAGTTCAATGCATTGATACAAAAGGTCACTTTATGAAGGAGTCAAGGAGGGTTATGAAGAATGAGAAACAAATGGTTTAAGCGTATATTGTCAGTGTCGATTGCAGCTGTAATGACGGCAGGTATGCTGACAGGCTGCGGTGGCAGCAGTACATCTTCTAAGGATGATGAAGCTGAAAAAACAAAATCAGCGGATACAGGGGGCGAATTTGACTGGAAAAAATACGACGGTACCACCATTGAGATTCAGATGGTACAGCATACGGCTTCAGAGGCAATGGTAAATAAACTAGAAGAGTTTGAAGATCTGACCGGGATTCATGTGGAATATTCGATTACACCGGAGAGCAATTATTTTGACAAGGTATCCACATCACTGGCCAGTGGTTCAGGAAGCCCAGACTTATTTATGTCAGGAGCATATCAGCTTTGGGATTATTCTGCGTCGGGATATGTGGAAGATTTGAATACATATCTGGAGGATCCGTCCATGGTCAGTCCCGATTATGACTATGATGATTTTGTACAGAGTGCAGTAGATGCACTGAAATGGTCAGGGGTACCGGGAGAGCAGGTCGGTACAGGGCAGCAGCTGGCGCTTCCCCTTGCATTTGAAGTATATACAATGGCATACAATAAAAAGGCATTTGAGGACAATGGATTACAGGTTCCAAAGACATACGATGAGCTCTTGAACGCCTGCGATAAGCTTCAGGGATGGAATGGAGAGAATTCCTATGCAGTGGCAGTCAGAGGAGCACGGGACTGGGGAACCATCCATCCAGCATATATGAGCATGTTTGCTGCATTTGGAGCAAAGGATTTTGAAATCGAAGGTAATAAACTGATCTCTAAAGTAAATTCTCCTGAAGCAGTTAAAATGACAGAGTTTTTCGTAGATATGATCAAACGGGGCGGAAGTTCTTCCTGGTCAAAGTATACATGGTATGACTGTGGTGTTGACCTTGGAACTGGAAATACAGCCATGGTACTCGATGCGGACAACAATCCGGTACATCAGAATTGGGAAGGTGCTTCTGAAGAAGCCGGAAATATTGCATTTGCACCTCTGCCGGTGAAAAGAGAAGGAGATACTCAGATTTCCAACTACTGGACATGGTCCGTTGCAATGAATTCTGCGTCCAAAAATAAAGGTGCCGCATGGTATTACATCATGTACTTTACAGGCAAAGATTTTGCAAAGTATGCGACTGTCGAAGGAAATAGTCTGGATCCGGCACGTACATCTGTATGGGAGTCACAAGAGTTTAAGACTATGATGGAAGGACAGCCGGGCTATATTGATGCTTATAATGCAACCATTAATAACACTACAATTCTATTTACACCACAGCCCTATTTCTTTGAGACTACAACAGAATGGGCAGCTACACTTCAGGATATTGTTGCAGGTAAGTATGATTCTGTCCAGGAAGGGATGGATCAGTTAAAGAAGAAAATGGATAAAGCTGTTTCAGACATTGATTTGTCTCAGTACTGATATCCATCACAGGAGGTGGGCAGATGTTTGGAAGCAGTAGAAAAAAGACAAGCGGAGAAATCAATTATAATGAAGTACCTGCACGTATCCGCAGACGTCCGTATTATATTATCGCACCAGGGTTGTTGATACTTATCGGTATTATGATTCCATTTATCACTGCAATTTTCCTTTCTTTTACTAATTACTCCTTCCGTCTGCCGAAATGGGGGTTTGTAGGGTTAAAGAACTGGATCAGCATGTTTACTGGCAAAGAGTTTTACCATGCCCTCGGTGTGACTTTAAAATATGGTATTTTTGCCACAGCCACAGAGATGCTTCTGGGGACAGGCGTGGCCCTTCTGCTCAGGAAGGATACCAGATACAGCAGGATACTGAAAGTGCTGTTTACATTTCCACTGATGGTTGCACCGGCCATTGCAGTGCTGATCTGGCAGTTGATGACGTCGAATACAGTGGGGATTCTGGAAAAGGTGCTGAACATCTTTGGGGTTCATAACTTTCCATGGGCGGCATCGCACAGTACAGCTCTCTTTACAGCGATTTTAATTGATGCATGGGTAAATACACCGTTTGTGCTATTGCTAGTTTTGGCAGGGATTCAATCCTTGCCGAAATCACCATTTGAGGCGGCAGCAGTGGATGGAGCGGGTGCCTGGTTCACATTCAAGACGCTGACACTTCCCATGCTGAAGCCCTTTATGTATATTGCACTGTTATTCAGGCTTATGGCTGCATTGCAGGAGTTTGGCATTATATATGCTCTGACAAAAGGAGGACCCGGAGATACATTGATGAATATATCTCTGACAGGTTATCTTAATGGATTTACCTATCAGAAACTGGCAGCTGCATTGCCCTATCTGCTGATTCTGTGGTTTCTTATTAATAAAGCAGCACAGTTCCTGGTAAAACGCCAGAGGCATCTGGCGCGACAGGCTGCAGGAAAGTAAAGGAGGGTATATGGAGAATCAGGGACAGCTGGCAGACAGCTCAAAAAATCAAAAAATATTTAAAATATTAGGACCCATAGGAAGAAATTTGGGATTAACCATGTTTGCCATGTTCGCCCTGTTTCCACTGGTATGGATGGTGGTTTGTGCATTTAAATCAGATGCGCAAATGTACAATACTATTTTCATTTTCCATCCTACCTTGGATAACTTCAGGGCGGTGCTGGTAGGAACGGATTACTTTCGCGCTTTTTTTCAGAACCTGGTAGTGGCGGGCGGGGCGGTGATTATTACCGTTATTGCCGGAGTGCCATGCGCATATGCATTGGCAAGGTACGATTTCAAGAAAAAGGAAGACGTGGCTTTTCAAATATTATCGTTCAAATTTGCACCTGAAATTCTGGTGATTCTCCCTATTTTCTTGATTTTTCAAAAAATAGGATTATACGATACGTATTTTGGATTGATCTGGGTCTATCAGCTCATTACCATGCCACTTTTAATTTGGGTGGTCAGGGGATATTTTGAAGATATCAGTGTGGAGTTGGAGCAGGCGGCGCAGCTGGACGGCTATACATGGTATGAAGTGTTTTTCAAGACCCTTGTACCTTTGATTAAACCCGGGTTGGTAGCCTCTGCTCTGCTGGCATTCATTTTCGCATGGAACAGTTTCACATTTCCACTGATATTAAGTGGTTTTGAAATTCAGACAATTACGATTACGGCACTGCGTTATATAGCCTCTGATACAGTGCATTATGGTCAGGTGGCTGTTGCCTCCACCATTGCAGTACTTCCGGAAGTAATTGTGGCATTGTTTATTCAGAAACATTTGGTCCGCGGTTTAAGTTTCGGTGCAGTAAAAGGATAGCGGAGGTAAAGCCATGGCACAGATAGAACTTGAGAACATTACGAAACAGTTTGGGGATGTGAAAGCATTAAATAATGTGAGTCTGACGGTTCAGGACAATGAATTTTTTGTCTTGTTCGGGCCGGCAGGAGCCGGGAAAACAACATTGCTTAAAACCATTGCAGGAGCTGAGTTTCCCGAAAAGGGTCTGGTGAAAATCGGCGGTAGCATTGTAAATCATGTGGAATCTAAGGATAGAAATGTATCCATGGTTTTTGAGAATTATGCTTTGTATCCTAATTTATCGGTGTATGATAATATCGCATCACCAATGCGAAGCAAGCTATATAAAAAAGATGAAGAATATATAAAAACAGCGGTAGATAAGGTCACAAAGATGATGAAAATCAATCATCTTATGGAAAGAAAACCAAGCCAGCTGTCCAATGGACAGCGGCAGAGGGTGGCTTTAGGGAGATGTCTGGTGAGAACACCAAATGTATTCCTGATGGATGAGCCCCTGGCCCACTTGGACGCAAAACTGCGTCACTTTATGAGGGGTGAGCTGAAAGAGATGCAAACTTCTATCAATTCCACTACCATTTATGTAACGCATGATTATATGGAGGCAATGTCCCTAGCAGACAGAATAGGGGTTCTTAATCATGGTGAAATTGTCCAGATAGGGACCGCTCAGGAAATGTACTATACTCCCTGCAATGAATTTGTTGCCCGCTTATTTGGGGAACCTGAAATTAACATATTTGAAGGAAAAAGATACATACAGGAAGACTGTGTATATCTTAAGCTGCCGGACAGGGATGTTTTGCTGTATCCTACTGAGGATGCCCTGCAGGCGTTGAAAGAGGCAAATACGGATCATATACATATAGGTTTGAGGGGGAATGATATCAAATTTGCCTTTGAAAAACTCGGAGATGAGTGGCTGGAAGGAACCGTATATGCAAATGAGCCCATTGGAAATAAGGTAATCATGACAGTCTTAATGGGAGACACAAAAATCGCTGTCACCTGCCCCAATGATACTGTGGCAAAACTGGACCAGGAGGTCTACATGAAATTCAATATGACTAATGCAATCTATTTTAATGGTGAAACCCTGGAATTTATCATAAGAAATAACATGTCCCGCTATATGGCTGCAAAAAGGGAGGGATAATATGGCAGAGCTTATATTGAAAAATATATACAAACGGTACGACGTTCAGAAAAACAAGATGTTTCAAAAGAAAAAGCAAAACGATTTTGCTGTAAAAGATGTCTCTTATGCATGTAAGGACGGAGAATTCATCGGAATATTGGGGCCTTCAGGCTGTGGAAAATCAACGACTCTCCGGATGGTAGCGGGGCTGGAGACCATTACTGCGGGAGAGATGTACATAGGTGATGTATGCATTAATAATTTACAGCCAAAGGACAGGAACATAGGGCTGGCATTTGAAGACTATGCACTTTATCCGCCGCTGACTGTGTATGAAAATCTGGCTTTTAATATGCGGGCTAAAAAGAAAAAGGAAGAGGAAATCAAAAAGGCCATTGAGTATGTCGCCCCTCTTATGAAAATTGATGATCTGCTGGATATGAAACCATCCGCCTTGTCCGGCGGACAAAAGCAGAGAGTTAACATTGCCAGAGCAATTGTGAGAAGACCCGGTCTTTTACTTCTGGATGAGCCTCTAAGTCATCTGGACGGTAAAATGCGGCAGCAGCTCAGGCAGGAAATCAAACGTATGCATTATGAGATCAAGTGTACAACGATTATTGTAACCCACGACCAGCTGGAGGCAATGTCTCTGGCTGACAGGATTATTATCATGAAGGAGGGAGAGATACAGCAGATTGGTACGCCTCTGGAGGTATACGATGACCCTGCCAATGAATTTGTAGCAGGTTTTATCGGTGAACCTCCCATGAACTTATTGACCTCTGTAATCCAAAAACAGGAAGATAAGTATATGTTTACATTTGAAGGCAGCGATCTTTGGGTGGAAGTGCCGAAACGCTACAACAAGATCGTAAAGGACAAAATGAAAGTAATCCTGGGAGTGCGTCCGGTGGATGTGCTGATTGCCAGGGGGAAAGCTTTATCTACGCCGGTGCCTGTTGCAGTATATGAAAATCTTGGAGATGAGAGAAGAATTTCGGTAAGAGTAGGTGAAATGTTGTTAAGTATGACTACTCCCGAGGATGTCTATTATGAGGCTGGGCAGAAAGTACAGCTGGTTTTTCATGAGGAACGGACACACCTGTTTGATCCTGACACAGGAAATCGAATCAGAGTGTAAGGATATTTTATAAAGGAAAGGAAGGTATAATCATGGGAAATAAAGGAAAAACGCCTAAAACAATGAAGGCACTGGTAGCTTATGATAAGGATAGATATGTATTTGAGCCTGAATATCCGGTTCCGGAATGTGGACCTGATGATATCATAATTAAAACAGAGGCCTGCGGAATCTGTGCAGGAGATTTGAAATGCAGCCACGGTGCAGCAATGTTCTGGGGGGATGAGGTTCAGCCCTCCTGGGTAAAACCACCGTTTATTCCGGGACATGAATTTTTCGGGCATATTGTGGAAATGGGAGAAAATGTGGAGGGTTATGAACTGGGTGACAGAATTATTGCTGACCAGATTGTACCCTGCGGAAAATGTAGATTTTGTAAAGACGGACATTACTGGATGTGCCAGCCCCACAATATTTTTGGCTTTCAAAGGGAAAATAGCGGTGGTATGGCAGAGTATGTAAGGTATCCCAAGACTGCAGTAATCACTCCTGTTCCGGATACCATGTCTACTGAGAATGCACTGCTGATTGAGCCCTATGGCTGTTCCAAACATGCGGTGGACAGAGGAAATATTACAAACGAAGATGTAGTGGTGATTTCAGGGGCCGGTACATTAGGGCTGGGAATGGTGACCTATGCCAGAATGAAAAACCCTAAGAAATTGATTGTACTGGATATGATGGATGAACGCCTGGAAAAAGCAAAAGAATTTGGAGCCGATATTGTATGGAATCCGGGAAAGCTTAACGTAATAAAAAAAATTGAAACATTGACCGAGGGCTATGGATGTGACGTTTACATCGAGGCAACAGGGCATCCTTCCAGTGTAATCCAGGGACTAAGTATGGTAAGGAAGTTGGGACGCTTTGTGGAGTTCAGTGTATTCGGAGCATCTACTACAGTTGACTGGTCCATTATCGGAGACAGGAAGGAACTGGATATTCTAGGATCACATTTGAGCCCATATGCATTTCCATTTGTCATTGAGAATATAGAAAATGGAAAATTGGAGACAAAGGGAGTGGTTTCCAGGAAGTTTAAAGTTGAGGAATGGGAAAAGGCATTTGAGTGTGCCACAGGAAAACATGGAGATTTTAAAGTGGCGCTAGTGTTTTAGGAGTTTATATAAAATCTTTTATGGACAAATGTTATGCGAGAGGAACGGTGGAGGACGGGCATGTACCACGTTTTAATAGTAGATGATGAATTTTTAGTACGCTTGGGTTTAAAAACAACCATAGACTGGGAAGCGCACGGTTACAAGGTTGCAGGGGAGGCGTCCAACGGAAAGGAAGCATTGGAAATGGTACGGTCCTCTCTGCCGGATATTGTATTAGTAGACGTTAAAATGCCGCTGATGGATGGATTGGAGTTCATTACGGAAGCAAAGAAAATAAGTGAAACACTTTCATTTATTATTCTAAGTAACTATGAAAACTTTCAATATGCAAAAAGAGCAATGAAATTGGGAGTTTCCCAATATCTTTTAAAAAGTGAGATTAATGAGGATACCCTTTTGGCAACCCTGGAATCTGTAGGGGCCCAGCGGAGCAGCAGGCATGTATTGCAGCAGGACGACAGACAGGCGAGGAAAGCATATTTGACTAACAATGTATCGAAAGCTCAGATTAATGCCTGCATTCCTATTGACAGAATGGATGCTCCGCCGGAAGGCCTTTTTGGGGCAGAGGGGTATGTAGTGATTAAATATTTCTGCAGCATCGGGCTGTTGAATGAACAGAGCATAGATATGCTTTCAAAGACCATGGTTTCTCTGGTTGAAGAGGAATTCCCAAAAGTGGTGTATGGTGAGAGTATTTATCAAATGCATTATTACATAACTCTGATTTGTCCCGTAAACCCTTTTGCAGATACAAATAAAACTTGTATAGAAAAGAGTATTTTAATCGGAAGAAAGATAAAATACTATTTTTCTGTTTTCTTAAAGGGTGGAATCAGCCGGAAAGACAGAGCAGCACACCTGCCTCGACTTCTGCGGGAAGCAGAAATAGCCAGGCAGCAGTGTTTTTTTGACGGAAGTAAAACGGACGGAGCACTTACGGGTATGCACTCTGAGAAAGAACACTCTTATATTGTTTATAACGAGACATTCGAGGAGAATCAAAAGAAAGAAGCAAGACCTCATGTAAGCAGCTCTAAAATCCTAGGGCTTCTCACAGAAGGTAAGAGTCAGGAGCTGAGCACTTATATACATGATGTTTTTATTGGTGTTAAGGACCAGGGTTCCTATACCGGGGTGGAGCATACCTTTATAGATTTTTTGTCCATTGCCAAATCCAGTGTGGAAAGATTAAATATACCGATAACAGAGAATTTTGCATCCAAGTTGGACTATGACAACTGGAATATCCTTACATCAGCGGGAGAAACAGAGGTTTATATACATGATATTTTTAATGGTATTTTAGACTTTATGAGTAGAGGAATCAGTGGATACAGTGCCAGTGTGAAAAAGGCCCTTGCCTATGTGGAGGAACATTATGCATCTAACTTTACTTTAGAGGATGTGGCGCACTGCGGAGAAATCAGCAAAAGTTATCTTTCTATGCTCTTCAAACAAGAAACGGGGATTAACTTTGTAACTTACCTCAATCAATATCGGATTAAGAAAGGAAAGAAGCTGCTGACAGATACAAATCTTAAAATTTATGAAATCGCAGAGGAAATAGGATTTGGGAGTCCTTACTATTTTAGCCGGGTGTTTAAGGAAGTGACAGGAATGCAGTGTAAGGAGTACAGAGATTATTATTCGGTCGCAAACTGACATTACGGTCTAACACTTGATGACCATAGGAGGTTTTTATGGAGTTTCAAAACAGTTATCGTCTGGGATTATATGAAAAAGCTATTCCACAAGACATTGGCTGGAGAGAGCGGCTACATGTAGCAAAGGTAGCAGGCTTTGAATATATGGAAATGAGTATTGACGAGACTGAATATAGAATGAAGCGTCTGGACTGGGATGACAGAAAAATCGCAGAGCTGCGTCAGCTTCAGGAAGAGGAGGGGTTTTTTATTGAAACCATGTGCTTAAGTGCACAGAGAAAATTCCCTCTGGGCAGCCAGAAGTGGGAAAGCGAAGCAAACGAGTTATTGAAAAAGGCTATTCTTTTCGGAAAGAAAATGGGAATACGCTTTATTATGCTGCAGGGATATGACTGTTATTATGAGGAAATCAGCAATGAAACCAGTCGGCTTCGTTTTAGTAAAAACCTCAGAAAAGCAGTTAACTTTGCAGCCTCACATGGTGTAATGCTTGCAATTGAAACTATGGAAAATGATTTTATGAATACTGTCGAAAAAGTCATGAGAAGTGTTCATTATGTAAATTCTCCCTACTTGATGGTGTATCCAGACCTGGGAAATATTACAAATGGAACAGAGGATATTCTGACAGATATTGAAACCGGCAGAGGATACATAGTGGCCGCACATTTAAAAGAGACCCTGCCCGGAAAGTTCAGAGAGGTTCCCTATGGGACGGGAAATGTAAATTTCCCTGCAGGAATTGCCACCCTCTATGAAATGGGTGTCCGCAGGTATGTGGCGGAATTTTGGCACTGCGGAGAAGAAAGTTGGGGAAAGGTGCTGGTAAATAACCGTAGGTTTCTGGATGAACAGTTTGAAAAAGCAAAAGTATTACTTCCGTCAAATTTGTGAAAGGAGAAATCTCAAATGGCTAAGTATGTAATAGGCCTTGATAATGGAGGCACAACAACGAAAGCTGCAATTTTTAATCTTGACGGGGTACAAATATCTTCGGCAGGCATGAAAACCCGGGCCATTACGCCAAAACCTGGCTATGTGGAAAGAGACATGGAGGAACTGTGGCAGGCAAACTGCAAATGTGTGAAAGATGCACTTAAGAAATCGAGTATCAACCCCAAAGATGTGATTGGTATTGCAGTATGCGGACACGGAAAAGGCATTTATCTGTGGGGCAAGAATGACAGACCTATATATAATGGAATCATTTCTACAGATAGCCGGGCCTGGAGATACCCTAAAAAATGGTATGATTCCGGGGTCCATGCTAAACTGCATGGACAGCTTTGCCAGGAATTTATGGCATGTCAGCAGGTTGCTCTTCTTGCATGGTTTAAAGATAACCAAAGGGAAATATACGACAATATCAAATATGTATTTTCAGTAAAAGATTACGTGCGTTTTCGGTTAACCAGAGAGGCGTACAGCGAGGCAACCGATATTTCGGGTTCAGGACTGATGGATGTAAGAAGTGCACAGTTTGACAAGACAATTTTAGAAGAACTGGGAATTCAGGAAACATATGACACACTGCCGCCTTTAAGGTATTCTTGTGATTTATGCGGAAAGGTTACGAAAGAAGCTGCTAAGCTTACCGGCCTACCTGAGGGAATCCCTGTAGCAGGCGGAATGTTTGATGTGGATGCCTGTGCGGTAGCTGTGGATGTAACATCTACGGAGGAACTCTGTACTATAGCCGGAACTTGGAGCATTAATGAATATATAGCAAAGGCACCTGTTATGGATGGCAGTATCGCTATGAATTCACTGTTTGCTATACCCGGATATTATTTAGTGGAGGAAAGCAGTGCAACATCTGCAGGGAACCTGGAATGGTTTTTGAAAAATTTTATGGTATACGAAAAGCTGGAAGAAGGACAGGAGATATATGATGTCATTAATAAAAAAGTAGGAAGTGTAAGTCCGGAGGACAGCGATGTATATTTTCTTCCGTTCTTGTATGGTTCCAATGCTCATCCCCTTGGAAAGGGAGCATTTGTTGGGCTGACAGCCTATCATGGTATGGAACATATATTGAGAGCCATATACGAGGGCGTTGCATTTTCCCATAAAACTCATATAGACAAATTATTAGCCTCGAGAAAGCCGCCGCAGGCAATCCGTATGGCCGGCGGAGCGGTTAACTCTCCGGTCTGGGTACAGATGTTTGCAGATGTAATAGGATATCCCATGGAAACAGTAGATACCAAAGAATTGGGGGCTCTGGGTTGTGGTATGGCAGCAGCAATTGCAGCAGGGGTTTATAAGAATTACCAGGAGGCGGCTGCACATATGGTGCATGTAGCAAGAAAAGTGTATCCCAGCCCTGAGCGTATAAATATTTACCGAAAAAAATATGAGAAGTATATGGCAGTCAGCCAGGCATTGGATACAGTTTGGTGGCAGTTTGAAGTATAAAAGAACATCTTTGCAGGGTTTGGATTTCAAGATACTTGCGAGTTTGGAAAAAGCGCTTGGAGTTACCAATTCAATGCGGAAACAATTGCAGCAGATGTACCTTATATAAAAATATTATGAAAAGTGGTAATCTTTAGTGATAAAGTTTTTCCACTTTTTTCTTTTCAAAACCTATTGACAACAGGGATTAGTTAGCGCAAACTATCTTTGATAATAAATTTTATTAAATATTTATATTTTACAGAATTGAGGATTGGATATGACGTTAGAGAAATTGGAAATTGGGAAATCCGCTTCTATTTTATCCGTTGGAGGAGAAGGCGCTTTAAGGCAGCATTTCCTTGATATGGGACTAATTCCCGGAGCTGTTGTCACGATGGTAAAACTGGCGCCTATGGGTGACCCGTTGGAACTGAGAATACATGGGTATGAATTGACAATCAGGATGGCCGATGCCCAGAAAATAGAAATCAAACAACTGGATGTCCCTGCTGAAGAAAAAATAAGCAGTCCAAATAGAAAACCAATTCCTCATCCTGGACTGGGTGAGGGCGGAAAATATCATGTGAAAGCAGATGAGCACCCGTTAAAGGATGGTGAAAAGTTAACATTTGCACTTGCGGGAAACCAGAATTCGGGAAAGACTACATTTTTTAATAGATTGACGGGAGCAAACCAGCATGTAGGAAATTTCCCGGGGGTTACGGTAGACCGAAAGGATGGTGTGATAAAGGGGCATCCGAATACTCTTGTGACAGATTTACCGGGAATTTATTCTATGTCTCCTTACAGCAGTGAGGAAATTGTGACGCGGGAATTTATAATGCAGGAGAAGCCAAAAGGCATTATAAATATTGTTGATGCATCAAATATTGAGAGAAATCTATACTTGACTTTACAGTTGATGGAGCTAAATGTTCCCATGGTTATAGCACTTAATATGATGGATGAAGTTCGGGAAAACGGCGGTTCTATATTAATTAACGAGATGGAAGAAATGCTGGGAGTTCCTATAGTCCCCATTTCCGCAGCGAAAAATGAAGGGATTAACGAAATAATGCAGCATGCGCTCCATGTGGCAAAGTATCAAGAGAGACCGGGAAGGGTTGACTTCTGCTTTTCTGATGGAAAAGGAAGTGCCGTACACAGATGCATTCACAGTATTATGCATTTAATCGAGGATCACGCGGAGAGAGCAGAAATCCCGATGCGTTTTGCAGCCACAAAGCTGGCAGAGAGGGACAGCCTTGTTCTGGAAAAGTTAAAGCTTGATTCCAACGAAAAAGACATACTTGAACATATTATCCTTCAGATGGAAAAAGAGCGCGGACTGGATCCTGCTGCGGCTATTGCGGATATGAGATTTGATTTTATCCAAAAATTATGTGATGCAACCGTAATAAAACCCAAAGAAAGTAAAGAACATGTAAGAAGCAGAAGGATTGATCGGATCCTGACAGGAAAGTATACTGCTATTCCCGCCTTTATCGCTATTATGGGCGCAGTATTCTGGCTGACTTTTAATGTAATCGGCGCTTATTTGGCTGATTTACTTGACAAAGGAATCAACTGGCTTACTAAAATTATCGACACAGGTCTGATTTCACTGGATGTTAATTCGGCTCTTCATTCGCTGATAATCGATGGTATTTTTAATGGTGTGGGGAGTGTGCTGAGTTTTCTTCCTATTATTGTGACTCTCTTCTTCTTCCTGTCTATACTTGAAGACAGTGGATACATGGCGCGGGTAGCGTTTGTTATGGACAAGCTTTTAAGAAAAATCGGTCTTTCAGGACGAAGCATCGTTCCTATGCTGATTGGATTTGGATGTACTGTACCGGGAGTTATGGCAAGCAGAACACTTTCCTCAGAGAGAGACAGAAAGCTGACCATATTATTGACTCCTTTTATGAGCTGTTCTGCGAAGCTACCCATTTATGCATTTTTTACGGCGGCATTTTTCCCTAAACACGGAGCCCTGGTTATGGTTGCATTGTATTTTGTGGGAATTGCGATAGGAATCCTTGTGGCACTTCTGGTAAAGGGCGGTGTTTTTAAAGGAGAGCCGGTGCCTTTTGTAATGGAGCTGCCGAATTACCGTATGCCGGGACCTAAAAATGTAGCTCAATTGCTATGGGATAAAGCGAGAGATTTTCTTCAGAGAGCTTTCACCATTATTTTTATAGCGACAATTGTTATTTGGACTTTACAGACCTTTGATCTGCACTTCAAAATGGTTGCGGATTCCCAGAACAGTATTCTTGCATCAGTGGCAGGAATTATTGCTCCTATCTTTAAGCCATTGGGATTTGGAGACTGGAGGATTTCTACTGCGCTGATTACTGGCCTTATGGCAAAAGAAAGTGTGGTGTCCACACTGTCTGTACTAATACCGTCGAAATCGATGTTGTTTAGCATACTGACTCCGTTAACGGCAGCTTCACTATTAGTATTCTGCCTTTTATATACACCTTGCGTTGCTGCTGTTGCATCCATCAAACGGGAGCTAGGAGGAAAGTGGACAGTGGTCATTGTTGTAGGACAGTGTGCAATTGCATGGGCAGCAGCATTTATTGTACACGGTATTGGGCTGTTGATTGGGCTGTAACTATATCAATACTTATGCGTATAAGCATCGTTATAATCGTTATAAGAAGAATTTAAGAAGACTGAGATATGCAAGAATGAAAAAGAGATGGTGGCTTGATAAGATCGCATATCTGATTTATCCTAAAAGCTTTAATGACACCAATGGAGACTATTATTACTTTCGCAAAGGTGTGAATGGAAAGGAACCATCCAATTACCGTTCCTACTTTGGAGGCAGCACCTGTGAGCCGGTACATAAGACCGATTTATACTATTTACATGCTTTTGCCAAAGAGCAGCCGGATTTTAACTGAGAGAACCCGAAAGTAAAAAGAGAACTTTTTAACAGGGTTAACTGGTGGATTAACAAAGGAATTGCAGGTTTTCGTATTGATGCGATTATTAATATTAAAAACATCCTGAGCTCCCCTCTTATGAACTGGATGGTGATGATGGACATTTCTCCACCATGTTTGAATTTACTGGTGAGGTGCTCACAAAGGGCGGGCATGGTTGGTATGACTCTCCAAAGCATGACTTTAAAAAGTGGAGAGATATGGTTTTCGAAACGCAGGTAAAGGCACAGGGAGTTGGTTACTATGCCAATATTATTGAAAATCACGATGAGCTAAGATACGCGACCAAATACCTGATGGAAAATCTCCGCAATCCAAAAGGGATCAAGATGCTGGCCTGTGTTAATTTATTTCTTCGGGGAATACCTTTTATCTAGCAGGGAATAGATGCAGGATTAAACAAAGATCCGGAGTCTGTTTTGATCGTTCATAAGAAGGCCATCCGGCTGCGAAAAAGCAAGGCGCAGGAACATAGGCAAAAATACGCTGCATGTTTTACGTCTCCCCTAATTTAAAAGAATTTGACATGTTTAACAGTATTGACTATAATATACTTAGCAAGAAAGCCGATGACTAGAGTACACCTAACTGCCGGTAAAATAATTTATTACAAGTAGCGCCTTACTTTACCAGAGCAGGGGCGCTACTTTTTACGTTTAATATAAACAACAATAGTTATTACAGCGCAAGGCATCGTTACAAACGTGAATAGATCACTATATGTAACCATTATCAAAAATATAAAGTACAGATTCACGAAAAGGTAGGAATATATGCAACTTATTTCCCGGAAGAGGTAAGGACATTAGATGAATGTATTACGGTATTTAAGCAAGGACGCTGCCGGCCAGCATTTTATAAGCAGGGAAAATACTATCTATGAGATATGGCTAAGGCTGCTGTGTAACTATAAAAAGAATAACGCAGACAGTGCGGAAATGAGGTAAGAGATGATTGGAGTAAAAGTATTAAATGACGGACTTAAGATACCGCTTATTGGTTTTGGTACATATAGACTTAATGGAAAAAAGGGAGTCGCATCTATCAAAAGTGCTGTTGATGCCGGCTACTGCTTAATAGACAGTGCATTTAATTATGAGAACGAAGGAGCCGTTGGAAAGGCAGTAAAAGACTGTTCTGTTCCAAGAGAAAAACTACTTATCACATCAAAACTTCCCGGGCGTCACCATGCTTACAATGAAGCACTGCAGACGATAGAGGAGTCTTTGTATCGGGCTGGTCTGGATTATTATGACTTGTATTTAATACACTGGCCGAATCCTAAGACTGATCGATATGTAGAGGCATGGCAGGCACTGCTTGAGGCGAAAAAACGAGGGCTGATAAGATCTGCCGGGGTCTGCAACTTTTTGCCGGAGCATTTAGAGAGGCTGGAGAAAGAAACCGGTGTCCTGCCAAGCGTGAATCAGATTGAACTACATCCCCGCTTCAACCAGCAGGAGGTGCGCGGCTGGAATACAGAGCATGGCATATTGACAGAAGCATGGAGCCCTCTGGGGAGAGGAAATGAAATCCTGACAAATGAAGCAATCCAAAAGATAGCGGCAGAACATACTAAAACAGTGTCACAGATTATCCTGCGCTGGCACATTCAGCTGGGTACACTGCCAATCCCTAAGGCTGGTTCTGCTCAGCATCAATTAGAAAATATTTCGATATTCGATTTTGCATTAACCGAAGAAGAAATGCACACAATATGCAAGTTAACACGTGATGATGGGCGCTTAAACAATCAGGATCCCAGCTCATACGAGGAGTTTTAACCACTGTTTAGAAGTAAAATAGGGGGGAGGAAAATTAGTATGATCAATTATTCGGAAAAAGAAGGCAAGCAATATCACATTCAGGTAGGTTCTGGCGACGTAGGAAAATATGTTATTATGCCGGGAGATCCCAAACGATGTGAAAAGATTGCTAAATATTTGGACAATCCTGTTCTTATGGCGGACAGCAGGGAATATGTAACTTACTCCGGTTTCCTGGACGGCGTAAAGATCAGTGTGACTTCGACCGGGATCGGCGGCCCTTCTGCAGCCATTGCGATGGAAGAACTGGTGATGTCCGGGGCGGACACTTTTATCCGTATCGGGACCAGCGGAGGAATGGATATCAACGTAAAGAGCGGAGATTTGGTGATTGCCAATGGGGCAATCCGCATGGAGGGAACGAGTAAAGAATACGCGCCCATTGAGTACCCTGCTGTCCCTGATTTCGATGTGACGAGTGCGCTTGTAAGGGCCGCAAAGAAGTTGGAGAAACCTTATCATGTGGGCGTAGTACAGTGCAAGGATTCCTTTTACGGGCAGCATTCACCGGAGACGAAACCGGTAGGGTATGAGCTGATGAATAAGTGGAATGCCTGGTTGAAACTCGGCTGCAAAGCGTCAGAGATGGAATCCGCGGCGCTGTTTATCGTTGCCGGATATCTGAAAGTGCGGGCTGGCTCTGTATTTCTCGTACTGGCAAACCAGGAGCGGGCAAAAGCAGGCCTGGAAAATCCAATCGTCCATGATACCGATGCGGCTATCCGTGTGGCGGTGGAGGCTGTAAGAGAGCTGATAAATGACGAAAGAGGTGTATAAGATGCTGCCGGTAAAAGAATTAATTGAACAGGCATTTGATGCAATGAGCTATGCATATACACCCTACTCCCATTTTAAAGTGGGAGCGGCTCTGCTGGCAAAGAGCGGTGAGATTTATCAGGGCTGCAATATTGAAAATGCGGCATATACCCCCAGCAACTGTGCAGAGCGCACTGCTTTTTTTAAAGCAGTGAGCGCAGGGGTGAAGGAATTTGAAGCAATCTGTATTGTTGGAGGCCAAAATGGGGCTGTGACAGAACTTACGGCGCCTTGTGGCGTATGCAGGCAGGTGATGATGGAATTCTGCAATCCAAAAGAATTTCAGATTATCCTTGCGACAGACACAGAGAACTATAAGATGTTCAAATTAGAAGAGCTGCTCCCTATGGGATTTGGCCCAGAGAATCTTGCTCACTAATATTGAACTGCATGTCAGACTTACATTTCAGTATGCGGTACAGTCACTGTTTGTGATGTAGAAATCTTTTCCGTACTTTTCCATATTTTTTCTTCTGTCTTCATGTTCAATCCAGTAATCAATTCGTTTTGCAAAGCCCCTGGCACTTCCGGTTTGCAACAGTCTTTCCTCGCACAGGGCAAACTGAGCGGGATGCACACCGTTTGAAATATGTTAAAGGCATCTGTAACAAAAAACGCACAAAAAAGAAAATAACTCCTTGACGATAACAAAAAACGTAGTATAATATGAAAATGGTTTTCAAATTCGTTTCGAAGGTGAAGTATGACTGAAAAATGTAAATACAATACAAAGCAGCAGTCCATAATATTGCGCTGTCTAAAACAGAACAAAGAAACTTTCTGCACAGTAGATCAGTTTATGGAATCTTTTCGCATAGAAGGAATCCATATCGGCAGGACCACTGTATATCGTGCCTTAGAGCGTTTACATAAAGAGGGAATTGTTTTAAAAATCCCCTCCGTTGAGGGAGCGCCTGCACAATATCGCTTTGTAGAGGAAGATAAAAGAAAGAACTATGGTAAGCTTGTCTGTTTGAAGTGCGGCCGGTCGATACCGCTACAATGCGGCTGCATTGACAACTTTTTTGGCCATGTTTTAGAGGAGCATAAGTTCGAACTGGATCAGGGACATACGATCCTGTATGGATATTGCGAAAAATGCAGATTAAAGTGAACGTTGTTCTGACTATCAACTACTCTCTTATTCTAAGAGATGCCAATTAGATTTCGTAATAGTATATGGAGGACTTTAGTGTGAAAAAATCAGTATATGTTTTAATAACAGCCTTTACGGTTTCTTCTGTCTTAGCAGCATGCGGAACACTAAAAGAGACAACAACTGAAAAAGGGAAAAATACTACAGAGGGAGAGCAGGCCGGAGTGAATAGTGGAAAGCTTAAGGTAATGACCAGTTTTTACCCTATGTATGATTTTGCTCAAAAGGTCGGCGGAGATAAAGTGGAAGTGACCAATATGGTACCGGCAGGAACTGAACCGCATGATTGGGAACCTGCGGCTACAGATATAAAACAACTGGAAGAGGCTGATGTGTTTGTTTATAACGGTGCAGGGATGGAACATTGGACAGAAGATATGCTGGATTCTCTGGATAACAAAAACCTGACAGTAGTGGAGGCGTCTGAAGGCCTAGAACTTATGGAAGGGGAAACTCACGGTGAGGAGGCAGAAGATACAAGTTATGACCCCCATGTATGGCTCAATCCGATGAATGCAAAGATTGAAATGGAAAATATTAAAAACGCTTTGGCAGACACAGACCCGGAAAACAAAGAGTATTATACTAAGAATTATCAAAAATACGCTGTTGAATTTGATACTCTTGATAAAGCTTTTAAAGAAGGTCTTGCAGATACAAAAAGAAAAGAGGTTATCACTGCACACGAGGCATTGGGGTATCTTTGCAAAGCATATGGCTTAAACCAAGTTGGAATTGAGGGGCTTTCTCCTGACTCTGAGCCTGATCCCGCGAGAATGGATGAAATTATACAGTTTGCGAAGGAGCATAAGGTTAAAACGATTTTCTTTGAGGAACTGGTGAGTCCGAAAGTTGCAGAAACTATTGCAGATGAGATTGGAGCCAAAACGGAGGTTCTGAACCCTCTGGAGGGATTAAGCGATGAACAACTGGAGTCCGGGGAAGATTACTTTTCTGTTATGGAGACAAATTTAGAGGCTTTAAAAGGAGCCTTAAATCAGTAAGACATGAAACGAAACTTGCAGGAGGACAACCTTTGGAAAGCATAAGTATAAAAAACCTGACATTCCGGTATGTGGATATGCCGATTTTAAAGGAAGTAAACTTAAATATAAGGCAGGGGGATTATGCCATCCTCACAGGAGAAAACGGAAGTGGTAAAAGCACACTGCTAAAACTTCTGCTGGGGGAATTAAGCCCTCAGCAGGGGACTATAGAGGTTTTTGGAAAAGACCCCTCCCAGGGGTTTTCGGGGATGAGGATAGGATATGTGCCCCAGAACAGTATTACTAAGAACCAGGATTTTCCGGCCACTGTGGAAGAGATTATGTTGACCGGACTCTATCAGCCTGTCTGGAGAAAAAAGCTTACGGGGGAAAAAAAGCGGAAACAGATAGCCCAGGCACTTGCGGAACTGGAAATGCAGAAATTCCTTAAAAATCGAATCGGGGAACTATCGGGAGGACAACAGCAAAGGGTTATGTTAGCCAGGGCGCTAGTGGGAAATCCAGAGCTTCTGATACTGGACGAGCCATCGGCAGGAATGGATACAGTTTCGCTTAAATCTCTATGTCAGGTTTTATATAGACGGAATCGTGAACAGGGGCTTACGATTATCATGGTTACCCATGGAAGCACCAGGGACTTTATCGGTGCGGGAAGGTTTCTGAAAGCAGAAGAAGGGAGAATTCTGGAAGTATGAGGATCTTACAATACGGTTTTATGCAGCGGGCTTTTCTGGTAGGAATACTGCTGGCGGTAATTACGCCATGCATCGGTATCACAATTGTACTCAAGCGGATGTCTATGATAGGCGACGCGCTCTCTCATGCCTCACTGGCCGGTGTGGCACTGGGACTTCTTTTGGGAATTAATCCCGTACTTGGGGCAGGAGTAATCTGTATTATCGCAGCCCTCGGTATCGAGAGTATCCGTAAAAAATTACCCAGGTATGCGGAGATGGCAATTGCAATTGTGATGTCAGCGGGAATTGGCCTTGCGGGAGTTCTGTCCGGATTTGTGAAGAACGGGGCAAATTTTAACAGCTTTTTATTTGGAAGCATCGTATCTATCAGTAAAGGGGAGCTTCTTATGGTTTGCATTGTGAGTATATTTGTTCTTATAATGCTTATGCTGTTTTACAGGGAATTGTTCTATGTAGGGTTTGATGAAAATGCGGCGCGGATTTCCGGTGTACCGGTTCGCCGCATTAATTTTCTTTTTACAATTCTAACTGCCTTGACAGTTTCCATCGCATCCCGCACTGTGGGAGCACTGATTGTATCGTCTATGCTGGTGGTACCGGTTGCCTGTGGGATGCAGGTAGGAAAAAGTTACCGGAAGACATTGCTTTCAGCAATTGTGGTGGCTTTATGCACTACAATTGCCGGGCTTTTTCTGTCGTACTATGCCGGTTTGAAGCCAGGCGGAACTATCGTACTTTTAGAGGTTGCATGTTTCTTAATTCTTGTGATTATAAAAGCTGTAAAAAAATAGATTTGCAACATCATAAATGGGGGAATTAAAGATGGCAAACTTGCTGAAGAAGAGTATGTGTATTTTTTCAGCTACTAAAAAAAGGAAACTTTTCTGCCTGCTGATAGTCTTTTATTTTGCGGCTCTTATATTTGCTGCAAATGATGCATGGCTGTATAAAACACCTGTAGTGAAAGTCACAGAGGCGCATACTGTAAAGGAAAGAACTGCTGAAGCCGCACGTGGGAAAAAAGATGTATATTATAAACAGGTTTTACATGGAGTCGTATTAAACGGCAAATGGAAGAGCAGCAGCATCATATTAAGAAATGAATATTCATCTTCAGGTGTGCTTAATCAAAAGTACCGTAAGGGAGACAACATTCTGGCAAGTGTAAATGGGCACTCTCAGACAGGGGACATCCAGGGTCTGAAGCGAGATGTCCATTTAACTGCGCTCATTGGTATCCTGTCTATCCTGTTGATATTTTTGACAGAGAAAAAAGGAATTTTGACAATTTGTACCCTGGTGGTAAACCTGGGAATTTTTGCTGTGGGCCTTTCAAAATTTCTAAAAGGCGATGACATTTTGAAACTATGTAATATTATGTCAGTTATGTTTGCTGTTGGAACGTTATTATTATTAAACGGTTTCAATAAAAAATCCTTGGCTGCTATTATTTCTACTTTGTGTGTTCTTGCTGCGATTATGGGGATTTTTGATATTGTGACGGCCAATACAGAAGCGATGGATTATTCCACAATGGAGTATCTGGGCAGTCTGGACAATCCAGATGACTTATTTCGGGCAGAAGTCATGCTGGCAGGCCTGGGGGCAATTATGGATGTAGCAGTTACCATCTCAGCGGCTCTGGGTGAAATCGTCCAAAAAAATTCACAAGTAACATTTCTGCAGCTATTTTGGTCAGGCAGAGAGATTGGATATGACATTATGGGAACCATGATGAACGTTCTGCTTTTTGTCTTCGGCTGCGGTCTGATTCCCACATTTTTAATCCGCATGAATAATGATGTAAGATTCCTGACTATTGTGCGGCTGCATATTCCTTACGAAATCTGCCGGTTTTTGATTGAAAGTATAGGAATCGTTCTGGCGATTCCCATAAGTATTTTGATAGCATCTTTATTTATGAAATTCAGATTACAGGTGGGAGGAAAAAAATGACAGGGATACTTGCACTTGTTCTTTTTATTCTCATTTTGGCAGTAGGCGGTGACCGAGGTGCGGTTTCGGTGATGGCACTCACGGGAAATATTGCAGTATTATCTCTGTTAGTCATTTTGCTGGCAGACGGCCATTCCCCGCTGGTCATTACTCTCTTGGCAGGCGCAGTAATTAGTTATATCACATTGATCAAACAGAATGGGAAAAACGTGAAGACAGAGGCAGCTTTTCTTGCTACCGCAATAATAATGCTTATTTTGTTGTTTGCTATTTATGGAATGATATGGGATTCAAAAAGCGGCGGCTTGAATGAGATCCAAGCCATGCAGGAGGATGTAATGTATTTCTATAATGTTGACATTCACATCAATATGCTTCATATAGCAGTATGCATTTGTCTGCTCAGTACACTGGGTGCTGTGCTGGATACGACATTATCGATCACCTCATCCGTGTACGAAGTGGCAGTTCATAAGAAAGACTTGAGCAGGAGGGAGCTGTATCATTCTGGATTGCGGATTGGCAAAGAAATTATCGGTACGACCACCAATACATTACTGTTTGCATATTTTGGTGAATCTATGCTATTGTTTGCCTACCTGAAAACCGGAAAATTCACATTCGAGACAATCATAAATTCCAAGTTTTTATTTCAGGATGTAGCTGTCATGTTGTTTGGGGGAATTGCCTGTTTATTGGCAGTCCCCGTTGCATCGGTATGTATCGCACATTTCATCCGGTCTAAAGAGACGATATCATAAGAAGAAAAACAAAAGAAAATCTAATACTTTACTGCGTCCTCATAATCACTTCTTGTTTTTTCCTCCATTTGTGAAAGACGCTGTTTAATCTGATCATTTTCTGCTTGCAGGTTTTGTTTTTCAGATTGTAAAGATACATTTTTCTGATTTGTCTCAGCTAATTGATTCTGAGTCTGAGAAAGAAGAGCTGTTTTCTCATTTAATTGCTGCTGGAGGCCGCTTGCTTTGATAGTAGTAACTTTTCTTAACTTGAATATTATTAGCATAAAGTAAATCAAAAGTCAAGAAAAATTAAAATAAATTTAACTGTCTTTTTATTAATGAGTTTATGCCTGCTTTACTTTTTCTCTGCGTAGATATATTATAGTGTTTGTAAGTGAATCAGATCTGTAGTCATCTTGGGGAGGAATTAGTATGAACCTGAAAAAAATACATCATATAGCAATTATTGTATCAGATTATGAACGGTCCAAAAAGTTCTATACAGAAACTCTTGGGTTTAAGATACTTCGGGAAAACTTCCGGCAGGATAGGGGAGATCATAAATTAGATCTTGAGCTTGATGGATGTGAGCTGGAAATATTCTCGGGAAAAAACAATCCAAAACGGGCAAATTATCCAGAGGCCTGTGGTCTGAGACATCTTGCGTTTTATGTGGAAGATTTGGATGTAGTAATAAAAGAGTTAAATCAAAAAGGAATCCGGACAGAATCTGTTAGGGTAGATGAGTTTACAGGTAAAAGGATGACTTTTTTTAGTGATCCGGACGGACTTCCTTTAGAACTGCATGAATAGACAGCAAGTAAAAAGAGAAAGGTGGATAATAACGATGGAAAGTAAAGTTACAAGAGAAGAAGCATTTGAATTGCTTAAGAAATATAATAGGGAACCATTCCATATTCAACACGCCCTTACAGTAGAGGGGGTTATGCGCTGGTATGCCAACCAACTGGGATATGGGGATGAGGCTGAATACTGGGCAATCACCGGACTGCTTCACGATATTGATTTTGAACTCTACCCGGAAGAACATTGCAAAAAGGCACCTGAGCTTTTGGGAGAAGGCAATGTAGGAGAGGATATGATACATTCTGTCTGTTCTCACGGTTTTGGCATTTGCTGTGACGTAAAGCCGGAGCACGAGATGGAGAAGGTCTTGTTTGCGGCAGATGAACTGACAGGATTGATTGGTGCTGCAGCTTTGATGCGTCCTTCGAAAAGTGTAATGGATATGGAAGTTTCCAGTGTGAAAAAGAAGTTCAAGGACAAAAAGTTTGCAGCTGGATGCTCCAGGGACGTTATCAGGCAGGGAGCAGAAAATCTTGGGTGGGAATTAAATGATCTGTTTGAAAAAACAATATTGGCTATGCGCTCCTGCGAAGAAAATGTCAGGTGCGAGATGGAAAAGTATAACTCATAAATCGCTCAAATACAATGTTTAATGGAAAGCACCTTTGACAGGGTGCTTTTTCTGCCATGCAGCTGATCATTCGCTATGAGGACGGAATACAGACATCTAATTCTTACAAAATGCAGGTATGGGGATCTGAGAAAAAGTAAAAAAGCATTGACAGACCAGAGGAGTCTGTGTTATATTTTCAGCATAAAGATTGTAGGCAATTTAATTGAATCTAATCAAAAGGAGGAACAATAGACACAAAATGAAAATAGCAATTCGATATTATTCTAAAACAGGTAACACAAAGAAACTGGCAGATGCAATCAGCAAGACCACAGGTATTCCGGCAGAGACTGTTGACCAGCCTCTTACAGAGCCCGTAGATATTTTGTTCCTCGGCAGTTCAGTGTATGCGGCAGGTGTAGATGATGCGGTGAAGAAATTTGTTGCCACACTGAACAAAGAGAAGGTTAAAAAGGTAGTTAATTTCAGTACCGCAGCGTTGATTGCATCTACATACAAGCAAATTAAGAAATTACTGGAACCAAAACAGATCCCATTGGCTGAGCAGGAATTTCATTGCAGAGGTAGCTTTAAGGTAATGCATAAAGGAAGACCTGGTGAGGAAGACTTAAAGGCAGTATAGGAATTCGCCCGCAGTATAACAGGATCAACAGCGCAGTAAGAACAATTGCAGTTAAAAGGAATTTCAAAAAAGAACAGGAGGAACACACTATGAGCATTTATGGATTTGAAGCAAAAGATACAAAGGGAAACAATGTCAGCTTAAAGGACTATGAAGGAAAAGTTTTATTAATAGTAAATACTGCAACAGAATGTGGCTTTACCCCTCAGTATGAAGAACTTGAGAAATTGTATCAAGCACATAAGGATCAGGGCTTTGAGATATTAGACTTCCCCTGCAACCAGTTTGGCGGTCAGGCTCCGGGAACTGATGAGGAAATTGTAAGCTTTTGTTCCCTGAAGTTTGGAGTTACTTTTCCACAATTTTCTAAAATTGAGGTAAACGGAGATAATGCACTTCCATTATATAAATACCTGAAAGAACAAAAAGGATTCGCAGGATTTAGCCCGGATCATAAGTTGACACCTGTTCTGGATAAGATGCTGTCGGAAGCCAATCCAAATTATAAGGATGACCCCGATATTAAATGGAACTTTACAAAGTTCTTAATTGATAAACAGGGCAATGTTGCAGAGCGCTTTGAACCAACAACAGAGGTTTCTGATGTAGAGAAAGAAGTGGAAAAACTATTATGAAAGATGACAGGCATGCTGTCCTGTGAATGAAAGATTAGTAATGGAGAAGGATGAATGTCTGATAAATACGATGCATTAAAACTAGAAAACCAGTTATGTTTTCCGCTGTATGCATGCTCGAAGGAAATCGTAAAGCTGTATAAACCATATCTGGACGAACTGGATTTGACTTATACCCAGTATATTACTATGATGGTTCTATGGGAGCATAAGCAGGTGAACGTAAAAGAACTGGGGAAATATCTCTATCTGGATTCAGGAACCCTTACACCAGTTTTGAAGAAACTGGAGCAAAAAGGCTGGGTGGAGCGGTCCAGGGCAAAAGAGGATGAAAGAGTGTTGAATGTCACTCTGACAAAGGCTGGTGAGGAACTGCGGGAAAAAGCAGTTGAGGTACCGAGACGTATAGGAAGCTGCCTGAAGCTGGATTTGGAAGAAATAAAAATGTTATATAAAACCTTATATAAGATATTAGGACAATTTGAATCATAAAAGAAGAAGGCTGGCCGATTTGGTTGGCCTTTTTATTTTATGGAATATTCATTTTATTTGCAAAAAAGGTCCGAGTTTATTGACATTTCTCTCAAATCCTACTAACATATAGAAAATGTTTGCTCAACTAGTGGGAAAAGGGGATAATTGTATGAAACAGGAGAAAAATAAAATACTACATCTCAGGGAAGGATTATCCTGGGAAGAGATGCAAATAGCTGTTGAGATGGCAAGATTGCTGGGATTTCAGAGTGAATCTGCAGTTTTCCCGGTTGTGTCCAGGAATTCAGGTGAAGAAATACCTGCTGAATTAAAAGATTTAAATCAGTACGCAGTAAAAGGTGAGCCCAATAAGATACCTGAAGACTATGTATCTGCACTGGAGGCGGCCAGGCCGGTAGCGGATTTTGACTGGCGGAGTAAGAAAGGCCTGGAAACCCTGTTTGACACAGGCCTCATTTTAAAAGATGAGAATCTGGATTTCCTCCCGGATAAGATGGATGTGCATTTTTTGCTGCCAAAAGAGGCGGATGTATCTATGCTTGCAGCGGCATGCAATTTTGCGTTTCGTATGGGAATGGAGACTACAGCTTATGCGGGGCTTCTACTTACTGATAGAGAGTGTGCGGGAAATGTTCTGGTGTTTGAACCAGGAGAGGAATGCTCCATAAAATTTTCAGAAAAAGAAGATGGAATCCGCATCACTGTGGCAGGTTCAGGAAAAGAGTTGGAGGCATTTTCCGCTGATTTTTGTGAGCATTTTCCGATGCAGGGAGACTTTAATACATGGACTGACTATCTGCAGGAGATAATAGATAGTATGTGTATGAAGAACCTGGACGGACAGCTTGCATACACAAAAGCATTTTCTAAGCCGGGAGCAAAGGCCTACGTATCTCCCGAAATAGAAAACAGACAGGAGGATATCAAAGCAGAGTTTCCGGAGGTCACTTTTATAAACCATAAGGGCATGGAAACAGTGTATGAGAAAGAATATGATATTGAGTGGGAAGTGGATGTACTCCATGAAATATTTGAAAATTCGATCTATCCGAAACTGAAATCTGGGGACGAGGTCGAAGTATATGCGGCACTTAGCGAAGGCAAAGAAGAACGTGGACAGGTTGTTAAAAGGATCTCAAGAAGGATCGCAGAGGCAGGTGCTGCTGTAAAAAATATATCCATATTGTGCGCATATAAACAGGGATATTCCTGGCTGGAGGAAGAAGTGGTGCCTGTGCTGCTACAAAAAGGCGGGGCGGACAGGCTGGAGATCGGGTTTAAACCATTTCTGCCGCAGGGAGTCACAGATTGGGCAGACGAAGACGGGGCTACACCTTCGTACAACAATGTGGGGGGTGACCCGGAACAGTGGTATGATCTGGCCATCCGGTATCTGCAGGAGCTGTATCCTGCGGAAGATATGCTGGCGGAAGCTTTGGGCATTCCAAGAGAGAATATCATGTTCTATCCCTATGAGGGGGTGGAGGATCTGACATATGAATTGAAAGTCTTTGATAAGGATAAAAATAATATCTATGAGTCTATCTGTAAGGCAGCCAGCCATGAGCGCCCTTATCTGGACGATTACCCGCAGATGGGTAAGGTACACCCTTCAACCGGATATCTCAAGGTCTTGGTAAATGGAGAAATACTGCTTGAAACTCGCATAGAGACAGATGTAGAGCGTATCTGGGAGATTTACCAAAAAGAAGTGCTGCCGGACTGCAGAGCTTATATAGAAGAAAAGACAGGTGGCAGGATTACAGCAGACGGGCAGCCCTTTTTCTCAAGACTGAGGGTTGAAGCTGAAGCAAGTGAGCCAGATTATCAGCTGCCGTCGAGAGAAGATTTATTTACCACCCTGGACGGACTTCATGAGGACATATATTTTGCAGGGGCAGATTATTTTAAAAATTTAGGAATGGAAAAAGCAGGGGTTATGCTGGATGCACCAGGGCTGATTCTTCCCGTTATCCGAAAGAAAAGTGGAAAACCTTATATGAAAGTTACCCTGTTTAAACAGAAAGCACATGAACCGTTCATCAGCTGTGGCAATGACAGCAAAATATTCCCGAATGGTTCGCGGCAAACGATACAGGCATGGCTGGAAACGATAGAGGAGACAAAAGAGGGCAGGGGTGCGGTAATCCGAATAGAAGGTGCCGATGAAAAAGTGGCTGCCGCATATGCAGCGCTTCTGGAAAAAGGCGTTTTGGGTATAGGAAAAAAACTCTATGGTACAGACTACCTGAAACTGGATACAGGGTCGGGCTGTTATACTATTTTTACAGACCGTGCAAAGGAAACAGAAAAAGATCTGCGTATTTCTGACATTGATTTGTCTGAATATGAACTGATAGGATATGAGAAATATATTGAAATCATTCATCAGCTGAAACGGGTGCCCGGACTGAATGTATACAGAACAGCCGTGTCTTATACAGGACGGGAGCTTTATGCTGTGGAGGTTTTACCCAAACGCGAGGGTTATGTATCAAGAACCAGGAGGATTACCCGGTATCCTTCGGAAATTGTAAACTGCCGTCACCATGCCAACGAGGTATCCAGTACAAATGCGGCTTTCATGCTGATAAAGACCCTGCTGACGGATGTATCATACAAAAATATACCGGAAAAACTGAATCTTGTAATCGTCCCCATGGAAAATGTAGACGGATCTGCAATCCACTATGAGCTGCAGAAGGATAATCCCGCATGGAAACTGCATGTTGCCAGATTTAATGCGGTGGGCAGGGAATTTTATTACGAGCACTTTAAACCCGACACAATCCACACAGAGGCAATGGGCCTGACACGGCTGTTCAGGGAATTTCTGCCGGATATTATTGTGGACAACCATGGTGTACCGACGCATGAGTGGGAACAGCAGTTCTCCGGGTATACATCACCATCCTATAAGGGCTTTTGGCTCCCCCGGTCTCTCTTGTACGGGTATTTCTGGACAGTGACGGATGAAGCCTATAAGAGTAATTACCCTGTCAACAAGAAACTGGAAGATGTTATAGCCGACAGCATTGCAGAGGACAGCGAAATCACGCACTGGAATAAGGAGTGGGCGCGGCAGTTTGAAAAATATGCCCATGGCTGGATGCCGAAGCTATTTCCAGCAAATTATTATAAAGACATGATTAACTATTGGATTCCATTCGCATTTGACCCTGCCCACAGGTATCCGTCCATTCGCTTTCCGTGGATAACCACAGTGGCATATACCAGCGAGGTCGCCGATGAGACGGCCCAGGGCTCATATCTGCATCTGTGTGCCAGAGCGCATTTGACCCATGATCTGGCAACACTGAAGATGCTGGCAGGAAGTACATGCGTTTATATAGATAAATGGAATATTTCAGATAGCAGCATTGAGGCGGCTCACATCAGACAGCGTCCGATTATTGTCTGAAATCAAAATATTTACCCTGAGAAGGAGGAGACCTATGGAACTATTAAAACTATTAGGAATACTGATTGTTATTGTGGGATTTGCACTGAAACTGGATTCCATACTGATTGTCCTGGTCGCTGCAATTGTGACCGCAATAGTCGGAAACCTTGGGGCTGCAGGGCTTTTGGAAACACTGGGAAACAGCTTTGTGGCGAATCGGAGCATGGCTATTTTTATCTTAATTATGCTGGTGACAGGAACGCTGGAGAGAAACGGGCTGAAAAATGCAGCAGCTGCGTTGATTGGAAAGGTGAAAAATGCCACTTCAGGCATAGTTATAGGGGCATATGGAATCATGCGCGGTATATTTGCTGCGTTTAATGTCAGCTTCGGCGGTGTTGCAGGCTTTGTAAGGCCTATTATTATGCCTATGGCAAACGGTGCAATTGAAGCACGTGGCCACCAGCCCAACGAAGAGCATGTGGAAGAACTAAAAGGAATGGCATCCGGGATGGAAAATATTGCATGGTTCTTCTGCCAGGTACTGTTCGTCGGCGGAGGCGGCGCTTTGCTTGTGCAGTCTACACTGGAACCTCTTGGCTATAAAGTTGAGCTGATTGATCTGGCAAAGGTGGAGATACCGGTGGGCATCTTCGCATTGGTTGTAGGCATCGTATACTATTATCTGAAAGATAAGAAACTTCGTAAAAAATATTATGGGGATAAAAAATAGGAAGGGGGAATAAACATGGGATTTTTTACTGGTTCAGAGTTTACATCAGGTGAAAAATTACTGGAAGTTATATACATTGTGATGGGTCTTGTATCCATCTATACCGGCGCTAAGAATGCGTTGGACAAGGAGAACCCCGCCAGAGTGGGAACTGCTGTGTTCTGGTGTGCCCTTGGTGTTGTAATGGCCTTTGGGCGCTGGATTCCCCCGATTGGCAATGGTTTATTAGTTGTGATTATGACACTTCCCGCTATTTTCAAAAAGGTAAAAATCGGAAAATCAGATGAACCTACGGAAGAATATACAGAAAAAATGTATAATAAGATTGGCATGAAGATTTTTATTCCGGCGTTATCTATCGGTGTATTTGCCATAATTTTTGCAATCTTCTTCAAGACACTGGGAGCCCTGGTGGGAATCGGTTTTGGTATTCTTGTATCGATTATTACCCTTATGGTATTTTCAAAGGACAACAAGCCGTCGGTATTTTTAAATGATTCGGAGCGTCTTCTCTCTACCGTGGGACCCTTAAGTATGCTGCCTATGCTGCTTGCCAGCCTGGGAGCTATATTTACCGCGGCAGGCGTAGGGGATGTTATAGCAAATCTTGTAGGAAAAATAATCCCGGAAGGAAATGTAAATGTGGGAATTATTGTGTTTGCAATCGGAATGGCACTGTTTACTATGATTATGGGAAATGCCTTTGCAGCTATCACGGTGATGACGGTTGGCGTCGGGGCACCCTTTGTCTTAAGCTATGGTGCGGATCCGGTTCTCATCGGAATGTTGGCCTTGACCTGTGGATACTGTGGTACACTGTGCACACCTATGGCGGCTAACTTTAACATCGTACCGGTGGCCATGCTGGATATGAAGGATCGGTTTGGAGTTATTAAAAATCAGGTAATTCCTGCGATTATTATGCTGGTATTCCAGATTATTTACATGATTGTGCTGAAGTAAAATGGAAAGGAAAAAATTATCTGATGTGGAATACAAGTCCATAGAGAGAGGGGCCATGATTGTAATCAAAGACTGGCTTCGCCTGAAACCATGGGAGCGGATGGTGATTGTTACCAGCGAGAATTATCTCACGGAGGCAAACATGCTTAAAACCTGTGCCGGTAAACGTGCACTGTCTGTAGATCTTATGGTTGTTGAGGAAAAGGGAAAAAGAGTAGGTGATTTTTTTGACAGGCATGAAGGCGTTTTTGATGGGTATAAGGCTGTGATCGGAGCAACAGAATATTCTCTGGTGACCACGAAAGCAGCGAAGCGGGCAATAAAAAGAGGAAGTAAATTTTTATCTCTTCCTTTATCTACCAATGATGGAAGGTCCATGCTGTCTTATCGTTTTCTGACCATGGATACAAAAAAGAGCAAGATGATGGCGGGAGTAATTATGAAGTATTTGAATTCTTCCTCTGTTATCCATGTGACAACGAAGCTTGGGACCAATCTTAAGTTTTATAAAATGAACCGCAGTGCCGGGTTTTTCAACGGTGTTGTAAAAGACGGACACGGGTTTTCTTCCGCCAGTATCGAAGTATATGTTCCCATAGAGGAGACAAAGACAGAGGGTATTATGGCAGCAGACGGCTCCCTGGGATATATAGGAAAGGTAGAGAAACCGTTTAAAATATACCTGAAAAAAGGGCGAATATCTGATATAGAAATGACGGATGACGGAAAGAAACTGAAAGAGTATATGGAAGATTTCCATGACTTGGGAATATATGTTGCATCGGAACTGGGCATCGGCCTGAATTCCTACTCAAAATGCAGAGGAAAATGCTATATTGAGGACGAGTCCTCCTACGGGACATTTCATGTAGGTGTGGGAAGGAATATCGCACTGGGGGGCATACATGAGGCGAACGGTCATTTTGATATCGTAGCAAGGAGACCGGATATTTTTGCAGACAACCGGAAGATTATGGAGAGAGGAAAGATTATTATTCCCGAACCGGAAGTCTATTAGCTGCAAAACGATAGAAAGGAGAAAAAAAGTGAAAATATTAATTACAGGGTTTGACCCCTTTGGGGGCGCAAGCGTTAATCCGGCATATGAGGCTGTAAAATTACTGCCGGACAAGATAAAGGGTGTGGAGATTATTAAGCTGGAAATTCCAACAGTGTTTGAAAAGGAAGGCAAGGTGCTGGAGGCCGGAATTGAGGAGCATAAGCCGGACATCGTAATCTGTGTAGGACAAGCCGGGGGACGTTCCGGTATGTCTGTAGAGAAAATAGCAATTAATCTGATGGAGGCCAGAATACCCGACAATGATGGGCAGCAGCCTTTTGACGAGCCGATTCACAGGGATGGCGAAACGGGATATTTTGCAAGCATTCCGGTAAAAGCAATGGTACAAAAGATGCGTGAACATGGAATTCCCGCAAAGGTTTCTTATACAGCAGGAACTTTCGTGTGCAATGACGTAATGTACCGCCTGCTTTATCTCATTGACAAGAAGTATCCAAATATAAGAGGCGGGTTTATTCATGTTCCCTATCTGCCGGAACAGGTCACAGACCTGCCGGATGGTACACCGAGCATGTCAGCTGAAATGATTGCACAGGCATTGGAGTATGGGGTAGAAGCCGCGCTGGAGAATAAACAAGATATCAGTGCTGCTATGGGAGAAACCCACTAAAATTAAATATCTGTAAGTAGGCAAAGTTGTGGAACTATCATTTATTATATGCTAAAATAAAAATTACCGATTATAATCTGGATAAAAGGCGTTGGAAAGCAGGTATAGTATGGATTTGAACAGAGAGAATTTACGGAAAATCAGAGGTCTGATTTTGTTTACTGTCATTGTTCTGGTTGCTTTGTGGAAATACGGCATGGTGCTGGATGCCCTGGGATTTATACTTGGTATCATATTTCCTTTCCTTTTAGGCGGGGCAATAGCCTTTGTTTTAAATGTACCCATGCACTTTCTGGAACATAAGCTGTTTTGGCACGGAAAACTGGAACAGAAAAAATGGAAAAAAAAGCTTGCCAGACCCGTAAGCCTGGCACTTACCATACTAATTGTCATAGGTGTTATTGCTGTCGTATCCCTTGTAGTTATCCCAAGATTGGGCAGCACTATTATACTGCTGGGCAGGAACATCCAGGACTTTTTACCTAAGGTACAGAATTGGGGACAAGAGCTTTTCAATAATAACAAGGAAGTTGCGGCATGGATAGGTGATATAGAAATAGATTGGAAGAACATGCTGGACGGTGTGATAGGGTTTTTTAAAAACGGAGCGGGCAGTGTCCTTGACTCAACTTTTACCGTTGCCAGGAGTATTGTAAGCGGGATGGCAACATTTATAATTGCTTTCGTGTTTGCGTGCTATATTCTTCTGCAAAAAGAAAGATTAAATATTCAGATACGCAAGGTTATGTATGCATATCTGAAAAAAGAGTATGTGGAAAAGATACTGGATGTATGCTCACTGACCTACAGGACATTTTCAAACTTCCTGGCGGGTCAATGCCTGGAAGCTGCAATTCTCGGGACTATGTTTGTTATTATGATGACAGCCTTCCGTCTGCCTTATGCATTGCTGGTGGGTGTTCTGATAGCATTTACTGCACTAATTCCGATTTTCGGTGCCTTTATAGGATGCGCCGTAGGTGCATTTCTAATTTTAATGGACACACCTATGAAAGCTCTCATATTTATTATTCTGTTTCTTGTACTGCAGCAGATTGAAGGAAATCTTATCTATCCCAGAGTAGTTGGGAATTCGGTGGGACTTCCTTCTATCTGGGTTCTGGCAGCAGTGAGTATCGGCGGCAGCCTTATGGGCGTTGTGGGAATGCTGGTTTTTATACCTATAGCCTCGGTGATTTACACATTGTTCCGCAATAACGTATATGGGCAGCTGGGAAAAAAGAAAATCCACGTGGATAATGTTTCCGGCGAAATGGTGCATGAGCATAAGAAAGCCGGAAACGAAAACTCTTGAGTTTCCGCAAAATGTAATTTCAAAAGAGATAACTTCTTCTAAAGTACCAATCTGTCCTATTTTTGAAAAAAATGAAAAGACAGTATTGTGAATAGAGGTACTGAAATAAGCCCCGCCGGAA
>NZ_FBWL01000158.1 GCF_001517425.1 Clostridium sp. C105KSO13 | reverse complement strand
TTTTCGTTTCAGTGCATAGGTATTTGATGTATAATTAGCCATAGGGAATCTCCTTCTTTTTTGTTTAGTAAGATTTTTCTTTGATAGCTTAATTTTACATCAAAAAGGAATCAGATTCCTTATATTTGGGGCATTTTTTGAAAGTTGTTTATAAAGACATGGTTTAATTCAGGTCTATGTGGATAAAACTGCGGAAACTCAAGTAGACTTTTGTCTTGACAACTGTACCAGTATAGCCGATAATAAGAAACAGTTCATATAGAAACGCTTAAAAATCGGAAAAATTTGGGATAGGAGAGAATATGGATTTAATAAAAATAAGTATAATAGTCCCTGTATATAATGCTGGTATTTATTTCAAGCAATGTATCAATAGCATATTAGATCAGACTTATACAAATTATGAGCTTATTTTGATTGATGATGGATCCAATGACGGTTCAAGAGAAAAGTGCTTATTTTATGCTGAGAATAATAATAAAGTAAAAGTATTGCTTCAAAACCGCAAAGGCGTATCAGCTGCCAGGAATAAGGGAATAAGTAATGCCATTGGTGATTATTTAATGTTTATGGATAATGATGATTTTTATAAAAGTAATGATGTATTCTTCAATGTAGTTAACTGTTTATCTCAAACCCATCCAGATGTACTTATATTTGGAAGAATTAATTTCTGGGAAAATGGAGAAAATTCAGAAAAAGCCGGCTCAGTAAATAGAAATATAATTAATACTTCTTCAAAAGCTGAAGCCTTAAAATATTGTATTGAAACAGATATTTTAACTCGTGCAGTCTGGACAAAAGCAATTAAACGCCAATTAGTAATTGATTGCAATATTCTTTTCCCTGAAGGCAAACGTAATGAGGACACCTATTTTACAGGTAAGCTTATACAATATGCTAATACCTTTGACTGGTGTGATTCAGCTACATATATGTACCGAAAGGGTACCGGAAAATCACAGTCCGATCAGAAAGTGTCTTATCAAATAGTCAAAGATTTAAAAGATGTATGTATTGAGTTCATAACAAATATTAAGGAATCAAATGAATCAAATGAATTAAAAGAAGCATATTATTCCTATATTGCTTATCCATATGCTGTTTTAATGATGTTTTCTGGTGAAATAAAAGATAATAGAATCAAGCAGGATGCTATGGACATAAAAAAATATGCTTTTGTATTAAATTATGATATAAATCCTTATGTGAAGGTAATTAAAAAACTTTATAAATTGTTAGGATTTTCATTCACAATCAAAGCCTTAAATCTATATGATTTCATTAAAAAACATAAGAAACGAAATCTCTTCTTAAGGACAGTAGCAATACTTGCAAAAAAATTTACAACAAGAAAAACAACTAAATAATGGTGCAAAGCAGCAAACCTCGTTTCCCATTTTGCACCATCTTGTTACTTAATATGTATTGTCATATCATAAATCATCCGCTCATACATCTCCTGCAGATCAACCTCCGGCTGCCAGCCTAATGCCCGCATTTTTTCACCACTTAGTTTCAGTTTCACTGCCGGAGCATAGCCAAATGTCTGAGCCGATTCTGGTATCTCGAACCTGACTTTGATCTTTCCTCCGCTGATTTTCTCTGCCACCAGCTGAGCCATCTCTCGTATCTGCATGTGAGTATTTTCGTTTACGATGTTATAAGATTCACCCTTTTCTCCCTTATATCCCAAAAGAAGCAACGCCTTCACAACATCTCTGATGTAACAATAGTTTCCATCTGATGTGCCGTCTGTATGCAGTATGATATCTTCTTCGTGAATTGCACTTCTGGCGAACTGAACATATACCCTGTTATCATTGGGCAGTACTCCGGCACCAAAGGTCTGGGCCAGTCTTGCTGTCTTCACAGGTATATTGTACTCCGAGGCATAGGCCGTACATAAGCATTCGCAAATTCGTTTTCCTTCCGAATAGCCGCTTCTCACATTACTGATATCTATATACCCAAGATTATCCTCCGTCACATACTTAAGATCTGCTTCCGGCCTTCCGTATACCTCCATAGAAGACAAATATACCAGCCCGCTGACTCTTTTTTCCCTGGCGAATTCCAATATATTCCGGGTTCCCTGATAAGCGGTTTCTATCGTACAGGTGGGGTGCTCCACCATAGTTTTGGACGCAGTTACACTTGCCGTATGAAAAATATAGTCCACTTTACCTTTGTATTCCAGGGGCTCTGTAATATCACGGATATAAAGTTCCATATCCGCTCTCTGTATTAATTTTCCATATATCCTTTCAGCCTTTTCCCGGTTTCTGACAGCTGCAACCAAGTGAATATTTAGATTCTTCTTCCGGTTACAGCAGAGAAGGCTTCTTATAATTGAAGAGCCAAGCAGACCAGTCGCCCCTGTTACAAATACAGTGGTATTTATGTACCTGTCAAAATCAATGCCGCTGTCTGCAATCATTTCCAGATCTTCCTGCTGTTTTGAATTCTCTTTACACTCAGTTGATAACGCTGTGCTTTCTGTCATCCTGTCCTCCTAATCCCGATAAAATATATCCCTTGTATATACTTTTTCTTTCACATCATTCAGTACTTTGTCATAGCGGTTGGCAATAATTACATCTGCCTGATTTTTAAATTCCTGCAGATCATTTATTACCTCTGAATGATAAAACTCTTTTTCCTGTATTGTAGGTTCATGCACAATTACCCGGACGCCTTCTCCTTTTAGTCTCTTCATCACGCCTTGAATCGAAGAATGTCTGAAGTTATCCGAATTTGCTTTCATAGTCAAACGGTACACACCTACCGTCCGAGGATTTCTTTTTAATATCTGAGTTGAAATAAAATCTTTCCGCGTACGGTTGGCCTCTACAATGGCTGTCATAATGTCATTCGGCACATCATTATAGTTTGCAAGTAGCTGTTTTGTATCTTTGGGCAGACAGTAGCCCCCATATCCAAAGGAAGGATTATTATAATGATTCCCGATACGGGGATCTAAACCTATTCCCTCAATAATCTGTCTTGTGTCCAGTCCTTTTGTCTCTGCATAAGTGTCCAGTTCATTGAAATATGCAACTCTCAGCGCCAGATACGTATTTGCAAACAGTTTTATTGCCTCCGCTTCCGTTGTATCTGTAATTAAAACTGCAATTTTTTCTTTTATTGCTCCCTCTTCCAGAAGTTCGGCAAATTCCTGGGCCTTTTTATGAAGCTCTATATTCCCTTTTGGTGCTCCCACCACAATTCTGGAGGGATATAGATTGTCATAAAGAGCCTGTCCTTCTCTTAAAAATTCTGGTGAGAATAAAAAATTATGTCTGCCGTATTTATCAAGCATTCTTTCTGTATACCCCACGGGAACCGTTGATTTAATCACAATAACGGCCTCTGCATTCGCTGAAAGCACCTGTTCAATCACCGTTTCCACAGAAGAAGTGTCAAAATAATTCTTATCTGGATCATAATTTGTTGGCGTGGCGATAATCACATAATCCGCCGCCTGTAATTCTCCATCCAGAGTACTGCCCGCTCTAAGATTTAATTTTCTATGTTCCAGATATTCTTCTATCTCCTTGTCCTGAAGAGGAGATTTACGTTCATTAATTAAATTTGCCCTTTCCTCTGAAATATCATATGCATATACTTCATGGTTCTGTGATAATAATACTGCATTTGACAATCCCACATACCCAATACCTGCCACTACAATTTTCAACTTCTACTCCTCCTTAATGGCGCAATACCCTGACTTTATCTAATATTTTATTCTTGTATTCCTGTAAATACGGATCCCTTATCAACATCAAGATTACAAAGTACCCACATATACAGACCACTAACGTAATAAAAAGACGTGGCAACAGTCCTGTTACCAGCATATCTATACACCAGCGCACAGCGAAGAACCAGATACTCGCTGCCAGATAAACTGGAAGCCGTTTATACAGTGCCTTCACTTTCAATATATGCCCCGCATAATGGGTCAGTATCAAAAATACAATTATTTCCGCACATAATGTTGCGACAGACGCTCCATTTACCCCTGCCACAGGAATCAGTAGTGCATTTGCCGCCAGATTAAAGACTGCCCCTGCAGCTGTGGATATAAGCACCTCTTTGTCTTTCTGGTAAGGTGTACACACCTGATATGCTAAAACTCTGTTTACCGCACCAATCACCACTCTGACAGACAAAATCTTTGCCGCCAGACTACCAGACATAAACTCCTTGCCACTGAACAGATAGATGAGAATATCGCTGGTACATATCATCCCGATTGCAGCAGGTATAGATATCATAAGAAGTACATCCATGGATGCCTTCATCAGTTTTTCATATTCCTTTTTCAGTCCGTTGCCTATATAATATGAAACCCTCGGAAGAATCGTAGCTGATATAGTACCAATCAAGGTGCTGATTACCAGATTGATTTTTACTGCAGCAGTGTAGATTCCTACTGCTGAATCCCCCTGCATAGCCCCTAGCATTGTTGTATCCATTGTGGAGTAAATACTGGATGCAAGACTTGTCCCGAAAATAAGAAAAATTGGTTTTAAGTGCTTCCGGTATTCAAGAGAATACTTTCTTCTCCAGTCTACAAATTTTCTGGAGTGCCACAGGTTCAGTATGGCTGACCCACCGGAAGAAATCACTGTAAGTGCCGCATACCAGTAATAGTCGTCTTTACTTTTCACAAGAAGAAATAGTAATACAAGGGAAACTAATTGAAATACAATAGCACGCTTCGTAATATATGCATATTCTTCCTTAATAATAAAGAGCCATTCCGTACCTATGGTGGTAAATACAATTCCTGCACTAAATATGACCAGTAGCTTCTTGTACCCCTGCAGCACTGGCAGATTCAGAAAAACAAGCAGAAGCCCATAAGAAATCAGTGTGGTACACAAGTTGATATTTAATATTTCTTTTGCAAACTTATTAAATTTTTCTTTGTCATCCCGTATCCTGGCGCCTTCCCTCACAGCATAGGTGCTGATTCCCAGGGACGCAATAAGCATAAAATAAGAAATAATTGAACTGGCATAGTTCACCTTCCCAATGCCAACGGTCCCTAAGATCCTGGAAGCATACGGAAAAGTAATGAGTGGAAAAAGAACACTCATTAACGTCTTTATCCCATTTGCGATAAGATTAACGGTAATTGACTTTTGTTTTTGTTGCATGTTCATATCTCCAAATGAGCTTTTACTGCTCTTCTCCAAAATCAATCAAGTAAGGTCTGTGATTGATACGCTTGTCTTCGGGGGGGAGCTGCATATAATCACCAAAAATTCTGGTCAGAAGCTCATCTGTGTTTTTAGGCACCTTTACAGTAAAATCCATAAAAGGCATCTCCTTTAAAGGATACACATCATTCTTTCTCATGGCATTGACCCAGGGTTTAGGAGTCTCAAAAGCCGCATAATATTCTGTATGTCTGTTATTGTATCTCTGTGAAACCTTCTGGAACCTTCTGTACACTTTTATTGGAGTAATATGCAATACCCTTAAGCAAAGACGGGCCAGACTGCAGATCAACTCTGCCGCCTTTTTTTTCGCACCTGTATAAGGGATAAAAGGAGTTCCTTTTCCGCTTAAATACAACAGACGCCCCAGGAACCAGGTCATAAAGTACTGATACTTTCTTGCTATATACCCATCCGCCAGATGATCATATACAAAAATATCGATATTAATCCCCGGTGTATAGTCACAGTCCTTCACATCCCTTGAGATAAACTTCGTTCCCTTTTTCTGAAAATGTGTCACTGTACAGGCGTAATTCTTGTTTGTCTCGCAGGTAAGAAGCTCATACCTGTCCCCTAGTTCTTTTGCCGCAGCTCTTTTAAAACGCGGCAGATCTTCACGGAAAATCCCGATATCAATATCGTCGTCCCAAGGAATGAACCCCTGGTGGCGCACCACCCCCAGAGCACTTCCAAAAATAATAAACGTATCTATCCTGTGTCTGTCACATAAGGCAAGTACATCTTTTAATATGCCTGCCTGAGTCTTCTGAACCTTTTCCAGCGTCTCTTTATCATAAAATTCTTCCATAATTACCAGCCTTCGCCTTTATCCAAAAATCTGTGAATTTTCCTCTGCTTCCACAATCGCACGGAATGTATAAAAATCAGAGGGTGTAGTTATCTTTATATTGTCCGGCTTTCCTGTCACGGGATATAAAGTATATCCTGCTTCTGACATCATTGTGGCAGAGTCAATCATATTATCAATGCCTGCTGCTCTCGCCTTATCATGTGCATTCATCAGATTCTGATATATAAAGCTCTGAGGGGCCCGTACCACACGGCATTTATTTCTGTCAACGCTCTCCACAATCTGCTCATTTTCATCCACCAGCATCACCGTCTCGATTGCCGGTACAACTGTAACAGCGCATCCCTTTTCTTTTGCCGTTTTGATATTATCCGAAATGAGCTCTGCATCTATGAGCGGCCTGACACCATCGTGAACCAGCACGATTGAATCATCTGCAATGTCTCCGCGCATGGCATTGAGGCCGTTATATATGGACTCCTGTCCTGTACTGCCTCCGGTCGAAATCCATTTTGCCTTTTTTATGCGATAGCGATCCAACAAGTTTTTCAAATAGTCTATCCATTCTGCAATGCAGACAACAGAAATTCCATCTATATCAGGATGATTCTCAAAATGTTCCAGTGTATATATTATGATTTCTTTTCCATGTAGCTTGAGGAACTGTTTCGGACATGTTTTTGTATTCATTCTCGTACCAGTTCCTCCTGCAAATATCACTGCATAGTTCATCAATCTATCTCCTTTATATGGTTAAAAATCATCTTTCACATTCGTAAAGTATAACACTATTTCCAGAGTCCCGCAACCGGCGAATTATCAATATAGATTACTGTCTTTGGCCAATAATTTTAAGTTTGCTTCAGTACCTTTTCGCAAAATTTGCACTCTTAAATTTCTTGTTATACACCAAAAGGCTGCTCAGCGGAGAGCAGCCTTTGGTGTACTATTATACAATTCCTATTTCTTCCATTTTCCTACATAAGTAATGTCATCTTTATGGCCATATAGTACAATCTTATCTGCGCCCCCACTAGTAATGCTATTTTTGATATAGTAGGCATTCCCTCTTCTGACACAAATTGTATCTATATTGTCTCCATCCCAGTCTCCTACAAGGACTTGATCGGATATGTATCCGTAAGGCACAATGCTATCTGCCACTCCGGGAGCAAAGCTATTTTTAATATGGTAGACATTTCCACGGCGTACACAGAGGGTATCTGTTCCGTTTCCGTCCCAGTCTCCCGACAGTACGGTATCGTTTGATTTTCCATAATTCACAACCATATCTGCCTCCCCGGGAGTAAAACTATTTTTAAAATGATATGCATTTCCGCGGCGCACACAGAGAGTGTCTACTCCATCTCCATTCCAGTCTCCTACCAGCACTGAATCTGCAGCCTTTCCGTAAGAAACAACAATATCTGCCTCGCCAGACGAAAGACTGTTTTTAAAATAATACGTATTTCCACGGCGCACACAGAGAGTATCTACCCCATCTCCGTCCCAGTCACCAACCAGAATTTCATCCGACGAATAACCATACGGAACAACCAAATCCGCCTCTCCGTCACCCAGAGTATATTTGATATAATATTTGTTTCCTCTTCTTACAGCCAGAGTAGTTTCTGTAGAGATACCGCCGTTCTCTGTTCCCATGTCTGCATTCATCAGAAAATTAAAATCTACGTTCTCATTTATTCCCGAAACGCGGCCGGAGGATGTGCACTGCCACAAGTCATATGCCCCAGTATACTCACAGATTATATTATACTGCGCTACCCATTTTGACCAGGAATTGTTTTTAAATACCGAATCTGTGAGATAATTATTCCACCAGTCTAAATTCGCATAAATCCCCACATCATATCCTGCTGCGGCAATTTTATCACAGAAAGCTTTTGCCATAATTCCTTTCATAGCAGCACTTGTGCCAATCGTACAGGCATCCTCCATGTCGAAGTACACCGGATAGGACAGCTTGCGCCCGTTAATTAGTCTAAGTACATGTTCTGCTTCGCACTCTGCCATACTTTTATTCGTTGCGTATGAATAAATGTAAACTCCGTAAGGAATGCCAAGACTCTCACAGGCAGATACATTGGCCTTCCAATATTTGTCATCTTGGTATGTGTAATTATTTCCATATCCACAGCGAATTATGGCATAATTAATTCCATCAGCCTTCACCTTTGCCCAGTCAATCGCCCCCTGGTGTTCACTGACATCAATCCCTTTCTTCACCGCCCCCACAATTTCCTCACCAATACTGTTCACATAAACTCCGTTAACCTTATCCCATGCATTCGGATAGGATAATGTTCTTGCTCTTGGTTCCGGAGTGGAAATAGCTTCTCCCTGTTCATAGCGCCAACTGTTTTCCAGCTGTTCCGTTTGTTCCTGAAGATTTTCCTCTACTTCCGGGATAAGCTCCTCAGGAATTGTTGTCTCCTGTTCTTCCTCCTGTTCTTCCTCCTGTACTATCTCATCTGCTGCATAAACTTGATACTCCGTAAGTGAACCTCCTGCAAGCAGACTCACTGCAAGGATTCCTGCCATTACTTTTTTTATATTTCTTATCATACCATTTCTCCTTATAGCTCGATTATATACGAATTTTACTTTTTCCAGGTTCCCGCATAAGTGATATCGTTTGCCTTTCCATATAAAACTATAGCGTCTGCCTCTCCGACAGCAATACTGTTCTTAATGTGATAAGCGTTCCCCCGTCTCACGCACAAAGTATCTTTTCTATCTCCATTCCAATCTCCTGCCATAATCTGATCGTCAGCTTTCCCGTATATAATCTCAGCATCTGCCTCCCCATTTGACAGACTGTCTTTAAAGTAATAAGTCTTTCCTCTCCGCACACATAAGGTATCCATACCGTCTGCGTTCCAGTCTCCAACAAGAACATCATCATTTTTCCTGCCATATAACACTACATGGTCCGCCTTTCCTTCTGACAGACTGTTCTTAATATGGTACGCATTCCCACGGCGTACACACAGTGTATCCGTTCCGTCCCCGTTCCAGTCGCCTATGAGAACTTCATCCTCCGCTTTTCCATAACGCACAACAGAATCAGCTTCTCCAGGTGTCAGACTGTTTTTAAAGTAATACACATTTCCCCGGCGCACACAGAGTGAATCCACCCCGTCTCCGTCCCAGTCTCCGACATAGACTTCATCATTTTTATACCCATAATTTACCATCAGGTCAGACTCTCCGTCTGATAAAGTATATTTAAAATAATAAGCATTCCCTCTGCGCACCATCAGTGTGTCCCCGGTGCCCGTCCCCGGATTTGGTGATGGACTTACATTCCCGGATACAACTGTTAAATAATCCGCACTTGTGTAGGCATACATATTTGAAAAATTATACGCTCCGCTGGTACTGTTAATTGCTGTTCTACCAGCATTTAGCACAGGATCACTCTGAACCTTGTAAAAACCATTCTCCTTCCCTAAAATTAGGAACGAATAACCCGTCTGCCCGCCCGTCGTAAAGAAAGTGGTCGAAAGAGTGTTACTTCCTGCTCTGACATTCAAATCAGTATGGCTAGTACCACTGACATCCTTTATACCAATCGTATACTTGAATCTGTCCGTCGCTGCACTGTCCAGGCTCCACGCAATGTTGGCTGCCTTTTCACCCCAGTATGGATCAGAGGCATACTTCACATTAATTCCGCTTGCCTTGTTACCCAGAAAGCCACCATAATACACTCCGTTGTTTGGATTACAGTATCTTCTTGACATCCAGCCCTCCGCAAAGTTCTGGACACAGTTACTCGGTGAAGAAAAGGTGTCCGCATTACCTCCCGGATTGTTATCAACAGCATTTAATCCAAAGAGGTTATTTTTGCTCATTGCGATAGAACTTATACCCCAAGCGCTTTCATTGCCTGCTATTCCTGTCGCCAGAAGTGCGTTTATTCCATATGTATTCTGATTCGTAATCAGGCTGCTTCCCAGATTGAGCATTTTAGACTCTGCAATCGTTTGGGCCTGAATTTTGCTGTTTAACTGGGCATCTGTATAGGTCGTTTTGCTCCGCAATGGTAGGTATTGGAAATAGTTGTAATAGGGATTACTTGAATTTATGGAATTTTTTCTCGTTCCACTCCTGTAATCTGTCAACATAGCGGAATAACTTGTATAAAAATAGTGACCATCATAGCTATAGTATGTAGTTCCCGTTTTCATGTAAGACTGCTGTGGTCCGACATTTAACGTACTGGTCGCATCATCATCATTTAAATTTGTAGCAATATTATGTATGATGTTGGATCCATTTGCATAATAAGTACTGACTATAACGTTATTCATTTTTACAAGCTGAACATCTTTTTCAGAAACCTCTCCTATTACTCCGCTGATCATAAACCTGACTTTACCGCTAAATGTTCCCAAATAGGCAGCATCTGTCCCCATAGGTCCAAACACATATCCGGCTTCTCCAGTACCATATTCTGTGTAATTAACAGCTGTGTTGCTATCATATGCCTGGCCTTTCTGATTGGCCCGCAAATTTACAACTTTATCACCTAAAGTAATAGAGCGCGCCATCATGGGCGGTTCTTCTACCACCGGTGATTTATCATCCGTAATAAAAGTTATATTTCCTTCTTCGTCCATTACCTGAATTTCCACAGGAGTGACCTGTTCTTCAGTTTCTGGAGTCTCCCCCTCCGCTGCTAAAGCATTAGACTCACCCTCTGACGGCGGTGCCTCATCTTCTGCCGGTTCTTGTTCTTCTATTGGTGCATGTACTTCTTCCGGTACAGCCGTCTCTTCTTCGGCCGGGGCCTCCTGCGTGTCTGCAACAGCGTCATTCTCCTCCTGCCCCTGTACAGTTTCCCCTCCTTCTGTCTGAACTGTTTCCTGGTCCTCGGCAGAAACGCTTATTGCAGAAGAATAAAACATACCCGACGCCAGACAGATACTAAGCCCAATTGCTAACCATCTTTTTTTCATATACTCACCCTTATCGCTAGTACTCTAGTCCTTTCCATGATTTTCATCAATTTCCACAGTAATATGCTTCTATTTCCCCTATTCATTTAAAAATGAAGTGACATCGGTAACATAGATGTACTCTGTCTGACTTTTGTTTTCCCTCCCATCCGCTGCATAGTATTCTTTCTGCATGAAAATATTTATTTTTTTGCTCTGCTTCCACAGTGAAATATCGTAATTAGGTTCCCACTCCTCCAGACTTACACCTGTTACATCAATCAATTTCTCTGTTATGATTTCGGTACCATTCAGGCTTAATTTTGCGATGGATGCCTTTCCGCCTCTTTCATCATCTCTGAAGAGTACATAAATATCCGCCTCTTCTCCGGCACCATCCACTAAAATCTGAGGTCTTGCACAAGGAAGCTGTCTTGTACCTGTCCCGGATAAATCAAACCCAGTTTTTCGGATATCAGTGTTATAAATAATCCATTTTTCTCCTGTAAATCGAATGACGTTGTACTGTACTACATCATCAATTTTCCAATAGGAAATAATATATGGTCTGCCTTCATCGTCTGTCGTCATGGAAGTCTGGTTAATCAATGAACTGCCTTTTGGAATCTCACAAATAGGTTCCACCTTATCTTCTGTAATGGGAATTCTCAGAGATTCACCCTCATCGTCCACAAATTCACTACCGCTTGCATCTGTAGAAACTGCATAACACATATTATAATTGGTGGAGGCATCTCCTGTTTCTCTCCAGACCCAGGATATATGCAGACGTCCTACTTTGTCCACACATGCCTGCCAATAAGGAGAAATTTTCCCCTCACCTGAAATCAGGCTATTCTGCTCTCTCTGCCAGGTTCCCATTGCCACATTATATTTGTTCAAAACAAGATCCCCATTGCCTGAGCCCCCGTTTCTATACAAAAAGAACATGTCTCCGGAAGGCTGTACATAAAACTCTGGGTATGTGACTTTATCTTCCTGCATACCTATCATCTGGCCTGCTGCCATTGTCATTGCGCCGGAGGCAGTCGATTTTGCATACATTAAAGCGCCTGAATGCTGGCTCCAGGCCATGTGAAGATACCCGGCACCATCCACTGCCAGTGACACCGTATTGTGTGCATCTTCGATGTCTCCTTTAAAATCTGTCCACTGATAATTCCATTCACCCTCATTGACTCTTTCTGCCAATACAATCGTGCCGTCATAGGCATAAAATGCACAGTATTGAAGTTCGTTCCCCGCCCCGTCAACATAGGTCGTAATCGCATTTTTCCGAAATGCTGTTCCATTGATACTATTGCCTGCAAAGGCTTGTGGCAGCTGACTGTAAGCGAATCCCCGGGAGTTATTAAATGTCAGATTTTCGGCATTATTTGCCTGGACCTTAAACTGTGAGGTCCATACCCCTGCATAAGTGACATCGGCCGCTTTCCCGTAGAGGACAATGGAATCAGCCAGGCCACTCTGGATACTATTCTTTATATGGTATGCATTTCCTCGTCTCACACAGAGCGTATCAGTATAATTTCCATCCCAGTCTCCCGCCAGAACTTCGTCTCCTGCTTTCCCATAAATTATCACGGAATCCGCTGGGCCAGCAGATATACTGTTCTTAAAGTGATATTCTTTACCTCGTCTCACACAAAGAGTATCCCCCTTGTCTCCGTTCCAGTCTCCCACCAAAATCATATCTCCCGACTTGCCGTAATTCACGATAGAATCGGCCAGACCGGGCGATATACTATTTTTAAAGTGATATTCATTTCCACGCCTTACGCAGAGAGTATCTTTGCCATCTTTGTCCCAGTCTCCCACTAGAACTTTGTCTCCCGATTTCCCATAATTTATAACGACATCTGCTTTTCCGTCAGATATGCTGTTCTTAAAATGATACTCATTTCCCCGTCTTACACACAGTGTATCTCTGCCGTCCCCGTCCCAGTCTCCGACTAAGACTTCATCGCCTGTCCTGCCATATTTCACAACTTCATCTGCCTCACCGTTACTTAATGTGTTTTTGAAATAATATGTATTCCCTCTGCGGACGACCAGTGTATCGGCTTTTTTTTCAAACGCACAGGACAAAGTTCCTTTTTCAAATTTCTGGTAAACTCTTGAGTTTTCTATTCTCTGTTCCTCCACCGGAGCTCCAAGGCTTTCTGCCCCACCGGCGGAAATAAATGTATTTAAAATGGGAAGATGCACGCTGTAGGTTCCTCTGTCCGATGTAAAAATTATCAGATTTTTATACTCGCAAAAAGCTGTGTTTGTGTTTTGTATCTGTCCATGTTTCACTAGCGTCCCTATATTCAATTTCCCTTTGTTCTGCTTTATATATGAATCTATTTTATTTTTCAAATCAACTTTCATTTTACCAATTTTCATTCCAGAAGAAATGGAAGTAAACTGATCTTCATCACTGTCCTGAGTCTGGGGTGTAATTCCTCTGCCCATTCCCCAAATTACCTTTTCCTCCGAATCCCCTTCTTCTGTCTGCACAATAGCCTGCCCGGCATCCTGCGACTCATCCGGCATCAGCTGCTCATCCGGTGTCTGCTGCTCTTCCGGAGGCTGCTGCTCTTCCGGAGACTGCTGCTCTTGAGGAGCCTGTTGCTCTGAATCCTGCAGTTCTGTTCCTTGCTCCGGAATCTCTATGTCCCCTATGTCCTCTGCATAGCTCACATTAGAAACACTTAGCAGCATTGCCATCAGCAGGCCTGAAACCTTTTTCCATTTCATATATAAACTTGTCCCTTCTTTTTTTGGATACATATGTAAAACTGTCGTAAGATATATATTTATAATTTATTATATAATACTATCTTTGTCAAGCCTCTCCCTTTATATCAGCTGTTTCGCAGTAATATTATGTTATTTTTGTGTGATTTAACATTTTTGTAACATGTATAAACATCCATATTTACGAATATAAAAAGCTTTTATCCTCAAAATAAATTTTAGTCCACAGCTTTTCAAAAAGGTGGTAAAACACAAGAAGCATATGCACCCTACTTTTCGGATACATATGCTTCTCATCTCTTTACCTTAAAATAACTTTGCTGGATACACGCCTTCTTCAATCAGTCCTCTTACGGCTGAGACTACGGCATCTTTATCTTCCCTGTAAGTTACCCCAAACCATTTATCTTTTGATTTTAATACTCTGACCGACAGCTTGTCCTCTTCCAGCAGTTCCCCAATGATTGTCGGAAGCAGGTATTCAGCCTTTAAATCAGATTTTTCCAGGCGGGATAAAAATTCACAGAACCCTTTTTCCAATATTTGGAAGAATCTGGGTTCCAACCCCCACATATTCATGGAAACAGGTGATTCCAAGTCTATTTCCTGTCCACTGATTTCTTTTTTTGCGACAGCCTTTCCATCTATCTTTTCTATGCCATGTGTCTCTACTATCTGTGACAGCATTCCTTCGTCATCTACCCGGCAGACTCCGCGGGTCACCGCCCCGTTATCGCTCAATGTATTCTTCAGAACAAAGCTGATCATGCAGATTTCCATTCTGTCTTTTTGAGACTCCCCGGTCAGATATTCGTATCCTTCTTTAAAAGCCTGCTTTCCGTAGTAGTCATCCGCATTGATGACAAGAAATGGAGCGTCCACCACTTCTCTGCAGCAGAGTATTGCCTGCCCTGTCCCCCAAGGTTTTGTTCTGTCACGGAATGTTTCTTTGTATGTATCGGGTATATCGTCAATCTCCTGATATGCATAGTCCACATCTACAATCTTTTCGATGCGGTTTCCGATTACCTCTTTAAAATCTTTCTCCAAATCTTTCCTGATAACAAATACTACTTTGTCAAATCCTGCTTCCACAGCATCATAGATGGAATAATCCATGATGATTTCACCGTTTGGACCAACAGGCTCCAGCTGCTTGATGCCACCGCCGAACCTGCTGCCAATTCCTGCTGCCATAATTACCAATGTCGCTTTACTCATTTGTTTACTCCCCCAATCCATCTACTACAATGCGCACCATCTCCCCGAGGGCCGTTTCCTCATCCTCGCCCTCACATACAATGGTGATTTCATCACCACTCTTGATGCACGCTCCAAGAACGCTCAGAACGCTTTTTGCATTTGCAGTTATATCCTCCGTTTTTGACTTTTTTTCTATAGTAATTTTACTTTCATACTGCATAGCAGTCTTACAGAATAATCCTGCAGGCCGCAAGTGCAGCCCTGTAGGATTCTTAATCGTAACCTTCTCGCTAACCATACCTGAAATGTCTCCTCTTATAATTTATCTTCTGCCGCCATCGGGTTCTACTCTTGTTTCTTATCTTCACCCGTCTCATCCTTGGCTGACTCTTCCTTATTAGCCAAGGTTATTTTTACTTTTGGCTTTTCTACCAGATTAATGCTGGCTGCAGTTTCTATATCCACTGGCACCTCGTAACTTCCTGCCTTTGTATATTTCTCAAGATTTATAGAAACGGCATTCCTTATATCCAGGTTATTCAGAACTTCTTGTACCCCCCTGAACTGGAGTTCAATATCTGCATCTGAATCAAAAGAAACCTTTAATTTATCCTGCAGGTTATCCACACGGATAGCATACACCGAAAGTTCAATAGTGCGGGTTCCTTCCTCCTCTATAGATACTGTTACAACAATATTATTGGCAGTTTCATCCAAAAGTTCTATTTCCTCCGGCAGATAAGGCAGAATGTCGACTGTCTTCTCCATTTTTTCAGTTGCCCCAGTTACATCAAGTTCCGATGCCGGAATGTCCAGCTCATTAAATTCGGCAAGAGCTTCCGGTGTCCCGGACACTTGGATGTTATCCGGCTCACAGGTGATTCCGCTGACCAGATGCCCCTCCTGGGGAGTGCCGGAAGTGCTGAATTTAAGCGGCACGCTCTTCGTATTAAGCACCTGAATGTTTACAGTGATTCCTTCATCACCCAGATTATCTTTCAACTGAGTTTTGTCAAGAGGATTTCCGTTCTTGTCATAATACACCAATTCAGCCTTCTTTGTTGTAGTTTTTGACACACCGGACACATCCACTTTAGCAACAGCTTTATCTATGCTGTTAACAAGGGACTCCGCACCACGTACAGTAATTTTTACCGGATTTGTTGTCATTTCCCCTACAACATACCCATCTCTCGGAATTCCCGAAGCACTTACAGTCAATGGTATCACATTTTTTGTCTGTTCTTCTACTTTTACCCTCAAATTTCCGGGAGATGCTTCCGCGGAGTAATAACTTCCCTCATACCCGGGAATTGTTGCTTTGATAGGCACCAGCGATTCAAACTGCATCTCGGCCATATCAGCGGTTGCGACGATCTTATCAGCCTTCAGCTTAGATAACACAGAACGCTTAGCTTTTACAGAAACACTGACATTCTTTGTCTCATCCACAAATTTAAATGTTCTTCCTTTGTTTGTTATGACCTCCTTATTTTCCGGTGTCACGGGTATATTGCGATAAGTATAGGTTTCCACCGGATCATCAGCATTCACGACTACCAGCCACAGGAGAGCAGCAGAAAAGAGTGCCATTATTTTTAAGCCCAGGTTTTTCGTAAACTTATACTTTTTCATGTCCATGCCGTCCTTTCCATAAGTTTAACTTCTTAAGTTCTGAAGCTTTAAACTGGATCTGGCTTAGCCTTGTAGAAAGGTATTCCGGGGTAATTCCCCTTACCAGCTGCCCGCCCATGGCTACTGAGACCTGCCCGGTCTCTTCTGACACAACAATCGTCAGGGCATCACTAACCTCACTCATTCCGAGTGCGGCCCGGTGCCTGGTTCCAAGTTCTTTACTAATCTGCATGTTGTCTGAAAGAGGAAGATAGCATGTAGCCGATACGATTCTATCCCCCCGTACGATAATAGCCCCATCATGGAGAGGGGTATTGTGCTCAAATATATTCAGCAGAATTTGAGATGAGACTTTACAGTCCAGTTCAATTCCGGTGGCTTCATATTCTGTAAGCTGGGTAGCCTGTTCCACAACGATAAGCGCCCCTGTGCACACACTCCCCATATCGAAGCATGCCTTTACCAGAGCCTCCAGTGTAATATCGGAAAACCTGTGATTATCTCTGCTTCTGTCAAACGGATTGATATTGTTCAGCAGATTCTTTTCTCCCAGTTTTTCCAGTGCTCTCCGCAGTTCGGGCTGAAACACGACTACAGCTGCGGTGGCCAGTGCAGGTATCGATTCTCTGGCAAGAAATAGTATTGTATACATCCGCAATATGGCCGCCACCATAATAAAAGCTGCAAGAACAATCATTCCCTTTAGAAGCATCCATGCCTTTGTATTCTTTATCCAGAGCATAACACGGTATACGATAGCTGCTATAATGAGAATTTCTATAATATCGGTTAGGCGGACATCAGGAAAGTACATATCACTTACATAATTATCAAAAAAGCTTTTTATCCACTGTTCCATTTATGCACCTCCTGTTTGAATATTCTTAATTCTCAGACTAAATCGGGCAGCATTATTTGTCATCTGGTTTCCCCAGTCCAAGTTCTTTTGTGAGACTTCTTGTCAGCAAAATATCGTCTGCTGCCCTTGCATGATCTACCTCTTCTTCCCTGTCTTTTGCCTTTGGGTCAACAGGACTTACCCGGGGCTGACTTGCATTGATATGCTTTACACTGACCTCAGGTGCAGAGACTACAATCTTTGGAACAGCCTTTACATAATAATAGTATTCATCATCTTCAAAACGCATACGCTCCGTACTTGAATAATTCACTGAAAAAAAGAGAAATTCCAGAACCAGTCCTACAGCAAAAGCCAGCAGACCGCCAAGTACCATAGCACCGTAAGAAAGGTGAACATCCAGAGTTACATTTCCCACTGCCCCAATCACGATAGCGGCAATGCTTCCTGCCGCAGATCCAATCTTCCACGCATGATCCACAGATCTGGTACGGGCTGCATATACAATCAGAAGACTGACCGTAACTGCCAGAACCATGATCCACATTTCCTTATTTGCCAAAGACTGCTTTGTAAAAGCCATAAGGCTATCTGCCAGACCACTTGTACCTGCATCCTTTAATGCGGAAGCAGATATCTTCACGTAATGCAGTATATAATAAACAATCGTTCCCAATGCCGCCGGTACCACAAAGACCGGCGTTCCCAGAAGCCCAAATGCAACTGGTATCACAAAAGGAACCTTCAATGCAAATGCCACCGGAGTCAACAGAATGAGCCACGCCTTCCCGGGGGTAAATCTGAAATAAAAGATATACATAATGAGAAATATAGCTAAAGATACCAGTGCTATCGGTGCAGATAATGCATAGAAATGCAGTAGTATCAGAATGGTCGCCGCTACCACCATCACAATCAGCGGCAGAAATGCACATATGGCTGAAAGCCCTAAAGTACACAAAATCGATGAAGCAGTCTTCATAAATCCTATGTTGGAGTTAATAAGGCCAAACACACACAGGCCCAGAATAAATTGCAATGCTTTCACTATATATATGGAAAACCTCGCATAAATCTTCTGAAGTTGCTCTTTCCAGACAAGTAATGTACTCATATTCTTATTTTTTCTCCTTCACATACATCTTCCTCAACCGTGATAGATTCCGGTAATATCTTTTTACACGCTGCTTTGCCCGGCTGTGCTTCGAGTTATAGAAACTTCCCGCATAAACACAGTACACTACCAGCAATACAATATATATACCAACCGCAATTGCTACAATAATAATGAATTTCGCTATCGTCAGATTTTTCATCAGGGCGTCAACTTTGGCAAGCGCGATCAGCCCGGCCAGAAGAACATACCCGACAGTAACCCAGATAGCCGTAATGAGTGTATTCAGACTCGTATAATCTTTTTTATAATATCTGCTGATTTTCAGGTCTTCGGCTGCCTGAGACTTCTCGTACTTCGCCGTCTTTGCCATCAGTCTGATACGATTTTTATCTAACATTTCGTTCACCCAAAATATCCTTCCGTTCTAAACATTGTTTTTAGTATAGCATATACTCAGAGCCCTTGTCCAATGCTTACAGTCAAAAAATATACTTTTTCGGCACCCCCCAGTTTCAGCATGTGGGCCGCTTTTTTTATGGTGCTTCCGGTGGTATAAATGTCATCTATAATCAATACATTCTTCTTTACTCCATACTGCTTTGACACTGCAAAAGCCCCTTTCAGGTTTCTGCTTCTTTGTACATCATCCAGACTTTTCTGAGGCCGTGTATTTTGAATCCGGTACAGTGTTTGATTATGCACCGGAATGTCTACTATTTTCCCCAGTTCCTCAGCCAGTATCTGGGCTTGATTATACCCCCGCATTTTCTGTCTGGCAGGATGAAGAGGAACAGGGATAATTTCTTCGATTTTCCACCTGTGGATCTGTTCCCCAAATGACTTTGCCATCTCTTCGGCAAATATTCCGCCATAATATCTCTTGTTTTTATATTTAAAGCGGTATATCGCTGACGAGACAGGAACTCTATGTACCCAGAGACTCCGCCCCTGCTCATAGGGCGCATGGGAACGGGAACAATCCCTGCAAAATTCCTGTTCTTCTTTTCCCACAGGTTTTCCGCAGCGCATACATCTCGGCTCTTTTATATATATAACTTTCTTTCTGCAGGATCCACAGATTCCCTCCGCTGATATTTTTTTGCAAAATGGACAGACACTCGGGTAAAGAAGATTTAAAATTCCCGAATACGCTCTGCCAGACTTGTGTAACGGTTTTGCTCGTTTTTGTTTTGTATCATTTCCTGAAATGTTATATCACTCCCCACAATAGTCAGGCATTTTTTTGCACGTGTCACTGCTGTATAAAGCAAATTTCTGTTGTAAAGCATCCTCGGCCCCTGCAGTAAAGGTATAATAACAGCCGGATACTCACTGCCCTGAGACTTATGTACCGTGATAGCATAGGCCAGTTCCAGCTCATCCAGCAGCTCTAAGGGATACTTTACTTTCCTGTGTTCATCATATTCTACAATCACCGTATCCTCATAGGTGTTGATATCTGCTATTATTCCCATATCACCGTTAAAAATTCCCACGCCCTTGTCCACCGTGAGCCCATATCTGGTACTGATTTCCCACTCCAGCTGGTAGTTATTCTTAATCTGCATCACTTTATCTCCCACCCGGAAGATACGCTGTCCATGCTCCCTCTCCCTTTTTTCCGGTGCAGGAGGGTTTAAGTACTTCTGTAAAATTATGTTTAGACGTTCCACCCCCAGAAGGCCTTTTCGCGTAGGTGTCATGACCTGTATCTCATAAGGGGCTGCATCCACATATTTAGGAAGCTTCTTCTGTATCAATGTAAGCATTACACGAATGATAACGTTTGGGTCCTGACGCTTCAGGAAAAAGAAGTCCCTGCTCTTATTGTTCAGCTGCACCGGCTCTCCTGCATTAATTTTATGAGCATTGACCACAATGTCACTTTCTCCTGCCTGACGGAAAATTTTTGTCAGTGTCACAACCGGAAAGCGGCCGGATGCAATAATATCCTTTAAAACGCTGCCGGGTCCCACTGACGGCAGCTGATTCATATCGCCTACCAGTATCAGACGGGTTCCTTCCACCACTGCAGATAAAAGAGCGTGCATCAAAGGCAGATCCACCATAGACATCTCATCTATGATTAAAACATCTGTTTCCAGAGGGTTCTGCCGGTTTCTCATAAAACCGTTAACGTTTCCCTCTTCCTCCGGGTTGCCGCTTACCTCTAAAAGGCGGTGAATCGTTTGGGCCTCATACCCTGTCGTCTCTGTCATCCTCTTAGCCGCCCGCCCTGTGGGTGCAGCCAGAAGAATACTCATACCTTCGTTCTCGAAAAACTGTATCATGGTGTTAATTGTGGTGGTCTTTCCTGTCCCGGGACCGCCTGTCAGAACAAGAAATCCGTGCTTAATAGATGCAATCACAGCCTTGTGCTGCATCAGATCCAATCCGATCTGCTCCTTTTTTTCCACCTGATGCAGGCGTTTTTCCATCATATCCTCCGGCATGCTGCAGTCAATATTCAGATCGTGGAGCATTCTCGCCGTGTTCAGCTCCATATAATAATAATGAGAAGGGTAAACTCTGATTTCCCCTCCCACTTCTTTTTGAACCGTCTTTTTCTCAATACAAAGGTCCATCACATATTTTTCTATATCCTGAATTTCCACGCCGAGAAGACGTCCTGCTCTTGCCGTCAGAACCGGCCTGGGAAGATAAATATGCCCCTCTCCCACAGACTGCTGAAGGGTGTAAAAAATACCGCTTTGAATTCTAAAATCCGAGTCCATATGAATTCCTGCTTTAGCGGCAATTTCGTCCGCTGTCTTAAAGCCCACACCCTCTATATTGTCAGCCAGCTGATACGGGTTTTCTTCCAGAACCTGATATAATTTTGCACCGTAATATTTATAAATCTTAACCGCGAGGGTAGTGGAAATTCCATACTTCTGCAGATAGATCATTGCCTGGCGCATGTCCCTTTTTTCTTCCACCTGCTCTGCAATTTCCCTGGCTTTTCGTTCGCTGATTCCTTTTACTTCGGCAAGTCTCTCCGGCTCCTCTTCTATGATCCTAAACGTGTCCTTTTTAAATTTTCTCACAATCCGGTCCGCCAGGGCAGCTCCCACACCTTTTACCGCACCTGAACCCAGATAACGTTCAATGGAGATTAAATCCTCCGGTTCCTTCAGCTCATGGGAGCTGACCCGAAGCTGATTTCCGTAAATATTATGATTGACAAAATCACCGTGAAGCTCAAGCATCTCTCCCTCATTTATAAAATTAAAGTTACCGACACATGTCAGTTCCCCTTCTTTATTCTCCAGATTAAATACTGTATATCCATTTTCTTCATTGCGGAACACAATGTGTTCCACATATCCGGTAACTACTTCCACGATTGCCTCCTGGTTAAATGTCACTTCTCCCGCTCATAAATTCCACGAACTGGCCTGTCCCGATTGCAACGACTTTCATAGGATCTTCGGCCGTCATTGTATGGATTCCCGTCCTTTCTTCTATCATCTCTTCCATACCTCGCAGCATAGCGCCGCCTCCCGTCAGGACGATTCCCCTGTCCAGGATATCCGCCGATAATTCCGGGGGAGTCTGCTCCAGGATATTGATGACCGCCTCCACAATCTGGCCGGTAGACTCGCGAAGGGCTTCTTCTGTCTCTGAAGATGTCACTTTGACAGTCTTTGGAAGTCCTGTCACAAGATTACGCCCTCTTACTTCCAGACTTTCTTCTTCTGCAAGGGGATATGTTGTGCCTATCTTAATCTTGATATCTTCTGCAGTCCGCTCTCCTATTAAAAGGTTGTGCTTCTTTCGCATGTAGCGGACGATTGCCTCATCGAAATCATCGCCGGCTATCTTGATGGATGTATTGACCACAGTACCACCCAGAGAAATGACCGCAATATCTGCCGTACCGCCTCCGATATCCACAATCATATTTCCGCAGGGTTTGGAAATATCAATCCCTGCCCCGATAGCTGCTGCCACCGGTTCCTCTATAAGGTGCACTTCTCTTGCTCCGGCGGCGAAAGTGGCCTCTTCCACCGCTTTCTTCTCCACCTCTGTGACACCGCTGGGCACACAGATGCTGATCCGTGGTTTCTTAAATGTTCTCTTTCCCAGGGACTTCTGGACAAAATATTTAATCATCTTCTCAGTCACCGTATAGTCGGATATAACACCCTGGCGCAGTGGGCGGACTGCCACAATATTACCCGGGGTTCTGCCCAGCATAAGGCGGGCTTCTTCCCCGATTGCTTTAATCACATTCGTATCCCGGTCAAAAGCCACCACAGATGGTTCCTTAAGTACAACTCCCTTTCCCTTTACATATACAAGCACACTGGCTGTTCCTAAATCTATTCCAATATCTATAGGCATTTTAACTCTCCCTTCCAGAACCCTTATTGCATTTCTTAATTTTCTTTGTATCTCACTGCCGTCTCATTGACAAGGCATAATTCCTTTGTAAATATTTTTCCACTTCATCTTCTTTTCTATCACAGCTCTCCCCAAGCTGCAACACTAGTATAATAAAATTTCCCTGAAATGGAAACCCTTTTTTAAAATTTTACTTTTTCTTTATGATATACTGTTAGTATGGTGTCTGCAGGTATCTTTTTATACTCATGAAGATAATAATACAGAAAGCAGGAATATACAGAACAAACATTCGATTCATCTCTATACTTTTTGAACATATTCTGCTATAATCAATTTTAGCACAATGTAAGACTATTGCTAAATCATATGAGGTGACTATGAGCGAACAAAAGTTTAAATTACAATCCCCCTACAGCCCCACCGGGGACCAGCCCCAGGCAATTAAGGAACTGGTCCGGGGTTTTAAAGAGGGCAATCAATTTCAGACTTTGCTGGGGGTTACGGGATCCGGCAAGACATTCACTATGGCGAATATAATCCAGCAGATTCAGAAGCCGACCCTGATAATTGCACACAACAAGACACTTGCCGCTCAGCTCTACGGGGAGTTCAAGGAGTTCTTTCCCGAGAATGCGGTGGAGTATTTTGTATCTTACTATGACTACTATCAGCCTGAGGCTTATGTGCCTTCATCTGATACGTATATTGCCAAAGATTCCGCTATCAATGACGAAATCGATAAGCTGCGCCTGTCTGCCACCATGGCTCTGGCGGAACGCAGGGATACAATTATCGTTGCCAGTGTCTCCTGTATCTATGGACTAGGCAGCCCAGTGGATTACCAGAACATGGTCGTTTCTCTGCGACCGGGCATGACTCGAGACAGAGATGAAGTAATGGCAAAGCTTATTGAGATCCAGTACGACAGGAATGAAATGGATTTCCACAGAGGTACCTTCCGGGTGCGTGGCGATGTGCTGGAGATAATCCCCGCCAATTCTGCCGACACAGCGATTCGGATTGAGTGGTTCGGCGATGAAGTGGACCGGATTGCGGAAATCGACATTCTCACCGGAGAGATAAAAGATGAATTGAAGCATATCGCTATATTTCCGGCTTCTCACTATGTTGTAGACAAGGAAAATATATCCAGGGCCGTTAAGGCTATCGAAGCGGAACTGGAAGAGCGCGTAAATGAATTTAAACGCCAGGACAAGCTGCTGGAGGCACAGCGAATTGCAGAACGCACGAATTTTGATATTGAAATGCTCAAAGAAACTGGATTCTGTTCCGGAATTGAGAACTACTCCCGTCATATGGCAGGACTGGCACCGGGACAGCCTCCCTACACATTAATTGATTATTTTCCGGACGATTTCGTGATTATGATCGATGAGTCCCACAAGACTGTACCACAGATTGGCGGCATGTATGCCGGTGACCAGTCGCGGAAATCCACCCTTGTGGACTATGGATTCCGTCTGCCCTCGGCAAAAGATAACCGTCCCTTAAATTTTGAAGAATTTGAAAGTAAGATTAATCAGGTTCTGTTCGTCTCTGCCACACCCGGATCCTATGAAGATGAACATGAACTGCTCCGGGCCGAACAGGTGATTCGTCCCACGGGCCTTTTGGATCCTCACGTAGAAGTCCGCCCGGTGGAGGGCCAGATCGATGATCTTGTGGGCGAGATAAATAAAGAAGTTTCAAAGAAAAACAAAGTCCTTGTCACCACTCTTACCAAACGGATGGCAGAGGACCTCACCGACTATATGCGTGAAGTTGGTATACGTGTAAAATATCTGCACTCCGATGTGGACACACTTGAGCGCAGTGAAATCATCCGTGACATGCGGCTGGACGTATTCGATGTCCTTGTAGGCATTAACCTTCTGCGTGAGGGACTGGATATTCCTGAGATCACTCTGGTTGCTATCCTGGATGCGGATAAAGAAGGCTTCCTCCGCTCATCTACCTCTCTGATTCAAACTATAGGGCGTGCAGCGAGGAATTCCGAAGGGCATGTCATTATGTATGCCGATACTGTCACAGACTCCATGCAGATCGCCCTGGATGAAACAAAAAGACGGCGCGAGATTCAGATGAAGTACAATGAAGAGAACAATATTACACCTCAGACCATACACAAAGCAGTCCGGGATTTAATCAGTATCTCTAAAAAGGTTGCCGCCGAAGAGATGAGAATAGAAAAAGATCCGGAATCCATGAGCAAAAAAGAACTGGAAAAATTAATCGCAGATTTGTCAAAGCAAATGAAAAAAGCTGCTGCAGAACTGAATTTTGAAGCTGCTGCGGAGCTTAGAGACAAACTGATAGAGTTAAAGAAAACTCTGAATGAAATAGATAAGTAAAAAGCAAGGAGATAAGATGGGGAAAAAAATGAACGCCAGAGAATATATTAGGATACGAGGCGCAAATGAAAATAATTTAAAAAATATTGATGTAGACATTCCGAGAAATGAGCTTGTTGTACTTACGGGACTCAGCGGCTCCGGAAAGTCTTCTCTTGCATTTGACACGATTTATGCAGAGGGACAGAGAAGATATATGGAATCTTTGTCCTCCTACGCAAGACAATTCCTGGGTCAGATGGAAAAACCCAACGTAGAAAGTATAGAAGGGCTCTCTCCTGCAATTTCCATCGACCAGAAGTCTACGAATCACAATCCCCGTTCCACCGTGGGGACCGTGACGGAAATTTATGACTACCTTCGTCTGCTTTACGCCCGTGTAGGAATTCCACACTGCCCGAACTGCGGAAAGGAAATCACAAAGCAGACAGTGGACCAGATGGTAGACCAGATTATGCAATTGCCGGAACGCACAAAAATCCAGCTTCTGGCCCCTGTCGTCAGGGGGCGAAAGGGAACCCACGTTAAACTGCTGGAAAGGGCCAAAAGAAGCGGATATGTTCGGGTAAGGATTGACGGCAGCCTGTATGAGCTTTCTGAGGAAATTGTCCTGAATAAAAATATGAAACACAATATTGAGATTATTGTAGATCGTCTGGTTGTGAAGCCCGGCATTGAAAAGAGGCTCACCGATTCAGTGGAAAGTGTGCTTTCTTTAGCCGAAGGACTTCTTATTGTAGACATTATCGATGGTGAGCCCATGAATTTCAGTCAGACTTTTTCATGCCCGGACTGCGGCATCAGTATTGACGAGGTCGAACCTAGAAGTTTCTCTTTCAATAATCCCTTTGGGGCATGCCCGGTCTGCTTTGGTCTTGGGTATAAGATGGAGTTTTCTGAAGATCTCATGATCCCGGATCCGTCACTTAGCATTAACCGGGGGGCAATCGCAGTCACGGGCTGGCAGTCCTGTACGGACAAATCCAGCTTCACCAGAGCAATCCTCGACGCTTTATGCCAAGAGTACCACTTCGATCTGGATACTCCATTTGAAGACTATCCCAGACAGATACATGATGTTATTCTCTATGGCACCAACGGCAAATCCGTCAAAGTTTATTATAAAGGGCAGCGTGGCGAGGGCGTCTATGATGTTGCTTTTGAAGGTCTAATCAAAAACGTAGAACGTCGTTATCGAGAAACCGGCTCGGATACCATGAAGACAGAGTATGAAAGTTTTATGAATATTACCCCCTGCCCCGAGTGCGGCGGGCAGAGGCTGAAGAAGGGTGCTCTGGCCGTCACCGTAGGAGACAAGAATATTTCTGAAGTCACCACTTTGTCCATTGACAAATTCCAGAAGTTTTTGAAGGAACTTCAACTGACTCAGACACAAATGATGATCGGAGGACAGATTCTCAAAGAGATTACCGCACGCATTCAGTTTCTGATGGACGTAGGGCTGGAATACCTGACTCTGGCAAGGGCAGCCGCATCCTTATCAGGGGGTGAAGCACAGCGAATCCGTCTTGCCACACAGATTGGTTCCGGTCTGGTGGGCGTAGCATATATTCTGGATGAGCCAAGTATTGGTCTTCATCAAAGGGATAACGATAAGCTGCTTGGTACCTTAAAGCATCTCCGTGATCTGGGAAACTCATTGATTGTTGTGGAACACGACGAGGACACCATGCTGGCAGCGGACTGTGTGGTCGATATTGGCCCGGGAGCCGGCGAATTCGGCGGTGAGGTTGTCGCCATAGGCACAGCCCAGGAGATTATGAAGAATAAAAACTCAATTACCGGCGCATATTTGAGCGGCAAAATCCAAATTCCGGTTCCCGAAAAAAGAGAGAAGCCAACTGGTTTTCTCAAAGTGATCGGAGCGAGCGAAAACAACCTAAAAAATATAGATGTGGATATTCCTCTGGGGATCATGACCTGCGTAACCGGGGTATCCGGTTCCGGAAAGAGTTCTCTGGTAAACGAAATATTATATAAAAAACTGGCAAAAGAGTTAAACCGGGCAAGGACAATCCCCGGAAAGCACAAGAGAATTGAAGGAATGGATCAGATTGACAAGGTCATCAATATTGACCAGTCTCCCATCGGGCGCACGCCACGGTCCAATCCCGCAACATACACTGGAGTATTTGACTTAATCCGGGATTTGTTTGCCGCAACGCCGGATGCAAAGTCCAGAGGCTATAAAAAGGGAAGATTCAGCTTCAATGTAAAGGGCGGACGCTGTGAAGCCTGCAACGGCGATGGAATTTTAAAGATTGAGATGCACTTCCTGCCGGATGTCTATGTCCCATGTGAAGTGTGTGGCGGAAAACGCTATAACAGGGAAACACTTGAAGTTAAATATAAAGGGAAAAATATTTATGATATTCTAAATATGACTGTGGGTGAAGCTCTGAGCTTTTTTGAACATGTTCCCAGTATCCGCAGGAAGATGGAGACACTTAACGATGTGGGTCTTTCTTATATCCGTCTCGGCCAACCCTCCACAGAGTTGTCCGGAGGTGAGGCACAGCGGATAAAGCTGGCCTCCGAACTAAGCCGACGCAGCACAGGAAAGACTGTTTATATTCTGGACGAACCGACGACAGGGCTTCATTTTGCCGATGTCCATAAACTGACGGAGATTCTGCGCCGGCTTTCTGGTGACGGAAACACTGTTATTGTTATTGAACACAATCTGGACGTCATAAAGACTGCGGATTATATAATTGACATAGGTCCCGAAGGCGGGGACAAAGGCGGAACTATTGTAGCCACCGGTACCCCCGAGAAAGTGGCACATAACCCCAAATCTTATACCGGAAAATACATCGCTGAAACTCTCAGCAAAAGCAAATAATAGTGTGAGGAGTCTGGCAGTTCAGACTCCTCATTTCTTTTTATCGGGTTCTTCTCTTAAGCCCAGAATTCCATCCACCAGAAGCGTCACATCGTTTAAAATATAATCAAAAGCTCCTGCCCGTATCATATTAATCAGTACCATGCCGATGGGCACTGCCAGAATCATTCCAAGGATACTGCTCACCTTATATCCTATATAAAGTAAAAGAAGTGTCACAAGTGGGTTCAAACCCATGCTGTCTCCCACAAACTTGGGCTGAACCAGCTGGCGCATCAGCTGCGTCAGAATATAGACAATGATAAGAGCAACTGCCATCTTATAATCTCCCATGAGTCCCTGGTAAAGAGCCCACGGTATCAGTGCGGTACCCGTCCCAAAAAATGGGAGAAAATCCAAAAAAGAAATTAAAAACGCAATTAATATAGAATAATGCACGTCAAGCACTACAAAACTAACAAAAAGAACTACGAACACAATCGCCATAATTTTGAATTGCGCTTTAAAATATCCTCCGACTGCATATTTCAGGTTATCGCTTACCAGTTCCATTCTCTTTGCAATCGAAGGCGGTGAAACCTTTTTCATCCATTGAATTACTTCTTCTCTGTTCACCGTAAACAAATAGGCCGACATCATTGTCACAATAAATGAAATCAGATAAGACGGAAGGCGCTTTGCAAAGTTTCCGGCCGCAGCCACTGTCGGTTCGCTGATGTTTGCAACCACTTTGGCTGCATACTCATTCAGGTTATCTACCGCAGTGTCCCAGCCACTCTCCACTCCCTGGGGCAGCCTGGAAAACACACCTGAAAGCGCGTCTCCGATTTGTTCCAGTCCTGATTTAAATTGAGCATATAAATTCGGCGAATTTGATATCAGATCTCCTATTTCTCCGACAATATGGCTGATTGCAAAATAAATCACCAATACAATCAAGACCAGAACTATAACTACAATAAGAGCAGATCCCAGCTTTTTAACAATCTTCAGTCTTTTCTCCAGCCAGTTAACTACCGGGGTGGCAATTGTAGACATAATCCACCCAATAACAAAGGGCATAAAAAACCCCAGCGCTTTTATTCCAATAATCACAAAGGCTGCTGTCGCAGCCAGACTAAACACAAGACTCACAATAATCTGCCAGTAGGGCCGTCTGCTCTCCATTGTCATACCCCCAGTTGTGTCTCCACAAACTCCCATATCTCATCCCGACCTTGTTTTGTCACAGATGAAAAGGGAATAATCTTTGCATCTTTTTCAAGTTCCAGTCCTTCTTTGACCATTTTTATATGCTTCTGGATCTGGCTCCTCTTTAGTTTGTCCAGCTTTGTCGCTATGATAATCGGCTTGTAGCCCTGCTCCACAATCCATCGGTACATCATCTTGTCATTGGAAGAAGGTTCGTGCCGGATATCAAGCAAAAGGAAGACAGTTTTCAGCCGGGAAGAGCTGTGCAGATAACGTTCCACCAGCCTTCCCCACTGCTCCTTTTCCTTCTCGGAAACTTTAGCATACCCGTAACCCGGAAGATCTACAAGGTACATCTCTCCATTGATGTTGTAAAAGTTGATTGTCTGCGTTTTTCCGGGTGTTGCCGAAATTCTGGCATAGGATTTTCGATTCATCAGCGCGTTGATTAATGAAGATTTTCCTACATTAGACTTCCCTGCAAATGCGATTTCCGGCTTATCATTATCCGGAAGCACACTTGTTATGCCGCATACCGTCTCCAAATTAATATTCTTGATAACCATCCCATGTCCTTTCCGCAGACTTATTTTTCTGTTACAAGAGCTGTTTTGAGTACTTCATCCATATTTTCCACAGGCAGAATTTCCAGACCTTTTGTAATCTCACCGGATAGTTCTTCCACATCCGCCTGATTTTTACCGGGAACAAGTACTGTCTTAATACCGGCGCTTTTTGCGGCAAGCAGCTTCTCCTTCAGTCCTCCGATGGGAAGAACTCTTCCCCGGAGTGTAACCTCACCCGTCATTGCCAGGTCTGCTCTGACCTTATATCCGGTAATAGCTGACAACATTGCAGTCGCCATAGTAATTCCTGCAGACGGTCCGTCCTTAGGCACTGCTCCCTCCGGTATATGTACATGAATATCGTGCTTTTCAAAGAAATCCTCTGCAACCTTGTACCGGTCGCTTACAGACCGTATATAACTGATTCCTGTACGTGCAGATTCTTTCATTACATCACCCAGCTTCCCGGTGAGCATAATTTCCCCATCTCCGTGCATGACGTTCACTTCAATCTGAAGTGTATCGCCTCCTACACTGGTCCAGGCAAGCCCTCGCGCAATGCCTACTTCATCAGAAGGATTTACCATCTGATATGTATACTTTTCCTTCCCCAGATATTTATGGATATTCTTTTCTGTTATTATAACCCTCTTTTTCTTTGTTGTCAGTATTTCTTTTGCAGCTTTTCTGCAAATGTCTCCTATCTTTCTCTCCAGCTGTCTGACTCCCGCTTCTTTTGTGTAGTTGCGTGCCATCTTCCAGATTGCAGGTTTACTAAAAGACAGTTGTTCCGGTTGTAATCCGTGCTTTTGAATCTGCTTTGGTATCAAATGCTCCACCGCTATGTGCAGCTTCTCATTTTCCGTATAACTGCTGATTTCAATAACCTCCATACGGTCGACAAGTGGTCTGGGTATGGTCTGGAGCGTATTTGCTGTCGTAACAAATAAAACTTCAGACAAATCCAGGGGGAGTTCCAGATAATGATCCCTAAACTTGCTGTTCTGTTCGCTGTCCAGCACCTCCAGAAGGGCGGAAAACGTATCCCCCTTATAATCTGTACTCACCTTGTCAATCTCGTCTAAGAGCATTACAGGGTTCTTCACTCCCGCCGATTTCATCGCCTCTGCTATCCTGCCCGGCATCGCTCCCACGTAAGTCTTTCTATGTCCTCTGATTTCCGCCTCGTCCCTGATTCCTCCCAAAGAGATTCTCACATAAGGCTTCTTCAATGCTCTTGCAAGAGATTTTGCAATGGAGGTCTTCCCCGTCCCCGGAGGGCCTACAAGACATAAAATAGGGCTCTCACCCTTCTTTGTTAAAGAACGAACCGCCAGAAATTCCAACACTCTCTCCTTGACCTGTTCCAAACCATAATGGTCCTCTTCCAAAATCTTCCGGGCATATTCTATATCCCGGCTGTCCTTTGCCACCTTGTCCCAGGGCATTTCCAAAAGATTCTCAATATAAGTACGGATGACTCCTGTCTCCGCCGGACTGTTCAGAGAATTTTTAAAACGCCCTATTTCCTTTGTAAGCTTCTCTTTTACTTCTTTAGGAGCCTTCAGTGCTTTTGCTGCCTTTTCAAACTCATCTGCATCCGAAAGTGTGGTATCATCTCCCAGTTCCTCACGTATTAGTTTTAACTGTTCCCGTAGAATATATTCTTTCTGATGCTTGTCTACTCTCTCTTTTACTTTTATCTGAATCTGCTCTTTGATATCCATAATCTGCACTTCATTCACAAGCTTGAATGCCAGTGCTTCATATCTCTTCCAAAAATCTGTCTCATTTAAGATTTCCTGAAGATCTTTATAAGGCAGCGGTGTGTTTGCGGCGACTTCATCCACCAGCTTTATCAGACCCTGCACCTCCAGAATCTGAGCAACCGACTCTTTGGACATCTTACCGTTTTTTGCAGCGAAATCTACAAACATATCCTTTAAGCCGCGCTCCATAGCCTCTCCGTTCAAATCATCCGGTATGGTAATTTCAGAATCGTCAATTTCCTCCACGCTGGCACGCATATAGGGTTCTTCATACTCTATATTCTGAAGCACACCTCTTTTTTCTCCTGCCACAAGAACCCGGACAATATGTCTGGGCAGCTTGATAATCTGCTTGATTGTCCCGATAGTTCCTACCTCGAACAAGTCCTCCTGCTTTGGTTTCTCGACTTCAGCGTCTCTCTGGGTTATCATAAAGATCTTCTGGTCTTCCACCATAGCTTCTTGAATCGCTGCTATAGACTGCTCCCTGCTTATGTCAAAATGTACGACCATCTCCGGCATAATCGTTATGCCTCTTAAGGCTACCATAGGAAGGCTCTGTGTCCCACTATTCATATATGTCTTTCCTCCTGCGTTTCAAAATATAGTATAAGAAAGGCGGATACTATTGCACCCGCCCAATTTCCTATGCACTCTCTGATGTAAGAAATGATCTGCGTTCTTCCCCGTCACACTCATAAAGGGGATTTCCTGTTCCTTTCACCACTTCTTTTGTTATCCGGCATCCCTTGATTGTATCATCAGACGGCACCTTAAACATCGTGTCCATCATAATGTTTTCCATAATAGCCCGCAGGCCTCTGGCTCCGGTCTTTCTCGCAAGAGATGTCTCCGCAATTGCCAGAAGAGCATCTTTATCAAATTCCAATCGCACTCCGTCTAATTCCAGCAGTTTTTGATACTGCTTTACGATTGCGCTCTTTGGTTCTGTTAAAATTCTAATCAACGCTTCTTTATCCAGCATATCCAGAGATACTGTAACCGGCAGACGTCCCACCAGCTCCGGTATCAATCCAAACTTCACCAGATCCTGAGGCAGTACCTGATGTAAAAGAACATCCACATTCTCCTCGTGTTTAGAAGCAATTTCAGCATTAAAGCCGATAGATTTCTTATCAAGACGTGTCTCAATCAACTTATCTATCCCTTCAAAAGCGCCTCCGCAGATAAACAGGATATTGGTGGTGTCGATCTGTATCAGCTCCTGATGGGGGTGCTTTCTTCCGCCCTGAGGCGGAACAGAGGCCACTGTGCCTTCGATGATTTTCAGCAGGGCCTGCTGAACTCCCTCCCCCGACACATCACGGGTAATGGAGGGATTCTCTGACTTTCTCGTAATCTTGTCAATCTCATCAATATAGATAATACCATGTTCAGCACGCTCTATATCTCCGTCCGCAGCCTGAATTACCTTCAGCAGAATATTCTCCACATCTTCCCCCACATAACCTGCCTCAGTCAATGCTGTAGCATCTGCAATCGCAAAAGGTACATTTAATATCTTTGCCAATGTCTGGGCAAGCAGGGTCTTTCCGCAGCCGGTAGGCCCAAGCATCAATATATTGCTTTTCTGCAGTTCGACGCCCAGATCCTGTTCAGCCATAATCCGCTTGTAATGATTGTAAACGGATACAGAAAGAACTCTTTTCGCCTCATCCTGTCCGATGACATATTCATCCAGAAACGTCTTTATTTCTTCCGGTGTCAGGAGGTTAATATCTTCGTATTTGCTTCCTTCCTCGTATTCAAATTCTTCTTCAATAATTTCAGAGCACACCTCGATGCACTCGTCACAGATAAATGCTCCGTTGGGTCCCGCTATCAGTTTCCGCACCTGCGACTGTGTCTTATTGCAGAAGGAACATCTCACTGCTTCTTCGCTTACTCTTCCTGCCATAATGCTATCTCACCTCATATTGCCATCAATGATTGGCAATTACTTCGTCTATTAATCCATATTCCTTTGCTTCCTGGGCAGTCATAAAATTATCTCTCTCTGTATCGACTTCAATAACTTCCAAATCCTGCCCTGTATTTGCAGCCAAAATCTCGTTTAACTTCTTGCGGGTCTTTAAGATATGGTCCGCCGCAATCCGAATTTCAGTTGCCTGTCCCTGAGCTCCGCCTGAAGGCTGATGAATCATAATTTCTGAAGAAGGCAGCGCAAAACGCTTTCCCTTCTTTCCGCCTGAAAGCAGGAATGATCCCATACTTGCTGCCATGCCGATACATACTGTAGAAATATCGCACTTAATATACTGCATCGTATCATAAATTGCCAGTCCGGCTGTTACAGATCCTCCCGGGCTGTTAATGTAAAGCTGGATATCCTTGTCCGGATCGTCCGCCTCCAGAAATAGAAGCTGCGCAACAATCACACTTGCCGACACGTCAGTTACTTCTTCTCCCAGAAAAATGATTCTTTCTTTTAATAATCTTGAATAAATGTCGTAGGAGCGTTCCCCCCGGCTGGTTTGTTCAATGACATAAGGTACTAAACTCATTTAAATTCCTCCTGTCTACTCTTCAACTGCAGCATCTGCAATAAATGTAACTGCCTCCTGCACTGCGATATCTTCTTTCATTTGTTCTTTCTCACGATCACCCATGAATTCTTTAAGCTTATCCATTTCCATCTGGTAAGCATCCGCCATCTTCTGCAGTTCTTCATCCAGGCGCTCATCAGAGACTTCAATATTCTCAGCTTTTACAACTGCTTCCAGAACCAGCCTCGTCTTAATCTGTTTCTCTGCCTGTGGCCTCATCTCTTCTTCCATCTTCTGTGCTGTCATTCCCGTAAACTGAAAATACTGCTCAACTGACAGACCCTGCTGCTGAATGCGGCGTGCAAAGTCTTCTGTCATCTGTTTCACCTGACCGTCGATCATGGCCTTAGGGATGTCCATCTGTGCATTCTTCACAGCCTGCTCTACGGCCTGATTTTCTTTCTGTTCTTTATATTCGCGCTCCTTGCGCTCTTCAACATTCTTCTTTACTTCTGCCTTGTACTCTTCCAGTGTATCATGCTCCGACACTTCAGATGCAAACTCATCATCCAGTTCAGGGAGCTCTTTTGCCTTGATTTCATGTACAGTACATTTGAACACCGCCTCTTTACCGGCCAGCTCTGCTGCCTGGTAATCCTCCGGGAATGTCACCTTTACTTCCAGCTCTTTATCAATCTCAGCACCGATCAGTTGTTCCTCAAATCCCGGGATAAATGAACCGGAACCAATTGTAAGAGGATAATTCTCAGCCTTTCCGCCTTCGAACGCCTCCCCGTCTGCAAATCCTTCGAAATCCAATACTACCTGATCTTTGTCCTGTACTGATCGGTCTGTCACCTCGATAGTTCTTGCGCTCTTCTCACGTTCCTTATCAATCTCTGCGTTGATCTCTTCTTCTGTGACTCCCTCCGGTGCCTTTTCCACTTTCATTCCCTTATATTCGCCCAGTGTAACTTCCGGTTTTACTGCAACTTCAGCTGTAAAAATAAAGGGTTTGCCTTTCTCTATCTGAACCACATCAATCTGAGGCTGGGAAACCAGCTCCAGCTCACACGCATCGTATGCTTTGCCGTATGCGTCAGGAATCATACGGTTTACCGCTTCATCATAAAACACTTCCGGTCCATACATCTTTTCAATCAGCTGCCTCGGAACCTTTCCCTTGCGGAATCCGGGAATATTAATCTGTCCGCGCTGTTTCAAATATGCGGACTGAAGTGCTTTCTCTACATCCTCTGCACCGACTTCGATGGTTAGTTTGGCCATGTTATGTTCTAAATTTTCTACCTGTAAACTCATTTTTATTTTCCTCCTTGATTTGTAACATAATAGATAATATGAAAATCATTCGAATGGTAATTTTGCTTTCGCAGTCATTGAAAGAGTATATCACATTCAGTACTAAATTTCCAGTATTTCTTATATAAAGCTTCTATTAAGCTTCTATAAACACACTTGACTTCTTTATATTTTATTCCCTTCTGCCTTAGAATTTACCTGCAATTTCCACATGTTCTCAGTGTAACAAATGATAAATAAAAATGCAATGGTTTACATTTCAAAGCGGGCATATTAAGATGGTACCAGATTCACAGAGTGCGGAGCAATCCGCACATATCATACATTAGTCAAATACCCCGGCTCGTTGCTCGAGGGAATAAAGAAGGAGTCAGCCATGGAAATTGAACGTAAATATCTGATAAATGAGAAAAATGTTCCTGCCAATCTACATGACTATCCCTGCCGGAATATTGAACAGGGTTATCTCTGCCGGGAACCTGTCATCCGTATCCGCAGGGATAATGAGGAATACATCCTCACCTACAAATCAAAAGGACTTATGGTGCGAGAAGAATATAACCTTCCTCTCACAAAAGAAGCATATGAACATTTAAAACCCAAAACAGACGGAACATTTATCCGCAAGACCCGGTATATGCTGCCCTTGAGGGATAACCTGACTATTGAACTCGACATATTTCTGGGGAGCCTCGCCCCACTGGTTTTAGCCGAGGTCGAATTTCCCGACGAGGAATCTGCCAATACTTTTGTGCCTCCTGTCTGGTTTGGCGAAGATGTCACCTTATCCTCTCGTTACCATAACAGTACGCTGAGTATTTAGCAACTTTCTGTTGCACTTTTATGTAATACTACGTTTTGTCGCAATCATTTCTATTTACAGGGAAAATTGTTATAATTTATAACATCTGTACAGAAGAGCAGAAATATCCACAAGCAGCTCTTGCAAGCTTGCTTGCTAACGAGCTGCTTGTGGATATTTCTATCCGGCGTTCAGCTGCAGCAAGATGAAGCAAAGCGCAATCGAGATGCTCTCCGGAAGAGTTATAAATAATTCCCTGTAAGTGGAGGTGACGCAGCATTGTCTAACATACAACTGGTAGAAAACTTATGCAACTTGCGGAAAGCAAAAAAGTACACACAGGAAGCTTTGGGCGAAAAGCTAAATATCTCCAGGCAGGCATATTCAAATTATGAGACAAGTAAGCGGGTTCCTGATTTGGATCTTCTGATTAAGCTCTCACAAATTTATAATGTAACACTTGATCAGCTGGTCAATCAGCCTATCTCGCCGGAAGGTATTATACGGGAGCAGAAAGGGCCCTATACATCTGCTATGGAAATTGAGACCGCCGACACAATCTATCTTACAGCGGAGGAAGTTAACTTCATCAAGAGATACCGAAGGACAGACCATGAATGTAAAATCATCATAAATAAACTCCTAAACCAATAAAGAGCTCCCCTTTTGAAACAAGATTCTCTTCTTTCAAAAAGCAGCTCTTTTTATATTATTCTTAATCTGCCAGTCCGAACCCATCGTGTACTGCACGCATAGCTCTTTCCACATCATTTTCATCTATCAGAACAGTTATCCGCACCTCAGATGTGGATATCATGCTTATGTTTATATTTGCATTGAAGAGTGCTTCAAACATTTGGGCCGCAACTCCCGGATTGCTCATCATACCTGCCCCTACTATAGATATTTTTGCTACATTGTCTTCATAGCTGATTTCCTGGATCGTCAGCATCTCTTTGTTATTATCCAGCACTTCCAGTGTCGCATCCCGGTCATCCTGAGCAACCGTAAAGGAGATATCTTTTGTCCCCTCACGGCCTACAGACTGCAAAATGATGTCCACGTTGATACCGTTTTTTGCAAGCGTATTAAATATCTTAAATGCCACGCCGGGCTTATCATCTATTCCAATTACAGATATCCGTGATGTATTCTTATCGGATGCAACTCCACTTATTAACATTTTTTCCAATTTTCCCACCTCCTTGACAACCGTTCCTTCTTCCCGGTTCATGCTGGAACGCACTACCAGCCGCACGCCATATTTTTTTGCCATCTCCACTGATCGGTTATGGAGAACTTTCGCTCCCAGCGAAGCAAGCTCCAGCATCTCATCATAACTGATAGTATCCAGTTTCCTTGCATTTGGCACAACTCGTGGATCTGCTGTATATACACCGTCCACGTCTGTATAGATTTCGCAGATATCCGCATGCATTGCGGCTGCAATAGCTACAGCTGTAGTGTCAGAACCGCCTCTGCCTAAGGTGCTGTAGTCCTCATATTTATTTATTCCCTGAAAGCCTGCTATAACTACAATTTTTTTGGAATCAAGTTCATGTCGTATCCGCTCGGCCTCCACACGCTTCATTCGAGCTTTTCCGTAGGCAGAAGTGCTGTGCATTCTTATCTGAAATGCATTCAAAGAAACTGCAGGGATCCCCATTGAATTAATCGCCATAGCCATCAGAGAGACCGAAACCTGCTCCCCTGTTGTCAGCAGCATATCCATTTCCCGCTTTGACGGCTGCGCTGTAATATTTTTAGCCTTTTCAATCAGCTCGTCCGTTGTGTCACCCATTGCAGATAATACAACAATGACCTCATTTCCGTTTTTGTAATCTTCTACACAGCGCTCTGCCACACGGAAAATACAATCCCGGTCTGCAACTGAGCTGCCTCCAAATTTTTTTACTATCAGCATATTCTCCTCCTGGCCGCCTATATTTCATCTTACCTCTCCCCATAAAATCCCGGTCATTCTTCTATACGTATCATATGCAGAATTCCCGGAAACTCTTTTGCCTGCTCTACATATGCACCTTCCGTCATCTCTTCGGTCACAAAGCCGAACTCCTGTCCCAGCTCCTCAACCTGCACAATTTCAACAGGACCGAATTTGCTTTCCAGATGTGCTTTCAGGGCATCCGGGTTCCCCTTGATTCTCACAAAATATTTCTTACTTGTATCTTCTATAGGCTGCAGCTTTAACTTTTCACTGTCCCACATAGTCAGGATGTTTCTGTTTAAATGCTTTGCCTCATCCACAATATCGGCAACTACCGCACTGGCAGTGGGCAGTTTGCCTGCACCGCTTCCATAAAACATAAGGTCGCCCGCCACGTTGCCGTGAACAAAAATAGCATTAAATACATCATTTACATTATAAAGAGGATGATTTCTGTGAAGCATATAAGGAGCCACAATAGCATGCAGATGATCACTGTCCCTCCTGCTGGAGGCCAACAGCTTGATTGTCATGCCCAGAGCCTTTGCATACATCATATCCTGGGTCGTGATTTTCGTAATTCCCTCTGTATGGATATCCTCAAAATCAACCTGCCGGCCGGAAATCAGTGAAGATAAAATAGCAATTTTTCTGCAGGCATCATAGCCTTCTACGTCGGCTTCCGGATTGCGCTCCGCATATCCCTTTGCCTGGGCTTCTTTCAGGACCTCATCATAATCGGCCCCCTCATAAAACATTTTGCTTAACATATAATTTGTGGTACCGTTTAAAATGCCTGTGATTTCTTCAATCTCATCTGCAGTCATGGAAGAATTTAAGGGACGTATAATCGGGATTCCACCTCCTACACTGGCTTCAAAGAGGAAGTTAATATTGTTTGCCATGGCAATGGACAAAAGCTCCGCCCCGTGTTTCGCCACCAGGGCTTTGTTCGAGGTGGCAACGCTTTTCCCGGCCTGCAGGCACCTTTTCACAAAAGTATATGCAGGTTCTATGCCTCCCATCACTTCCGCAACAATTTTGACCTCCGGATCCTTTTCAATGGTTTCAAAATCATGCACAATTTTTTCCTGCACCGGGTCTCCCGGGAAATCTTTCAAATCCAGGACGTATTTGATGTTGATGTGGTCTCCCGCTCTCTGATTGATTCGTTCTCCGTTAGTATTGATGACCTCCACGATTCCCGAGCCAACTGTACCATATCCCATTATCGCTATGTTAACCATCTTTTCCTCCTTTTGTCTCATTTCCCTTCTTTTATCTATGACTTTGCAGCCAGAAATGCGTTGATAAACAGGTCGATATCCCCGTCCATAACTGCATTTACATTGCCTGTTTCTACATTCGTCCTGTGGTCTTTTACCATGGTGTACGGCTGCATCACATAGGATCTGATCTGATTTCCAAATCCTATGTCCTTTGTCTCACCCCGAATGTCAGATACCTTTTCCGCCTGTTCTTGCTGCTTTAGAAGATACAGCTTTGCTTTCAGCATCTGCATAGCCTTATCTTTGTTCATGTGCTGAGAGCGCTCATTCTGGCACTGTACTACAATTCCTGTGGGCAGATGCGTGATGCGCACTGCAGAGGATGTTTTATTCACATGCTGCCCCCCTGCACCGCCTGAGCGGTACGTATCAACACGCAGATCATCTTCATTTATTTCAATGTCTATCTCATCTTCAATGTCCGGTATGACATCACAGGAGGCAAAAGAGGTCTGCCGTTTTCCCGCTGCATTGAAAGGTGAAATCCTGACCAGACGGTGCACACCTTTCTCAGAGCGGAGATACCCATAAGCATTCTCCCCCGCCACCTCAAAAGTGACTCCTTTTACACCTGCTACGTCTCCGTCCAGATAGTCCAGAACTTCAAGAGAGAACCCTTTTTTCTCAGCCCAACGGGTGTACATCCTGTACAGCATGCCGGTCCAGTCGCAGGACTCTGTGCCTCCTGCCCCTGCGTGGAGAGTAACAATTGCGTTGCAGCTGTCATACTCACCTGTAAGAAGTGTCTGGATTCTCAGGTCTTCAAATTTTTCCGAAAAACTGTTCAGTTCTTCCTCAATTCCTTTTACTGTCTCTTCATCGGAATCCTCTTCGCTTATTTCAATCAGAAGATTCATATCCTCGTAACCCGTGTAGAGATCTTCAATTTGTTTCACAGAATCCCGGAGCCCTTTCAAGAATTTCATAGTACGTGTGGAATCCTCAGGATTATCCCAGAATCCCGGTTCTTCAATCTTGCGCTCCAGCTCCTCTATCCGCTTTTTCTTTGACGCTAAGTCAAAGTGAATCCCTCAGATCTTTCAGCGGTTCTTCGTATGCACTCAGCCTTGTTTTCAGTTCTTCTAACAAAACCACCTCTATCACCTCTTTCTTATTTTAAATGAGAATCTGTTTTTGCAGATTCTCATATGGCATTCAGATTCTTTATTCTATTTAGGCCCTTCGTCCGTGGCATTGTTTGTATTTCTTACCACTTCCACAGGGGCATGGGTCGTTGGGATAAATCTTCTTCTCTGCCTTCTTTTTTGGTTCGCGCAGGGCACTCTCCTCTTTATTCGTACCTGTAGCCTGCGCAACCTGTTCTCTTTCTACTTTCTGCTCAATACGGATGTGGAACAAGGTGCGGACAGTGATCTCCGCTATAGCGTTTGTCATCTCACCGAACATATCATAGCCTATCATCTTATATTCCACCAGGGGATCCCTCTGTCCGTACGCCTGAAGCCCTATGCCCTGACGAAGCTGATCCATATCGTCAATGTGGTCCATCCATCTACCGTCAATTGCCTTCAGCAGCACAACACGCTCAATTTCACGCAGATGTTCTGCCTCCGGAAATTCTGCTTCCTTTGCCTCATATGCTTTTACCGCACGCTCTTTGAGCAGATGTTTCAATTCTTTCTGCTGCATGTCTCGTGCTTCCTCTGCAGTGGGCAGCTGAAGTTGAGGAATAACACCATGCAGAGTAACATCAAGACCCTGCATATCCCACTCCTCTGCTTCTGCCTCAGAAGAAGCAAAACGGTCTGTCACATTTTCCACATACTCAGTGATCATGTTGTAGATAGTGTCCCGCATGCTTTCGCCGTCCAGAACCCGCCGCCTCTCTCCATAAATGATCTCACGCTGCTCATTCATGACCTGATCATATTCCATCAGATTCTTACGGATACCAAAGTTGTTACTTTCAATCTTCTGCTGAGCCTTCTCAATTGCATTGGAAAGCATCTTATGTTCAATCTGCTCTCCCTCTGCCACTCCAAGAGTGGTAAAGACATTCATTAATTTCTCGGAGCCGAACAGACGCATCAAATCATCCTCCAGCGAAATGTAAAACCGTGACTCGCCCGGATCCCCCTGACGTCCGGAACGTCCGCGGAGCTGATTGTCGATACGTCTGGATTCATGGCGCTCAGTACCAATGATTTTTAGCCCCCCGGCAGCCCTTGACTCGTCGTCCAGCTTAATATCCGTACCACGGCCCGCCATGTTGGTAGCAATAGTAACGGCACCGTGAATACCTGCATCCGCCACAATTTCAGCTTCCAGTTCATGGTATTTTGCATTCAGTACCTTGTGGGGTATACCCTCTTTTTTCAACATTTTACTCAGAAGCTCGGAAATCTCTATAGTAATAGTACCTACCAGCACCGGCTGTCCTTTTTCGTGAGCTTTCTTCACTTCCTCCACAACAGCCTTGAACTTCTCTTTCTCAGTCTTATAGACAGCATCCTGCAAATCCACTCTTCGAACCGGCTCATTGGTCGGGATCTCTATAACATCCATCCCATAAATATCGCGAAATTCTTTTTCCTCGGTGAGAGCTGTACCGGTCATACCGCTCTTTTTGTCAAATTTATTAAACAAATTCTGGAATGTTATATTAGCGAGAGTCTTGCTTTCTCTTTTTACCTTCACATGTTCTTTTGCTTCAATTGCCTGATGCAGCCCGTCCGAATAGCGGCGGCCCGGCATGATACGCCCGGTGAACTCATCAACGATCATAACCTCCCCCTCCGGGGTCACTACATAGTCCTGATCACGGAACATCAGGTTATGTGCGCGCAATGCAAGTATAATGTTATGTTGTATCTCCAGGTTCTCCGCATCTGCCAGATTATCGATGTGGAAAAACTTCTCTGCCTTTTTAACCCCGTCTTCTGTAAGGTTGACCGTCTTTTCCTTTTCATTTACAATGAAGTCTCCGGTCTCTTCAATCTCTTCCCCCATAATGGCATTCATCTTGGAGAACTCACCGCTGGCTTCTCCCCTTTCCAGCTGACCAGCAAGTATATCGCACGCCTCGTACAGTTTTGTAGATTTGTCGCTCTGTCCGGATATAATCAGCGGAGTCCTTGCCTCGTCAATCAATACCGAGTCAACCTCATCAATAATTGCATAATGCAGTCCCCGCTGAACAAGCTGTTCTTTGTAGATAACCATATTATCACGGAGATAATCAAATCCCAGCTCGTTATTCGTCACATACGTAATATCACAGTTGTACGCCGCACGTCGCTCATCGTTGTCCATGGAATTTAAGACGACGCCAACCGTCAGCCCGAGAAACTCATGCACCTTCCCCATCCACTCGGCATCACGTTTTGCAAGGTAGTCGTTGACTGTTACAATATGCACGCCTTCTCCTTCCAGCGCATTCAGATATGCCGAAAGAGTGGAAACCAAAGTCTTTCCTTCACCTGTCTTCATCTCAGAGATACGCCCCTGGTGAAGTATAATACCGCCGATAAGCTGCACCCGATAATGGCGCATTCCCAGGCTTCTGGAAGCAGCCTCCCTTACAACGGCAAATGCCTCGGGGAGAATATCATCCAGAGTTTCTCCTTCCTCGAGGCGTTTTTTAAATTCTCTTGTTTTATCTTTTAATTCTGTATCAGACAGGGCCTGCATCTCTGGTTCCAAGGCCTCTATACGGTCTACAATCGGATAGATACGCTTCAATTCATTTTCGCTGTGCGTTCCGAAAATCTTTTCAATCAAACCCATAATATAAAATTACTCCTTGTCTAAATTTACTCTATTGCTCATTTTAACACTATCCTTTCGTTTATTCAACATATTCCGTACCTGCCTGTCCGATCTACCGCAAGAACAAACTTAAAATAAATATTTCCAATATGCCGGCAATACCTAAAATCAGTGTTGCCACAGTCTGTGTCTTATATCCCTTTTCCGGAGTCATGGCTCCAAAGTTGGTCACTACCCAGAAATAGGAATCGTTTGCATGGGAAACAGTCATGGCACCTGCACCGATAGCCATAACAACGAGCGTAACACGAACCGGACTGTCAAATCCCAGTACCGGAAGCAATGGCGCAATAATTCCGGCAGTGGTTGTCAGTGCTACTGTAGAAGATCCCTGGGCAGTCTTTAAAATAGCCGACAAAAGGAATGGGAAGAAAATACCCATAGCACTTAGGGCTGTGGCGTGTGCTTCAATATAGTTTACCATGTCAGTGGAAGCAATCACCTTGCCCAGCACACCACCGGCTGCCGTTACGAACAGGATAGGGCCGACAGTTTTCAAGGTATCATCGGTTAGTTTATAAAACTCACTCATTTTCCCCGCCCCCATCAGCTGGAAAATACCGCATAGGGTTCCCACTGCCAAAGCGATAATGGGAGTTCCTAAAAATTTGACAATATCTGCTCCAAGTCCTGCTATTCCCGCCATGGATATAATGGAAGAAGCCGCCATGAGGAGAATAGGAATGATAATCGGCGCAAGGGCATTAAACCCGCCGGGAAGTTTTCCATATTCAGCAACCAGTTCCTCATAAGTCTTTGCCACTTCACCCATATCGGCTTCATCGTCAGCCTTTACCTTCCCTCCGATATATTTTGCGAAGGAAAATCCGGCAATCAGCGGAAGTATGGAACACAAGGTACCCATGCCCATAACCAGGAGCAGATTATCCCCAATTCCCAGAGTGGAAGCCGCAGCAATAGGCCCCGGTGTGGGCGGAATGAAAACATGAGAAATGTAAAGTCCTGATGACAGACCTACGGTCATTGCCACAGAAGATGCCGCGGTCCTGTTTACCAGGGCTTTCCGGATAGGATTTAAGATGACGAATCCGGAATCACAGAATACCGCAATGGATACTACCCACCCCATCAACTCTACAGCGAGAACAGGATTGTTTTTCCCCACCACCCGGATCACCATATCGGCAAGCTTTAAAGCCGCGCCGGTTTTCTCCAGAATATTTCCTATTAGTGCACCAAGAATGATAACAATACCGATGCTGGTAAACGTTCCCGAAAATCCGGCACCGATAATAGTCGCCAATCCGCTTACTTCAGTGCCGTCTGCCAAAGTTTTATCCACCAGAGGAATCCCGGCAATTAACCCTAAGAGCAGGGAAATGGCCATGATGGAAAGAAACGGATGAATCTTCCATTTGGAAATGGAGACAATCATTAGTATGATTGCCAGTACAAAAATAAAAATTAATGGTAAACCTGTCATAATGTAACCCCCTTTTTATAATTTTAACGCACGCAATAGCTATAATGAATTATAGCACCATTGTCCCACATTTTCCATAGGAACAGTACTGATGTTTCCGGCTACAGCTTTGCGATAAATTCATAGGGAATATTTCCGCCGAATAAATCCAGGGCACTTCCGATAGTAAAGTCAAGGTTTCCGCCGCTCATTTTTCGGAACCTTTCCAGATCCTCTAAACTGCCAATCCCCCCTGCATATGTGATTGGTATTTGATCCCATTGCCCCAGCATACGCACAAGTCCTGTCTCCACCCCTGAAGACCTGCCTTCCACATCTACTCCGTGTACAAGGAATTCATCACAATATCCGGATAAATCAGACAGTAACTCCCGGGTAAGGCATAAGTTTGTAAAGTTCTGCCAGCGATCCGTCACAATGTAATAATACCCTTCCCTTCTCCGGCAGCTCAGGTCCAGCACCACATGTTTTCTGCCCACAGCCTTTACCAGCTCCTCCAGCTTCTCCCTGCAAAACATTCCGCCCCTGAAAACATAAGAAGTCACAATCACATGGCTGGCCCCGGCCTGCAGATACCCGGCAGCGTTTTCTACCGTAATTCCGCCGCCTATCTGCATTCCTCCGGGGTATGCCGCTAGAGCATTCAACGCCTGATTTTGTGTCGCCTCAAAGTACTCTGACTCCCGGGAATTTAAAAGAATAATATGCCCCCCTGCAAGGTTTTCTCTCCGGTAAAGGTTTGCATACCATGCAGCATCAAGCTGAGAGGAGAAATTCGTCACTGCCTGATTCCCCTCATCCTTAAGACTCCCGCCTACAATCTGTTTCACCTGTCCATTATGAATATCAATACACGGTCTAAATCTCATAAAAACCTCACATTCCTGTCTCAAAGGGGTCTTCAAAAGGGTCAGACCCCTTTCTCCACTAATATCTGTTGTCAAATATTCTGGTTGATTTTTTTTCGCTTCTTGGCAGATCTCCGATGGAGACTGGCATTACTTTTACCGTGATGCCAATTTTTGTTTTGAATTCTTTTTTCACTGCACTCTCAGCCTGTTTTTTATCAACACCTGGGTTGATTTCCACAAACAGGGTGCAGACATCTTTTCCGTTCAAATGGTCCAGCATGAATTGATACTCGCTGGATGCCTCCGGTACGATTTTGAGCATTTCCTCTATCTGACTCGGGAAAATATTGACACCCTTTACTTTTACCATATCATCTGTTCTTCCGATCAGGGTATCAATTCTGGGAAAATGGGAACCACATTTGCATTCCCCGGGCAGAAAACGGGTCAGGTCATGGGTGCGGTATCGAACCAGAGGGGCCCCCTGCTTGCGCAAGGTTGTAATAACCAGCTCTCCGATTTCTCCGTCGGGAACATTTTTACCTGTCTTCGAATCCACAATTTCAAAGTAGAGATAATCGTCCCAATAGTGCATTCCGCATTCATAATCACAGCTCATGGCAATGCCGGGTCCGTATACTTCCGTAAGCCCGTAAATGTCATATAGCTGTACTCCCAGCTCATCTGCAATGCGTCTCCTCATTTTTTCACCCCAGCGTTCGGAACCGATGACACCCTTTTTTAAGTGAATTTTATTTCCTATTCCTCTCTTTGCAATCTCCTCTGCCAGAAGGAGGGCATAGGAGGAGGTGGCACACAAAACCGTTGCCCCCATGTCCTGCATCATCTGGAGCTGTTTATCGGTATTACCAGGTCCCATAGGTATGGTCATAGCTCCCAGATACTCTGCTCCCGCCTGAAAGCCGATTCCGGCGGTCCACAGTCCATATCCCGGCGTAATCTGTATCCTGTCCAGGGTGGTAATTCCCGCGACTTCATAACAGCGGGCAAACATCTTTGCCCAGTCGTCCACATCCTTCTTTGTATAAGGAATAATTACTGGGGTGCCTGTTGTCCCTGAGGAAGAATGGATGCGAACAATCTCCTCGTCCGGTACAGCCTGCAGTCCCAGGGGATAGGCTTCTCTCAGGTCCCCTTTCCAGGTAAATGGGAGTGTTTCGAATTCTTTCTGGCTTTGAATAGATGAAATGTCAATGTCTTTGAACTTTTCCTTATAAAAGCAGTCCTTTGAGGTAAGTTGTCTTAAATTTTCCTTTATCAGTTCTAACTGAAGATTTGTCATTTTCATCCCATATTCTCCTCTATATCTGTTCAAAGGCTGCTTTTCCAAGCTCCAATGCTTTATGATTCATTTCCTGGTATTTGTCTTTTACATTCTCTCTCACAGCCCGGCTCATTTCTTCTATAGAAATATCAAGTGACCCGCTGGCTGCGGCCGCTCCCAAAAGTGCCACGTTCAATACTTTTGCCGATCCTGCCTGTCTGCAGATATACTGGGCGTTTAGTACAGCCACTTTAGCCACCTTTTTCTTCAGATAGTCCAGCATTTCTTTTCCGTCATAGGCGCTGCCGCCCAGAGTAGAGGTCACCGGCTTTATGGGCTGACTGCTCACGATTACTGTGCCTCCCTCTTTTAGATAGGGCAGGCTTCGCACCGCCTCTGCCGGTTCAAAGGCAAGAATCAGATCTGCACTTTTCAAAGGAATCTGGGGAGAATATATTTCTTCACCAATGCGTACATGGCTGACAACGGATCCTCCTCGCTGTGCCATCCCAATAGTTTCCGCAGTGCGTACAAGTTTTCCCTTTTCCATTGCCGCAAATGCAATCAATTTGGAGGCAAGAACCACGCCCTGTCCGCCTACACCACATAACAGACAACTTTTACTCATTACATTTCACCTCCCCAATTGCATGGAACGGGCAGACCTGACTACACAGCCCGCAGCCATAGCAAAGTGACGATTCTATCTCCACTGTACCACCGTTTATTGTAATTGCCGGACATCCCAGCTGATTGATACAGGTTTTACATTTTCTGCACTCATCCGGATCTATGCACAAAAGTTTTCCCGGCCCGGAAACCGCAATACATGGGGACTTAAATATGACTGCACGGACTCCCGGTGCATCTGCTGCCTGTTTCACTGCATCCACAGCGGCATCCAGCTGCAGCGGGTTCACCGTCTCTACAAAGGTCACGCCAATCCCCTTTAAAATATTTTCTATACTGATTTTTGCTACTACATCTCCCATCATAGTTCTTCCTGTACCCGGATGAGGCTGGTGCCCCGTCATGGCTGTTGTAGAATTATCCAGCACGATCAGGACAATATCGGTCTGATTATAGACTGCATTTACAACACCTGTGATTCCTGATGCGAAGAATGTAGAATCCCCTATAAATGCAAAATTTACCACATCCTTCTCAATAATATGTAGTCCCTGGGCAATGGTTACATCGGCACCCATGCACAGGCAGGTGTCCACCATATCTAGGGGTTTTGCATTACCCAGAGTATAGCATCCTATATCTCCGCTGAATATAGCCTTCTTCCCCTTCATAGCCTTTTTCACAGCATAAAAAGACGCCCGATGAGGACAGCCCGCACATAGGACTGGCGGTCTGACTGGCAGGGCAGGCACTTTCTCCGATACCGGCTCCGTTTTTTTCTCTTCGTCCACGCTTTTCAAAAAACGTTCCAGGTCTCCTGCGATACTCTCCACACTATTCTCGCCGGCATTTTTCGTATCGTGGGTCAATTTTCCCCGTATAGTTACATCGAGATGATATTTGCCAACAATCCGAAGCAGCTCCTTTTCAATCACGGGATCAAGCTCTTCCAGAACCAAAACCTCATCCAGCTGCTCTATAAACTCCTTTGCAAGGCGCTCCGGGAAAGGGCAGGGTGTACCGACTTTTAATAGTGGAACTTCTTGGGGCAGCACTTCCTTTATGTAAGCATAACTCACCCCGCCTGAGGCGATGCCTTTTTTCCCTTTTCCCCCACTCACACTGTTTCCTGCATAGAAGGAAAGCATTTCTGAAAGCTTTTCATTTCTGGCTTCAATTTTTATATGGTTCTCGTAAGAGGTTCTTGGAAAAATTACCCACCCCATTGTATCTCTCACAAACCCCTCCGGCTCAGGCACTTCCAGATCCGGAAGCAATGTAAGGCTGAAACAGGCATGGCAGATTCTGGTGGTCGGCCGGAAGAGAACCGGAGTCTGGTATTTCTCCGAAAGCTCGAAAGCATCCGCTATCATCAGGTATGCTTCCTCCGGAGAAGAAGGGTCAAAAACAGGCAGCTTGGAGAACTGGGCAAAATTTCTGGTATCCTGCTCAGTCTGGGAGGAAATGGGACCCGGATCATCTGCGGAGATTACTACCATCCCGCCTTTTACTCCTACATAGGCAAGACTCATCAGTGGGTCCGACGCCACATTCAACCCAACCTGTTTCATCGTCACCATGGTTCTGGCCCCTGCATATGCCGCACCTGCGCCGACCTCCATTGCCGCCTTCTCATTGACGGACCACTCCACATGGATATTGCTCCTATTCTGCTTTGCGACTGTCTCCAGTATTTCCGTAGAAGGTGTCCCCGGATATCCGGTCACCATGCGCACACCGGCACGAATGGCCCCCAGAGCAATTGCTTCATTTCCCATCACAAGTTTCCTGTTTGCACTCATATGACTCTCCCTTTCAATTTTTAAATATCTCACTGTACCATTTTACCACATTAAAGTCGAAAAAGAAAGTAAAAAGGGGGAGCCCCCCCCTTTTCAATTATTTATCATTCGTGTTTCTTTCATTCAGGTTGTCTTTCTTAGGTCCGTTGTCATCCGTCAGATCATCTGTAGCGTTGTCTACTTTGTCTGTAGCCTTATCCACTGCATCATCCACTATTCCGTCATTTTCGTCATCGACAGTCGTGTTATTTCTGTCATCCGTATCGTTTACTCCGTTATTGTCGGTCGTATCGTTTACTCCGTTATTATCGGTCGTATCTGTCGTATCTGTCGTTCCATTGGTTGTGTCTTTGTTGTTGCCGCAGGCTGTCATGCTTCCAAGTACGCCTACGCACATCATTAATAATAAGAATCTTTTTATTTTTTTCATTTTATTTCTCCCTTTCCATAAATAATCTTGCGTTAGTAATATTTGCATTTTTAGATTCTTTATGTATGGGAATTTTTTCTAAATTTTTTCTTTTATCTCACCGCTTCGATATGCACCCAATAAACGTTCCAAATCTGTTACCTGATCCTTTAAGTCTTTTCCGATATCTGTATCTCCGACCAGTCGGCGTTCCATTACACGTTTTACAATCATATAATCGGAATGAATGTCACTTCCCTTCTGAATCGCCGCCTCTGTAGATTCAAAAGGTTCATGGGCAACGAGAAGGAGCCCATAAGAATTGTAGATTAATGTATATCCTGCAATTCCTGTTTCTTTCTGATATGCTTTGGAAAACCCGCCGTCTATGACAAGCACTTTGCCACCGCACTTTATCGGGCTTTCTCCGTTTTTGCTTTTTACAGGCACATGACCATTCACGATATGCGCCTCCTCGGCGCTCAGGCCGAATTCCCGGAGGATACTGTTCACCACTTTCTCCTCTTCCAATAGACTATAGTAAGGATTTTTTCTCTCCAGATGGGTCTCCTTCTCCGCAAGAAAATATCTCTCAAAGGTGGCCATTTTATCCTTGCCAAACAAAGGCGAACCGGGGTGCAGCCATATATACCACATCATATCCTTGCCCTCCTCCTTCGCCTGTGGATCCAGAGCAAAAAAGCCTTTTCGTATATATCGTTCCAGGGCATCGTACAAAGACTTTCCTTTAAACTTTTTGCCAAACAGAGAAATTTCCTTAAAGCTGCCATCTTCATTCAAAGGAACACATCCGTGATACAATAAATTGTTATTATAAACCTTATACAATCCTCCTTTGGCAAGTAAAAAGCGTATATGCCTCTGGAGTTTCTCACAACCCAGAAAAGCGCGTTCCAGACGTTCCATTACTCCTTCTTCTTCCTCTGACAGGCGATAAGGATCTTTGGGGTCTATTGTGGGAAAATTTGTATCCAGAAGCTGATATTCCTTTTCCCCCAGCATAATAGTTCCCTTCTCATAATCAATGCGGTGCAGAAGTGCCCTATCCTCCAGTCCCAATTCTTTCCGTCTCTTAATAATCTGGCCTTCCACCTTAAACTGTATGACAGAAATTGCCTTGTGCATCCTGAGATCCATCTCCATCTCAGCCTTGTTCGGCTTTTCCGGGCCTTTCAGTGCAAAACAAGTGCAGGGATCCTCTTCGTAAGTCCGCAGTGAAAATGTGGCCAGCGGCAGAAGATTGATTCCATACCCATCCTCCAGAATATCCAGGTTTCCATATCTGGCACAGATGCGGATCACATTGGCTATACACCCTCTCTGGCCTGCCGCTGCCCCCATCCAGAGAACATCATGGTTTCCCCACTGAATATCAAGAGAATGATAGGTCATCAGTTTGTCCATAATGATATGAGGACCCGGTCCTCTGTCATAGATATCACCCACAATATGTAAATGGTCAACCACCAGCCGCTGAATCAATTCAGAAATTGCTTCAATAAACTCTTCTGCGCGGCCGATCCTGATAATCGTCATTATAATCTCACTATAGTAAGATTCCTTGTCATTAACCTCAGATTTCTCTGTAATCAACTCTTCAATTACATAGGCAAAATCCTTTGGCAGGGCCTTCCTCACCTTTGATCTGGTGTACTTGCTTGCTGAACGCTTGCTAACTTCAATCAGACGGTACAGATTAATCTTGTACCAGTCCTCCATATTGGCTTCCACCTTCTTCACCTGAGCCATCTTTTCCTTCGGATAGTAAATCAGTGTGGCAAGAGACTGCTTATCCCGCTTGCTCAATGTATTACCGAACACATCATCAATCTTCCTCCTGATGGACCCGGAACCATTTTTTAGCACATGGGAAAATGCTTCGTATTCCCCGTGTATATCGGTGAGAAAATGTTCCGTTCCTTTGGGCAGGTTCAAAATAGCCTGCAAATTAATGATTTCTGTGGATGCCGCTGCAATGGTTGGGTAACACTCCGAAAGCCGCTCCAGATATCTGGTTTCCAAGTTTTTCATAATCTCTCCCCTGTCTCACCCGTTTAAAACTGAATCACGTCACTCATATCATACATTCCGGCTGGTTTTCCCGCTAAAAATTTTGCCGCCTCCACAGCGCCTTTCCCAAAAACACTTCTGGAATATGCCGTGTGTTTAAACTCTATGACCTCGTCCGGACCCGCAAAGATTACCTCATGATCCCCTACAATTGTACCGCCGCGGACCGATGAGATGCCCATTTCCTTTTTGTCACGTTTTCTTCTCACCTGACTTCGGTCATATACATAAGTATATTCATGATCTAAAGCATCATTCATAGAATCCGCCAGTGCAAGAGCTGTTCCGCTGGGCGCATCCACTTTCTGGTTATGGTGACGCTCCACCAGTTCAATATCATAGCCCGCAGGTGAGAGTACCTTTGCTGCATCCTTCAGCAATTTTAAAAGCAGATTAATTCCCATAGACATATTGGCGGATTTAAGCACTGCAGCCTTACCAGAGGTTTCCCGAACCCTTTCCAACTGTTCTTCCGTAAGTCCCGTTGTGCAGAGCACTACCGGAACCTGCTTTGCGGTGCAATAGTCCAAAAGTCCCTCCACCGCATTTGCATTGGAAAAATCAATCACCACGTCTGGCTTTAAGTCACATGACTGAATATTTTCAAAAACCGGATAAGTATTGGCAATTCCCGTAAATGTATCCACCCCGGCGATAACCTCCATCCGCTCATCTTCTCTGATAAGCGCGGTTACCATCTGTCCCATCCTTCCATTACATCCATGAATCAATACTTTCACCATATTCGTTCCTCCTGACCCTTTTTCTTAAAGTTCTTAACCATTATTATTTGCAGAAAAAAGGATACCATATCTGAGCCTGTTACTCAACGCATGATATCCTTTTCACAATTATCTTTGTCTACTATGCCAGCTTTATACCAAAATCAGTCATTGCTTTTGCAAGACCTGCCGCATTTTTCTCTGTCATCTCTGTAAGAGGCATTCTCAGTCCGCCAACTTCCATTCCCATCAGATTCATAGCCTTCTTAACCGGAATGGGATTCACCTCGCAAAACAGCTTCTCGACCAGCGGAAGTGCTTTGAATTGCAGTGCCCGGCTGCCTTCCAGATCTCCGGCAAAGAACTTTGCACAGATATCGTGCGTTTCTCTGGGTGCAATATTGGACAAAACTGATATAACACCCTTAGACCCAAGTGCAAGAAGCGGCAGAACCTGATCATCATTACCGGAATACAGATCGGCCTTGCCTTCCGTCATCTGCATAATCCTGGAAATCTGAGAAATATCACCGGAAGCTTCCTTAATCCCTACAATATTCTCCACCTTGTTCACCAGGCGGGCTACCGTAGCAGGCTCAATATTCACTCCTGTTCTGCTCTTCACGCTGTATAAAATAACCGGTATCTTTGCTTCATCTGCCACAGCCTTATAATGGGCAAAAAGTCCGTCTTGTGTAGCCTTATTATAGTAGGGTGTCACCAAAAGCACACCGTCAGCCCCTGCCTCCGCAGCTTCCTTGGACATCTCCATAGCGGTACGTGTACAATTGGACCCGGTCCCTGCTATCACCGGAATCCGTTTCCTTGTATGCTCTATTGTAAACTTAATACAATTTATGTGCTCCTCTTCTGTTAACGTGGAAGATTCGCCGGTCGTGCCACAAATAATAATACTGTCAGTGCCGTTCTCACAATGGAAATCAATCAATTCATCCAGCTTATCGTAATTTATACTTCCGTCTTCATGGAACGGCGTAACAATCGCCACCCCGGCTCCCTTGAATAATGACATATACATCCTCCTAATCTAAACGCTCCTCTTTCTTCAAATTTTAACACTAATTATATCTACTGTCAACGCAAAGAAAGGGCGCCATTTGTGGACATGGCGCCTGTTTTTTTTACATTCTATTCCTCTACACATTCCAGTTTACTGACGGAAACTTCATATGCAATGCGAGTTTCAGTCTCTGTCTCAGATAATTTCTTTACATACTCCCTGCTTTGTATTCTTCCCAGTAACTGTACATGGTCTCCTACTTCGAATCCTGATGCATACCTGGCATTTCTGCCCCAGCAAATACACGGAATATAGTCTGATTTTCCATATGGTCTGTTTACTGCCAGAAGCAAATCTGCAATTTCTCTTCCCAGCGGCGTTTTTCTGTATACGGGTTTTTTGCAAATATATCCTTCCAGCAAAATATTATTAGTCTTTGCTCCGTCCAACTCTTCATCAATAAATTCAACCTCACGGACGAAAACAGACAGAATCAGTCTGTTCTTCTGCTCTTCATGCCGGTTATAAGACCGGAACTGCCCCAAGGCCATAATAAACTCTCCCGTATAATCCTGCGTCACATCGATGAGTCTCTCTGAAATCATGAGCGGAATCCTGTCTTCCGAATTGCTGAGCCTCTTTACCAGCACATCCACCATATAAAAGCCTTCTCCAAAGACCTCGTGGCTGTATGTAAAACCGGAAGCCACTTCCCCCATAATTGTTACCTGATTGTTTTCAATAATCTTATCTGACATGATTTGTAGCTCTCCCTTCCTCTGATTGGTATTTTTGAGTCAATACTAAGTTTATGAATATAGTACATGCATTAGAACGAAAATGGCCCGGTAATCGCTCGACAAAGTTCTGAGGAAAATGCATATTTGAAGGAAAACCCTCTTATTTTGTCAGAAAAAAGAACTAAAAATAATATCTTCCCATATTAGATGTTTTGTGATAGAATAACAAAGTTGCAAGCACATAATAATACACATAATATAAGTAGAAAGAGTGTTGAATTTTTATGAAGACAAAACGTGAAGATGTTAGAAATATTGCGATTATCGCCCATGTAGACCATGGCAAAACCACTTTGGTAGATGAACTTTTGAAACAGAGCGGTGTATTCCGCCAAAACCAGGAAGTAGCCGAGCGTGTCATGGACTCTAACGATATTGAGAGGGAGAGAGGCATTACGATTCTCTCCAAAAATACTGCCGTAACCTACAAGGGGACAAAAATCAATATTATTGATACTCCCGGACATGCAGATTTCGGCGGTGAGGTTGAGCGTGTACTGAAGATGGTAAACGGTGTTATCCTCGTGGTGGATGCTTTCGAAGGCCCCATGCCCCAGACTAAATTCGTGCTCCGCAAGGCATTGGATCTGGACCTGCCGGTCATTGTATGCATTAACAAGATTGACAGACCGGAGGCAAGACCCGACGCAGTAATCGATGAGGTGCTGGAGCTTTTCATGGATCTGGATGCGTCCGACGAACAGCTGGACTTCCCCTTTGTATATGCCTCGGCCAAGACAGGCATTGCAGTTCTGGACCTGACAGACGAGGAAAAGAACATGCAGCCCCTGTTTGAGACTATTCTGGATTATATTCCTGCGCCTGAAGGTGACCCTGAAGCTCCAACTCAGGTTCTCATCAGTACCATAGATTACAATGAATATGTAGGGCGTATCGGTGTAGGAAAAGTGGATAACGGAGCTATCGCTGTCAACCAGGATATGGTTCTGCTCAATCACCATGATCCAGATAAACAGGAAAAAGTAAAAATCAGCAAGTTATACGAATATGACGGATTGAAGAAAGTAGAAGTCAAAGAAGCATCCATCGGTTCCATAGTAGCTATTTCCGGTATTTCCGACATTTCGATCGGAGATACCCTATGCTCCCCTGAGAACCCGGTGGCAATTCCTTTCCAGAAAATTTCGGAACCCACGATTTCCATGCAGTTTATTGTCAACGACAGTCCTCTCGCAGGCCAGGAAGGAAAGTATGTCACTTCCCGCCATATTCGTGACCGGCTGTTTAGAGAACTGAACACCGATGTCAGCCTTCGTGTAGAAGAAACAGAAGATACAGACAGCTTTAAAGTGTCTGGCCGTGGTGAACTTCACCTTTCTGTTTTGATTGAAAATATGAGACGTGAAGGGTATGAATTTGCTGTAAGTAAAGCAGAAGTGCTTTATAAGACAGATGAAAACGGGAAGAAACTTGAGCCTATGGAGATGGCTTATATCGATGTGCCTGACGAATTTACAGGAATTGTCATTGAAAAGCTGGGCCAGCGCAAGGGTGAACTGCGAAACATGGGTACTTCCAACGGAGGGTATACACGCCTGGAGTTCTCCATTCCGGCCCGCGGGCTGATTGGCTACAGAGGGGAATTTCTTACAGATACAAAAGGTAACGGAATTCTGAACACTATCTTTGACGGATATATGCCCTATAAGGGTGATATCCAGTACCGCAAGCAGGGCTCTCTGATTTCCTTTGAAACCGGGGAATCTGTCACTTACGGATTATACGCAGCTCAGGAGCGCGGTACATTATTCATCGGTGCCGGACAAAAAGTATATTCCGGCATGGTAATTGGACAGAATGGGAAGGCTGAGGATATCGAACTTAATGTATGCAAGACAAAGCATCTGACAAATACCCGCTCCTCCGGCGCCGACGATGCCCTGAAGCTGACAACTCCTCATATTTTAAGCCTGGAAGAGGCTCTGGATTTTATTGATACGGACGAGCTTCTGGAAGTAACGCCAAAATCCTTACGTATCCGCAAAAAGATTCTGGATTCAAGAATGCGCAGAAGAAGCACTTTGAAATAGGAAAAAATGATTCATTCTATACAATAAAGAGTATCCATGCTATAATATGGATATAATACAGACAAGATTTTTATTCCGCCTGTATAATATGAACAAAGGAGTTGATCATCATGAATTTTATTATTAGCGGAAAGAACATTGATGTAACGCCAAGCCTTAAAGACACTATCGAAAGTAAATTGGGAAAACTCGAAAGATATTTTACTCCTGAAACAGACATTATCGTAACCCTCAGTGTGGAAAAGGAAAGACAAAAGATTGAGGTAACTATTCCTGTAAAAGGGAATATTATCCGCTCCGAGCAGACAAGCAGTGATATGTATGTATCCATTGACCTTGTAGAGGAAGTTATTGAACGTCAGCTTCGCAAGTATAAAAATAAACTGATTGCCAAAAATCAGGGACACCCCACAGCGGCCACCGGCGGAAGCAATTTTAAGAAAGAATTCTTCGAATCGGAGAATGAAGGCCAGCAAGATGAGGAAATCCGTATCGTAAGAACTAAGCGTTTCGGGATTAAGCCAATGTACCCGGAAGATGCATGCATTCAGATGGAGTTGCTGGGGCATTCTTTCTTTGTATTCAGCAACGCAGAGACAGACGAGGTAAATGTAGTATACAAGAGAAAAGACGGCTCCTTTGGATTGATTGAACCTGAATTCGATTAATATTCAAAAAAGAGACAGGTACCTTTGAGTTTATAGGTACCTGCCTTTTAATATCCTCATTTTCATTTCTGAGCTGCCTGTTCAAAAGTTTTTATCTCAGTTCCTAGCTGTGCATACCAGTACTCTCCTTCTTTCCTGATATCACTCTTTCCGTTGGTCTCGTCTATAATACTTGCAGAGACCTTGTCTGCCTCATGCAGAGGAACCATAATTTCCATCTCGACTTTTTCTGTGTACTCTGTCCCAAGGGGGACCAGCCCCCTATCTGCAATAAAATACTGTATCTTTCCCAATTCTGTATAATCCATTGTTATTTTCAGTTTTACCCCGTGAATTCTGGTAATAATTATACTATGTGCAAGACTTTCACAGGCTGCAGCCGTATATGCCCTTACAAGGCCACCGGTGCCAAGCAGTGTCCCTCCGAAATAACGGGTCACCACAATCAGTACGTTACACAAGTTCTGTCCTCTGAGCACCTCCAAAATGGGTTTCCCTGCAGTGCCTCCCGGCTCGCCGTCATCACTGAAGCGTTCCAGCATGCCCGCTGTCCCTATGATGCAGGCCCAGCAGTGATGTTTTGCATCCCGGTATTGCTTCTTTACATGCTCCAGGCAGTCCGGGATTTCCTCCTCGGAGGTTACAGTAAATACATCGGCAATAAATCGCGACTTTTTTTCGACTATTTCCGCACTTCCACCCTGGTATACTGTTTTGTAATCCATTGACCTACCTCGTTTTCTGTATTTCCGACACCTGTGGATTGCAGCACACTGGTATCAGTATATATACAACAATACATCAAATTTATGAAAAACCGCAAGACTTTATTAAGATTCTTTTAGAAATGTGAACTTTTCTATTTTTTCTTTATTTAAGCAGGCAAATTTGTTATAATAGGTAGAATGAATAAAGGAGGATATTATTCATGAACTTTGGAAAAGAAAATCTCACGAAAAAGAAGAAAGATATCTCTTCAAAAAAAAATATGAAAAAAAAGCGGGTGGGAGTCCGACTATTCAAAGCCATCATTATCTGCCTGCTGCTGATAATTGTAATCGGCGCCGCCGGTGCCGGCCTATTTGTTAAGAAAATCATAGACAACACTCCAAAGGTCACCCCTGCCGATGTAAGGCCTTCCGGAGCTACTTCTTTTGTCTATGCCGAGGATGGTACAATGCTGGACACGTTTTTGCAAAAAGGGTCCAATCGTATTTATAAAAATTACGATGATATTCCCATTAATCTTACCCATGCCTTCGTGGCAATAGAAGATGAACGTTTCTACCAGCATAACGGTATTGACATGCAGGGTATTTTGAGAGCCGGAGTCGTTGGACTGACGTCCGGAAACTTTTCAGAGGGTGGAAGTACACTGACACAGCAATTAATCAAGAACAATGTCTTCCCTAACTTCACAGAAGAAAAGACCTTCTATGACCGTTTGGAAAGGAAACTTCAGGAGCAGTATCTTGCCGTGAACATCGAGAAACAGATGAGCAAGGAAGAAATTGTGGAATCTTACATGAACACCATCAATCTTGGGCAGAACTGCCTGGGGGTACAGACGGCTGCAAAGAGGTATTTTGGCAAGGATGTGTCGGAACTGAATCTTTCGGAGTGTGCAGTTTTAGCAGGAATTACACAGAGTCCTTCTGATTATGATCCGGTTACACACCCGGAGGATAATAAAAAGCGCCGGGATAAAGTCTTGAAGAATATGCTCAAGCAAAAATATATCACCCAAAAGGAATATGATGAAACCGAGGCCGACCCCGTATATGACCGAATTCAGGCGACGGCACAGGAAACTACGACCGATACGCCCAATTCCTACTTTATAGATGAACTGGCACAGCAGATTATCAAAGATCTCCGGGAACGGAAGAACTATACGGAGACACAGGCCTACAATGCTCTTTACAGCGGCGGTCTTAATATTACCGCCACACAGGACCCTGCCATTCAGCAGATTTGTGATGAAGAGGCGGCTAATCCCGCTAATTATCCTTCCACTGTGGAATATGGACTGGAATATGCCCTTACTATCACACGGGCAGACGGTACTTCAGAAAACTATAGCAAGGAAATGCTTGCAGAATACATCAAAGTTGCCTGGGGAAGAGAATTTCCTCTTGTTTTCTCCTCACCGGATGAGGCTAATCAGGCCATTGCAGAATACAAAGGCACATTGAACATTGTCGAGGGAGACACTGTCAATGAGACAATTGATATCACACCACAGCCACAGATTTCAGTAGTCGTGATGGAGCAGTCCACGGGTCAGGTCAAGGCTATCGTGGGAGGGCGCGGTGAAAAGACAACCAATCTTTCGCTGAACCGTGCAACCGATTCTACGAGACAGCCTGGTTCCTGCTTTAAGATTGTTTCCACCTATGCACCTGCGCTGGATTCCGGCAAATACACTCTGGCCAGCACTATATTGGACGAGCCGTATGCCTATGCAGACGGCAAGCCAGTCAACAACTGGGATAACAAATACATTGGCAATACGAGAGTAAGGTATGCAATCGAACACTCCATGAATATCTGTGCAGTGAAAACTCTGACAGATATTGGTCTTCAAACCGGCTTTGACTCTCTGCTCAACTTCGGCTTTACCTCACTTGTAAATTATGATGATCCCAATTATCCTAACTATACCGATGTAGCGCAGGCTACTGCGCTGGGAGGAATTACGCGGGGTGTATATAACCTGGAAATGACCGCTGCATATGCGGCAATTGCAAACAACGGCACCTACACAGAACCCATTCTATACACAAAGGTTCTGGATCGTGACGGGAATGTCCTTTTAGACAACACTTCCCCCGCCACCCATCAGGTGATCAAGGACTCCACGGCTGCACTTCTTACCAGTGCAATGCAGGATGTTATTAATCAGGGAACCGGTACTACGGCAAAGCTTAACAATATGCCGGCAGCAGGAAAGACCGGTACTACAGAGAACAGCACAGACCTCTGGTTATCAGCCTACACACCGTACTATACCTGCTCTGTATGGACCGGATTTGACTCTAATAAGCCAATGGAAGGCTGGGCATATGCGTCACAAAACTGGCATGAGGTTCTCTGGAAAAGTATTATGGACAGAGTACATGCGGATCTCCCATATAAGGACTTTACGATGCCTACTTCTGTCGAGCAAAAGACTGTATGTACCATAACCGGGCTTCTTGCAACTTCAAGCTGTCCTCCGCTAACGGAATATTTTGCCCAGGGAACTGCTCCCACGCAGAGCTGTCCCGGCCATGTGGTAGAAAGACCGTCAGAGAAAACTACGGATGATGAAAGCAAAGAAAAGCCCAAAGATGAAAAGGACGAAAACTCCCCGGAGAATCCCGAAGAGGGCAGCGAAACGCCCGATACAGAAAAACCCAATCCGGAGGAGGACGGCGACACTGAGCCAGAAAAGCCGGATGACAGCAGTACACCTGATCCCGGGAACTCAGGTGGCGGTGAAGAAGGCGGCGATGCTGAAACAGCACCATAATCCCGACTCTCAGATGATTTTAACTAGAAGAAAGTGGCAAAGAAGATGTCAATTTTTCTCATCTTCTTTGCCACTTTTTTATTCCCGCAAGCAACGAGTCAAGCGGAAATGCCAGCATTTCCATTTGGTATTGTTGTGCCGGTCTAAAGAGATTAGCCTTCTATAATCATTTTAGCTGAGCCACAAATCCCGGCATCATTCCCAAGAGTTGCCAGCGCAAATCTTACATCCTTTATAGCAAAAAAAGCGCTCTCACGATACGGCTCTTGTATAAAAGGAATCAGTATCTCCCCAGCCTTAGATACACCGCCTCCAATGACAAAAACCCCCGGGTCCACTGCTGTTGCCATCCTTGCAAGTGCATGTCCCAGATAACGTCCAAACTCCTTTGCTACTTCCACCGCAACAGCATCTCCTGCCTTTACGGCATCAAACACGGCTTTGGCAGTCACGGTGCTTTCTGTCAGCATGGTGTTTCTTTTGTCTATTTCCAGCTTTCTTTTTGCCAGCCGCACAATTCCTGTGGCGGAGGCATATTGTTCCAGACAGCCGTAATTTCCACAGCCGCACTGTTCTGTTTCCGCGTCATTCACGTGCATATGCCCGATTTCCCCGGCTGCACCGTGAGCACCGTTTACAATCCGGCCTTCCGAGACAATACCGCTGCCCACGCCTGTGCCCAGTGTCACCATGATTAGATTTTTCTCTCCGAGACCGCCGCCTTTCCACATTTCCCCCAATGCGGCTACATTTGCATCATTTCCAAACAGTGCTCTTAGTCCTGTGAGATGTTCCAGTTCGTTTTTTGCTTCCTTATATTCCCAGCCAAGATTCGCGCTGCCGTGGACTACTCCGTCATCACTGACAGGTGCGGGCACTCCCACGCCTACACCCAGGACCGCGTCCATGGGAATTTCTCTTTCTTTCATTTTTTTAAGGATAGAGGACGCAACATCCGGGAGGATGGCTTCGCCTTCATTTTCCGTACGGGTTACAATCTCCCATTTGTCAAGAATTTTCCCCGTTTCTTTAAACATTCCCATCTTTACTGTTGTTCCGCCGATGTCTACGCCAAAACAATATTTCATAGTTCTTCTCCTGATCTTCTGTACTTTTTTCTGCCCTAATGTGCTATTTGTTTTTATTCAGGTTCTCCTGCACCCGTTTATATAGTGCCTGTGCTGCATTGTACCCCATCTGTTTCTGTCTGTGGTTTACAGCTGCAGACTCTACAATAATCGCAAGATTACGTCCCGGACGCAGTGGAATCCTATGGCAGACCACCCGATTTCCCAAAAACTCTGTATACTCTTCCTCCAGTCCAAGCCGGTCATATTGTTTATCTCTATCCCATTCCTCAAGGGTAATTACAAGATCTATATTCTGTGTCTCTCTAACACTCTGTACACCGAACATAGATTTCACATCTACAATGCCAATTCCTCGAAGTTCTATAAAATGCCTGGTAATATCAGGCGCCGCGCCTACAAGAGTAACGTCACTTACTTTTTTAATCTCTACCACGTCATCGGATACAAGACGGTGTCCTCTCTTAATAAGCTCCAGAGCAGCCTCGCTTTTTCCTATTCCGCTCTCTCCCATTATCAGAACCCCTACACCATACACATCCACAAGTACACCATGGATAGATATACAGGGAGCAAGTTCTACATTCATCCAGCGGATAATCTCCCCCATGAAAGAGGATGTGGCTTTTGAGGTGCCAAAAACAGGAACTTTGTATTGCACGGCTTTTTCCAGAAGGACCTTCTCCGGTTCTAAATCTCTGCTGAATATAATACAGGGAATCTGGTTGCGGAGAAGCTCATCATACATTTTATTTTTTTTCTCTTCGGACAAAGTCTCCAAGTATGTGTACTCCACATATCCGATGATCTGAACCCTGTCAGAATCAAAATGTTCGAAAAATCCAGCCAGCTGCAGTGCAGGCCTGTTAATGTCCGGAATATTAACCTCTTTGCCAGTCAAATCCACCTCCGGAGTCAGATTCTTCAAATCCATAGTTTCAACAATTTTTTGTAATTTCACGCCTCGTCCCATTGCGTTCTCCTTTTCTATGTTTTTCAGGTACAGCATCTTTTTTCTGCTCATGGAAAAACTGATGCACTGCCTCTGCTGCCTTTCCATTCATGGACGGTACCGCAGCCAGCTCTTCCACTGTTGCAGCCCTTATGGCATCCAGATTCATATAATGGCGCATGAGCGCCTTGCGGCGGGCCGGTCCTATTCCGTCAATATCATCTAAAATGGAGTGTACCTGTCCCTTTCCCCTGAGCTGTCTGTGATATTCTATGGCAAATCGGTGGGCTTCATCCTGAATTCTTGTGATTAGCCGGAAGGCCTCAGAGGATTTGTCAATAGGAATCTCTTCATTGTGGTAATACAGTCCCCTGGTTCTATGGTAATCATCTTTTACCATGCCACACACCGGAATATTAAGATGGAGTTCCTCCAGTACCTGCAGAGCTACATTCACCTGTCCTTTTCCTCCATCCATAAGAATCAGGTCAGGAAAAGCAGTAAAGCTTCCCAGATTCTTGTTCTCTTCTCTCTCTCGCAGTCCGTGGGTAAATCTCCTTGTGAGTACCTCCCGCATGCTACCGTAATCATCTGCTCCCTGGATTCCTTTAATCTTAAACTTCCGGTAATCGTTTCTCTTAGGTCTTCCCCTTTCATATACAACCATAGAGCCGACAGACTCAAACCCATTGGTATTGGAAATGTCAAAAGCCTCCATACGGCTGATATCTTCCACCTCTAAAAGTTTCTCGATTTCTTTCACCGCTCCGATAGTCCTGCCTTCTTCCCTCTTCAGTCTTTCTTTATCCTTGCTCAGCACAAGGCTGGCATTATCTGCAGCCAGTTCCACAAGCTTTTCTTTTGTCCCTTTCTTTGGAACTCTGATAGACACCTTTTGTCCCCGCTTTGCACTCAGCCACTCTTCCAGAACATGCACATCATCCGGTTCTTCAGGGAGCATCAGCTCTCCGGGAATAAACGGAGTGCCGGCATAATACTGTTTAATAAAACTGTCCAGAATCTCAACAGCCGGTTCATCCTTTGTGATGCGGAGATAAAAATGATCTCTGCCGATAAGTCTTCCTCCACGGATAAAGAAGACTTGAACTACGGCGTCCTCCTCCTTTGATGCCACTGCCAGGACATCCCTGTCCTCCCCGCTGCTGTCCGTAATCTTCTGCTTCTGCGCCACCTTCTTCACACTGTCCATAAGTTCCCGGTATTCAATGGCCTTTTCAAACTCCAACTCCTCTGAAGCCTTATGCATTTTGGATTCCAGGTCCTTTATAACGTCATCAAAATTTCCGTTTAAAAAACGAAGGACCTCCTGTACAGACTTGCCATATTCCTCCTGGGAAACATACCCCTGACACGGGGCATCACACTGCTTGATGTAGTAGCTCAGACAGGGACGCTCCTTTCCTGTATCTCTTGGCAGATTGCGGCTGCAGTTTCTTATATGGTACAGTTTATGCGTCAGGTCAATTGTATCCCTAACCGCCTGTGCGCTCGTATAAGGCCCGAAATACCTGGACTTATCTTTCTGCATCTTTCTGGCCAGCATCACCCGGGGAAAAGGCTCATTTACTGTTACCTTAATGAACGGATAGGCCTTATCGTCCATCAGCATGGTATTATACTTTGGCCTGTGCTCTTTGATCAGATTGCATTCCAGAACAAGTGCTTCCAGCTCCGAATCCGTCACGATGTACTCAAACCGACGAATATGAGTGACCATCTGCTCTATCTTAACCCCCTTATTCCTGCTGCTCTGGAAATACTGACGAACTCTATTCTTCAGGCTGATGGCCTTGCCTATATAAATGATGTTGTCCTTCTCATCATGCATAATATAAACCCCGGGTCTTCCGGGGAGTTTTTTTAATTCTTCCTGTATGTCAAAATTATACGTATCCATATCTGTATTATAATTGTTATCCCAAATAATTGCAACGCGAAATCGAGTCTGTCCCCTTGAATTGTTACAAGTAAAGCCGGTTGATTAATCAACCGGCTTCATGGAAACCCGTACTTCTTTTTTCGGTTCCGCTCCTTCTTCTGGTTCTTCGATTCCTTTTACTTCGCGGAAAATCTTCATGAATTCTTTTCCTGTGATTGTTTCCTTTTCTATCAGGAAGTCCGCTATCTTATCCAGAGCCTCTCTATTTTCACTCAGGAGACTCTTTGCCTCCTCATATGCTTTCTTAAGCATCTTCATAACTTCTGTGTCGATCTCGCCCGCCGTTGCATCTCCGCAGTTCATAACCGGACGTCCGTCCAGATAGCGGTTTTGAATAGATTCAAGTCCAATCAGACCAAACTTGTCGGACATACCATACTGGGTAATCATAGCTCTTGCAATCTTGGTGGCCTGTTCAATATCATTGGAAGCACCTGTCGTTACGGTATCAAATACGATTTCCTCGGCGGCACGCCCTGCAAGCGCACCCACCAGCATAGCCTGTAGTTCCTTCTTGGTATTAAGGAACTTCTCTTCCTCCGGAGTCTGCATTACATATCCGAGTGCGCCCATGGTCCTGGGCACGATTGTAATCTTCTGTACCGGTTCTGCATCTTTCTGAAGGGCTCCTACCAACGCATGACCCACCTCATGATAAGATACGATTCTTCTCTCCTCTGTACTCATGATGCGGTCTTTCTTCTCTTTGCCAACCAGCACAACCTCTACTGCCTCAAACAAATCTTTCTGACGCACTACTTTCCTTCCATGCTTTACAGCATTGATGGCGGCTTCGTTAATCATATTAGCCAAATCGGAACCTACAGCCCCTGAGGTTGCCAGGGCAATTGCTTCCAAATCTACGCTCTCATCCATCTTTACATCTTTAGAATGTACCTTCAAGACATCTACACGACCCTTTAAATCCGGCTTATCCACAATAATACGCCTGTCAAAACGGCCGGGACGCAGAAGTGCGGGATCCAGCACTTCCGGACGGTTTGTGGCAGCCAGCAGCAGTAATCCTTTGTTGGTATCGAATCCGTCCATCTCAGCCAGAAGCTGATTCAGCGTCTGCTCACGCTCATCATTTCCACCGCCCATTGCAGTATCACGTGACTTTCCTATTGCGTCAATTTCATCGATAAATACGATACACGGTGCCATCTGCTGTGCCTGCTTAAACAGGTCACGGACACGGGAGGCACCTACGCCTACATACATCTCGACGAAAGCGGAACCTGACAGAGAAAAGAACGGTACCTTAGCCTCTCCGGCCACTGCTTTTGCAAGCAGTGTCTTTCCTGTTCCCGGAGGTCCCACCAGCAATGCTCCTTTCGGGAGTTTGGCACCGATTCCTGTATATTTCCCTGGATTGTGCAGAAAGTCCACTACTTCCTGCAGTGATTCTTTTGCCTCATCCTGGCCCGCCACATCCTGGAAAGTGACGCCGGTCTCCTTTTCTACGTAAACTTTTGCGTTACTTTTGCCGATTCCCATCATACCGCCGCCTTTTGACATGCGCTTCATCAGGAAATTAAATAAAACAAGCAACATGATAATGGGGAGAATTACTGTAACAAATATCTCGAAGATCATAGACGATGCGGTGTCAGGAATCTTCTGTTCATATTCCACCCCTGCCTTATACAGGCGGTCCGATAATGTATCATCTTTCACAACACCGGTGTAATAATCCGGCTCTTTCTCTCCGGTTCTCTGCTCGATCTGTGCGACGAGGTCTGTGGCAGTACCTTTCTTCTCGGCAGCTCTTGCTTTGTCTGTAAGGGTAATATAAATCTTTGTTGAATCGATGGTGACCTTATCCACCTCTTTGTCATCCACCATCTGAAGAAATTTACTATAACTGATTTCATCAGGGGTCTTATCCTGCATCATAGAATACAGACCCATTACTATAAAAACGGTCAGTAGTGTGGTAATAAAAATAATACCCCACCCCTGCCGGTTATTCTTGGGATTATTATTTCTGTTTTGATTATCCATTCTTCGCCTCCTAAAATCCACTACCTTCATTATAAGTACAGCCACCCTATAAATCAATAAAAAGATTATGAAAATATTGTAAACACAAGGCGCTTTATAGTATACTAGGTAAGAATATGTAATGGTTTAGCCAAGTTGAGCTGATAGCTGAACCGTTAAAGGAAAAGGAATAATAAAATGAAAATAGGATTTGACAACGAAAAATACTTGACTATGCAGTCAGAACACATCCGTCAGCGGATTGACCAATTTGACAACAAACTTTACCTTGAATTTGGAGGGAAATTATTCGACGACTATCATGCAGCCAGGGTGCTGCCCGGTTTTGCGCCCGACAGTAAGCTCCGCCTTCTAGAGCAACTTGGAAGTCAGGCAGAGATTGTCATCGTCATCAGTGCAAAAGACATTGAAAAGAATAAAGTCCGCGGAGATTTAGGGATTACCTATGACCTGGATGTCCTGCGTCTTATGGATTCTTTCCGCGACAACGGCCTATATGTGGGCAGCGTTGTCATCACCCAATACTCAGGCCAGGAAAGTGCAGCGCTTTTTAAACACCGTCTGGAGAATTTGGATATCCGTGTTTATATGCACTATAACATCAACGGTTATCCATCCAACACCCCACTGATTGTCAGTGATGAGGGCTACGGTAAAAATGATTATATTGAAACAACACGTCCTCTGGTCATCATAACCGCCCCCGGTCCGGGAAGCGGCAAAATGGCAACCTGCCTTTCTCAGTTATATCATGAGCATAAACGTGGAATCCATGCGGGGTATGCCAAATTTGAAACATTTCCCATCTGGAATCTTCCACTGAAACATCCTGTCAATCTCGCTTATGAGGCAGCCACTGCAGATTTGAATGATGTGAATATGATTGATCCTTTCCATTTGGAAGCATATGGTATTACAACAGTAAATTATAACAGGGATGTAGAAATCTTTCCGGTGCTGAATACTATTTTCAAAAAAATCTATGGCAAGAGTCCCTACAAATCTCCTACCGATATGGGGGTCAATATGGCGGGAAACTGTATTTGCGACGATGAAGTCTGCCGTGAAGCATCGCGGCAGGAAATTGTCCGGAGATATTTTACTGCGCTTGGCCGTCTGTTGAAAGGGACATGCTCAGAGAAGGAGGTTCAGAAATTGGAGTTACTGATGAATCAGGCTAATGTAACTGTGCAGGACCGGCAGGTAGTCGGAGAAGCGCTTAAGCGCGCCAGGGAAACTCGTGGTCCTGCCGCTGCCATGGAATTGGACGACGGCCGCATTATAACCGGCAAGACCTCCAACCTGCTGGGGGCCTCCGCTGCACTGCTTCTCAATGTACTAAAGGAGCTGGCCGGCATTGACCATGAGCTGCACGTGATTTCTCCGGAGTCCATTGAACCGATTCAGAAATTAAAAGTAGATTATCTTAAAAGCAAAAATCCCAGACTGCATACAGATGAGGTTCTGATTGCACTGTCCACAAGTGCCGCCGGAAATCACGATGCGAGAAAAGCCTTGGAACAGCTTCCGAAATTAAAAGGCTGTCAGGCCCACACTTCTGTTATGCCCTCAGACGTGGATATCAAGCTTCTTAAAAAGCTCGGCGTACAGCTTACCTGTGAGGCTGTTTACGAGACAGATCATATTTACCATTAGAAAAAGCTGTATTTTTTCTCGGAATTGGTGTATACTCTTTAAGTATTTTTTTAATGTTCATTACTAAAGGAGGAACGTATGGCAGTAAAATATGTATTTGTCACCGGTGGGGTTGTTTCTGGTCTGGGAAAGGGTATCACTGCCGCATCACTGGGCCGTCTGCTGAAGGCGCGCGGATATACGGTGACCATGCAGAAGTTTGATCCCTACATCAACATTGATCCCGGAACCATGAACCCGGTACAGCACGGAGAGGTATTTGTAACAGACGACGGAGCGGAAACAGATCTGGACCTGGGACATTATGAACGTTTTATTGATGAGAGTCTCACAAAGAATTCAAATGTCACAACGGGAAAGATTTACTGGTCTGTCCTGCAGAAAGAGCGCCGGGGCGATTTCGGCGGAGGAACCGTACAGGTCATTCCCCACATCACAAATGAAATCAAAAGCAGATTTTACCGCAATCCGGCTGCTGCCAAAACAGAGATTGCTATCATAGAAGTGGGCGGAACCGTCGGAGATATTGAGAGTCAGCCTTTTCTCGAGGCCATACGCCAATTTCAGCATGAGAAAGGGTTCGAGAATGTTATTTTGATACATGTAACTCTGATTCCTTATCTGAAAGCCTCCCAGGAAATGAAGACTAAGCCAACCCAGGCAAGTGTAAAAGAGCTGCAGGGAATGGGAATCCGGCCGGATATCATTGTCTGCCGCTCGGAATACCCGCTGGATAATACCATGAAAGATAAGATTTCCCTCTTCTGTAATATCCCGGCAAAGCATGTTTTACAGAACCTGGATGTGGAATATTTGTATGAAGCACCTCTTGCCATGGAACGTGAAAATCTAGCCCAGGTAGTGTGTGAATGTCTTCATCTCGACTGCCCCAAACCGGATCTGGAAGACTGGACAGAGATGGTGGATAATCTCCGCCACCCTACCCAGGAAGTAACCGTTGCACTTGTAGGTAAATACATTCAGCTTCATGACGCTTACATAAGCGTGGTGGAAGCATTGAAGCACGGAGGCATCTACAGTCATACTACGGTCAATATTAAGTGGATTGACTCCGAGACAGTTACCCCCGACAACGCAGCTGATTTGTTCCGGGATGTCAGCGGAATACTTGTACCGGGAGGTTTCGGTGACAGAGGCATTGACGGCAAAATAGAATCCATACGATACGCACGCACTCACAATATTCCATTCCTCGGCCTGTGCCTCGGAATGCAGCTTGCCATCGTAGAATTTGCACGAAATGTTCTCGGCTACAGTGATGCACACAGCATGGAACTAAATCCAGACACGACCCACCCTGTGATTCATATTATGCCGGATCAAGTTGGTATTGAAGACATCGGCGGAACTCTTCGACTAGGTGCCTATCCCTGCGTTTTAAAGAAAGAATCCAAAGCTTACACATTATATGGCACAGAGGAAATCAAAGAGCGCCACCGTCACCGCTATGAAGTAAATAACGACTATAGGGAAGCTCTGGAGGATCACGGCATGATCCTCTCCGGACTTTCACCTGACGGACGCATTGTAGAAATGATCGAGATACCAAAACATCCCTGGTTTATTGCCACACAGGCCCACCCAGAGCTGAAATCCCGGCCAAACCGCCCCCATCCGCTATTCAAAGGATTTGTGGAGGCCGCGGTGGCAAAGGGCGTCTGACACTTTAGTAAAAGGGGTCAGTCCCTTTTGCAGCTCGTTTTCAGAATATTCTTAAGATTTATAGAGATCGATAGTGTTTCGTCTCATTGGCTTCCCCGCAAGCTATTGGGGAACGTTAATGAGACAGTACGCTAGGCAGAGTAATCTGTATCAGATTTGATTTTCCGGTCTATGTATTCAACAAGGCGCAGGGCTGCCCATGCAGCCAAAATGCCGATTGCCGCACCTGCCAGGACGTCCGTCGGATAATGCACTCCTACGTACAGACGGGAAAAGGCAATCAGGGCAGCCAGCACAACTGCCGGTATTCCCCACTTTTGAGGCAGCCTCAGAAAATATACGGAAGCTGCGGCAAAAGAAGCACATGCATGGCCTGAAGGAAAAGAAAAATCACGCTGTCTTGCAATCAAAAGTTTCAATCCCTCCACAGTTTCATACGGGCGTACTCTCGCCACTACATTTTTCAATACCAAATTTGTTATTAAAAACCCTACGGCCATCGCCAGCAGCGCGGTAATTCCAATCTTCCTCGTTCTCTTCGGGAACAACAGCAATGCAGAAACCATCAGCCAGAACCATCCCTCATTTCCCAGTGATGTTATGAACACCCAAAAAGGAGTCATCCAGTCCTGTCTGATATGTTCCTGTATAAAAAGTAAAATATTTCCATCCATTTTAAATTCTCCTAAAAAGGGGCGGCCCTCTTGCGATCCGCTTCGGGATCTTTTATCTGATATTTACGATACCATTCTTTACTTGCATCGTTTCTTAGTACTTCAGACCTGTTCTGTGACAGGAACCTGACCAGAGGATAGACATCCACCCATATCTCATGGTTTCCTTCTCTCTGTGATTCATCGAATATAAGCTGCAGTCCGAAATGCAGGTGATAGATGTCAATGTTGTTGACGTTTTCCTTCGTACTGTACCCGGTTCTTCCCATATATCCGATGACGTCCCCGGCCTGCACTACATCTCCCTCTTTCAGCGATTCTGCAAAGGGGATGTTCTGCCTTAGATGAGCATAATAGAAGTATTTCTTCCCGTCAAAGCTGCTGATTCCAATCCGCCATCCACCGTACTGATTCCACCCCAGAACCTTTACATAGCCAGTTTGTACACAAATCACCGGCGTACCGACCTGGCCCATCATGTCATGTCCTAAATGGTTTCTCCGGTAACCATAACTTCTGGATACGCCGAAATCATCAAAATCAGAATAGGGAAATCCTTTGGCAATCGGTCCAAACGCCTTTAGCCCGTAACGCTTTTTCCATATCTGCTTTTCCGCTTTCTTAACGGGTGCGGTCTCCCCAGCAGTCTCTTTTGTCTCAACGGCTTCCTCAATCTCATATTCTCCTACCATGCCATCCAGCACCGTACCATATGCTTCATGATAATATGGATAATACTGCATATCTGCAGTCAGCTTTTCCATTGTTACATCACCTGAAAGAAGCTTTTCGGCCACTTCTGACATATCTTTTTCTTTGTATCGGGTAAAATCTCCCCCATATTTTGCTCCCAAATAGGCCAGAAGTTCCACCCAGTCCAGGTGTACATCTTCCATGTAAGTTTCCACATCATATGTATAGGCCCGATTCAAAGCCTCATAAGTAACATTAAATTCCACCCATTTAATAAAATCCTTTTTCTTCTCCGGGGTTCCTGTAGAGCCGGTATCTTCCTCTGATAAAAGGTCGGCTTTCGTCTCCCTGTCTTCAAAAACGGAATGATTTTTGCTCTGCCAGACACCCAGCACAAGAAGCAGCAACAGTATTTCTGCCATAATCCCAATAGGGGAAATGATATGTTTGCGCATGTACAGGCTCCTGATAAATCAACTCTTAATAGTCTATGCATAAGGAACGCAACAAATACTTCTGAATATACTGAAAAAAACAGCTGCCATGAAATGAGGAAAAGATTATGCATCTTATTTCATCACTTCTATTTGCTATTTCCGCAAACATAGACAGTTTTATTGTTGGATTGTCCTATGGAATTAAAAAAGCAAATATCAGCCTCCTAAAAAGTACTATCATCAGTTTGGTCACCCTGGTCGGAACAGTAACAGCAATCTTACTGGGAGCCGAAATCTCCCAGTTCCTCCCGTCCTCCTCTTCCCAGGCCATCGGATGTGCACTGTTAATCGGTCTTGGAATGTATTATATCATAAAATCCCTTTATACTTATCTCTGTATACAAATAAAAAAAGCGGAGGTAAAAGCCAGCGAATCTTCATCCGAGCCTAAAGACAGCAGCCAGACTGAAGATTCCCTTCTCACTATAAAAGAAGGACTTTTTCTGGGGCTCACCCTCTCAATAAACAATGTAGGCATGGGCATCGGTGCCAGTATCACCGGATTAAAGCTCTTGCCTACCGCCATCCTTTCTCTCATTGTATCCGTAACATTTCTTTATGCCGGAAATGTCATAGGTAAGTCAAAGGTTCCACATATTTCCGACCGGGCGGCAGATGTACTTTCCGGCCTGATTCTGGTGGGACTTGGCATTTATGAGCTGTTTTAACTCTCCAAGATTTCCTGTTCAGCAAACAGTGCCTCCACGGTATTTTCATACACTGTCAGTCTCTCCGCTTTTTTTATCCTTTTTGCATATTTCTCATAATTGGTAAAAATAGCGGCCATGTAAGACCATAATTCCTTCATCTTAAATAAAATATTTTTCTCGCCGTACAATTCTTTCTGATATGCCTCATATATCTGATTATGAAATGCCTCAAATGTAGATTTATCCGTTTCTGCTTCACCACGGATAGAACCTGCCAGTCCCGGGTGAAAGAGAATTCCCCGTCCCAGCATGATACAGTCCGCTCCCGGAAATGCCGCAGTAAATTTTTTATAATCCGCCACCGTAAAAATATCTCCATTGTAGCATACACTACATTTACAGCTTTTCAGTGCACCTCCAAATATCTCCCAGTTGGGTGTATTCTTATAGAAGTCCGTTTGAAGCCTTGGGTGGATAATCAGCTCCTTTAGAGGGTAGCGATTATATATTTCCAACAGCCCCTCGAATTCCTTGGGGCTTTCCTTTCCGATTCGGGTTTTAATTGATATCTTCATATCTGTGTGATCAAATATCTCTTCCAGAAAACCATCCAGTTTATCCGGAAATGCCAGGAACCCGGAACCCCGCCCCTTCGACACTACTGTCTTTGAAGGACACCCCAGATTCAGGTTTACTTCACAATATCCATATTGTTGGAGCTTACGCGCTGTCCTGATAAAGTCTTGGGCCGAGTTCGTCAAAATCTGTGGAACTGCATGCATTCCCTCATTGTGCTCTGGTAGAATATTATTTTTCTCTTTTGAGCTAAGATGCCCAAACTGATTGGGGTTGATAAAAGGAATAAAATACTTGTCCATCTGGCCAAAGTATTTATAATATGCATTTCGGTATATATAACCGGTGATTCCCTCCAAAGGGGCTAAGTATAATTTCATTCTGCTATTCTTCCTTTTCCCAATTTGCATTTTTCGGTACACTACTCTACTCTTTCGACGGCTTAAACAATACTTTTAAATCCACTCTGCCTTCTGAAAGTATCAGTCCTGCCAAAGCCAGTCCTGCCCCAACCGCCACTACTCCTGTTAGTTGCTCATGCAAAATTAGAACAGAGGTGATAATTGTCACCACAGGGGTTATATAGATATACACGCTGGTCTTTACCGCCCCCAGCGTCCTCACTGCAAAATTCCATGTCGCAAAGCACACAGCAGATGCCACCGCTCCTAAAAACAAAAGGTTTAACAGATTAACAGGATTTACAAATGCCGCCGGCTCCGGATGAAAGCCCAGTATAAGTGACGCCGGAATCATGAACAAAATCCCATAGCCGAACATGTGCCGTGTCATCTGGATGGTCGGATACCCGTAGCTGCTGATTTTTTTCGACAATACAGAATAGCACGCCCATATAAACGCCGCCCCAAGAGCCAGCAGATCACCTGCAGGATTCAAGTGCAGGCTCTTGCTGCCCCCAAAACTTATCATCCCGATACCTATCATTGCGAGCACGAAGCCCACAAAAAAAGGAACCGTCAGCTTCCCGTCAGCTTTCATAAATATATGGCTCAGAACAGCGGTAAAAAACGGAGCTACCAGTATGATAACTCCTACATTTGATGCCAATGTGTATGTAAGCGCAATATTTTCCATAAGATAATAAAGACAGATGCCGCATAACCCTGCTCCTGCAAATATCCACTCATGACTTTTCTGCTTTACTTTAAATTTCCCGGGCTTTGCAAGAAATAAAAGCACAAACCCGAGTACCATTCTGATTAAAAGTATCTCAACTGGCTGAAAACTCCGGAGCAGAACCTTCGTGGAAATATAAGTAGTACCCCAGACTACAATCGTAAACAATGCCGCTACATGCCCAATTCCATTATTTTTCATTTGCATACCTTCTTCATTTATCTCTTTTTATTATCTGTCGGGTAAGTTTAAAATATATTTTCAGCCATCTTACATTACCCGACTCTGTTACCTCAGCATAAAGCTCGCTGTCCATTTTTTCCGCAAGATACTTTGCGATTGAAAGTCCAAGACCAGTACCATCCCGGCTCCGGGAACTGTCGGCAGTATAAAATCTTTTAATAGTGATACTGCCCCCTTCTGACTCAAATGTTCCGTATCTTCCGCTTCTCCTTTTGCCATGTCTACTAGTTTACACTATAATGCAGGAGAAAAAAAGTGTGATATTTATCCTATATGAAAAGAAGAAACAGAAAAAAGCAAAAGAACAAAAAGATAACAACGTAAGCCAACTTGTCATTTTTCCCATATATGAGGGGATACATTCTGGATGTCTGTTTCTCACCAGTGTAGCCCCTCGCCTCCATAGCCATTGCCAGGTCTGATGCTCTGCGTACCGTAGATAAAAACAATGGAATAAGTATAGAAAACAGATTTTTGCATTTCTTTACAAAGGAACACTTTTTAAATTCAGCTCCCCTTGCCGCCTGAGCGTCCATCAGTACATTTAACTCTTCAATCATAATCGGTATAAAACGAAAGGCAATCATTGTGATTACAGCCATATCCTGTATAGGTATATGTATTTTTTCTAAAAATGACAGTGACTTTTCCAGTCCATCGGCTAGCTCCCTTGGAGTGGACGTATAGGATAAAAGGGAGGCCCCGACAATCATTAAAGCAATTCTTAAGGTCATTCCTATGGCTTTTATGACGCCTTCCTCTGTCACTGAAATGATTCCCCAGTGGTATAAAAGTGTGCCCGGAGTTGCAATCAGGCGGAAAATAAATGTAAAAAGCAAAAGAATAATGATACCTTTGAGCCCCTTCAAAAAATACGACAGCGGCACCTGTGCCAAACGGTACAGTATCAGCACTGCTGCAAGACATAGAATATACCACCATGGATTCTTCACCAGAAATAACGTAATTATATACACCAGTGCCCCCATTAGTTTTGTGCGCGGATCTAATTCATGAATCACGGAGTTCCCTGCATAATACTGTCCAATTGTAATATCACGAATCATGCTGTTCTCCTCTCTCTAAGTAAAAGTTCTGTACAATCATCTCCTCCGCCTCGCTTACTGTAACCGCTGGGTTTTTTATTGGAAAGCCTTCTTGCATAAGCTTTTTTGTAACGCTTGTAACCTGCGGCACTCCAATACCAATTTCACGTAAAACTTCTGTCCGGGAAAATATTTCTTTGGGAGAGCCAGTAAGCTGAAATTTTCCCTCATGCAAAACCCAGACTTTATTGGCATAGTCGGCCACATCCTCCATGTGATGTGATACGAGTACAACTGCGATATTCCTTTTCTTTTTTATTTTCTCTAATAATTCAAACACCATCTTCTTTGTTTCAGGATCTAATCCCGCTGCAGGTTCATCTAAAACCAGGATTTTGGGATGCATTGCAAGTACCCCGGCAATAGCCACACAGCGCTTTTGGCCCCCCGACAAATCAAAAGGACTCATTTTATAACAGGACTCATCCATTCCCACCAGCTTTAAGCTTTCTTTGGCAGAAATACCAGCTTCTTCTTTTGTCATGCCTAAATTTAATGGTCCGAACATCGCATCCAGAAGGACCGTTTTTCCAAATAACTGCTGTTCAGGATACTGAAAAACAAGGCCTACTTCTTTTCTTAAATATGTCAGGGAATATTTCTTATTATAAATATTCTGGTTTTCAAAATATATAGTTCCTGAATCTGCTTTCAGCAGCCCGTTCAGGTGCTTCATTAATGTGGTTTTACCTGAGCCCGAGTTACCAATGAGTCCAATAAAGTCCCCTTCCTGTATTCCAAAAGAAACGTCATCTAAAATTGTGTGCCCATTGCCGGTGTCACTTCCATAACAAAACCTTAGGTTTTCCCCTTTGAGCAGCGCTTTTCCCTTTCTTTCCGACTGCATGCTTCCGCTTGGTTCAAAATCATTTTGCGAAGACTTTAGAAGCATATTTTCGTTCTTCTTTCCTTCCAGATTCTTAGAGTATGCCTTAATTACCTCTTCAACGAGCTGCTCCTCTGTTAAAACAGGAACATCAATTGGTACACCCCTTTCTTTTAATCTATAAGCCAGTTCTGTCACCTGAGGCACATCCATTTTCACTTGATGCAGTAATTCTAAATCTCCAAATATTTTCTCTGGAGTCCCCTGCGCTAAAATTTGCCCTTTATCCATTAATATCACGTTATCTGCCTGCATGACCTCCTCGGTATGATGCGTAATTAGAACAATCGTAATTTTGCTCTCCCTGTTTAACCTGTGAACAACCTCTAAGACCTCTCTTCGAGATTTTGGGTCCATCATAGCCGTAGGCTCGTCCAGAACAATGCAGCCGGGCTTTTCCGCCAGGACTCCGGCAATTGCAACCTTCTGCTTTTGCCCTCCTGACAGCCGGGAGGGAGAATCCTTCCTTCTATGCAACAGGCCAACAGTACTAAGACTGTCGGCCACCTTTTTTTGAATAACATTAGAAGATAGGTTTTTATTTTCGGGACCAAAAGCCACATCTTCCTCCACACTTGTACCAATGATCTGGTTGTCCGGGTTTTGGAAAACCATTCCTACTGTACTGCGGATTTCCCATAGTTTTTCCTGATCTTCGGTATTTTTTCCGTCGATCCACACCGTTCCTTCATCCGGCAGTAAAAGAACATTTAAATGCTTTGCCAGAGTAGATTTTCCCGAGCCATTTGGTCCGAGTATGGCAGTAAACTGACCGGACGGTATATCCAGGGATATTCCATCCAGTGCAGTTTTTTTGGCTTTTTTATTATCATCTTCCCATACAGTATAATTATGTACCAGACTTTTTATATTGATCATACTCTGCTCTCTTTTGCATCCTTTTTAAAGTTTTCTAAAAAGCGCATCGGCATTGCCTTGATCAGAAGACATCCAATTATACATGTCCCAATTTTGTCTATTAAATTTGAAGCCACATTTCTTAAGAAAGAGGCCTGGAAAATGGTTTTCCCACCTTTTACCAAAGACATTACTAAGACATCAGAAAATGATCCGTTGAGTCCTCCATACACAAAAATCCCAATAGGTGTCCCGATTGCCGGGCAGATAAAGCTCAGTGCAAGACCGGTAATAACTGCGGGTATCAGTCCAAAATTGAACTTTTTAGCAACGAGGCCCACAACGAGTCCAACTGCCAGGTTTACCAGGAAGAAGGGGATGTCAGACACACTATAAATTAACCCTGTAATAATATTGCTCAGCGCTCCTACAATCATGCCCGGTACCGGTCCAAGAATTGCTGCGGACAATACCGTTCCTAACGTATCCAGATAAAGTGGAATTCCCAAAGCGGATGTAATAATTCCAAGTACAATGTTCATGGCAACTGCTACCCCGCAAAATGCAGTTACGTATACCTTTCTGTTTTTCATTGATAGTTCTCCTCCCTATTCACTTAACAACTAATTTAGGAAAGCCTTTCTATTGCTTCCTCCATGCTCACGATTGGTATGTTCATATTCCTTATATCTAGCTCCTCCTTCAGTATCTGCATAAATGCTCCCGGTTCCTTCTTTAACTCCAGGCCATTGTGTATATCTGCAAGCCTTTGAGGATCCTCTCCTATTTCTCCGCCCCAGTCCCCGGTACATGTCAGCTTATAGCCACAACTTGGACTTCCCTCAACCGAAACAACTCCAAGTACTTTAAATTCTTCAGAATACATCAGGTATTCCTCCAGCTGCAGCAAAACTGGCTCCAACATTTTTCTGCTTTCTTCCCGAAAATGTGGATGCAAAAACTGATCCTTCACATGCCCCCACCTCCTGGAGCCATACATAATAAACTCCGGACACGGAAGCTGCAGCAATTGGATGTCCCGCTCCAAAACAAGATGAAGCAGTTTATTTTTCACCTTATATTCCTCGGTAAGCTCCTCTTCATTCTGGGCAACTTTTGATGCTGTGTTCAAAATACAATGGGATACAACTAAAAGAGTTTTCATAGGCTATTCCTTTCTTTCCAATCCGCACATATTATACCACCTTATATATCAAAGCTTCCAATAGAATTTTGCGATAAGTTCCTCTTACTTATAATTTTTATCTATATATTCTATTGAGTAATTAGTCCATTTCTATTTTCACACAAAAAACAGGACCTGATATCCCAAAAAAATACCCGTCCTGATGTATTTCAGCAACAATCGACTGATTCAGGAGAATAATCTTCCCCTGAATTTCCCCCATATATGTCTCTGTACGTATTCATATGCCCTGTCATATATCCAAAGAGCAATCTGCCCTATTGCAGCTGCACCGATCATCCATACAGCAGGCAGACTTCTCCCAAATAGAAACTCCTGAAAAAAAAGAAGTCCCGGGATATAAAGTAAATTAAAAATTACATATTTCACTACCCAAAATACAGATCTTCTGTTCATTTTGTCCGTTCTCCTGCCAAGCTGTCTCCCAGTAAACTCTATGGCCAGGATATAAAAACCCATGGCTGCAAAAGAGACTACATACAACTTGTTAGGTGCCAGCAAAAAACCCAGCAATACTGCCCCAAGGTAAAACGTCAGTCCTGTCAGCATTCCAGCCTCACGGATAACAATTCCCACAAAATAGGATGCCGCTGCCAGCAAAAAAAGCGTATTGCTCTCAATCACACTGCCCATCACCATACACAAAATAGCCAACGCAAGCATCAGACCGCCAAAAGCTACTCTTTTCGCATTTACATGCATGAACAAAGGTCTCCTCCCATACATTCACATAAACTGTCCGCACACCATAAGTCACAGCACAGATTCCCGGTACTGCAGGAAGGACTTTCTGCGCCGTATCCGCCGCCGTAAGGATTGCCCTGATATCTTCGGCTGTTCCACTCCAGCTGACTTAAAAGCTGCCGGTACTGGGGATTATTTGGCTCCATATTCACTGCCTGGCCCGCATGGTCTCTGGCAAGCACATTGTTGCCTATTCCCGCATTGGCAGCCGCACTTAAATAATACCACTGAGCCGAACGATCCGGCATCCTGTTCAACAGATTTACTGCATCCTGAAAACGCCTGGCGTTGATAAAATTATAGGCTGCCTGCATCTCTGCATCCATGTCTCCTGTGTAGGAGCTGCTGTTCTGCCGATATCCACGGCCGCCGAATCCACCGTAACTGGCCCCTGTGCCGTAGCCTGCATAGCCACTGCCGCCCTGCTCACGGTCTTTCATAATAACATCATAGGCTTCCTGCACTTCTTTAAACTTCTCCTCCGCCAAGTCAGCCAGAGGATTGTTCACATTCGCATCCGGGTGGTATTTTCGTGTCAAATCTCTATATGCCTTCTTTATCTCATCTTCTGATGCATTTGCAGGTACTCCCAATACATCATATGGGTTTTTCGTCATGATTTTCTTCCTCGCTTTTCTTCTTTTGTTCCTGTATCTTCCGATACCGGGACCACACACCATCATATAATATATTTCTGAGAATGTCTACATCCAGAAGGCAGGGCAGTGTCTCGAAAGAGGCTGTACATTCCGCAATCATCATACAGAGCATTTCTCTGCATTTTGTTTCATACTCTTCGTTTTGGCTCAGCTCTTTTAAGGGGTTATAGCTGCCTGTCTTCAAATCCTTTTCCAAATCATCGTAGGCATCCATAATATAAATAAACTTTCCCAGAAAGAAACCCATTTTCCGCAGGCGCTCTTCCCACATATCCTCTCTGTACACAAATAGTTCGGACATCAGCTTGCCAAAGCAGCCTGCAGTTCTGTCTATATCTGTGCATCCATCCTTTTCGCAGGCAGAAAGCCGGCTTAATTCTTTCTCAATTGTGCGGCTCTGCCTTGGATAGGCAAGAGCAATTTTTTCAGCCTTTCCTTTCAAAGCATAGGTTCCGGCAAAACCGCCCGCCTTTCTCTCATCTTTCCAGTCGTCCTTCATGTGATAGTATGCCAGGATAACATTCATATCCGCCGCATATTCTGTAATCTCATTCCGGAGCACATTCTGCTTCTTCACCGGATGAACCTTACACCTGTGGCCGGATAGTCTCGTCTCACTCTCATACAGCGAAGTCAGCAAAATAACGGCAAAAGTCATGTCATAGGTCAGTGTCATCTGTCCCAAACTCCCATGCCGCTCTTTCAGTGACCTGCAAAGTCCGCAGTAATAGGCCTTATATTTTTTCCAGTCCTTCATCTTAAGTTCAGGCTCATTAATTTTCACATAGCCAAACATAAATCACCTTCGTATCTCCCATATATTTTCTTTTCCGGTACTGTGCTATTATAACACCAATTTTATTAGTTGAAAAGTAACTTGAGAACAGTGCAGCCATACGGATCTTTGATAGCTTATGCAAAAGAAAGCTTGCTTTCGCATGCGTAAGCTGACGAAAAATCATATAGCGCTCTGCCACAGCGAGATGAAGCACAGCGAAATCGAGCTGATGACTGAACTGTTATCTGTCAGCTGATTTTCTTTTTCACAAGCCGAATCACAAAAAATAGTACTGTCACAACCAATGCAGCCTTTATAAATGCCGAATATCTTCCTATATATACCAGAACGATTTCCCAGGAAGCTCCCAGAATTGCTCCCAGGGACACGAGCAGAATATTCCAGACAGTACTTCCAATCATTGTATACGTGAGAAACAGGGGCATGCTGATTTGTGCCATGCCTGCCGGGACAGACACCAGGCTTCGTATAATAGGAACACAGCGCCCCAGAAGAATGGCTTTTTTCCCATGCTTATCGAACCACTGCACTGTTTTCTCCATGTCTTCTCTCTCAAACCCAAGCAACGTAAATGCACGGCCCTTCATCAGCGTATCCAGCCGCTGGGGACTAAGGGCTGTTCCTGCCCAGTAGAGCACCAGTGCCCCGATTGTGGAACCCAGAGTTGAAAATATTACTACGCCTGGAACGGTCAATCGCGTATATGTAGTCATAAACCCCCCGAAGGTCAAAATTACTTCCGAGGGAATCGGCGGAAAAATGTTCTCTACTGCAACTAAAAAGCAGACTCCCAGATATCCAAACTGATTCATAACCTGAATGATAAATTCCTGCATATATCCATCCTTATTTTTCTATATCATCTGTTAAATAAATATATGACAATCCCGGAAAATCATTCCTTATCATTACTTCCCGCCTAAAGAGCTGTTCCTTTCTTCGGAATGTAAAGACCCTCCATATCAGCACGCTCCAGTTCCAGCAGCTTTACCTTGGTGTGAACTCCGCCCGCATATCCCGTAAGGCTGCCATCCGCACCTACCACACGGTGGCAGGGAATCATAATAGAAATCGGGTTGTGCCCCACGGCACCCCCCACAGCCTGTGCAGACATGTTCTTTTTCCCTAATTCTTTCGCCAGAGCTTTGGCAATATCTCCATAGGTCACCACCTGCCCGTAAGGTATATCACAGAGTATCTTCCACACCTTGTGACGAAAAGGGCTTCCTTTTGGTGCCAGAGGCAGGGGGAATTCCGGTTCTTTTCCGGAAAAATAAGTGTCCAGCCATAGCTTTGCCTGCTTAAATACCGGGCGCATTTCTTCTCCAATATTTTCCTCTGTACTGCTCTTTTCCATTGTACTTCCATAATACTTCTGCCCCTGTATCCATAGTCCGGTAATGTTTTTCCCATCCGAGGCAAGAGTTATTCTTCCTATGTCTGATGGATAATAATATATAAATCCTTTCGTGTTTTGCTCCATTTTTTTCCTCCTGCGCATCAGTCCGCTTTCTCTCTACAGTTCTACCCCAAGCATAGAGGAAGGAAAATCTCATGTCAAGTCCCGGATAAGCCAATCACTTTTCTCAATAAGATCTTCTATGGTATCAAATCCCGATTCTTCCAGTAGTTTCATTACATAAGGATTTTCAAGAGGTGTGGCAAACGGAGCCTTTTCTCCATAGTCATTGACATGCTGCCGCCCTGCCTCTCTATTCAGAATCACTCTTGGACCTCCCACACACCCCCCGGGGCATCCCATTCCTTCAAAGAAATTTGCCTCTGTCTCTTTATTTTGTATACGTTTTATCATTTCACGGCAGGCAGGGATTCCATCTGCCTGTTCTGCCCGAACCTTTATCTTCCTGTCCGGCCGCAGCTGTTCTGTAGTCTTTTGTACTGCCTCACTTACACCGCCCGTGCGTGCATAGATCCGTCCGGCCCGGGAAGAATGCTCCTTCTCATTGTCCGCCATTTCCTCGGGATGGATATCTGCCGCTTCAAATATATCCTGTACTTCCTGAAAAGTAAGCACATAATCCACCGCTCCGGCGATATCCGGTTCTCTTGCCTCGCTTTTCTTTGCCAGGCAGGGCCCTACAAAAATCGTAACTGCATCCGGGTGCAGCAATTTTATCATCCGCCCGCAGGCAATCATAGGCGATACCGCTCCCGGCACATGTGGCATCAATTCATGGTATATCCTGCGTATCAAGGATATCCACACCGGGCAGCAACAGCTTGTAAGCTGATAATCCCCGATTTCCAGAACATTCCTGTCAAATTCCAGTGCCTCTTTTAAGGTAAGAACGTCCGCCATCAATGCTACCTCGACCATTCCTGTAAAGCCCAGGGCCTGAAAAGCTGTGCGCAGTTTTCCAGGGGTGGCCTCTTCACTAAACTGTCCCAGAAACGCCGGAGCGGCCAGTACATAGGCAGGGCCTTTCGCTTCTCTGACAGCTTTCATTGCAGGAAGCACATCTTTTCCCGCAGTAATTTTTTCTGATTTACATGCTTCTATGCATGCTGCGCACCCGGTACATAAGTCGGGGTTGATACGCAGCTTTCCATCCCTGTCCTCTTCTATTGCATCGAAAATACAGCTGTTTTTACATGCTCGCTCGTATTCGCATTTCTCACAGGGTTCATTAAAGACAACAGGTGCATAATCATGTGGTTTCAGGAGACAATCCAGATGATAAGGTTCATATTCCGGCGGTAATGGAATTTTCAATGATATTTTCTGATTGAGAATGTCGCTGTATAACTCTTCCAATGTTTTCATTTATTTCTGCCCTTCTAAATATTTATCTAATAGTATAAGTAAATTTTATATTATTATTCTCCTCAAAATCTATTGACAAACAGAAGGGAACTTCATATACTTAGTGGCTAAGATTTGATGCGCTTTGTGTTGGCCCGCTGCCTTCGCAGAATAAAACTGAATACAGGTTTTGGAGGTTTTAAAGTGAATATTAAAGATGTCTTATTAGGCAAACCATTGAAGAACAATGAGCTTGCACATGAAAAATTATCAAAGTTGTGGGGGCTTCCTATACTGGCCAGTGATGCCGTATCTTCGGTTGCCTATGCGATTGAGGAAATTCTACTTGTTCTTATACCGCTTGTGGGAGCCGCAGCATTTCATTTTGTGCCATATGTTGTCATACCGATACTGTTTCTCTTACTTATTTTAGTATTTTCTTACTCGCAGATTATTAATCACTACCCGCAGGGCGGTGGTGCCTATGCGGTAGCGCAGGAAAATATTGGTAATAAAGCAGCACTTTTGACAGCAGCTGCTCTGATTATTGATTACATCATGACTGTGGCGGTCAGTATATCATCTTCAACCGCAGCCCTTGTATCTGCCTTTCCGGCTTTTCACGACTATAAGGTAGTGATTTCCCTGATTTTTGCCTCCATTATTACACTGATCAATCTCAGGGGGGCAAGAGAAGCTTCGAAAATATTCGGACTGCCGACTTATATTTTTATTTTTTCCATGGTGATGCTTATTATTGTTGGATTCTTCAGACTGGCAACCGGCAGCCTTCACCCTATTGAATACTCGGCAGGGGTGTTTCCTAAGGAATCAATACAAGGAATCGGAGTCCTTATGCTGCTAAAAGCATTTTCCTCCGGCTGTTCCGCAATGTCCGGTATAGAAGCAGTGAGTGATTCGGTTCCAAGCTTTAAAGATCCGGCAGTACGAAATGCAAAGATGATTTTACGTACACTGGCAGGAATCATTGTATTTATCTTCGGCGGCATTTCACTGCTGGCGATACATCTAAGGGTTGCTATTGTTCCGGGCCATACTGTGTTATCTCAATTGTCCTCGGCAGTTTTCGGACATACCTTTATGTTTTATATAATTCAGATATTTACCTCCTTAATATTGAATAATCTCTCGGAATCTCTAAGCCAGTAAATCCAAGGCTTTCAGATCCCTTTTTTATTAAAATCCCCCACTTTTTTGTCAAAAAACACTTGACAGTTTACTCGAAAAATGCGGCGCTTCGCGCCTA